>JBASRE010000002.1:0-27537 GCA_049273695.1 Pyrinomonadaceae bacterium
GGCTCCAGCGCCGGGTGCGGGACAACGTCCGGCCGGTGGTGGCCCGGGCGGCCCGCCCGCCGGAGGCGGAGGACCGAGCATGGCGGACATGATCGAGCGCCTGCCAACGATTCCCATCAGCGAAATCAAAGTTGGCGACATGATCATCATGTCCACTTTGCCGGGTGCGGATCAAAATCGCCTGACGGCAGTTTCAATGGTCACCGGTGTTGAGCCGCTGCTGACGATGCTCGCGCAACGGCAGGCAGGCGGCGGACAGCCCCGACCCCAGAACGTTGACCTGCAAGGAAACTTTGGCGGCATGTTCGGCGGCGGTGGTCCGTGATTTTTTCGAGTACGCAACGCGAACTCAATGAGCGCCCTCGCATTTTAACCACGCTGCGCTCGCAGTCTTTGAAAGAGAATTGATGATGACTAGAAAACTAATAACTTACATATCTGCATTTCTTCTTACGGTCGCGATTTGCGCGACTGTCGCGGCACAGGGTCGCGCAACTTTGCGCGGTTCGGTGAACGACGAAGTTGGCGCCGTCATTGTTGGCGCCACTGTTACGCTGACTGATGCTTCGGGCGGCGCGCCGAAAACGGCCCAGTCGGGCGCCGATGGTGGTTATGTATTCAACGGCCTAACGCCAGGCAAATACATGATTCACGCTGAAGCGGCCGGCTTCTCAGCGTCCGAGCCGGTCGAGGTGGAAGTCACGACAGCTCGTCGCGATCCGCTCATGCTCACTTTGAAGGTCGCAGAGATTGAAAGCGAAGTGAGTGTCGCGGCTGACACGCCGATTAATACCGACGCCGCGAGCAATGCGAATCAGCAAGTGATTAGCGGCAAGGATCTCGAAGCATTGCCGGATGATCCGGACGAACTCGCGGCTGCTTTGCAGGCGCTGGCTGGTCCTTCGATCGGCCCCGGCGGTGGCCAGATTTTCATCGACGGTTTTTCGGGCGCCAACATGCCGCCGAAAGAATCCATTCGGGAAATTCGCATCAACCAGAATCCATTCGCGGCGGAAAACGATCAGCCTTCAGGTCGAATCGATATTCTCACCCGCCCGGGTACTGACAAATTCCGCGGCGGTGCCTATTTCAACTTTACTGACGAGAGTTTGAACTCGCGGAATCCGTTCGCAGTGAGCTCGAACAAGCGTGCGCCGTTTCAGCTTCGCCATTTTGGCGGCAATGTGAGTGGCCCGCTCATCGCGAATAAGATGTCTTTCTTTTTCGACATCAATCGCGATGAAACCGATGACAACGAACTGGTGCGCGCCACCATTCTCGACGAGAACTTCAATATTACGCAGTTCGGCATCGGCTTTCTGACACCACGCAAGCGCACGGGTGTCGGAACTCGTATCGAGTATGCGATCAACTCGCGCAACACTTTGATTGGCCGGTACAACTACAACCGCAATGAAACTGAGAACAACGGCGTGGGTAACTTTTCGTTGCCTGAGCGCGCCTATGATTTCGTTTCCACGAACCAGAACGTGCAGTTAACGGAAACCGCCGTTATTAACGCAACCACCATAAACGAAACGCGTTTCCAGTTCTCAAAGAACCGCAACGAGTCGCTGGGCAACAACACGATTCCGACTTTAAACGTCAGCGGCGCATTTAGCGGCTGTACCGGCAACCAGATCGGCTGCTCGCAGGTAGGTCATGCGACCACCGAACGCACCGGCTGGGAGCTGAACAACTTCACGCAGATGCAGATGGGCATGCACACCATTAAATTCGGTGGCCGCGTGCGCAACAACCGCATCGAAGAGATCAGCCCCAATAATTTCGGCGGTGCGTGGTCGTTTAACGGTGGCGCGGGACCGCAACTCGATGCGGCGAACAACCCCATCGGACCGAACGTCGTACTCAGCAGTATCGAGCGGTATCGGCGCACGGTCGCGATTGCTTCGCAAGGAGCACTCACGGCGCAGCAGCAAGCCTTTTGCGGCCCCGGAGCTTCATTTACCCAGTGTATCCGCACGCTCGGCGGCGGCGCTTCGCAGTTCAGCATTAATACCGGTAATCCCGAGGCGTCGGTTTCGCAGACGGATTTGGGAGTTTACGCGCAGGATGATTGGCGCATACGTCCAAACTTTACTCTAAGCTACGGCCTTCGGTACGAGTACCAAACAAACGCCGACAGCAGATTTAACTTCGCGCCACGCCTTGGCTTTGCCTGGTCACCTGGCGGCGGTGCTCAAGCGACGCGGCCGCCGAAAATGGTTATTCGCGGCGGCATCGGCGTCTTCTACAACCGCTTTAGTGAAGGTCAGACGCTCCAGGCGAATCGTTTCAATGGGCTCAATCAACTTCAGTTCGCAGTCCCGGAAACAATCATTCGCGAGAATGGCGTGCAGCGACCACCGACGGCGGCTGAGCAGGCCGCGACTGCCAACTTCGCGCTGCTCAACATATTCCCGGTTGTACCTAACAATGCCCTGCTCGCCCTGATACCGCCGACTCAGCAGACGGTTTACCGGGTTGATTCGAATCTTCAAGCGCCGAACCTGTACCTGATGGGCTTGCAAGTCGAACGTCAGTTGCCAAAGAACATCACCATGTTTGTCGGCGCGTACACGATGCGCATGACTCACGGCATCCGTCTGCGTGACATTAATGCACCGCTGCCGCCGACTTTCACGACTCGGCCTATCGCCGGAGCCGGCGACATCTATCAGTACGAGTCGAGCGGCAACTTCCGGATGAGCCAAATGTTTGTCGGCTTTAACAGCCGGCTTAACCCAAGGCTTTCACTTTCGGGTAACTACAGTCTGGCCAAAGCCAGCGGTGACTTTGATGGATTCGGGGGCAGCGGCCTGCCGATGAATTCCTACGATCTATCGATCGAAAACGGTCGCACGTCAGGTGATGTGCGGCATCGCTTCACGATTTTCGGCACCATCACATCGCCGTGGTGGGGACTGACCTTTAATCCGTTCGTCATTGCGAACACCGGCCCGCCGTTCAATATCACGACTGGCCAGGACTTGAACCTCGACCGTGCGTACAACGAACGGCCGACCTTCGCGCAGTTGAATGCCTTCTGCACGAACCCTAACAATACTTCGCGGTGCAGCACCTTTGATTTTTCAAGCACCAGCAACGAATTTATTCCGCGCAATTACGGACAAAGTCCCGGCTCACTTTCGGTTAACCTTCGTGTCGGCAAGACCTTCACCTTTGGCGGTGAGTCAGCCCCACGCGCGTCAGCCGGTGGTGGTGGCGGCGGCCAACGTGGTGGCGGTGGTCGCGGCGCGGCCCCGTCGGTCCCCGGCGCCGGTGGTCAACGTGGTCCCGGTGGTCCTCCGGGTGGCGGCATGATGATGGGCGGCCCGGGTGGCGGCGGCGCAGGTCGATACTCGCTGAACGTTTCGATTAACGTCCAGAACCTGTTCAATAAGGTGAATTTGGGACGGCCTGAGGGCAATCTAACTTCGACGAACTTTGGCCAGTCGCTCGGACTCGCCGGCAGTTTCGGAGGCTTCGGCGGCGGCGGCGGTGGCAGCACCGGCGCAGGCAACCGGCGCGTCTTTCTGAATCTGCGCTTTAATTTCTGAACTTACGCCTGGCGTGGGCGTAATAAATCCCGGAGCCTTAAGTTTTTATCCAAGGCTTCGGGATTCTTTTTTCCCCGATGCCAGATATCTTGACGAGAGCCATCTCGTCATTCTCAGGAGAGTCACAATGAAAAAACTCACGTTAAGCCTGCTGCTCGTGGTCTTTTCTGCGGCAACAGCGTTCGCGCAAACGGCGACAACCGGCACACCCCCAGCCGCCAACGGCAGTTCAGCTTCTAATGCCAGTGCGGCGATTCCGGCGCCGCCGGCAATCAACGCCAACAGCACGCCGGTTGAACTCGCGCGCGCCGCGCTGGCTGCGCAGGGTGGCGACAAATTCAAGAACCTGAAAAACATGTGGCTGGTCGGGAGCGTCGAACTTTACGCCCCGAACAGTGCGCGCGCGCTTCCCGGAAAGTTTTCGCTGGTAACTGCGGGCCCGAAGATGCGGCTCGACGTGGATGCGGCGCCGGTCTTCCAGTTCAAGCAAGTGTACGATGGGCAACAATCGTACAGTTCGATGCCCGGTGTGGAAATGCCGCCCGCAGATAGATTCGGCCTGCCTGTCCTGGCCAAATACGATCAGCCCGGTTTTACCGTCTCTGGCTTGCCCGACAAAAAGAAGCTGCGCGGCTTTCGCATCGTCGATGCCGCAGGCAACACCACCGACTTCTATATCGACCCAACGACCGCTCGCGTCACGCAGTACTTGATTCCGTATGGCGGTTACACTTTCGGCATCGAAAACTCGAAGTTCAAAGAATTCGAAGGCGTGCTTGTGGCTATGAGCTTTTCGCAGCGTATAGAATCGACTCAGGGCACATACTTTGCCGATTACAAGGTCAAGGAAGCAAAGTTCAATCAGGAGTTAAGCGCTGATGTTTTTGTGATTCAGTGAGTGAAAGGCGCCGCGGCCGCGTCTCCTTACCGCGCTGCGGCGTCGTCATTCAATCAGGAAATTCTGCATCATGCCGGTATCCTCGTGCGGCAGAATGTGGCAGTGGTAAACCGACTTGCCCTTGAACCCCAGGAACTTCAGGCGGATGACGACCGAAGTGTTCTTGGGGACCCAAATCGTGTCGTGAATTGTGCCGGGCGGCAACTGCGCGCTCCCGACGCTGATGACCTCGAAGTGATCGACGTGGATGTGGAAGGGGTGTCCCTCCGTGCCGCCGTGATCATGGTCGGGCACTTGTAGCGTCCATTCTTCGGCGGTGTCCAGCTTCACACGGTCGTCGGCCGGGACAACGTGCTCGTCATAGAGCTGATCGTTGATCTGGAAATCCAAACCGACATACACATTCTTCTGCGCAGGGAAGTTGGCGTTGAAGACCACCGTGCGCTTTCGCTTGATCTCGTCCGGCTTGATGAGCGGGTAATAGCGGCTGGGTGTGGGCAGCGTCGCCGGCAGATTCATGTTCTTCGCCGTCCCGGTGACTTCAATGACGGCGATCACCTTGGCATCGCTCACGAGGAATTGCTCGGTCTGTCCGAGTTCCATGATCCGGTAGGTGCCCGGTGTGGTTGAACCCCTGATGAGGAACTCGGCGCGATTGGACGGGGCTAGCGAAAACTGCGGCCCTGGACAATTGCCGGGGGGCGCAGGGACGGTTCGGGGCGCCGTAAAGTTTACGCCGTCGAATGCGAGCAGATGTACATCGTGCCCTTCGATCAGGATGGGCATGAAATTGTCTGAGCAGGCATTGAGCATACGGAAGCGCACGACTTCGCCGGGCGCGACGGTGAACTTCTGGTAAGACAGTTGCGCCCCCAACGGCTCGGTGGGAATGTTGGCGTTGTGCGTTTCCTCATAAAACGGCTGGCCGTTCAAGAGGTAGTAGCGCAGCGGATAATCGCCCGTCGTGAAACCGCCTTTGAGCTTGGTCGGTACGTTCTTTTTCGTCGCGGGATCGTAAATAGTCACGTTGCCGCCGAAGGTTTGCCAGATGGCGTTTTGCGTGGGCGCGTAGAGCCAAAGACCCGGCGTTGTCTCGTGCGGAAACAGGCCGATGTCGTTAATCACGAGGGGAATATCTCTGGCGGCCTTGATCTCCGGAACCTCGTCAATGTCGCCGTAAATGATTATGCCTCCGGCCATGCCGGTGACGGCCTGCACGGCGGTCGAGCCGTGATGGTGCGGGTGATACCAATAGAAGCCGGGCGGATGATCTTCCGGAAGCGGGAAAGCGTAATCGAAAGACTGTCCGGGCTTGATGGCAATCATCGACGACGCCGGATCGGAAGTGCCCAGCGGCGTGAACAGATGAGGTACCGTGTCAAAGCCGTGCGTGTGCAGGTTGGTCACTTCAAAATCGTGCGGCACGTTATGGTCGCCGTTCCATTTCGTTGACACGCCGGGAGGAATTGCTCCCCTGGCCGGGGCGTTGCGCGGGGCAGACAGCGAATTCTTCAATCGGATGTTCAGCGTCTCGCCGGGCCTGGCTGTCAACAGCGGGCCGGGGACCTGACCGTTGTAACTGCGCAGCATGACCCTATGGCCGTTGAGAGTCTTGCTGATCCACTTTGCTTCAAGCTGCAACGGCGCCGGCCGCTGCCGCTGACCGATGGCTCTGTCGGCCGCCAATGTGATACCGGAAGCCGCCATCAGTTGAAGCCACTCGCGTCTGTTGATTGGGGTCATGTTTGATCCTCCACAACTGTTCTCAGCTTGAGAGAAGAACTTAACTGCAAAGTGGCGATGGCCGGCGCAATTTCAACTCCGTCCTCGAAATCGCCAGCAAACCTCTCGCCAGATGGCGCCGCCGTTTTTATTGGTGTCCGTTTACGAATTGCGCATACTCGGCATAGGCCACTTGAAGCTGCAATGACGAATCCAGCGGAATCGCCGCTTTAATCGGACCCGTCGAACCCGGGTACGGCATCGGGTACTTGTAATTTGAGAAATAACTCTGAGCTGCCGGCGTGTAGTTCTGGCACATGGAAGTGGGAACAAAGATCAGCGGGACGTTTTGTCCTTGCTTGATAATTTCTCCCGGCGCAGCCGCGTAAGCGCCCATGTGGCAAGAGACGCAGCTCGACGACGGGTTATCAACGACGCCCGCAAAGCGTTTCTTACACCCATAGTGCTCGGGCAAGTCGGTCGGCGCCAGCACCGTTTGCCATGGTGGTTTACTTTGGGCCTGTGGCACAGCTGGAAATGTTTGCGGATCACTACCCCATTGCACTCCGAGTGGCACCAGACGGCTCCAAACGGTTGGCCCTGGCTGAGTACCGTCATAACCGAGCGTGCTGTACACCCAACGCGTCGGCGAACGCGGATCGATGACGGCCAGATCAACCTGAATCAAATGCACAGTTGTAATTGCGCGGTCGTATGTGGCGTAGTCAGAAGCCTTGGTCGGCTGCGGCACAAATTTCTTGTGGCCGTTCGCCTGCCAACTCGTCGAGTTCTTCAGATACTTCACGCCGCTTTCGGCACTCGCCGTCGTATTTAAAAGCTTCATGACCACCGTTCCCTCAGTGAACGGAAGCCCTCGAGCCAGGAGACGCCCGGTTTTCGGATCCCGGTAGGTGGCGGGTGCGCCGGAAGCGGGAAAAGCCTGCCCGATGGACCACGCACCGCAGGGGTTGTACATCCCGACGGACCAGGTCTCGAAAAGCGGCTCGTCGCCGTTGACCTTCTTGGCACCGTCCGCCTTCATGTTGCCGCTGGCGCGTTCAATGTCCTCATCGTTCAGGAAGGTCGAAAGCGCGGTGGAGAGTTCATTGGTCAAGCCGTGGACAAATTCCCTTCCCGCGTGCGGGTCATAGGCCATCCAGGGAATGTGGAACCAGCGTGTCTCGCCGTTGACCTCGGACTTCCAGCCAACATTGTCAGGCAGATTCGGATCCTGTCCTTCTGCCACGTAATCGATGATGTCCTGGACATACCCCTTCCAGTCTTCCCACTTTGGATTTGGGTCATTGAAATTGACCTGACGTTTCAGCCAGGGAGCATCACACTTCGGACGCACCTTTGGATAATTGTGGCTCAGTTGAAATTTTGGGCCTGGCCAACCGGAGGGAGCCGTATCGGCGCTGTCACGAAATGCAAACAGCGCCGCCGGATTCCTCTGGGCAAACGCCGCGGATTCAGAATCTACAGACTTCGGCATTTGCCAGAGAACAAATGCAAACGTTAGAAGGAAGACGCATCCCAGGGCAATCGATCCTTTTTTCATCGGCACTCCTTTGGTTAGACGGGTGGTAACATGCAGAACGTGTCGCCCGAAGTCGGGCGGCTCAACACGCCCCAAGCTCGATCGAATAACTGAACTGTGACTGCTGTGGGTCTTGGATCTGTTTGAAGGATCGAGAGACCCCACGTCCGGATAAACGGCTGCTAAATATCAGACTTGGATTTGCGTGTCAATAGATTTGCAAATGACTGTGCGAGTGTCTAACGACGAAGATGAGTGGTAAGCGAGACTTGTGGCGCGGTCACGCAATGCCAGAGCGCAGGCTGTCTCTGCTGAACCATGATCGCGGCTGGCTTGACGCCTGACCTCTGATCAGTGGCAAGACACACTCCTACGCAGCCTCGTCTTTAGGACTGCTGAGCAGCCTTGGATGAGAGCCGCTAAACGATGATGTGTTTGTGATTCAGTGACCGTCACGCTCAGGTGGTGAAACCAGCGCCAGCACTTTAGCTCCCACGAGCGCTACTGCAAATGCCGGCACTCCGGTCATGAGCGGCCACAGCACACGCGCGAGAAGATGGAGCCAGTAAGGCGCGTGTGAACTGAACTATCTTGCTGACAACTATCACTTGACGGCTGTCAGCCGCTCGCCGCCGCTCTGATTCAACGACGCGGTCCGGCCTCAATTAACTCGTAGAAGATAATTGACTTTCAGTTGAAGGTGTTATAAGACCGTCACCCTGATCAAGCTTCGCACTCTCTAAACTGGAAGGAGTCTACTATGAGAAGGAAACTCGTCCTGTGCGCCACGATGATCTTCTTCGCGCTGGCGCTCACATTCACTTCGCTTTCTCCCAGTCATACGACAAAAGCTGTTCCGCCCGATCCTTGCGTTAAGTGTCAAGGTAGATGCCAGAGGGAATACGATAGGTGCCTGGCCAGGTTCCCGATCGAGGAGCAACAGCAGTGTCACGACGGATTCAACAGTTGTATTGTTGATTGCTATGCGACCGTCTGCGAGCAATAACACCAGAGTTCACCGGGGCGGCGCGAAACGAAGCCAATAACTATCAGCTTACGGCTGACAGGCATTCTTCTGCCGCTCTGTTCCAACGGCTTAACCCATCCGCTACGGCGGACGATACTGACTTCACATCCCAGGTTGATTACTGATCGGGTCGCTACCGTTCGGCCGTTCTGACACAGCGCTACGCGCCGCGTGAGAATCGACCGGGCAGCTGGCTACGGGCCCACCGCGAGTTATTTTCTGCAAGCGTTACGCGGTGGTTGGGCCTGCGTTCGAACGTCCGAGCCAGCCCATTGGCGCGTCGAAAACCACGATTCTTCCCTGCCCCGGAACATCAATTTCCACACGCGTTTTCGTGAATTGAGTATATCGGGGGTTCGCTTTGCGGTCGTACCGGCCGGCAAGGTAAGCGACCGTCGCGATCACTCCAAACCCGCCCAGGAAAACAAACCCCGAATTGAGAGCGACAGCCAATCCGATCATCATGAACAGCAGAAAAATACAAGCAATGATTGAAAGCCACGAAACGACACCTGTCCACGAATGCCGCTGGTTGCACTTCGCGCAAACCGGAAGGGATAGAGTGTGTTTCACCTGAAGAGCAAGCGCAAGAATTCCGGCGATCAGAATCCCAACCGGCAGAAAGAACCAGACCCAGCCAGGCACGTGGGTTCTTTGGAAACTCCGCACCACAACGTCATTGTTGGTCCCGCAGATACTGCAAACAGCCGGCGCAGTTTGAAAGCTCTGCACGCCGGGTTGTTCGTCTGTCGCTGGTACGGTTTTCTGAACAGCTTCAGGCGGCGTGTTTGGAGCGTCATCGGCAGTTAAAGAAAAACCACAGCGCTTACACGCTGAGACGTGGATCGGACTTACTAGTCCGCATTGTCTGCACTTTGAACTTGTCATAGCCGATTAGAAACTCCTTTGAGCGTCTGGTCTCGTTCTACGATTTTGCAGGTTATCGAATGCGCGCGGTGAAACCCACGCTGCCGGTGTTGTTGGGTGATGTCTGACTGAGATTTCCGGCGAAGCTCCAGCGAATATTCGTCACGTTGCGATCGTAACCGGCTGGCGCCCCGCCGCCGCCACTGACGGGCGTGTACGTCCAGGTCGCGCCGCCGTCATTCGAATACGAGAAGGTTGCGACGAGGCCGCTGGTGCCGGGGGCGCTGGTCATCGAACCGATTTTGAAATCGACGTTGTGGAATACACGTTCGAGCGGATCCACGTTAGCCGGATTCGGATCGATGATGATGAAGCTGCTCGCCGGCATTCCCCCGCTGTTTGTATAGGTAACTGTATAAGCGAGATCGGTTCCGGGAATTTGTACGCCACTCGGACTGACACTCTTCACTAAACTGATGATGGGCGGACTGGCGTTAATCGTGGTCGGGTCGTCGGCGCTGTTATTCGAAGTGTTAGCCTCGCCGCCGCCTGAAACACTCGCGGTGTTGGTCACGCTCGCCGGCGCGTTTGCGGCGACGTTCACCGTCAGAGTGATTACCGGATAACTTGATCCGGCCGCCAACGCATCGCTGCGCGTGCATGTCAGAGTACCGAGCACGCAGCTCCAGCCTGTACCCGCTATGGCCGTCGCGGTTAAGCCTGCCGGCAAAGTATCAGTAACCGTGACAACTCCGCTGGTAGCCCCGGCGCCGGAATTCGTAACTGTAATTAAGTAGGTCGCGCCCGTCTGACCCTGGCTGAAATTACCAGTGTGCGATTTGACGATCGTTAAATCCGCAACCTGATTGATGGTCGTCGGATCACTTGCCGTGTCGTTGGTCGTATTTGTCTGGCCACCCCCGGAAACTGAAACCGCGTTGGTAACACTCGCCGGGGCATTGACCGCGACATTCACGGTGAGCGTAATCACCGGATAGCTGGAGCCTGCGGCCAGGGCGTTGCTGCGTGTGCATGTCAGCGTCGCCAATACGCATGACCAACCGGTGCCGCTGATCGCGGTCGCCGTCAGACCGGCGGGCAAAGTATCGGTAACCGTGACAGTTCCGCTGGTCGCTGCGAAACCGGAGTTAGTAGCGGTGATTGTGTACGTGGCGCCGGTTTGTCCCTGTGTGAAATTGCCGGTATGAGTCTTAGTGATAGTCAGATCAGGCAACTGGTTGATTGTCGTCGGATCAGTCGCTGAGTCATTACTGGTGTTCGTTTGGCCACCGCCGGAAACGCTCACTGAGTTAGTCACGCTGGCAGCAGCATTGTTGGCCACGTTCACCGTGACTGCGATCGCCGGATAGCTGGCGCCGGCAGCCAGTGCATTGGCGCGCGTACAGGTCAGCGTAGCCAACACGCAGGACCAGCCCGTGCCGCTGATGGCAGTTGCGGTGAGACCGGCCGGTAAAGTGTCAGTCACGGTCACCGTTCCGCTGGTCGCTGCAAAGCCCGAGTTGGTGGCGGTGATGGTGTAGGTCGCACCGGTTTGGCCTTGTGTAAAGTTCCCCGTGTGCGACTTCGCGATCGTCATGTCGGGCAACTGGTTGATTGTCGTCGGATCAGTCGCCGTGTCGTTAGTGGTGTTCGTTTGCCCACCGCCGGAAACACTGACTGAGTTGGTAACACTTGCAGGAGCATTGTTGGCCACGTTCACCGTTACCGTGATCGCCGGATAGCTTGCGCCGGCAGCCAAGGCGTTGCTGCGAGTGCAGGTCAACGTCGCCAAGACACAGGTCCATCCGGTACCACTGATGGCGGTCGCGGTCAGACCGGCCGGCAAAGTATCGGTAACCGTCACGGTTCCGCTGGTGGCCGCAAAGCCCGAGTTGGTGGCGGTGATGGTGTAGGTCGCACCGGTTTGGCCTTGGGTGAAGTTACCCGTGTGAGTCTTCGCAATCGTCATGTCGGGCAATTGCGTAATCGTGGTGACGTCCGTAGCCGTGTTATTCGAGGTATTGGTTTCTCCTCCGCCTGAAACGGCCACCGAATTGGTCACACTCGAAGCGGCGTTGTTAGCGACGTTGACCGTCAGCGTGATAACCGGATAACTGGCTCCGGCAGCGAGCGCATCACTGCGGGTGCATGTCAGCGTGGCCAGCACGCAAGTCCATCCGGTGCCGCTGATGGCGGTTGCCGTCAAACCGGCCGGCAACGTATCAGTCACTGAAACCGCGGCGCTCGTCGGGGCAGAACCGGAATTGGTCGCGGTGATCGAGTAAGTCGCCCCGACTTGTCCCCGCGTGAAGTTGCCGCTGTGGGTCTTCGCAATGGTCATGTCAGGCGGCGCGATGGTTACGGAAGCAGTGGCCGGAGCGTTGTCCGCGGTGCTTTGGGTTGTATCGATCTGAAATTCGTTCACGTGCGCGATCGCTGAATTGTTGTAAGTGCCGGGCGTGCTGGGCATCACCATTTGATAGGTAAGGTCCCGGGTTGTTCCCCCCGGCACCACAAAACTGCCGGTCCATGTCCGGGTTGAACCTGCCGCCACCGGATTGGAAATCGACGCGCCATTGAAAGTTGAAGAACCCGAAACATAAGTCGGAGTCGCCGGGCTGGTGGGCGGAGTGTCAACGAAATCTGTGAGCGTGTAACTAGCCGACCCGCTATTCGTAACCCGCAGGGTGTAAGTAACTGTCGATCCGGCGATCGGGTTCGTCGGATTGGCAATCTTGCTCAACGTGAGCGGTGGGGGCAGAGCGGTGATCGAAATAACCGTGTCTCCGTAATCATTGTTGTAGTGATAACTGCTGCCGGAGAAGTCCAGGATCGCCGTGCCCGCCGTCGTTGTGCCGGTTGACAGCACCTTGACCGTGTAAGTCGTAACTACATTGCCGCCTGCTTTTCCACCCGGATACTGGTCCGGGCCAACGCAATCACGATAGTTGGAACTGAGGGGATTATTCTCCCAACCACAAGCATCAGCATAAAACTTGTCATTGGTACCCCCGCTCGGGGCGGTGTAAGTAGTGGCAATTGATAGGACCTGGAAGATGATGTTCGGCAGTTCGAGAAAGGCCTGGAGTTGCTCATATCCACCGGTTGCCGTGCTCGCGTTGACTGTGTACTGGTAAGTTTGCCCGACATAGACGGTGGTCGGCCCGCTGATCGAGTTCACGGAATTCCGATTCTGCGAAATGATCTTTTCCACATAGATTTCCCGCGGCGTCGGTGTGGTCACGGAAGAAACGCCGTCACCGGTAACCGTGATGTGATATCTGCGCGTCGCGTTATACGCGGCGCTGGTCCGGGTGATCGCCACCGTGAAATAGATGTCGGTACAGGCGCCCGCCGCCAACGTTTGCACGTTAATGGTGCTCGGTCCGCTGAGATTGATATAGATATTGGAGCTGTCCCAAACGAAATTGCCGGTGACGTTGGTCACGGGCGCGCCCCCGGTGTTGCAAACGCGCACGCCGACGGGATATGCGGCGGGACCGGTATTTACGTTGTTGCTGTCCAGACCGATGACATTCCATGTCGTAGGTTGAACGGTTATCGCCGCGTACGCGGCGCTCACAGACCAGACTCCGAAAAACAACACCAGCACCAAAGCCCGGACAGCAAACAGACTGACAGGGTTGCTTAAGAATCCCGATGCTGGTCGTCTTGGCATTTGAAGTGATCGTGAGGCGTTACTTCTTCTCAGGCTGTACCGGAGAGGCGCTGCTACCCGCCAACCC
Organism: Pyrinomonadaceae bacterium; assembly: GCA_049273695.1. GTDB lineage: Bacteria > Acidobacteriota > Blastocatellia > Pyrinomonadales > Pyrinomonadaceae > UBA11740. Next base: position 13,361 of record JBASRE010000002.1, read on the forward strand.
GTGATTGGAAGTCCCGAACAGATTGAAGAGATTGAAAAGCTTTGTGCTGATCGTGAAGTAGAAGCCGCGCCGCGTGGGCAGTACGCGCGCACCTTCGGGTTCGCTGACGGCGGTGAAGTTGTAGCCACCACCCAAACGCAAATCAGGAATCGCCCAGAAGCCCATTTCGGTTGCGTAGGTCGAGCGCATCGTGTGGGAAGACGGTTGGAACAGCGCGCGAGTTTCCACCGCCCAATCAATCCGGTCCGTAATTAAATACTGCGCGCGCGCCTGCGCCAGGTATGAAAGGTTCGAAACGAACGGCAGCTCGGGCTGGCCGTTGCCGGTGAAGCGGAGCGAGAACCGGCCGTAGAGTTCGAGCCGCTTTGTCAGCTGCTCGTAAGCGTCAGTCGAAAGCGAGTCGATCCGATCACGCGTCGGCGAGCCATTATTAGCCGACAACTGGTTTAGAGATCGATGTGTGTAGGTGAACAACAATCCGCGTCGATCCGAGTCGATGGGACGAAACGCCACGGCCGCAGTCGCGTCAAAGGCCGAGTTGTCGCTCTGGCCAAACGCGCCGCGTGACCACTGAACACGCGCGAGCGCAGTGACGCCTTCCTGCACCCGGCCGGCCGCACCGGCCGCAAACAATTGACCGTTGCCGTTGCGATCTCGAAATTCGTAACGCGCATTGGCGCGGAAGTCTTCGTTCGGCTGCCAGCCAAATCCCAGCGTCGCGCTGTTGAAGCTTTCGTTCGGGCCAGTCAAATGGAAGCCGCGCTCGAAACCGAGCTCGAGTGAGAACTCTTTGGTCAGCGGCAGACGATTTTGCAATCCAATGACTGCAAAACTGTCGGTGCCGCTGATCCCATTCTCCAGTTGATATCGGCCGACCATCGAAGTGTATTTGCCGAACCGCGTTTCGACGCCGAACGCCGTCTCGCGGCGGGCCGACGTGAACGCGAAACCGGTGTTTGTGTAGTCGCCAATCGGCGTGATGGTTCCCGAAGCCAGTCGCTGCGTGAAGAACAGCTTCGTTAACGAACTCACCTGATAGGTCGCGCCGAGCGTCGTCTGGTTCGGATAGCTCGGATCGGCTTCACCAAGGTTTTGTTCGCGCTTCACCGTCAATTGCAGCTTGTCAGTTACTTTTACTTCCGCGCCGACCGTCACCAGGTTCGAGTCGACCTCGCGGTTGTTCAGATCGTCAGAGAATGCGCGATGGTCAAAGCCGAATTGCAGGCGTACGCGCTCGTGCAGGAGTTGCTCCCAGGCCGCGGAAACCGTCACGCGGCTGTTGTCCACGTTCTCAGTCTTGTTGTCCTCGCTGGTAAATCCAAGCCGGAAGACCGAGTTGGCCAGCGGTTTCATTTCCAGATTCACTTCGCCGCGACGTGAGCCGGGCGTAACTGTGCCGCCGAACGGATTGAAGAAGCCGGCCGACGCGCTGAGGAAGCGGCCGCGAACAACGGCGCTGGCGAACGGCAGCGGTTGCTGCAACGCGATCTGATAAGCACTGCCGTTATGTGTCGATTCGTCGGAGTTGAAGACGTTTCCGGTGCCGACCACTTCGCCGTTGCTCATTGCCCAGGCCATCTGCAGCAAACCCTTGCCCGGCAGTTTCTTCTCCGCGTCAAATCCGGCGAGGAAGAAATTTCCCTCGTTCGATTGGGTCTGCATGACCGCCGACAGACCGAGTTTCAAGCCGATCGATTTGAAGTTCTTGTGCGCGCGGGCAGTGTACACGGCGCTGTTCATTGAGTTCGCGCGGTGCTCGTAAGTGACGACGATCTGCGTCAGGTTCAGCAGATAATCGAACGTCGAGATATAGCGCAGGAAGAAAACCTGACCCGTCACCGGATCGAGATTGTAATCAATTCCCCGCGTCAGCGTCTCGCGCGAGATGACGACTTCCGGATTGCGCCGGTCGCGAATCTCGAGCATGACATTCTCGGATCCCGGCAGGATCTCAGCACTCGAAAGTTGCAGGATGCCGAGGCTGCCCGCCGCAAACACATCGCGCGCGAACGCGGTGTCGGGGCGTGCGCCGGTCAACGTGATGCCGTCGCCGCCTGAATTTTCGAGATGAAGCTTCACCCCGGTCAGCTTCCGGCCGTAACCCATCAGCGGCGCGTTCATGTCGGCTTCGAAATCGCCGAACATCAAGTACGACCGTTTGCGATCGATGCGCGCATAGAGCTTCGAATTAGTCTGCGCGGCTTCAAAGCGCGTCGATGAATCGCCGAACAGCGGATACACGCGGTCATTCGGATCGAGCTGGAACAAGCGATCACGCCCGGCAGTGCGATTGATCGGACGCTGCGAATCGTACGAGAGCGTCAGCATGTTGTCGCCGAAAAGTTTGCCGCTGTAGAAGAAGCTGAGGCGGCTACGGAAGTTTCCTTCTTCGCGGCGCAAACCAACTTCCGGGATGCCTTTGCCGAAACTCATCTCAGCCATCCCGACGAGCATTCGCGGACGAACCTCAGCGGTGATGCGCACCAGGCCTTCAGCTTCCGCCTGCCCGGTGGTTGCGCGTAGCCGAGCGTCGCCCGGGGCGCCGGCGCTCACAAGTTTCACAGTCGTTGCGCCGCCCTGAATTTTCAGAACCAAAGGAGCGCTAGACTTGTTCTTATCGAGCGACGTCGTTCTGTCTTTGTCGTTTGCGGCCGCGACGTTTCGCACCAGTTCGCCAAGCGAAGTTTCCAAGCCAATGTCGCCATCGGACGCAGGATTGCCCCACTGGTCAAACGCGCTGACGCGCACAATTGTCGAATCCGAACCGCCGGCTTGAATCTCAGTTTTCTCAGTGACGATTTCCAGACGACGCGCCGGGCCGCGACCCATGACAACAAATTCCTGAGGCTGTCCCGCGGAACCAGTTGCCGCAATCGGAGTGATGCGCAGCTTGTTCGGCCCCGGACGTACGTTGAGGCCGACAAAAGTGAAGCCTGTGATTTTGTTCTTATGATCGACACGACGTTTGCCGATGTTCTTGTCCGAAACTTCCTCGCCATTGATCTCGACCTTCACAGTCGAGTCAATTTCGACTTCGGCTTCCACTTCGAGCGCCGGCGTCATGATCACGCTGTTCGGCTTCGGCGAAACGACGCGGACCGTACCCGCCGGAACAGGCTCGAGGTCTTCGTTCGAAGCTAACTCGTAGGTACCGGGGGTTTGGAGCGCGGGCATCCCTGCCTGCGGTGCGCCGGCATCCCTGCCGGCCCCATTAGATTCCGTCGCTACTGCTCCAAGTACTGACACGGGTTCTGGCGAAGCTTGAGTGCTTGACCCACCGGCTGACGCTGGTGGTTCTGACCTCGTCTCAATCAACGCGAAGTTCTGTCGCAGCAAACCGCCGCCGCCAATCGGCGTGCGCAGCAGTCGCGTCCAGCTCTTGCCCGAGTATCGACCACCATCAGAGAGTGCGTAGTGCGATGGCAGGCTGACGGGATCGAGTGAGATAACGATCGAGCCGTCGTTCAACGCCGGAAAATTGTAGAGGCCTTCTGAGTCGGTAATTACTGATTGACCGTTATTCAGATAAAGACGAACGCCAGGCGATGGCCGATCGCCGTCATCAAACTGGCCGTTCTGGTTCGTGTCAACAAACACGCGGCCGAGCAACACCTGGCGCGCGGAAAAGACACCCGCGGCAACAAATACAGTGGCGCGCGCCTGAGAACTGGTTGTGCGTTCACCGGACGGGAACGAGCCCGAGGCTACCGCTACGTTTTCGCGATCGCCTTCGCCGGCATTCACGCCGATGCGCACGCGATAGAGCAGCCTCGCCGTCGAACCAGCCGGCAAATCACCAATTGTGAACAAGAGTGTCGAACCATTAACCTGCGGTTCGATCGATTGCTGTGGCGCTGAACCGGTCGAAAGCAGAGCCGAGCCTTCGGCGTAATGGAAAGACTCAGGCAAGCGATCTTCGACGGTAACATTGCTGAGCGTTGCTGCAGTCGGGTTATGAACTTCGACTCGATAGGTCACGATGTCGCCGATTTCGACGCGTGCGCGATCGGCTGACTTAATCACTTGCAGCCCCCTCGCTTCGAACATCGGAATGTTCATCACGAGCGCGGCAAGGTCTTCGATAGTGATGTCGTTACGGACGAGAACAAACGCTGAGTCTGCCAACTCCTGTCCGTCAACGGCATGCGCAGTCAATGCGAACAAATCATTGTGGGTCGGCCGCAACGTCAGTTGAATCATTCGCGTCAGGAATCCGGGCGCGGAGATCTTCATGAAATAGACTGTTTCGCCGACTATCGATTCCGATGACAACTTGAAGCTGAAGTGACCTGCGGAATCAGTGGCAAACGGATTCGCGTTCGCGCCGTTTGGCACAAAGCCGCTGTTCGCCGGCAACGTCACCAGATTCGTGCCGTCTGCGTTGGCAAACAACTCGATGCGCGCTCCCGCAATCGGCGCTGAGCTGCCGCCCCGAGCGGCAAACACCAGGCCTAAAGGATCGGCTACGACAACCGCATCCGTTGTCTGCGCGGGCGGTGCGTTGTCGGACGTGAAGCGCGCGTTGTTGACCACCCCGACGCCGGCCGGGACTGCGTTCGTCAGACGAGCACTGAAAGTGACCCGAAAAGCCTGCGCGGGATCCACACGCGGAAGGCGCACCTGAATCGTGTTGTTCACCACCGATCCTTCGTCAGCGTCGATGGCGTCCGAAACCAGGTTGTCGTTGATTCTCAGCGAACTCGGAACGCATTCAATTGTCGATGGCAACTGGTCGGTCATTACCACGTTACGCGCCGCCGTATCGCCGCTGTTGCGGAACGCGATGGTGTAAGTGAACTGACTACCCAGGCTCACGACGGCCTGCGTGCCGCCGTTTACGAGTTTGTTCGGCGGCAGGCTGGCGGCCACCGGATCGGTCAGGCGGGCGCCGGAGCCGACGGCGTTGATGATTGTTCCCGCGTCCTCGTTGCGGCCATTTACCGCGCCGGAAGCAGTAGACCGCGCCGTGATCGAAATCGTGAGCGTGCTTTGCGCCGCGACGTCATTCGTGTCGATGACGGCAAGCACGCTAACGCAGCCGTTGGGCGCGAGCTGCGGCGAGACAGTCTGGTTGAGCGTAATCAGCTCGTCACCGGCAGTCACCGTACCGCTGCCATCATTGTCGAAGTACAGCGCAGTGATTACCGCCGGCAAAGTGATGCTGCTTTGCGTCAGCGTGACGCGATCGGGCGTGTTGCCGGTGTTGCAGACGCGAAAAGCACGCGTAAGTTGCTCGCGCGGACCGACAGTGTCGGACGCCGTAGTCTCATCCGGCGTGACTGTAATGCTCGCGACGGCAAGAACCGTCAGCGTGACAGTCTCGGAAACGGTCTCGAATGTTTCACCCGTGCTGTCGCTATAAGTCGCGCGCGCCTGGTTCGTGATAATCGAGCCTCCGGGAGAGGAGCCCTCGGTACGACGCGCCCACGAACTGCTCGCAACTCCGAACACCAGCGCAACAACCGCCGCGATCAGTTTGATTTTTGCTCGTGAGAATTTCACTGGTTTAATGGGCTTGAAGCGGCCCGCCGGTTCGCCCACCATTTCAGGCTTCGTAACCGGCGCGCCGCTTCGCAAAGGGCAAGTGGCGATTACTCGCCGTTAGTTGATTGAACGTTGGAACGAGAAGACTGCCGACGCGCCCGGTGCGAGAGAGGCGATCGTGTCCGTGTAAGTCGTCGCGTTGACGATCACGACCACGCCTGAGCCTGTATCGCTGGGTGTGCCGGTGTGAGTGGTGAAGGTGCCCCAGTTATTTGGAGCAGCCAAACCGTCTTCTGTGATGACCACGTTCTGGGCCGTCAGCTTCACGCAGTTCGCATCGCCATTCGAGGTAGAGATGTTGTCGTAGGCGATGTTGTACGTGATGACCGCACCCGGAACCGCATCAGTCGCGCCGCCAACGCCAGTTGCGTTGCTAACGGTGTACGACTTAACCAAGCGCAAGAAGCCGGTGTAGAGGCGGTCGATCGTGCGGTTGTTTGCGGCTGGGGTGTTGCCTGAAGTAGCGCGAATCACTGTGTCGAAGCCGGTGAGTACGGTGTTTCCGGCGGGCTCAGTGATGCGAACATGAATGTCGGCCGAAGCGCCGAAGGCAATCGCGAGTGAAACGGAACCGCCGCCCGATACTGTCGTGTAGGGGCCGCCGATGCCGGTGGTTGAAATCTCGACGGTGAAGCCGGCCGGAACTGTCGGCGCGTCAAGCGTAAACGTGTCGTTCGCGTTGCCCGTGTTCTGGACCGTGTTGACGTACACGAGCTGACCGAGCGCGGTTGTCGCACCGCCCGGAGCAACGCCGGCGATACCGGTGTTGACACTCTTGTTAGTGTAGTCGTCGTTGTTGTCGGTCGGACCGACAGCCGCCGGAGCGCCGCTGGGTCCAATCAGCACTGAACCGACTGCCGTCAGAAGGGTGCGTTGCTGGTTACCCTGAGTGCCGTTGGGCGGGTCAACACCCAATCTCGGTTCATTAAAGTCGGCGTTGCTGTCGCCCTGGTTGAACAGGACGTCGCCGGATTGATCCGTGATGGTGTTGTTGAAGAAGTTCCTGCCGAACGCGTCTGTGATTTCCCAGATTGGGTTGCTGGCGTTGATGCCAGTGTTCACAACGACGACAAACGGAAAGCTCGCGCTGGTGGCTCCCGCACCAAGACTAGCGCCGACCTGGAACGCAATGCGGCGGACGCTGGCGGGCGCCGGTTGAACGGATACGTAGCTTGCCGCCAAGGGCGCTGTTGTGAGCGCGTCGGTCGTAAAGAGCGTGCCGGCTGGGAAAGTCTGCCCGGCTTTAAGCGCGGTGTTTACCGGAATCGGTACGATGATGTAGACAAACGATCCGGAGCCGCCAGTGAGCGATACGCCTGTGGCGGAGCGAGCGCCGGTGTTTTGGAGCTCGACTGAGTAGTTAATGTCACCGCCGAGCGCAACTGGCCCTGGGGGTGCGGTCAAGGTGAGCACGAGTCGCGCGTCGTTTTCGACGGAGACTGAGATATCGCCGCGCGCTTCACGCTGTCCGTTGACCGAGGTCGCGGAAACCGTGCGCACTTCGTTTGGGGACGCAACCACTGGTTGATTGTCGTAGGGCGAACTGCCGCCGGCATCGCCGAGCAGCACTTGCAGAGTCTGACCCGCAGACGCCGCACCCACCGTAACCTCGACTACCACGTAAATCGATCCGTTCTGAGCGATTGCCGCAGAGTCTGCGGTGGCGCCGGTAATGTCGGTGTCGCCGCCGTTGAACGAACCACTGTTGTCAGCGTCGATGAACACTTGCGTGATGGTGGCCGGCGCAGTTCCACTCAGGTGGGCGCTACCGGGCACGAAGTGAACCTGGTCGCTGAAGTTACCGGTGTTCGTAACGGTGAAACTAAATTTGACACCAGTTTGACCGGCGATGACCGCCGGATTGCTGCCGGCGTCTGGCGTAATCACCAGACCGGAAACGTTCGACACAGTTACCGTAACGGTGTTTGAAACCGTCGAGTAACTGTTCGTGCCGTCAGAATAGGTGGCGCTCGCCTGGTTCGAAATCACAGTGCCGCCGGGCGTTTGCGCGGCGGCGCGACCGAAGAAAGCCAACACGATCAGCGCTGCAACCAGCAGCCGAAGCGTGTTAGCGCCCGTAGAATTTTTTCGTGGGTTATTCATGGTGGTCCTCATTAGATTGGGAAATAGATTGGCAGGTCGTGAGGCGCGCATTACTTGACGCGCAGTTTGTAGGAAGCAGTAAGCTTGCCGCCCTGGGCGAGCGGATCAGACCATTCGTAACGGATGTCCGTGTACATCGCCACCGGAGCAGCGACCCGCTTCACGGTTCCGTCCGCTTGCTTCTCTTCGACAGTCGGTTTGTCGGAAAACGACTTGCCGTTGTCGATGCTATAAACGGCCTTCGCGCCGTCGGCTTTCGCGCTACCCGCGATGAACTCGGTGCCACGCGGAATGCGCGCCACGGTTTTGTAGTCGTGCGCTGCCGCGTTGCCGCTGTTCTCAGACACGATGGTCCAGTCCAGCACTTCACCCGGCTTGACCGCTGAAGCTTTCTCCAAAGGCACAAGCTCGGATTCTCGCTCAACGGCGGCTGACAACTGCACCTTGACCTCCGGGCGAGCAATGGCAGCAATCAGTTGGTGGCGCTGGGCGAAACCAACAGCAGTGACCGCGAGCAGCGAAAGCGTCGCGAGCGTGAGCGCGGCAATTTTCTTTTTTGAGTTGAACATGTTGTTTGTCTCCTTGAATTGTGAGGGTGGGCAAGCGAGTTACTACTCTTTGAACTTCCCAAATCACTCCCAATCGAAGTTTGTGATTTCCTTGTAATTGAACGACCAACTGTGGAAGACAATCAGCCAGAGCCCTCCATTACAAGGGCCGTGCCGCGCGTGGCGATGTGGGCGGGCGTTCCACCACGAGAAGGAAAAACGCAGGTTTGCTCAGATTTTTGCGGGGATTTATTGACGTGGGCAAACCGAAAAGGGGGAACAAACCTGCGATTTTTTGTCAGCCCTGACATTCTGTCAGGCTGCTAAGCGCCAAAGAATGTTAGAGGGAAACTGGATTTTGGTGGCTTACCCATAAAGGGCCGTTTGCCCAAAAACCTCGCTTTATCCTCCAAGCTATCAAGCAAGCAACCCCCGCCGAGGCTGAACGCACAGCCGCGACTCTCGGCCTTCTTTGCCTTTTAAGGACCCTTTCAAAACTATGTGGGTTTGGAGAAACTGAGAGCGGCGAACGCTTGTCGCCGTCCTGTGGAGAATCGCTACTTGACGGGTTAACATTGTAGGCGCTCAGAACTGAACTACTTCTCGGGTGCGTAATCGCCTTCGTCCTTGAGACAGACCATCCGTAGACAAATAAAATGTGGTCTTCGTTCTGATCAGTGTCCAAAATGCTTGTTCGCGCTAAGGTGACATATGAGAATATCCTTTCCCAATAGCATTCTGCTGAAGGTTACGATCCTTGTTTTTCTTTCCTTTTGCTTGTGGGGGTTCTCCGAGAGAGCTCAGATCTCTCAACAAAAACACACAGTAATTCCTATCATCGTGAAGCAATTAGAGGCGAGGAATGGCCTCATCCCCGTCAAACTAGAGTGTGAAAACGCTCATCTGGCCTCACCAGATAGGTTGGATAACTTTTCTTGCCTTTTGCGGAACAATACAAACAAAGCCATTCTTGCCGGTAGTGTCTCCTATTCTGTAGTCGTCGAATCTAGCGGTAAGGTAGTTGGCGATGCACATTTTCAGACATTTGATACGGTTATTCATCCGGATTTTTATGACGCCAGTAAGTCGATTCAACCGGCGGCAGCGCGCGATATCGGACCTCCTGGTCCAATGTTTTATGCAAACTCTGTCATTAAAGAGTTAAAGATAGAGATTGAATACATAGAGTTTGATGACAAAACTACTTTGGGCGCACCTGAAAAAGGATCTGAAATAACGGACATTCGCGAGGGCGCAGCAAGGTATAGAGATTGGTTATTTCAGAGATATAGAGGAAGCGGAAGGTCAGCGGAAACGATCATAGCTATTCTTCAACAAGACTTGCCTGTTCGTGATCTCGGATTGAATAAGCAGCGTCAGGAGCAAGGAGCCAGTGCTTACCGAAGCCGTCTTCGTCGCCTATACGAGTCTCGCGGCGCGGCAGAAATTGAGAAGTACCTAATCAAGCGATTCAACTAAGGAGACGCGGATATGTTTAGAAGAATCGCTGTGTCTTTTTTCATATTGAGCTTTTGCTTCTCTGTCGCATCGCAAACAATACCTAATTGTCGCCGTTTCGCGTCGTGTACCGCGAGTTCTTTTAATAACGAGGGGCAAACCGGAACCTCAGTCGATTTTTCTTACGAAGGATGCACCGGTGGCGGCGGTGTTGGATTCAGTGCATGCCTTAACAATACCGCAGGCGCGACATGCCCCAAGAGTGGTTGCGAGAGCCGATGTGACGGGACCGTTCCTAATTGCACTGGCTTTACTCATTCTTGGTACGATTGCAACGATACTCTTGTTATTGATACCCGCCAATGTTCGGGTTGCCGTGCAAGTCAGAGAACCAAGACTGCGATGCGAACAACCCCTGCTGTCAAGAATTGACGTGCAGTTTACTTGGTAAGTGCGAACCAACGCCGACACCAACCCCGACGCCATGTCAGTTCCAGTTCACCGAAGACCCTAATCTTGATGGATATGGCTGTGACATTTGTTTTGATACCGTTGACAATGACTGTGATCTCTTAATAGATGACGATGAGCCTGCTTGTTGGTGGCGTTGTTATTGTCCCGTCGTCATTGATGTCAGCGGAAACGGCTTTAATCTAACCAATGCCTCCAGCGGGGTCGCGTTCGATCTCAACAGCAACGGTGTTGCAGAAAACTTGTCTTGGACAGCCGCTGGTTCAGATGATGCTTGGCTGGCGTTGGACAGAAACGGCAATGGATTCATAGATAATGGTCAGGAATTATTTGGCAACTACACCCTCCAGCCAACGCCTCCTGCTGGTGTCGAGAAGAACGGTTTTCTCGCCTTGGCCGAGGTTGATAAGCAACAGAACGGTGGTAATGCCGACGGAAGAATCGATCGGCGCGACGCGATCTTCTCCTCACTCCGCCTTTGGCAGGACACTAACCATAACGGCGTCTCGGAGTTCAGCGAGCTGCGCGATCTTTTGTCACTGGATGTTAAGGCAATCGATCTCGACTACCGACGGTCGCGTCGAGTCGATCAGCACGGTAATATCTTCAAGTACCGGGCAAAGGTTTACGACCGTCGGGGAGCCAGCGTGGGCCGCTGGGCATGGGATGTCTACCTGAGAGTTGCGCCCTAAGTCGTATTCGTTTTGACTGAGTCATAACCAGTGGCATAAGCACGGCTCTCAAACTACATTTATTGCCCAAAAAGTCGCCCATAAACCTCCCTATGCCCCGCCTTTTTACGACAAGCTGGCTTGGCTGGATTTCAGTCCTCGGCATCGATGCCGCGTTCGTGTTCGTATTCGCGCAGCTTGCGGTAAAGCGTCCGTGACGAGATGCCGAGAATCGCCGCCGCCCGCTCGCGATTGCCCTCGCTTTGGCGCAGCACATGCAGGATGTGCTCGCGCTCGAGTTCTTCAAGCCGGCGCGGAACCGGTTCAGGCGTTGGATCGTCAATTTCGGCGTCGGGCGAGAGCTCCGGAATTTGATCAGCGTCAATCGTATCGGTGGGAGAAATCGCGGCCGCACGTTCAAGATAGTTTCTTAACTCGCGCACGTTACCGGGCCAGGGATATTCGAGCAGACGCTGGATCGCCTCGTCCGTCAGATTCAATTTGGGCCGGTTGAAGCGCTCACGATAAACGCCCAGAAAATAGTCGATCAGTTTCGCGATGTCTTCACGGCGTTCGCGGAGCGGCGGCACGTGAAGCGCGACGACATTCAGGCGATAGAAGAGGTCGGCGCGAAACTCCTTGCGTTCGACAGCCACCGTCAAGTTGCGATTGGTGGCGGCAATGACACGCACGTCCGACGTTTGATCGCGCGTGGATCCCACGCGTCGAAATCTTCCCTGCTCGAGAAAGTGCAGAAACTTCACCTGCATCCCCAGAGGCAGGTCACCGATTTCATCGAGGAATAACGTCGAGCCATCCGCCGCCTCGACCAAGCCCCGACGCAAAGAAGTCGCGCCGGTGAACGCGCCGCGCTCGTGGCCAAAGAACTCTGACTCGAAAAGAGTTTCCGGCAACGCACCGCAGTTGACGGTGATCATGGGCATGTTTGCGCGCGTGCTTTTCGAATGAATGAATCGCGCCAGGACGTCTTTCCCGGTTCCCGATTCGCCAGTCAAGAGGATCCCCGAATCTGTACGCGCGGCATTCTCAGCCTGCGCCACGACTGATGCCATCAGTGAATTCTCCCTCACGATCGGCACCGCATCGTCCGCAGTGGTCACCGGCCGGACGACTGAACGGAGCGACGCATTCTGCTTTACCAGCCGCCGCTTCTCGTCGGCCTTACGAATGACGGCTTCCATCTCATCGAGCGTCGCCGGCTTTGTGAGGTAATCGTACGCGCCATGACGCATCGCCTCGAGCCCGGTCTGCAATGAAGTGTCGGCCGTCAGCATGATCACTTCAGGGGGGTCGTCCAACTGGCGGATTTCTTTCAAGGCGTCGAGGCCGGAAAGGTCCGGCATCATCACGTCGAGCAACACCACATCGAAATCACTGTCGCGTAATGCCGCCAACGCTTCACTGCCGCTTGCGGCCGGCGTTGCGCTAAAACCGGCCTGCAAGAGCTGACCGGTAACCAGCTTCCGCAACAGGTTGTCGTCGTCAACGACGAGGACGTTGATCTTTCGACTTATCACGACGTTTGCGATTCCGCGGCGCGGCGAGGAATCCACAGCCGGAAACGGCTTCCCTCGCCTTCCTTCGATTCCACCGTCAAAGAGGCGCCGAGCGCTTCCGCCAGCGCCGCGCAAATGGCTAAGCCGAGTCCGTAACCCTTGCCGGCGCGCTTCGTGCTGACGAATGGATCAAAAATTTGGGGAAGTAGATCCGCGGGAATGCCTGGCCCATCGTCGGCCACTTCGATCAGGGCGCGGTCGGTTTCCCGAGCCGTCGTCACTGTCACGCTTCCGTACTTTTCACCGGCAGCGTCGGCCGCGTTGCTCAGCAGGTTATCGAGGATCTGGCGGACCAGGGCCGAGTCGGTCGCGACCTCGCCGACGTTTTCATCAAGTGCGACTTTGAATTCGATCTGAGCCGACTCAGGTCGCTGCACCGCGACTTTGAGGCAACCTCTGACAATCGCGTTTAGATCGGACATCGATCGCTTTGCCTGACGCTGCTGCGTCAAATCCAAAAGCCCCCTTGTGATCTCTTTGCAGCGCTGTGCCTGGCGCACAATCTCTTCGAGGTAGTAGTTCCATTGATGGTCGCTGGCAAGCTTTTGCGTATCGTCGCTTTTGCGCACATCGCGAATCACCGCTTCGGCACACGTCGAGATCGCGGCCAGAGGATTGTTGATTTCGTGCGCGACGCCCGCCGCTAATTGACCAACGCTGCCCAAACGACGGGAACGCGAAAGCTGCTCCTGCACTTCGGACAGTTGCGTCACGTCTCTCCAGGCGGCGACCTTGATAGTGTTTTCCGACGGCTGGCGTATCGACGCAATCGAAGTCAGATAGCGCCGTCCGGTTTCGGTTTGTACTTCGAATCCGGAAGACAAGTCGCGGGAATCTGCCAGGTGGTACGCAGCCGCCGGCTCGCCAAACATGCGTGCGAAAGCTTCTTCGAAAGTGAGGTCGGTTACCTCTTCGTTTTTCAGGTCGAGCATCTCGGCCGCGCGCGCATTGCAGCGCAGGATGCGCCCGTTTTCATCGTAGGCGAGGATGCCTTCGCCGATCGCTTCGAAGGTTTGCTCCCAAATTTTCTCAGCCGTCGCGAGCGTTTCAACCAGCCGCGCGTTGTCGAGCGCCAGGCTGGCCATGTCCGCGAGACCGCGTAGCGACTCCTTCTCCTCAACCGTGAACTCGTGCGGCGAACGATAACCGGCGATCAGGGCGCCGAGCGGCACGCCGCGCGACCTAAGCGGTATGATCGCCAAATCGCAAACGCCTTCGGCAGCATGGAGGGGAAATTCCTCAGCCGGATATCCGTCGCGCCGGCCGATCCCCTGAACAATTACTACCGAGTCAGCGTGAAGGACGCGATCGGCCAGAACGTTGTTGAGTTGCTGCGTGATCGGTCGCTCAGCAGCAGGTGTGATGAAGCCGGCGGCAGCTTCCCAGGTAATCGTGTTGTCGCTTTGCGAAAAGCTCACTACGGACGTAGTGTCCGCATGCGTGATGCGCCGAACCAAATCGACGATGGTGCCTAGCGTGGTTGCGCTTTCCGGTTGCGAGGTCTCGCGGTGAGTTACATCGATTGCTACGGCCATTAGTCGGATCAACCCCGACGCGTCGGGGTTCAAATCCGCAAATCGTCGGTTGCCAAAGCTTTGTACGCGGAATTTGAATGCCGGTCAAGTGTTGTATCGGCAGCGTTGAGTAGTGACCTATTTCGCCTTTGCGGTCCTTTGCGACTTTGATGGGATGAAGCAGGTGCCCCTGGTTTTTCCGTCAGTGGATTAGACTGGCGGGTGACATAAAACCGAAAGGAGACACCTGCTATGGACTACAGAGTATATTGCGGCGTCGACTTTCATGCA
>JBASRE010000007.1:0-67855 GCA_049273695.1 Pyrinomonadaceae bacterium
TGCATGAAAGTCGACGCCGCAATATACTCTGTAGTCCATAGCAGGTGTCTCCTTTCGGTTTTATGTCACCCGCCAGTCTAATCCACTGACGGAAAAACCAGGGGCACCTGCTTCATCCCATCAAAGACACGCAAAGTAGGACACTAGTCAGGAGACATTCATGAAACTCAGAATTGCTTCGCTTCTTATTGCACCACTGTTCTTAGCCGTCAGCGTAGTTGCTCAGACATCCCCCCGTCAGACGATGGTTGCTGAAGGCGATTACATCGTCAAGGATTTTAAATTCAAGTCCGGCGAGATCCTGCCAGAACTCAAACTTCACTACCGCACGATTGGCTCGCCGACGAAAGACGCCACCGGTGTCACTCGCAACGCAGTGCTGATCATGCATGGAACCGGGGGGGCTAGTGCGCAGTTTCTTTCTCAACAGTTTGCCAACGTACTCTTCGGACCGGGCCAGCTACTCGATGCCACCAAATTTTTTATCATTCTTCCCGACGCGATAGGTCATGGTGGATCCAGCAAACCAAGTGACGGACTTCGGACGAAGTTTCCACATTACACATACGATGACATGGTGCTTGCGCAGTATCGAGTAATCACTGAAAAGCTGGGCGTCAATCATTTGCGGCTTGTGATGGGAACTTCGATGGGCGGAATGCACACCTGGGTATGGGGCGAAACCTATCCTGATTTCATGGATGCTTTGCTGCCGTTGGCAAGCGCACCCGTTGAGATTGCCGGCCGCAACCGGATCATGCGTAAGATGATCATGGATGCAATCCGTAACGATCCGGCTTGGGCCAATGGTGAGTACACGACGCAACCGGTAGCAGGTCTAACTGCCGCTCAGAATATTATTCTGATGATGGGTAGTGCGGCACTACCCTGGCATAAGCAATTAGCCACCCGAGATGCTGCTGACAAGTTTTACGAAGATCGTGTTAAGGCTGCGGTTGCGCGTTTAGATGCGAACGACGTTCTTTACTACTTCGATTCGTCTCGCGAATACAATCCTTCTCCGAAACTCGAACTCATCAAGGCCCTTCTGATTGCTGTCAATTCCGCTGATGATCTGGTCAATCCGCCAGAATTAGGAATTCTGGAAAAGGAGATCAAGCGAGTGAAGCAAGGGCGTTTTGTGATGTTGCCGATCACGGATCAAACTCGTGGTCACGGCACTCACACGATTGCCTCTATCTGGCAGAACTACTTGAAGGAACTACTCGAGCAAACCGAAAAACCTCGGTGACCATTGTAGTTTAATCTTAGCCCGAAACCGTGGGAGATAGGGGACCGAAAGCCATGGCAACTTATCAAATTAATGTAAATGGCCAGTCGAAGAAGGTTGACGTTGATCCCGGAACGCCTTTGCTTTGGGTTCTGCGTGAAGAACTGAAAATGACGGGGACGAAATATGGGTGCGGCATAAGCGCTTGCGGCGCGTGCACTGTGCACGTGGACGGCATCGCCACGCGGTCTTGTGTGGTTCCGGTGTCGCTGATTGGCAATCGGAAGGTAACTACGATTGAAGCGATCGCGCAGGACCCGGTGGGCCGCGTTGTGCAGAATGCCTGGGTGGAAAAAGATGTCGTCCAATGTGGCTACTGCCAAAGCGGACAAATCATGAGCGCGGTTGCGCTGTTGAAAGCAACGCCGAAACCCACGGACCAGAACATTGAAGAATCGATGGGCGGCAATCTTTGCCGCTGCGCGACGTACGTGCGGATTCGTGAAGCCATCAAGAGCGCGTCTCAACAACTCTAAAGGAGGCGGACGATGCAAGCAGCAACGAAAAAGAAAAACGATCTGCATCTGAACCGGCGAAGTTTCTTGACGGTTTCGACGACCGCGGCCGGCGGATTGTTGGTTTCGCTCTATCTGGATTTTCCGGCATTCGCGCAGGAGGGAAGACCGGCGCCGCCGGCGAAAGTCTATCCACCGGACGCGTTCGTTCGCATTGAGTCCAACGGAAAAATCTTCATCACTGTAAATCGTCTCGAGTTTGGCCAGGGCGTGCAGACTGCTTTGCCGATGGTTTTGGCGGACGAATTGGATGCTGACTGGTCGCAGGTCGTCGCTGAGCTCGCGCCGGCCGCGGAGGTTTACAAGGATCCGCTTTTTGGAATTCAGATGGTGGGCGGGTCCGGCTCGATCTCACATTCATTTCAGCAGTATCGCGAGCTGGGAGCGAAAACGCGCGCCATGTTGATTGCGGCTGCCGCCGATCGCTGGAAAGTTTCGCCAAACGATTGCCGTGCTGAGAACAGTGTCGTCTATGGCCCCGGTGGAAAATCAGCGCGCTTCGCCGAGCTTGCCGAGCGCGCCGCGCGCGAACCGGTGCCGGGGCACGTGAGGCTCAAGAATCCGTCTGAGTTTCGTCTCATCGGAAAAAAAGTGCCGCGGCTTGATAGCCGTGCGAAATGTGACGGTTCGCAAAAGTTCGGACTCGATCTCGATCTTCCCGGAATGAAGATCGCCGTGGTGGCTCATCCACCAGTATTCGGCGGCCGCGTGAAGAGCGTTGACGACAAGGAAGCTCGCAGGCTCGATGGTGTGAAAGACATTTTTCAGATTCCGCTCGCGAAGGGGACGGGCGTGGCGGTGGTTGCGGACAGGTTCTGGACCGCAAAGCGGGCGCGCGACCTATTGAAGATCGATTGGGACTTAGCCGGACTCGAACTCGCCGACAGCACGCAGCTGTGGACGAAATTTAAGGAATTGGCCCGCGGCCCCGGAAATGTGGCCGTTGCGCTTGGCGATGACAAAGCGATGAGTCGGACGCCGGCCTCGAGACGAATTGTGGCTGAGTATGAATTTCCTTACCTGGCGCACACGCCGATGGAACCCTTGAACGCCACGGTCCGTTTTGAAGGCGACAAGGCCGAGGCGTGGGTGCCTTCTCAATTTCAGACGCTGGATCAGATGGCCATTGCTCAGGCGCTTGGAGTGAAACCCGAACGGGTCACTTTTCACACGGAGTATGCCGGCGGTGGGTTCGGCCGGCGCGCCTCTATCGATTCACATATACCAGTTGAGGCCGCGGTGATCGCGAAGCGTTTCCGTGACACTCCGATAAAGCTTGTGTGGCCACGAGAGGATGATGTTCAGGGTGGCTACTATCGTCCGATGCATGCGCATCGAGTCGAGATCGGCATCGGCACGGACGGAATGCCGGCGGCCTGGCGTCATGTGATTGTCGGACAATCCCTCGTGGCGGGAACTCCATTCGCCGCAATGATGATTAAGAACGGTGTCGATGGAACTGTGGTGGAAGGCGTGGACGACACTCACTATAACCTTCCGAATTTCCATGTGTCGGCCCACCACCCGACGGTGAACGTGCCGGTCCTGTGGTGGCGCTCTGTGGGCAGCACGCACACTGCATTTGTCATGGAGACCCTGATTGATGAGTTAGCGATGCGCGCGAAAATGGACGCGTTCGCTTATCGCCGCAAGCTCTTGAAACCTGAGGCGACGAAGCTGCGCGCGGTGCTCGATCTGTTGGATGAGAGAACCGCAGGCTGGCGAAAGAACCTGCCGAAAGGACATGCGGCGGGCATTGCTTGTCACGAATGTTTTAATACAGCCGTCGCCTGTGCCGTTGAAGTCTCGATTGTAAACAAGCGGCCGAAGATTCATCGCGCCACTGTGGCCATTCATTGTGGGCTGGCCGTTAATCCGCTATCGATTGAGAGCCAGTTTCAAGGCGGGCTGGGTTTCGGTCTGAATCAACTGATGGCGCAGGGCGCGATCACTTTGAAGGATGGGCGTGTGGAGCAGAGCAACTTTGATGGATTCACGCCGGCTTACATGGGCGATGTGCCGGTCACTGTCGATCTGCACATTGTTCCCAGTGCCGACCCGCCGACCGGTTGCGGCGAGCCGCCGGTGCCGGTGATCTCGCCGGCAGTAGTCAATGCGTTGACGAGACTTACCGGGAAACGTTATCGCAAGTTGCCGCTGACTGAGGTCTAATATTCCACTCGTGGCTTGCCGAATGGATGAGCCCAAGTGTTCGGCTATCCCGGTGCTAGCGAGATGACATAATCTCGCCCAACCGGAGATTGTCATGTCTACAAACGCCGAGAAGATCCTGCAAGACGCCCTGAATCTACCGCCGCAAGATCGCGCTGAGGTTTTAGAGCGTCTACTTGCGACTTTTCAAGAGCCTCCCGATCCGGAGCTAGACAAACTGTGGGCTAAGGAAGCTGAAGATCGTATCGATGCATATGATCGAGGGGAAGTAGGGAGCGTTTCGGCGGAAGAGGTATTTGCCAGGATCGAACGGCAGCGCGCGAAATGAAGATTCGCTACCTCGGTGCTGTTGATGCAGAATTCCGGTGTCCAAGCCAATGGGTAGTTTTGAACTCGCGCAGCCTTGAAGTCTGAGCCTCAGTCCTCAGTCGGTGGGGATGTCATCCCTGATAAGATTCCCGCGATCTCATTCTTATGTTATATTCGCCTCACTGTTAGACCGGGACCATGTGAAGTCGATCTTCGCACGTCAACCCCCAATTAGCTCGCTCCGGAGGTCCCAATGGCTGCCCCCAGTCCAGCCCAGCAAGAACGCTATCGAATTCTCCGCCATGTCGGCACAGGTGGGATGGGTACTGTCTATGAAGCTCAGGACCTACGGTTGAATCGCCGAGTTGCTTGGAAAGAGACGCTAGTAGAAACAGAAACATGTGCCCGTGCCGCAGGTCGCGAAGCGCAAGTGCTCGCGAATCTGCGACATTCCCATCTTCCTACGGTTCTCGACCATTTTTGGGAGGGTAAGAAGCAAATTCTCATAATGGAGTTTATCGAGGGCGATGATCTGCAGACGTTACTCGCTTCTCGGTCAGGCGGTTTTTCAAGGGATGATGTACTCCGCTGGGCCATTCAACTTCTCGAGGTTTTGACTTATCTACACTCACATGTTCCGCCTGTCGTTCATCGCGATATCAAGCCTGCAAACCTAAAACTGAATTCGAATAGCGAAATAGTGCTGCTCGATTTTGGCCTAGCTAAAGGACTAAACCGAACCACTGCGCTATCAGCTTCGCGAAGCTTATATGGTTACACATTGAATTATGCTCCGCCCGAACAAATAAGAGGCGATCTGACCACACCACGTAGTGACCTCTATTCGTTTGGGGCGACTATGTATCACACGTTGACAGGCATTGTTCCCCCCGACGCCTTTACGCGTTTGACGGGACTGGTGGAAGACGGGGTTGATCCGCTTCGACCGTTGAGCGAATCTAATACAGATGACGATTTCACGAGGGTAATAATTCAGGCTCTGTCTTTAAAAGTGGAACACCGTCCCGCTGATGCCGCGACCATGCTGAAGTTGGTACGGCCACTATTGCACGCGCCAACGCGTCAACAGGCCTCCCCATATGCGCCGGTTTTGTTGCCGACATTCCAGGGCCAAACTACTCTGGTCGCTGATCCACCTCGCCTAATTGAGACATTCGAAGACGCTAACAGCACCAACGCGCTGGATCGCAAGTCAGTAAAGCTTCCGATTTGGGTTTACGCGGTAGGTTTAATAGTTGCGGCCAGCATCGGCGTGTTAGCCCTTATGTGGTCCCGATCGGAGTCGCGCGCACGAAACAACGCTAATGCTCCTTCAAAATCGGCGGTCATCATTCCAAGTCCTTATCGTGAACTAACGCGTTCGATTGTGTCCGTCCAGATGAATGATGGTAGGGGTAAACCTCTTGCCCCAGTCATTGGCTTTTTCACAAAAGGGGATGAGATTGCGACAAGCTCAGCCGCGATCGAAGGCGCCATCACTGGTCAGGTAACCAACGGGAACGAAACTTTTTCCATAACGTCGGTCTCAGCTGTAGACCGCGAACGAGGTCTGGCTATTATCAAAGTCGCTGGTGGCAATCAAACTGCGTTGTCTCTTAGCAGTCTTGACTCCTCGGATTCAATCAAAGTAACCGTTATTGGTAGAAGCGCTCTCGACAATGAAATAAGCTTTGTTCCAGAGATAGATGGAATCTACAAGAACAGTGAGGATGTGATCGAAATTCGCAGCGGAACGCTGACGGCCGGATCGCCTGTGTTAGACAGCCGTGGAGGAGTAATTGGATTAGTTACTTCGAACAACGGAAATACAGCCACAGCGGTTTCGGCCCAACGGATTACGGCGTTGATGAAAAAGCCTTCCCCCACCATGAGCTTGGCAGTTGCAGGCGCGAACAAACTCCTGCACGACTTTAGCAAAGTTGGATTATTTACCGAATCGGAGCAGAGGCCAGTTAGTGCGGCAATTGAGCAAAAAGTATTGACGTCGGCTTTTGGCTCTTATCTTACTGATGAAAGCCAGTGTCGTCAGGACGAGAATTTAGACTCGACGACGCCCGATGGTTTGCGGGCTTTACGTAGGGGGGGACAGATTGTTCCTCGAGTTAATTCAACGGCTAGCGGTTCCTTCACGAAACCCGGAGTTGTACAGAGTGCTTATTCCATTTTCGTTGGAGAATGTGGAGCCCCGCATGTAGTCAATTGGGGGACTAAACGCTTGGTAGTGTTTGAAGGTGAAAGCATAGTTGCGAACGTAGACGTAAAGGATCACGGAGTAATCGACGCGACTTACGATCTCGACGGTAATGGCGTTTCGGAGCTACTGGTATCAGGTGCTTACATGCAGATGGGTCACTATTTTGCCTGGAGTCAACTGGTCGACCTCACGGATGGAAAGCTCCGCGTAATCAAAGAGTTTAAAGATGTGGTTGAAGATTCCTGCGGTAGCGTCGCTGAAGGAAACAAGCGTACTGTAGCTTTTATTTATTACTCTCCCACCGTAGCAAAGTTTCCTGAATTCAGAGTAGATAAGCAACGAGTCAAGTGCTCCTAATAGTTACCGCTGAAGCCGCCTGAGCAAGAACTAACCGGCTGTCCGCGCCAGGGGACAAGTGCCATTAGCCTAACAGTTCACCGCTGGGATCAAGATCGACAATTGAGTGTTAGTCCGTTGAAACGTAGCTTAGATCTCTCGTCGGCTAGAGCGGGCTTTGATGTTTTGGGGACGCGTTACCTATGCTTGAAAGCCTCGGCTACACTCAAACGTCCTCTACGCGGACCTCGTGCTGCCGCGCTATCTCACGTATTCCCAATGCCAGGGCTCGTAGAAGTATGGGCGGAAGCCGAAGCGCTCGGCGTTTTTCACCAGCCATTTGTAGGCAGGTGTGTTGACCTGAATCGCGCGGTTGGCATCTTTCGTGTCAACCGGATCGCCGCCAACGTAAATGTCCAATGCCCGACCGGTGAAGTGCGGGCTGTTTACCGCGAGGCCTGCGCTACCGGCGTTTGGTGATTCACGCCGCAGCTTCTCCTGATATTCGCGGGAGCGGAAACAGGAAATGATCTTGAAGAACTTTTCAGTCGGCGCGAGCTCAGTCGGAGAAGTGCGCGCCAGCTTCAGAGTGGGATCCGCAATCGCCGCGGCGAGCATGGCTTTGTAAGCCGCGTACGTGTTGCGCTCGACCTGACGAAGCTCATCAAGTCTCGACGGATCGTAAAAGTCCGCAATCGGAACGGTAAGCAGTTGGTCAGGTGTCGCCGGTGTCTTGTCCTTCAGACGGTTCGCCTGCCACTGTGTGACCAGGGCCATCCAGGATTCTTCATCCAGCACGCCGTTCGCGCTCAGACCCTTCTGTTTTTGCCAACCGGCAATTGCGCTTGCGAAGTCACGCGTGGAAGCGTCGTGAGAGAGGTTTAGCGTCTTCCCGATCAGCAAATCGTAGAGGTACCAGCCGCGTTGGCCCTTCTTTCCGAATTCCCAAATCAGATCGTTGCGGAGCGAGGCATTCTGAATCGCCGCATCTGCGAACGGCGCGACAACAACCGTGCTCGCCTTGGACGAGGGAGGATCGGCTGCAAGCACCGTGGGTTTGACGTGTGATCCGGTCTTCGGCTTTTGAGGGTCGGCCTTGGCCGCCGGCGATTGTCCGCGGCCGCTCAACGTCGCGATCGAGGCTATGATTGCGACGACGCCAATAACGGCAAAAACGTGCACAATCCGAAATCTGAGGGTCTGCATTAACCGCTTCCTTTTCAGTCTTTTGTGAGGACGTATTGTCGGGCGAAATACTGAGATGCGCGAAGGTCCCTCATGGTTCGACGTAAATTACCACAGAGGACACACCGGAAGGCAAAGAAAAGTGTGGAGATGAAGCGGTGCTGAGATCTTCAATAACCATTGAAGTTCGGCTTAAAAACTTAGCCTGTGAAACAGGCGATAGCATAAAGCCTGGGGCGTTAACCCCACGAAGGGGAGTTGTAAAAACATCAGCCCGCGAAGCGGGCGACAGATTATGGTCTTCTGCCCCACTCCGCGGGCTGAATTTCCTTTTTGCCAGGATCCTCGGCCTTACGCCCGTGGCTTCATGCTGCCGTCGGCTTCGCCGACTCGTTGAGAGGCTGCCGGTCAACTCACCGCCCGAAACGAAGCGGGCTTCTATCCCGCCCACGAAACATCCGATCGAGGATCGCGGCGCGACAAATCAGGCAAATCGATTCCAGTGGTCGCGGAATGCCGCGCTCAATCGTCGAGCCACACATGCGGCACTGAGTTGGTGTGTGTACTTTGCGGTCAGCGTTCAAGTTGAGGAAGCCCATAGCGTTGATCCCCTTGTTCGTATTTAGTTCAGTCGGGCAGGCAAAAATCTAATATGGCAAGAACGATGCCAACTAGCTTTAGAGAATGAGCCGGTCGTGCTTCTCTCTGTGCTGCTCTGCGGTTCTCGGTGTCTCTGGTGGTAATTCTCCAAAGCGATTCACCACAGAGACACGGAGTTCCACGAAGTCCCACAGAGATTCTGATATCGAGACACTTACCGGTAGGCCGGAGGAGTTGCCGTTAACGGCGTCGTCGCGATCTTGGCTTAGCGCGTGTCGGCTTAGAGCGAGTCGGCTTGGCCTTTTTCGTGTTTGCTTTCGTCGTGCCTTTGGCGTTCTCTTCGTCCGGTTGCTTTGCAGAAGGACCCACGTCCTCGAGCGAAGCCGTCACCAACTCATCGCTCGGCCGCGTACCGTCAATGAAGACAAAAACGTGAATGTTCGCGGTGCGTTCCCGCAGCACCTCAATCCGGCCGGCTTGCTTCATGCGCGCAAGCTCAGTCATCACAAAGTTCTGTTCCGTCGCGCTCATGTAACGATAATCGATGTCGAAAGCGAGGCCGGTTGAGTGCGGCGGAGTCTCGATCATGGTCGCGCTGCGATTAACTCTGCGCAGAGAGTCTTGATACTGCTCAGGTCTGACGAGCGAGCTAACCGGCAGCGGCCGATCGAACTGCCGGTGATAGGCGGCCGCGATTTCTTCCATCAGCTTGAAAGCCTGCGGTCGCAGCGAACTGAGTAGAGTCTTTTTCAACTCTTGCCGATGCGCGGGAATCTCAAGGTCGAACGCCCGGCCGCGGAAATCTTTTGCCAGAGTCTGTAACGATTCGTAGTCGCGGAACAAACGCTCACGTGAAGCCGGCTGGCCATAAAGTTCGTGCAACCGTTTCTTTCGCTCGTCGTTCGACCCCAGCTGCGCTTGCTGGGTGGCGAGTTGTTTCTGCAACTCATTGCGACGCGTTTTATCGCGCCGCTTCAAACCAGCTAATTGCTTGTTCAAGCTCGAGATTTCGGTTGCCAGACTCGCTTGCGCGGTATCAAGTCGCGCGAACTCTTCGCGCAACTGGTGTTCGTTGTAAAGCTCGATGTTGCGATCATTTTCGTGACGAGCAAATGCATCGTCATCGGCGATTTGGCCGACGCCGAACAAGACGTACGTGTCCGTGACCGCCGGAACGCCAATGAGCTCGCCGGTTTTGAGTTTTGTCGCGAGATCAAGAAAGTCCTGTGACGTTGCCAGGTTGTGCTTTCGCACTTCAGCAACCTGCGTCGCCAAGAACCATCGGCGTTCTTCGTAGTGCCTCAGCTCGGGTGGGATTTCGAGTGGCGCCGCGCCGGCAGCCTCAACGCGATCCTCTTTAACCTTTGCAATGGCTTGTTCCCACAACTCCGTGGTGGAACGGCTGGCGACTGGAGCTGTAACTGTAGAGGTAATCGACTGCAGGAAATTCGGCGCCGTAAATCGCAGCGCCGCCCACACGGCCACACCCGCGGCTGCGCTCAGTAGGACTACAAGGATGGTGCTGGCTTTCCGGCTACGCATTAACCAAATCTTAGGAGAGGACTACGACGACTCAGCGGCACGAAACTTCCAAGGCAAGTTTGGGGCATTTAGCGACCGAGCAGAAAACATAGCGTGTCGCTCGCGGCGAACATACACGTGTTTTGATTCTGAACAGGTGCATGCATCGAAACGCAAGGGAACTGAAATCATTCTACAGGATTCCTGTGGGGTTCGGGTTCGCGGGAATGTCTATGATGGGTGTGACAATCCATCGAGTTAGGCTACTCTAAGATCACCATATGACGACGTTTTATAAGCTAGTTCTTACAGCGCTTTTATCGCTTATCCTGATTGCGCCCGTCCACGCGCTTGCCGGGACGAAACGCGATAAGCGTAAAGTCGCTCAACCGACGCGGGCGGAGTTGAAGCAAGCGCAGGCCCGCCTGTCAGAGATGGGCTACGGTGCGGGACGGAATGCACTCGTTGCTTTTCAGAAATACGAGGGCAGGAAGGCTACAGGTCAATTCAGCCGCGCGGATATTGAGGCGATCTTGAATGCGCGCGCCCCCCAACCGCGGGACTCAGGTTACCGGCACGTCGAAATCGATCTTGACCGGCAAGTTCTTTTGTTAATTGACGACAGTGGAGCGGTGCAGAAGGTTCTGCCGGTCTCAACGGGAAGCAACAAGCAGTATCGCGAAAAGACCATGAGCGGCCTGGCCTACACGCCCCGCGGTCGCTTCCGGGTCTATTCAAAACTGAAGGGCTGGAGAAAATCGCCACTCGGACTGCTTTATTATCCGAATTATTTCAGCGACGGAATTGCGATTCATGGGAATCCCTCGGTCCCCAACACTCCACAGAGTCACGGCTGCATTCGCATCCCGATGTCTGAAGCGGTGGCCATGAGCCGCGCGCTGCCGATTGGCAGCATCATCCTGATCTACGACAGCCAGTCTTTCGTGTCGGCGAAGGATTGGGCAGCGCAGCCATAAAGCAGTGGGCGGTGTGCAGTGCGCAGTGGGCGGTGTGCAGTGCGCAGTGGGCGGTGTGCAGTGAGCAGTGGGCAGTAAGCAGTGAGCAGTGGGCAGTAAGCAGTGGCACAGACTTCAGTCTGTGTTTCCAACTAGGAATCACAGACTGAAGTCTGTGCCACTAGAATCCCCAGTTTCTTCCCCTCCGTTAACGCTCAGCGGTTGCTCTGGGCGATAATCAATTCGCTCTCCATCCTTCTATGCTCAAGTGTCCAAGGTGTAGCAAACAATATCCGGATGACGTGCACGTCTGTCCGTTGGACCTGACACCGTTGCACGCGGACGAGACGGTGGCGGACCTGATAATCGATCCGCTGCTGCGCCGTGTGTTTGAGGGGAAGTATCGCCTGGATGAGCGGCTCGGCGGAGGTGGGATGGGCACCGTCTATCGCGCGACGCACTTGTTAATCGATCGCCCGGTCGCCATCAAAGTCCTGAGTCAGCGATTCGTCGGCGACAGCACCGCAAAGCAGCGTTTCCGCCGCGAGGCCCGCGCCGCGGGGCGAATGCATCACCCGAACGCCGTTAGTGTCACCGACTTTGGCGCGACCGCGGACGGCTATCTCTACATCGTGATGGAACTGCTCGAAGGTCGCACGCTGCGCGACCTGCTCGCGCGCGAAGCGCCGCTTGATGTCGCTCGCGTTGTCTCGATCATGCTGCAAACGTGCGCCGCTGTTAGCGCCGCGCACGATGTAGGTTTGATCCATCGCGATCTCAAACCGGCAAACATTTTTATCGAGCAACGCTCGAACACACCGGCGGTGGTGAAGGTGCTCGATTTCGGCGTCGCAAAGTTCGCCGTCGAAGAGCAAGCTGACGACGACTATCAAACGTTGACGCAGGTCGGGGCAATCATCGGCACGCCGCGTTACATGTCACCCGAGCAATGCTCCGGCAGCGGCAGCGTCACGCCCGCGTCCGATGTCTACAGCCTCGGAATAATTCTTTACGAGATGCTCTCAGGCGTTGTGCCGTTCAATGCTGAGACGCCATTGGCGATCGCTCTGCGCCACGTTAGTGAGCCGCCGCGGCCTTTGCGCGAGATCGTGCCGGACGTACCAGAGAAGCTTGAGGCAATTGCTCACAAGGCGCTGGCGAAACGTCCGAGCGATCGGTTTGCAGATGCGAACGAGCTACGCCAGGCGATATTTGCGGCGGCGCAGGAGCTTGGGCTTGAACACGGGGCGAGCGCCGCGGCGATGCCGTCGCTCGAGGTATTACGAGATGCCGGGCAACCGAGTCCGTCCGGGCGGCTCGTGATCGATATCGGGACTTTGCGCGAGGCGCGATCGTCAGGCGTGGCGACGGCCCCGGTCACTGACGAACCGACAAGGATCACCGAATCGGACACACGCGCGCCGATACGCCGCGAGATCTCTCGCTTGAACATCGGCCTTGCTGACTCAAGCAGAAGAAAGCGAATCTACATGGTGGTGGCGCTCGTCCTGTTTCTTGCGATTCTGGCGTCCGTCGTGGTCGGGGGACGCTGGTGGCGCAGCGACAGCGTGGCGGGCGTCAGTGCTAATCCAGTGGCAACCGTCTCTCCGACTCCGACGCCTGAAGTTTCACCATCGCCCAGTCCCGCGCCGTCGCCAAAGCCAAAGCCAAAGCGACGTCAGAAAGAGCCTTCGACACGGAAAAAGATCTGGGACAAGGTGAAAGGAATCTTTAGATGAACACGAGCGTGATCGCCGAAATCCCGAGTTATGAGACGAAAGGCTGAAACTATGCGCAGGCTGGTGCTAATCGTTGTAGCAGCAACTTTGGTCTTGGGTGGCCTGACTAATTCACACGCGCAAGCGGATCGAGAGCGCGAAGCGAGTCGGCCCACACGGCCGGTCCATACTTATTCGATCGTCGCCCGCGACCCGGCGACTGGTGAATTGGGTGTTGCCGTGCAGTCGCATTGGTTTTCAGTTGGTCCGATTGTGGCTTGGGCTGAAGCGGGCATCGGCGCGGTAGCGACGCAGTCCTTTGTCGATCCGTCGTATGGGCCGCTCGGACTCTCATTGATGCGCGCAGGCCGCAGCGCGCCCGATGCTTTGAAAGCCTTGCTCGCCGGAGACGAAGCCCGCGACGTGCGCCAGGTTGCGATGATTGACTCGCAGGGACGCGTTGATGCCTGGACGGGGAAGAACGACATCCAAGCCGCCGGACATCAGGTCGGAAAAAACTTTTCGGTCCAGGCCAACCTGATGCTCAACGATAAGGTTTGGCCCGCCATGGCCGCGGCATTCGAAGCCGCGAAAGGTGATTTGGCCGACCGCATGCTGGCGGCGCTCGACGCGGCGCAAGCTGTCGGCGGCGACATCCGCGGGAAACAATCGGCGGCGATAATTGTCGTTACCGGAAAGCCAACCGGCCAGCCTTGGAAAGATCGGACCTTCGATTTGCGCGTCGACGACAGTCCCGAGCCTTTGAAAGAACTGCGGCGGCTGGTGACACTCCAACGCGCCTACAATCACATGAACGCCGGTGACCTGGCCGTGGAAAAGAAGGACAATGAAGGCGCATTGCGTGAATACGCCGCGGCGGAAAGACTGGTTCCGGATAACGCCGAAATGATCTACTGGCATGCGGTGGCGCTGGTGAACATGGGTCGGGTCGAGGAATCCTTGCCGCTTTTCAAGCGCGTGTTTGCGATGGATCGAAACTGGATTGAGCTAACGCCCAGATTGCCGAAGTCAGGTTTGCTGCCGAATGATCCGAAGATAATTGAGCGGATTATTTCAGTCGGAAATAAAACAGATTAATCCGCAGCTTATGCAGATGTCGCCGATTTTTATAAAGAGGAACCGAAAGGCAAGCCTTTTTTTAAACAGTTATCTACAGAGCTGCGGAATCTGCTGACAATCCGTCTTTGCCTTAACCCTTTCGTCGATTAGACTCAATCCTTAACAGTGAGTACAGATAAGAAATCATTCCAGGTTGGCGCAGCCACGTTCGGTGACGGACGGCTCGCCGTAATCGCCGGGCCATGCGTCATTGAATCTGAAGAGCATGCGATGATGATGGCGCGCGAATGTCAGCAACGCGCGCGCAACGCTGGTCTGGATTTCGTGTTCAAGTCTTCGTTCGACAAGGCGAACCGGTCGTCGGTGAAAAGCTTTCGCGGGCTGGGCATGAAAGAGGGGCTTGAGATTCTCGCCGCGATTAAGAAAGAACTTGGCGTGCCCGTCCTGACGGATGTTCACGACATTGCGCAGATCGAAGCGACAGCTGAAGTCGCCGACGTGCTTCAGATTCCCGCGTTTCTTTGCCGGCAAACCGACCTGATCGTGGCGGCCGCCCAGTCAGGCCGCGCCGTCAACATTAAGAAAGGCCAATTCCTGGCGCCGGAGGATGCGCGCAACATCGTTGAGAAAGCACGCTCAGCAGGGAGCGATCGCGTGATGCTGACTGAGCGCGGCGTCAGTTTTGGCTACAACAATCTCGTCGTTGATATGCGATCGTTTCCGATTATGAGCACGTTCGGCGTTCCGGTTGTTTTCGACGTGACGCATGCGCTGCAATTGCCGGGTGGGCTCGGTCATGCAACCGGCGGCTTGTCGCAGTACATCGAACCGCTCGCCCGTGCCGGAGTCGCTTGCGGCGTGGATGCCGTGTTTATGGAAGTTCACGATGCGCCTGAACGCGCGCCGTCAGACGGCCCAAACATGTTGCCGCTTGAAAGAATGGGGCCGTTGCTCGAAAGCTTGAGAGACATTCATGCGCTGGTGCGCGGTTCTAATTAAAAATTGAAAAATGAAAATTGGAAATTGCACATTCCTTCTTTCGCTTCTTCTGATTGTATTTTGCGTTTCGAGCGCCCCGGCGCAGGAAGAAGCGCGCGCCGCGTGGCAAGTCACAAACTTCGATATCAACGTTGCGAATTTTGGCAGTGAACGCGCGCTGAATGCTCGTGCGGTGCTGACCGTGCGAAACATCGGTCGCGGCTCCGGCGCGACGCTGACGCTGCGCATCAATTCGAAAGCTGAGATAAAGAGCGTTACGATCGGCGGCGCCACGGCCGCCTATCGTTCGCAGCCTGAACCACGCGGCGGAGGTCAGCGCGTCATCATCACTTTGCCGAACACCGTCGCGGCGAATGAAAGCATTGCAGCCACGGTCGAATATCGATTGCCGGTCGAAGAGAATGCAGGGGTGGCGGCGATCTCGCCGGTCGCGACGCAATTCCTGCCGGCCTCGATGTGGTATCCCGCGCCTAACACTGCGTTCGCGCTGCGCGGTCCCGACTACGCACCGTTCCGCTTGACCGTGAACGGCTCAACCGCGATCACGTCCGGCGTGGAGAAGAGCGCGGGTGTGTTCGAGCAGACGCTTAACGCTCAACCGTTCTTTACCACTGGAAATTGGGATCGAGTTGAGGGAACCGCTAACGCGAAAGGCATCACCACGTTCTTGCCCAAAGGCGCGGGCGAAGATGAGCGCAAACAGTCCGACAACCTGATGCGGCTGGCCGCGAACGCGCGCGAATTTTACGCGGCGATGCTGGGCGCGGCTCCGGATGTGCCGATTCGCCTGGTTGCCGTGAAGCGCGGCGCGGGATTCGACGACGCCGGCACAATTCTCTTAAGCGAAGGCGTCGTGCGTCGGAAGAAAATCGATTCCGCGACGGCCCTCGCGGTGGCCGAAGGTGTAGCCCGCATTTGGATTGGCGCGAACACGGCAGTTCGGGGAGAAGGCCACGGCGTTGCCCGAGAAGGTCTGGTGCGGTTCTTCGCTAATCAGTTTCTCGAAAAAGAATTCGGGGCGGAAGCTGCGGCCGAGGAGCGCGCTCGCCAGCGACTTTCGTACGCGGCCATCGCCAAACGTGACGCGCCGTTATCGCGCACGACGCCGCTCGACCCAACGTACTTCAACTCAGTTGGCAACAAGGGCGCGATGATGTGGCGGCTGGCTTACCACCTCGCCGGGCGCGACCCGTTCATCGCCGCGGTGCGCGAGCTGCTGGCTTCAGGCAAGACCGAAACAGACGGATTGACGCTCGCGCGTCTGCGCAGCGTTCTAAACGATCGTGGAGGTGCGGCGCTCAAGACCATTCTCGATCAAGAACTCGATCAGCCGACCGATATGGATTTGTTGGTCGGCGTGCCGCGACAAGAAGGGGGACAGTGGATCGCCGCCGTGCGGAACGTCGGTTCGTTCCCGGTGAAAGTGACGGTCGCCGCGGTGACGAACAACGGCCAGCGCGTGACGACAGAGGCGACCATTCCCGCTCAGGATTTTGGCCAGGTAACTTTCCAGGGCGCTGCGCCGCTGACGCGTGTTGAGATAGATCCGGAAAAACTATATCCGCAACTCGACTATACGAATGATGTGGCGCCGCGTCCGGTGGAAGCAAATGCTTCAATCGGAGAAGCAATGCGCCTGTTCGGCGCGCAAGAGTACGTCAAGGCCGAGGCGCTGGCCCGGCAACTTTTGATCGCGGCGCCAGAGATGCAGGAGGCGCGCGTCCTTTTCGCGCGCGCGCTGCTGGCGCAAAACAAGATTGACGAAGCCGAACGCGAGTTGCGGCGTTTGAGCGAAGAGCGTTTACCGACACCAGCGGCGCTGGCCTGGTCCGCAATTGGCCTCGGCGAAGTTGCCTTGCGCCGCGGTCAGGCGAAGGAAGCTGCACGGCTTTTCACCGACGCGGTGCGGGCCGACGCTGAATACGCTTCAAGCCTCAATGCGCGGGCGGCTCGCATTCGCGCCGAAACTGCGGGCGGGGCGCCGCCGATCGACGAATCCGCTAAGGCATTCATTGCGCAAATGGACACGGCACTGCGCACTGGCCGGCAGGCGGAAATCACGCCGCTGATGGTGCCGGGTGAACTGTTGAGATTCGTTCGTGGCGCGGTTGGTACTCAACCGGAAATTTGGCAGACGCGTGTGTTGCGAACCGAGCAGCTCGACGCAAACCAGATTGCCGTCGATGTCGCAATGCAGACAAAACAACTCGGGGTTGAGCATTCGGGCACCGCGGTTTTGATTTTGGCGCGGGTAGGCAATGGCTGGAAGCTGAACGCGATCGAATTGTTTGAAGTGAGATAGGAATAAGTTTCGAGTTCCGAGTTTCGAGTTTCGAGTTGAAACGTGAAACGTTAGAGCTTGAAACTTGAAACTTGAAACTTGAAACTTGAAACTCGAAACTCGAAACTCGAAACTCGAAACTGACGACTTGGTTCGTCGTGCCAAACGCGTCCGGTTGCTGTTGATGGACTGTGACGGAGTGTTGACGGACGGTCGAATTTGGCTGACGGCGGATGGCGAAGAGCAGAAGGCTTTTCACGTTCGCGACGGACAGGGAATTGTGCTGCTTCATCGCGCAGGAGTTCAGACGGGAATTATCTCAGGTCGCGCCTCAGCGGCCACCGAAAGGCGAGCGCGCGAACTTGGGATGACTTTTCTGCGCCAGGGCGTTACCGAAAAAATCCTGGCGCTTGATGAGGTGCTGCGCGAAGCCGGGGTTTCGCCCGGCGAATGCGGCTACATCGGAGACGATGTTGGTGACGTCGAGATCATGAGACGAGTTGGCCTCGCGGTGGCTGTTGCCGACGCGGCTGACGCAGCCAAACAGGTCGCGCATTTAGTCACAACGGCCGCGGGTGGTAAAGGCGCAGTCCGGGAAGTGTGCGAGACGATTTTGCAGGCCCAGGAACACGCGTCAAAAACCTCTGCCTAACTTCATTTCCGCCACCCGAACAAGCACCGTAAACACTACGCCCTGACAATTGACAGAAGGAACGTCATCCTTCATCCTCCATCCGTCTTCCTTGCTCTTGCGGGTGTAACTCAATGGTAGAGTGTCAGCTTCCCAAGCTGAAAGTTGCGGGTTCGAGCCCCGTCACCCGCTCCATTTTTCCTCAGTACTCGACAACTCCTGTCCTCTTTTACTCCCGAGCGGCAATCGACGCAGACAAGGCGCGGGCAATGGCCTTTGGCGCCCAAGGTTATGTTGTCAAACCAGCTGATCCCGCCATGCTAATTTCTGAAATGAGACGATTGCTTCAGGGCAAAAAAATAAACCTGTGCACGCTCTGCGACGCAAAATATTAACCGGTTCCGGTCCGCAAGTGATCTTGGCAGGGCTAGTCCCACTCGACGATTTCCCAACCACGATGAGTCTTCAAATACAAGATTCTGTTGCGATACTGACGTTCTTTATTAAAGTGCTGCGATATTGAACATTCATGGTCGCTCGATAAAGGTCTTGGCCATTATGTAGACGGTGTATTTGAAAGTCTCTGATTTCGAAAGATGACACTTTAGGTTGAGCTTAAGCGCGCGATATTAAGGTCCCCGGGCGGGGAAGCGACTCGAAAGAAACGAGCCGTAGGTAACTCAACGACACTTGCGATGCGGACTCGGCCGCAACGTGATCTACAGGACATCCATCTGGTGGTCTAGTGGTGCGCGGGGATGTTGTCCTGACATTTGGCCGGATATTCTTTCGCCGGCACCACACGAACCAGTTGCATCATTCCCCGGTCTTCATGTGCGAGTATGTGACAGTGCAGTACGTACGTGCCGGTAAAGTCAACGAACGTGTGCCGGATAGTGACCCGGCCCGGTGTCACATTGGTAATTTGCTGGGATGCGTTCGTGGTGAACTTAGCAGGTGGAATCGCGATCACATCCTGCCAGACAAAGTTAGCAGGCGGCGAGTACACGTTGTAAGTATCTCGGCCGGTGGGCGTGGCGATCCGGATCACCTGGAATGGATTGATGTGAATGTGAAAAGGATGAGCAAGGGCGGTCCAATTCTCGAGCACCCAGTCCTGCAGTCCGTCCAACGGCATGCATTGGTCGACGACTTCGCCGGTCTCGTTGAATTGCTTGCCGTTAATCATGAAGCGTGGCGGAAAGCCGAGAGGAGTCTTGGGGAGCAAACCGACTCCTGTGCGTCCATCCTCCCACTGGAATTTCACCGGCGAGTTCTGATTAATGACATCGGTCGGAGCGGGCCGAGGTAGATCGTTCAAGAAAGCCGGCAAGGCTGCCCATGTACCTGGGAAAGGTCCGGTCGGATAGCTCACTTGCGCACCTGCAACGGTCACGAAAAACATGGTCGCACCGCCCGATTTGAAAGTGTATGTACCCGGTGTCGTAGGCGCTTGAACCAGGAGGTCAGCGCGGTTGCCGGCAGCCAGCGTGAGTCCGAGGGGAACCATCCCGGTCGGGGCATAGGCGTTAAGAAAGGGTTGGTTCGCATAGTTGGTCGGGCTGAACTGAACGCCGTCCGCAGCGGTCTGCTTGAAGGTGAAGCCCGCGGTTTGAAACAGCGTGTTCTTAATAACCCCGGGCCCGTTGCCCTGGGTGGCGTTGATGAGGCGCCATAATTGAACCTCGCCGGGCTGCATGGTTATCGTTGGTGTTAGCTTCCCATTAATCAGGACTTGGGCGGTACCAACACCGGGGTTTGGTGGGCCGCCTGCCGCTCTCGGGCTTCTCTCGAGATTTTGAATTGTATCGTACTGCTGGAAGACAAGAATCTTTTCGTGTTTTCCGTAGCTGTCACCCCAGCCGTAGAACTTGCGGATGACGTGGTCGTAGCCACCTTCCTGGCTTGATTCAATAATTAGCGCACCGGCGAGACCGTTGCGGATATGAAGAGAGGTCGAGCCATGCTTGTGAGCATGGTACCAGTGCGTGCCCGGCGCCTGTCCCGCTTTGCAGGCCGGATTCGCTGACTTGCACTTGTCGTAATCCGGAATCTGGAAGAAATTTGGAAAAGCGCCCATCAGGTATTGCGGCCACTCGCCGGCGTCTATCATTCTCATGTTCGCGTGATAGAGAGAATCAGGAGGCTGCAATTTGTTCTTGGCGGCGGCGGCAGCGGCATCTCTGTCATAAGCCTTGATCAATTCCATCTGCTGCGTTCGATAGGCTCGCGGCAGATCGGCCCACTTCTGTGGAATCTTGCCGGAGTCGAAAATCTGATCGAAGGTCGACGAGTCCGGGTTCAACTGGGGCATCACCTGAACGAGCACATTGTCTCCCAATCCGTCAGGCTCGGTATGCGTGCCATGAAAGTGAATGTTCGCGGTGCTGGATCCGTGAAAGCAGTTTGGAAACTTGTCTTTCGCGGGGTACGGAAGAATGACGCCCGTTTTAGGATCACGCGTCCCACTCTTGTCACACCCGAAGTCAGACTGTCCTGGCGGGCTGTCCGTGACAAAGGTGTAAGGGAACTTGCTGTCGTCTATCTTGTTCAGGAACGAAATCTCTACCCGGTCTCCGAGGCGGGTTCGCAACGTCGGTCCCGGGCTGATCGAATCATTGGTGAGATCGGGCGCCGGCTGATCTGCATCCCATCCACGGAATTGTCGTAGGTTTTCCCTGCCGGCATTCGGAATTGAGTAATTGCCGCTGACGAGGTTCATGACCATTCGCAACCGTTTCTCGTTGGCGCGAGAGCGCACCTCATTTGGATTGGCAAATGGAGGACTGCCGAGTTGCGGTTCTATGGCCAGGCCACTCCGATGCGCTCCGGCGGGAAGCGTGAACAAAAGTGCGAGACCGATTATCGCGGCAACGGCGATGGCTGCCGGGACTCCGGCAGACTTGCCGACTAGGTTCTTTCGTGACGCCGACCGCGCGGTGCTGGCGGCTTCGATCTGGCTTGTCCTGTTCGCTTTTTTCACGCCGACCTCCTTTACGGGAAATGACCCTTGGGCCACGTCCGGTCAACTAACTTTCATCGTGTACTGAACCTGCTGAAAGTTTCCGCCCATTCCGTCGTTTACATTAAAAGTGAAGGCGTAGGTTCCAGACTTCGTTGGAGTGCCCGAAACCGAGATCCCATTGTTGTTAACCTGATCCGGCACCAACTGCAACCCTGGCCCAATGCTGTCTGCACCCTGATCGATCACATTGCCCTGGCCGTCGGTGACCTGAAACATCTGGCCGCTGATTGAATATTTTGACTTTCCGCCGGTGACCACTTGGACGGAGGCGGGCAAGGGTTGGTTTACGGTCGCCGCCGGCAGCGTGGTGTTCTTTCCCGCCATTTGCGGAAGCACGTTGACGGTCCCGCGTTCGTTTGGATGGAACTTACACGTGTAATTCACCACGTACGGGGCAGTCGCATTGACAAGTTCCGGGGGTGGCTTCTTATTGGGAACCTTAGGCGGCGGAACTGGACATTGGCTCGAGTTTGGAGAGGGCGCCGCGCCGAGTTGATTGTCACAAAAGTCCGGTGACGTGGCATCGGGATTTATGTAAGGCCAATGGGCTTCCTGCGGGTCCAGATTGGTGAAAAAAACGTTCTCAGTGGGATCGATCCACACTTCATCATAAGTCACCGTGCCGTCAGGGTTTCGATTGATATTGATCTGTCTCATGGACTTCCTTTCGCGTGCACCTTCTGCGCGCTCCGGGTCGTCGCAAACAGCAGAGCTGAAATTTCAGGAGCGCACTGGTTTGCAGCTCTATACGAGGGCGGGCAGACTCTATCACAGCACTTACCCTGCACCAATAGTTTTAACTACACACGTTATCCCGGTTAGCAACGGGTCAGCGCGGTGATTTGCCGGAATACTCGGGAACTCAGAAGTCCAGACGGATCGCCAACTGAATCAATCGCGGATTGCTGCTGGTCGCAATGATGCGGCCGAGGTCGCCCGGATTAATGATTCGTCCGGTGTTTGCATCGATGCTGCCTCCGGATTGGGTGATCACGTTGAGATTGGCGATTGGATTTTCGAAGTTAACTTGATTGAGGAGATTGAAAAACTCGGCGCGCACTTCGAGCGTTTTCTGTTCGTGGATGCGAAAGCGCTTGATGATGGAAAGATCCACGTTGGTTTGCCGCGGCCCGCGCAGCACGTTGCGTCCTACATTCCCGATGTCTGTGCCTGGACTGTTAGCTTGCGCAGCGCCGTTTGAACTGGGAATCAATTGACCGGACGAGACAACGGGGCGGACAAAAGCGAACGGGTTGAAAAAATAGCCGGCCGGAACGTTCGTCCGCGCCGTATCGCGCGTCGCGCTCGGGGCCCAGCTCGGTCGCGCTAGCGCGTTGTTGCCGCCGTTCAGACCATAGAAAGAACCGGCGCCACCGTCCACCACGTCAATCGGCAATCCCGACATGGCGGTGATGACTCCGGCCATCTGCCAATGTGAAAACAACAACCGGCCCAAAGTCGATTTCCCGGCGAACGCCGGCCGCGGCAATTCCCACAGATAGCTGGTCACAAATCGGTGAGTGCGATCGAAATCAGAAAGCCCGCGGTTCGCTCGGTTGTCGAGTTGATTGCCCAGGACGATCGCAGTGTCTCGAACCGCGTCGGCGGATCCGCCGTTCGTTCCCGAAGAGTTGTCGATCGATCGCCCAAACGTATAGGCCGTTAGAAACTGAAGCCCCCCGGACATTCGTCTGA
This sequence comes from Pyrinomonadaceae bacterium, assembly GCA_049273695.1. Taxonomy (GTDB): domain Bacteria; phylum Acidobacteriota; class Blastocatellia; order Pyrinomonadales; family Pyrinomonadaceae; genus UBA11740. Next base: position 22,530 of record JBASRE010000007.1, read on the forward strand.
TGAAACTCAATTGCAGCGAATTGTAAGTTGATTGCGCGGTCGTCTGAATTTGCAGGAAGCCGCCGACTTCGACGCCTTGATACGGTGCGCGTAGCGATACGTTCGTCGCGTCCGCGGTGTTCGTCGTGATCACTCGCCCATTGACCGCGTTGACAATCGGACGCTGCGGACTGGCGAGCCTCGCCTGGTTGATTCCGACACTGCGAATTAGATTGAGGCTGCGCGTGCCGACGAAAGCTGCTTCGATCAACATGTCGCGGCCCAATTCAAGTTGAACACTTGCATTGTATTGTTGCAGGTAAGGCGTGCTCAGATTTCGATCAAAGACCTGCCCTGCCAGAGAGATTCCATTAACGAACGTTGGAAATTGTTCCTGTGACGGCAACGCCACGTAAGGATCGGCGAACGGCACTTGAGATCCTACGGGGCTGCGGCGGATCGCGTAAAGCGGCGGCGCATTTACCCCAACGATCAGGTAAATCAACGACGAGCGCGAATAAAAAATGCCGTAACCGCCCCGCAGGACGACCCGGTCAGACTCGAAAGGCGCATACGCGAAACCGATCCGCGGACCGAAGTTGTCTGCGTCGTTACTGTTGACGACGCGCTTGCCGACAATCGGCACGCCTGCAAGATCGTACTGAGCAATCACGTTGGCGGGCTGCACAAATCCGCCGGCGGGCGGACCGATTGGATTGCCGGCGGCATCAACGGCCATCCTGGGTTGATACAGGGACGGATCGAAAGTCGAGAGTGCTCCGTCCCTTTCATACGGCGGAAGATCCAATTCGTAGCGCAGTCCAAGATTCAACGTTAGCCGGGATGAAACTCTCCAGTCGTCCTGGAGAAATAGACTGTAGTCGCTGGTGCGGATGGTCCGCGTGGCGAGGCCGTCGCCGAAAGTCGAGTTATTCGCGATCCCGATCAAAAAATTATTGAAGGTTTGGAAAGCGATTTGCCCTCGACGATTGTTGTTTGTCGTTATCCGGTCTTGATAAAGAAGCACTTCACCGCCCAGCCGCAAGTTATGCGCGCCACGTACGAGCGAGAAAGTGTCGGCTAGTGTCGTTGACGATTGCGCTGACTGTTGATCGACATTAGCGCCTGAGTTGCCAATCGCCGGCGCGTTGGTTCCCGCAGCGCCGATTCGTATCAGCCCAAGGCCGGGATAGGTGGTCGCGTTCGCGCGGCGAATTCCGAAATCGACGTCGCGTAAAGGATTGCGGCCAAGGCTATCGCCGCGGATGAAGCTGTGGCCGACCCGCGCTTCATTTACCGCGCGCGAGCTGAACCTGTGCGTGTCAGAAACGACAAACACGCGGTTGTTCTGAGTCTGGTCGGCGCCGAACCCAGGCACGTTCGCGCCGCCGTTGGGCAAAGCAAGAAAATGAGGCGCGTTTGAAAAGAAGAATCTCGTCGCCAGCCAATTGCCTCGACTAATGCGATGGTCAACATTGGTATTGAATTGATGCTCGCGATATGTCGAGATGGCCGAGCCGGAATAGCGTCCGTCGGCTTGCGGCGTCGGAATCACGAATTGTCCGTCTGAAAATTTTGCGTTAAGCAGTGCCAAGGCGACCGGGTTGATGGCCGTGGCCAGATTTCCATTAGGAAGCCGCGGCCGAAACGTAGCGAGCAGAGTCTGCGATGACCGATCGTTGGTCAGGCCGGGCGCGATCAGGATGCTTGAGCTGAGACTGTTTGGCGAAGCTCCGTTGCGCTCGCGCGTGCCCTGGTACGATACAAAGAAGAATGTGCGATCAGTTCGTAGCGGACCGCCCAACATGCCGCCGAAGACATTGCGCTCGAGTGTCGGTCGTTTGACGCCGGCGGCCTTGAGAAACGGATTGTTGGCATTCAGTGACTCGTCGCGGAAATATTCGTAAGCGACGCCGTGAAATTCGTTGCCGCCACTACGCGTGATCGCCTGAACGCTGCCACCGCCTCCACGGCCAAAGCTCGCATCATAGAGCGACGTCTGAACGGTGAACTCCCGGATCGTTTCCGGAGCGGGAACAGCTAGTAGGGCGGCCGCGTTCGTCGCGATGTTGTTAGCATCGACGCCATTGAGTTCAAAGTTGTTCTGAGTTACCCGCGCGCCGTTGACTGAGACGTTTTGCGAATTGCGGCCCAAGGCTGTGTTGTCGGGCAAACTTACCGACGTCCCGGGAGACAGCGCGAGAATTTGAGTGAAGTTGCGGGTCGCGAGCGGCAGTTCGGATACCGACCGCGAATCAACGACGCGACCGAGTTGCGGCCCATCGTTTTTTAGGAGCGGCGAAAAGCCTACGAAGACTGGCTCGACGATGATTCCGGCAACTTCCAGATCGACATCGACGACCGTCGTCTCAGTTATCGCGACCAATACCGAACCAAAGATGGCGGGCGAGAATCCAGCGGCGCGAACAGTCAAACTGTAACGGCCGGGGCGCAGCAGCGGCACGACATACGTTCCGTTAGCTCCGGTCTCAACTTCTCGCAGCTCGCTGGTTTCCAAACTGATTGCAGTTACATGCGCCTGCACGATAAGGGCTCCGCTCTGATCTCTAACGGCGCCCATGATTCTTCCCGTCGTTTGCGTCTGGCCCGACACTGACGCCGCGCCGACGAACAGCGCATAGACAAGTGCTCCAATGGCCGGAAGAAATCTTTGCCATAAAAATTTCATGACCGCAAAACCCCCGTAGGTTCGCGGTCTTATATCTCATTTTGCAGGTGACGGCGAGGAAAAAACCAAGGGCGCGTGCGGGAGCGCTTCAGCGAGCGAAGAGGCGTGCAACTGTCAGCCCAGGGATGACACTTGCAACGGATTTTGAGTTCTAAATCGTGCGGCGCATAAGGTTTCTCACGCCTAGTGCGGTTCTAGTCAAAACTGCTTGACATAGATTCTACGAAACTATATTAAGGGCGCATCATTTGTCAGACGATGCCTGACGAACTCTTAATCCCGACTTTTAATTCGACCGTCAAGCTTCACTAGCCAAGGACCAAAGGCATAGAGTCCTGTTTCCAAGCGATATGAGAACCCACGTTCTCGTATCACACACGCGCTGAAAACTAATCTGATTGGCAGATATTGAAATTCTCATTGGGTGAATAATCTTTTCGATACACGATGACACGATGAATTGTAAATAAAGGGCTTCAAAAAGAGCCAAAGATCTACCTTTCCAAACACCGGGTTGTTACCTCATTGCTCCAAGCATCGAGGGTAGCATTCTTTTTGGCGCCTCATGGCTGCGCCACGGGTCAATGATCAAGCCAACGCAGACAGCACCGCCGTCAGATGGAGCAAATGTCTCGGGCCCGCCGACGATCTCTCTCCCCAAAGGGGGCGGAGCCGTGCGTGGCATCGGAGAAAAGTTCGCGGCGAATCCTGTGACGGGTACGGGATCGACCAGCGTTCCGATCTACGTATCACCGGGGCGCTCTGGGTTCGGCCCTCAACTCTCTCTCTCTTATGACTCAGGCTCAGGAAACGGCGTGTTCGGCGTTGGGTGGTCCCTTTCTCTCCCTTCGATCACTCGAAAGACGGACAAAGGCATACCGCAATATCGTGATGATGAAGAGTCTGACGTTTTCATTCTGTCAGGCAGCGAGGACCTGGTACCGGTACTGGTCCTCAAATCAAGCGGAGAGTGGCAGCGAGATCCGGTTGCGCGAACAGTCGAAGGGGCTAATTACAGTGTTCAATCTTACCGGCCGCGAATTGACGGATTGTTCGCACGCATCGAACGCTGGACGAATGTTAAAACGGGTGAGATCCACTGGCGCTCGATCACAAAAGACAACATCACCACTATCTATGGCAAGAATGACAATTCAAGAATCATCGATCCGACTGACGTATCTGTGGATCACCGCATATTCAGTTGGTTGATTTCTGAAAGTTACGACGATAAAGGAAATGCGATTGTCTACGAATACAAGGCGGAGAACTCACAAGGCGTTGACCTCGCGCAGACCTGCGAGCGCAATCGCACAGACTCTGGACGTGCGGCCAATCGTTATCTGAAGCGAATCAAGTATGGAAACCGTGTCTCGCGATTGATCGAGCCGGATCTGCCTGAAGATCAGTGGATATTTGAAGTGGTCTTTGACTACGGAGAGCACGATTCGCAGGCGCCGAAACCGGATGATGCCGGTGCGTGGTTATGTCGTAATGATCCGTTTTCAGTCTACCGGGCAGGATTTGAAGTTCGCACCTATCGTCTGTGCCAGCGAGTCTTGATGTTTCATCACTTTCCGGATGAGGCCGAAGTCGGCACAGATTGTCTGGTGCACTCAACAGATTTTGTTTATCGCAACACGCGGAATAATCCAGACGATCTGAAGCGAGGTCACCCGGTCGCGTCGTTTATCCATTCCATTACGCAGAGCGGTTACAAGCGCGCGGCCAACCGTTATCTAAAGAAATCGATGCCGGCGCTCGAGTTTGAATACAGTCAATCGTTAATCCAGGAAAACATCCGTGAGGTAGATGTTGAAAGCCTTGAGAACCTACCCAATGGGCTTGCAGACTCGATCTATCAATGGGTAGACCTCGACGGAGAAGGACTCTCCGGCATCCTGACACGGCAGGCGAACGGCTGGTTCTACAAGCGCAATCTAAGCCCTATCAGCATTCAACACGATAATGGGAAGGAGACGGTGAGCGCCCGTTTTGCTCCGGTGGAAGTAGTGGCGGCACAGCCTTCGTTAAGCGCCGGACAGCAGCAACTTCTCGACCTCGCAGGCGATGGGCAGGTTGATCTAGTTCAGTTCGACCGCCCTCTCTCGGGTTATTACGAGCGCACTCAACATGGAGACTGGTCGCAGTTCGCTCCGTTCCGATCTACTCCGGACATTGCCTGGGACGATTCGAACGTCAAGTTTGTGGATCTAACGGGTGATGGACATGCCGACGTCCTCGTCTCCGAAGAGAGCGTGTTTACATGGTATCCGTCGCTGGCCGAAGAAGGTTTCGGCGCCGCCGAGCGAGTATGTCAGGCTTTGGACGAGGAGAAGGGCCCGCGGCTCGTCTTCGCCGACGGAACGGAATCCATCTATCTGGCCGACATGTCGGGCGACGGACTAACAGACCTTGTTCGCGTTCGCAACAGCGAGGTGTGCTATTGGCCCAATCTGGGTTACGGGCGATTTGGCGCGCGGGTGTCGATGGACCATGCTCCATTGCTCGACCGGCCCGAGTTATTCGACCAGCGACGAGTCAGGCTGGCAGACATCGATGGCTCAGGCGTCACGGATATTCTTTATCTTGGAAGCAATGGCATTCGGATTTACTTTAACCAGTCAGGTAACAGTTGGGATAAAGCGAACACGCTGAGCCGATTTCCTCAGGTCGATGATCTTGCCTCGGTCGCCGCCATCGATCTGCTCGGCAACGGAACGGCATGCCTGGTCTGGTCATCATCGCTTTCCGGCGACGCCCGCCGTCCGATGCGCTACATCGATCTGATGGGACAGAAGCCGCACCTGCTCGTCAAGACCGTGAACAATCTGGGCGCTGAGACGATTGTTCGGTACGCGCCTTCGACCCGGTTTTATCTCGAGGACAAACAGAGCGGTAAACCTTGGATCACCCGCTTGCCTTTTCCTGTGCACTGCGTTGAGAGGGTGGAGACCTACGATCGCGTCAGCGGCAACCGCTTTGTCAGCCGCTACAAATATCATCATGGTTACTTCGACGGGACGGAGCGCGAATTTCGCGGCTTCGGTATGGTTGAGCAGTGGGATACTGAAGAGATCGGCAGTGTTCCCGATGACGAGAACTCTTCGGCGGCAACCAATCTCGACGCTGCCTCGTTTGTTCCGCCAATCCACACCAAGACCTGGTTTCACACGGGCGTATACCTTGGCCGCGATCACGTGTCGAACTATTTCGCCGGGCTGATTGATGCGCAAGACGTTGGCGAGTATTACCGGGAACCGGGCTGGAAGGATGAAGACGAGGATGAGGAGGCGAAGAAATCTCTCCTTGATGATACTGCGCTTCCGCAGGGACTAACGACGGATGAAGAACGCGACGCCTGCCGCGCGCTCAAAGGTGCGATGCTGCGGCAGGAGGTCTATGGCCTCGACGGCACTGACAAGGCGCAGCATCCCTACACCGTCACCGAGCAAAACTTCAGCATTGAAAGCCTGCAGCCTCAAGGTGTCAACAGCCACGCGGTTTTCTTTACGCATGGGCGCGAGACGCTCAGCTACCAATATGAACGCAATCCGGATAATCCGCGCGTGGGCCACTCAATGACACTGGAGGTGGATAAATATGGCAACGTGATGAAGTCTGTTGCTATTGGGTACGGGCGCGAGTCGTCCCCAATGGCTGAGCAGACCAGGACGCTGATCATCTACACGGAAAACAGCGTCACAAACGCCATTGATGACGCTGACCACCCCGACGACTACCGAGCGCCATGGCCGAGCGAGGTGCGTACTTACGAACTTCACGCTGATCCTGACACAGAGGGTTATATGCCAACCGGCGACAACGGCTTGTTTCGGTTCGGCGATTTTGTTGAGAAAGCCGGCGCAGAACTGAAGCTGATCGAGCCTGGGCCCGAGTTTGGCAATGCCGAGATTGAGTATGAAGAGTCTCTGACGGAAGGGAAGACTCGCCGTCTCGTAGAGTGTGTGCGTACACTCTATCGCAGTGACGATCTTTCCGGACCGTTGCCGCTTGGTAAGCTCCAACCGCTCGCTCTACCCGGCCAAACTTACAAACTCGCCTTCACGCCGGGGCTACTGACGAAAGTCTATAAACGCAAACTGGGCGCTGCGCCGGAGATGAACCTGCTGCCCGATCCGGCTCAGGTGCTGGGGGGCAAGGACAGTGATCAGGGCGGTTATCAAAGCAGTCAGCAGTTACGAGCGCAGGCCGTCTTTCCGGCTGATGAGCAAAAACCCCTGTGGACCCTGAGCGACGCAGACGGTCACTGGTGGATCCCGTCCGGGCGGATCTTCTACAGCACCACGGCCGACATCGACGATCCGGCAGCCACTGCGGCGGCCGAATTGGCGGAAGCCCAACAGCATTTCTTCTTGCCGAGAGAGTTCACCGATCCGTTCGATCCGACCACCACGGTTGATTACGACACATATGATTTGGTGGTCGTTAAGACAGAAGACGTTCTGCTAAACGCGATGACGGCGTTGTACGACTATCGCGTGCTACAACCCGTGCGGATTACCGACGCCAACGGCAACCAATCAGAGGTGCGGTTTGATGCGCTCGGAATGGTCGTCGGCACGGCGGTGATGGGCAAGGATACCGGTCCGGTCGAGGGAGATTCGTTCGACACCTTCACCACTGATCTCACGCTGCAGGAGATTCAGGATTACATCGACGCGGCGAATCCACACGTGCTCGCGGTCAATCATCTCGGCACGGCTACGACTCGCATCATCTACGACCTCGATCGCATTCCGCCCTGTGCCGCCTTTATCGAGAGAGAGACACACGTCAGCGATCTGGATTCAGGCGCACAGACCAAAGTGCAGCTGAGCTTTGCCTATTCTGATGGCCTCGGGCGCGAGGCGCAGACGAAAATCCAGGCCGAACCCGGACCACTCGATCCGGACGGTCCAGTTCTCAACCCGCGTTGGGTTGGCACAGGGGCGAAGATTTACAACAACAAGGGCAAACCTGTTCGCCAGTACGAGCCTTTCTTTAGCGCGACGCATCACTGCGGCATCGAACAACACGGCGTCAGCAGCACACTGTTCTATGACGCGGCCGAGCGCGTCGTCGCCACGCTACATCCGAACCACACATGGGAGAAGGTCGTCTTCGATCCCTGGGAGCAGACCTCCTACGATGCCAACGACACGGTTTTGAATCCTGACGGCTCGACCGACCCGAAGTTAGACGAAGACGTGAAGGGATTCTTCTCACGCCTCTCTGACGCAGACTACCTTCCCACCTGGTACGAAGAGCGCAGCTCTCTGGCGCCGAACCATCCCGAGCGGGTTGCAGCAGACAAAGTTTCCATTCATCGTCAAACACCAACCGTCATTCACCTCGACACATTGGGTCGAGCTTTTCTCACAATTGCGCACAACCGTTTTGAGCGCAACGGCGACATTCTCGAGGAGGAGTATCCCACACGTGTTGCTCTCGACATCGAAGGCAACCAACGTGAAGTGCGCGATGCCGTTGTGCAAAACGATCCGTTGGGCCGCGTCGTCATGCGCTACGAGTACGACATGCTCGGCAATCGTATCCGCCAGGCGAGCATGGAGGCCGGCGAGCGATGGATGCTAAACGACGCGCATGGCAACCCAATCCGCGCATGGGATAGTAAGGAGTTAGACCGGCGTATCACTTACGACGCGCTGCGCCGGCCGACAGGAATGTTGGTGATTGAGAGCGGAGTCGAGCGGTTGGCCGAGCGCACTGTTTACGGTGAAAGCCAGGGCGCAACCGACAACCACCGGACACGCGTCTTCCAGGTTTTCGACAGCGCGGGGGTCGTCACCAGTGAAGCCTACGACTTCAAAGGAAATCTGCTGAGCACCAGGCGCGATCTGTTGCCTGACTACAAGGGTAATGTGAACTGGCAACTGAATCCGAACGCTAACGACGCAACGTTCACCAGCAGCACAACCTTCGATGCGCTCAACCGGGCAACTTCCGTGACCGCGCCGGACAACAGCATCTACCGGCCCACTTACAATGAGGCGAATCTGCTCGATAAGGTGGAGGTGAACCTGCGCGGCGAGAACGTTAATGGTGATCCGCTATGGACACCGTTCGTCACAAACATTGATTACAACGCAAAAGGCCAGCGCACGCTGATACATTACGCCAATGGCGCGCAGACTACCTATGAGTACGATGACAAAACCTTTCGCCTAATCCATCTCAAGACTACGCGCCTCCCAGGCCAGAACGGTCTCGCCTCGCAGATCTTCATTAACGCAACGACGATTCAAGACCTCCATTACACGTATGACCCAGCCGGCAATATCACTCGCATTGCCGACGACGCGCTGCCGGTAGTCGTGCATGACAACCAACAGGTCGCGCCGATCTCCAACTATACCTACGACGCCATCTACCGCCTGATTAAAGCAAGCGGTCGCGAACACATAGACCAAACGGCATTCGACTTCAGCGGCAACTTCCGCGATTACCCTTTCGCTGGATTAGGCGCGAATCCGAACGACTTGCAGGCGTTGCGCAACTACACCGAGCGTTATGAATATGACGCCGTTGGAAATTTCCAGAAGCTGATTCACCAGGCGGGGACGAGCGGAAATTGGACGCGCGAGTACGCTTACAACGAGACGAGCCTGACTGAACCCACCAAGCAAAACAATCGGCTCAGCAGTACGAGTATCGGGCAGACGGTCGAGAACTACTCGCACGACGCACACGGCAACATAATTTCGATGCCACACCTCACTCTGATGGAGTGGAATTTCAAAGACGAGTTGCGCGCAACTTCCAGGCAAGCAGTCAACAGCGGCACTCCGGAAACCACATTCTACGTCTATGACGAATCGGGCCAGCGCGTGCGCAAGGTGACCGAGCGCCAGAACGGGTCGCGCAAGAACGAGCGCATCTACCTCGACGGCTTCGAGATCTATCGCGAGTACAACGGCAACGGCACGACGGTAACGCTGGAGCGAGAGACCCTACACGTAATGGATGAGGATCAGCGCATCGCGCTGGTAGAGACGAAAATTGTCGAGAACAGCAACCCGATCAGCACGCCTGCATCATTACAACGTTACCAACTCGGTAATCACCTCGGCTCGTCCAGTCTCGAGTTGGACAAAGAAGGTGGGCTTGTCTCCTACGAGGAGTATCACCCCTACGGCACGACGGCTTATCAAGCCCTGAACACCGCTGCCGAAATAAGCCTGAAGCGTTATCGCTACACGGGAAGGGAACGCGATGACGAGAGTGGACTGAGTTATCACTCAGCGCGTTATTACGCCGAGTGGCTAGGACGATGGACGGCGGCAGATCCGGCGGGACTTGTTGACGGGCTCAATTTATATGGCTATTCGCGAAACAACCCGGTCATGTTGGTGGATCATACTGGTCATGGGTCCCAACCTTCCAGCCGTCTGCAACGTTGGGCACAAATTCTGATCATCCTTGGAAAATTGGGGAAAAGTGATCCCACAGGTGACCCGGAGCATGAGGGTAAATTCGCGAAACCGCCCCCAGAGCTTAGTGAAGCGGAGAAAGATAAGGAAGGTATTGAGCGTGATCCGAAGAAAAAACGGCTCGGGGGTGGAGGTTCTCCGCCCAAAAAGCCTCCAATGCCGACACCACGGGAAGCAGGTAAGCAACCCAGGCCCGGTGGACCACCGAAGACAGAGGGACCGCCCAAGGCCAGTGGGCCACCCAAAGTTGACGCGCCAACAGGCGCCGGCAAGGTTGGTAAGGCAGCAAAAGCTGGAGCAGAAGCAGGCGAAGGACTTACCAAGAAGATCAGTGACCTGGTTGGGAAAAAAGCAAAGAAATTTTTACCCGGTGTGGGATCAGCCTTCGGAGTCTACCAGGGAATAGAAAATTTTCGGGAAGGTAAATTTCTGGAAGGCTTGTTGGATCTCGGGGGAGCGATACCTGGACCAGTTGGCGATGTCTTTGATGTTATTGGCATTGGATATTCTGTTGGAAAACTAGTCGTGGAAGAGATGGACCAGCAGAAAAAATCAGTTCCTGAAGCGAGGCCTGGTATAGGTGGAGTTGTTGAAGCGATCAAAGAGGGGCTTGAGAAATCTACCGCGCCCGCGCCTAAGAAAGAAGCGCCTCGCGCGCCTGCGAAACCGCGGCTTCGGCCTCCAGTTCAACGGCCGGAAACACCGCTAGTGCCTCAATTGAGATTTTCAGATCTTCCAATATCGTGATCGAGTGTTAGTTGTGTGCGAGTCAGCTTTTGAGTGGAACACCAAGGTAAGTAACGACGAAATCGTTAACGGAGGCAAACATGTCAACTGATGCCGGAACAATTGATGACCGTCCGCAAAATCCACAGGCGATGAAGGTCAGAGGGCAGGTCCGCCATTCTGATGGGGCCATCCTTGTCGGAAAAACCGTGCGTGCCTTCGATAAGGATCTGCGAGCTGAGGAGTTGCTTGGTGAGCAGAAGACCGACTGGCAGGGACGCTATGAGATTCAATACAGCGCCGAACAATTTAGCCGCGCCGAAAAGAAGAGCGCGGATCTAATCGTTCGAGCTTACGACGCCGCCGGGCTCGAAATTGCCTCATCTCCAATCCACTTCAACGCCCCAGCCGAACAGACTATCGATCTAGTGACCGATAGCGAAGCGTACCGCGGGCTCTCAGAATACGAGCAACTCTTGCAAGACCTCACGCCGTTGTTGGACGGTTTGTCTCTTACCGAGTTGACCGACGACGACAAACATCAGGACATCACTTTTTTAAGCGGCGAGCTTGGTCAGCCCCGCGAGCGTATCGAGTTCCTGGTTTCAGCGCATCGGTTGGCGGAAACAACCGAGCTACCGCCCGAAGCCTTCTACGCCTTCTTCCGCAACGGCCTCCCAACAGATCTTTCTTCGCTGATACTTCAGAGCCGCTCGGTACTGCGCCAGGCCCTCGAAAGCGCTCTACATGATCATATCGTTCCCGCAACGCTGCGCGATGAGATTGACACGATCATCGACAAGTTGAAGCAGTTGATCGCGCAGCACGTTCTCCAATCAACCGACGGAGCAGCTAAGCTTCCAGCAGTCGAGTTGCTCGGTATTGCAGGTCTCTCTGCTGAAGAGCAGGAAAAGACCCTAAACCTGTTCATCGAAAACGAAGCGGCTCCACAACAAATGTGGAACCAGTTGCGCTCCGAGTTGCATGAAGGGGCAGGGGACGACCTCGAGTTCGCACTCCAGATGACGAGGCTGACTGGCAATAACATTCCGCTGGTGAAAGTGTTGCAAGCGCTGCGCATTGAAGGGATGGTCCAGTCCCCCCGCGATTTGGTTAAAAGCCTGGATGCCCAGGCTTGGACTGATCTGGTAAACAGCTCCGCGAGCGGTGAGAACGGAGGCATTCCGTCGCACTTGCCCGGGGCGACGGACGAAGAGAAAGTTGCAAACTACGTCAGCAGCATTATCGAAAGATTGAACGACGCCTTCCCGACTACTTTTATTAGCGTCGGCATCGGACGTCATTCTCAGATCGACCCGCCGCTGATCACACAGGTCTTAGGGCAGAATCCAGAGCTCGATCTAAGCCGGCCGCTCCCGTCTTCTCTCCACCTGAACGGCATGAGCGTGGAACATCAAGAGCAGGCCAGGCAATCGCTCGACCTGCTTCGTCGAGAGATCAATATGTTTCCGGAGTTCGATTATAAGGCAACGCTCGCAAGCAAATCCGGCCCGGCGATCATTGATAACCCGATCAGAAAAGGAGTGGCGCAGTTCTTAGCCAACGACCCCGACTTTGAGTTGGCCAACACGCATATTGACGCATATCTTGCCGCACACCCGACTGCTTTAGATGGAATAGCTGAAGAGCAGCGAGCGCCAGTCACGCGGCAGCTCAAGGCGATGCAACGCATCTCTCGGATTGCGCACAAGTACGAGCATTTGGAAGCGCTGATGGGCGAGGGGCTCCATTCAGCTCATAAGATCGCGGCCATTCCCAAACGGAATTTCGTGAAACAGTTCAGAGAGGCGTTCGGCGGTGAAAAGCAGGCTAAGCAGTATCACAACAAGGCTGCGCAGTATTCCGCGACTGCGGTAACTGTTGCGGCGGGCTTAAATGATGCTTTGAACGGCATCACCCCCGGCGCGATGGACGATGGGAAGAACGTGGAGGCACTCATCAAGAAGATGCCGAGTCTGGCAGGGTTGTTCGGTTCTTTCGATCTTTGCGAGTGCCAGCACTGCCGATCCGTATACGGTCCAGCGGCTTATTTCGTGGACCTGTTGCAATTTGTGAATCCGGATGTGGGAGAGAAACCTCTCGACGTGTTGCTCCAGAGACGTCCCGACCTCGCGCACATAAAGCTTTCATGCGAGAACACCAACACGCCGCTCCCGTATGTTGATCTTGTCAACGAGATTCTTGAGTTCTACGTCGAGCACAAAGGAATAAAGCCCGGAGACGGAAAAGAACTCGCAAAAGATACGGATCTTTCAGCAGCCGAGCTGAGCACCAACCCGCAATACACCAGCGACGGCGCTTATGCCAAACTCCGCGACGCAGTCCATTCGTTTCATCTTCCTTTCAACCTCCCGGTGGAGACGGCGCGAATCTATCTGGAACATCTCGGCAGCAGCCGGCATGAACTGATGAAGGTCATCCAAAACGCCGGGGATCCCGAAAACAAGCAACCGTCGGACTTCGAGCTTGCTTGCGAGTATCTGAAGATCACTCCGGAGGAGGCAACGATCATTACCGGGGCGGCTTTCAATCCGCCCAAGCTGGCCCGCGAGTTCTTCGGTTATTCCACAGATTCGGTGGTCCACTTTGAGTTGGACGACCAAGGGAAAAAAGTCCCGAAGACTGAAGACTGGCTTGAGAACCTTGTCCGCGTGCCGGAGTTTCTCCAGCGAACTGGCATCAGCTATTTAGAATTGATCGAGTTGACGAAGACGTTTTTTATCAACCCTGGCCAGGGCCAAGCTCAATTGCCTTCGGATCTCATCGTGTTGTTCTCTCCAGATTCAGTTTGTGATTTGAGTAAGACGTCGATTCGACATCTTGGCGGTGAGCCGTTGACGGACGAAGAGCTGCTGAAAATGCACCGGTTCCTCCGGCTGTGGCGAAAGCTGGGTTGGACTATGCCGGAGCTGGATAAAGCTCTCAAAGGGATGCAGGCCTCAACCATTGACGTCAACGTTTTGCAGGAACTGTTCTACGTTGAAAAGGTGCGGGCGGAATTAGGTCTGCCGATCGTGGCGTTGTTGAGCCTGTGGTTCCCAATAGACATGTGGGGTGAGGATTCACTCTATAACAAGCTCTTCCTAAACAAAGCCGTACTCAACCCAGTGGATCCCGCTTTTGAGCTGTCGGACGCACCAGGTAATGATCCGTTAATTTCTGACCACGTCCCCGCTATTTTGGCAGCACTGGCCATCAACGCCGAAGACCTGGCCGCGATCCGCGCGTCAACAAACTTGTCGGGTCAGAACGCACCGCTCAATCCGATCAACCTGACAGTCCTTTTTCGCCATGCCTTACTTGCTAAGGGGCTGAAGCTCAAGGTCAAAGAGCTGCTTGCTCTGAAAGAGCTTAGCGACCCCTTTGGTGGTCCAGCGAAACCGTGGGAGTTCGTCGAGAAAGTGCGCAAGATCAAGAGTTCCGGTCAGACCATAGCGCAGTTAGCCTACATCTACAGAGATACCTCCGAACCGGGAAAGAGTCTTGCCCCCACAGATGACGAAATAGCTCTGCTGACCACGCAGCTGCAGGATGGCTTGAAAAAGATTGCCGATGACAACCAGCCTGCGACAGATCCGGGGGGCGAGCTAACTCGAAAGAATTTGGAGCTTATTTGGGATGGTCTGATGGTTGAGCAAATGATCGGACTGATTGACGGCAGCGCGATCTATAGCGCGCCGCTCATCGAACTTCCTCCAGATCTGATGCTGCCATCCTCCGTCGACACGGGAGTGCCTTTCGCTTACGACGAGCCGGATCAAATGCTTGTCTTTGATGGCCAGATGACTGAGGTTGAAAGGTCGCTGCTACTCGGTTTTTCGGGAGACCCGGATTATCAGGCCGCGGTTGATTTGCTGTTTACCTCCGGCAAGGCAAATAAGAAAAACACTGTGCCGGTGAAACCCCTGCAAGGAAAGATGGGATTCTTCGCAGCCGGTACGGGAAGGATCACGTATGACGACGCTGCGAACGTGTTGCAATTCGCCGGACCGATGTCGCTGAAGGAAAAGATGATCCTGCTGAGCTTGGCGACAAAACCCTCCTACCATGAAGTGATCGATGAGCTATTTCAGGAGCCGAGAAACTTCCTCCTGGATCCAAAAGCGGAATTCCTTGGCCTGGACCCAATGACAGAAGTCGAATGGCTCCTCGATCAGGAAGCAACAACTGCCGAAGAGAGATTCGGTTTTGTATTGGCGCGGCTTCTTGCATACCTGTTAGGTCGAAGTTTCGTCAAGCAGACTCTGAGCGACGCCCTCGAGCTTGAGCCAGCTGTCACCACTTTGTTGCTGGAAACCCTGGTGCAATCAAGTAATGACCCTCTCGCCCCGGTGATCGATGACTTCATGGCGTTGCTCAAACCGGATGCGATCGACACGTTTCGCAAGTCATTCCAGCTACTCAACAGAATCGCTTTGTTGATAAACGGGTTCAAAATGACCGCCGCGGAGGTCGCTTACCTGTCTACACACGGCAGCGACTTTGCGGTCTTCGATCCGACAACGAACGAGGATGTCGATTTCGACTTTAACGCGCTGTCTGATTCGAATGCGCCGTCCTCGACCGTACTCTTCCGGCAGTGGGAACGCTTGTATGATCTGTTCAGTTTGCGCGACCGCTTGCCTAAGGGAGACGTGACGCTGATCGATCTGTTCGCCGCTTCCGCTGCCAGCCTGGACCAGAGCAAACTGAGCAACGTGGTAACCAGCGCGTTGAGCGAAACCACAGGTTGGGACTCGGTCCAGATTTCGGAGCTGGCGGACACTTTCAATCTGAAAGACGGCGACTTCAAGAACGAAATCAAACTGGTAAAGCTATGGGAATGTGTCGCGGTCGCCGGGCGACTCGGAGCGTCGCTCGCTCAGCTTCACAAATGGGCCACGGAGGAGCCGGCTCCGGCACAGGCGAAAGAGATAATAACGACGGTCAAATCCAAATATGATGAAGAGCAGTGGCTGACGTTCGCCAAACCTTTGAACAATCGCCTGCGCGAACTTCGGAAGAATGCTCTTATCGCTTACATCCTCCCGGATCCGGACCTCGTCGCACAGGAAATTACCGACTCGAACCAGCTCTTCGAATACTTCCTCATCGACGTGAACATGAGTGCTTGTTTTATGACCTCGCGCATCAAGCAGGCCATCTCGTCTGTCCAGCTATTCGTGCACCGCTGTTTGTTGAACCTGGAAGATGGAGTTGAGCCCTCGGAGATTGACGCCGACCAGTGGAACAACTGGATGAAGTACTACCGTGTTTGGGAAGCCAACCGAAAGGTCTTTCTCTACCCGGAGAATTGGATCGAGCCGGAACTGCGAGACGACAAGAGCCCGTTCTTCAGGGCGATGGAAACGCAGTTACTTCAGAACGAGGTGACGGACGAGACCGTCGAGCGGGCCTTGCTAAGTTATCTCGAGAACCTGGACGAAGTCGCCCGGCTGGATGTCTGTGGAATCTACTACCAGGAGAAACAGGATGATGACGAGTCGGACGTGCTTCATGTTTTCGGCAGGACTTTCGACACGCCGCACATTTATTACTATCGCCGGCTGCGCGTCGCGACTGGAGTATGGACGCCGTGGGAAAAGGTGAACCTCGACATCGAGGGCGATCATCTTGTCCCGGTGGTCTACAACCGTCGTCTACAACTTTATTGGCCCATCTTCGAAGAACAGCCGGACAAAACTCAGGATCATGAAACTGTACCGCAGGAGACGGAGGAGCACACCAAGTGGAGGTTACTGAAAGCAACCCACGACGCATGGAAAAAAAGCCTCGCCGGTCTGGAATCACAGAGAGACCAAAAGCAAAATGAATTCGATCTGATCGAATTTAACGATAATGTATCCCAGGACTGGAAAGATCAGGTCGAGGCCGAGCTTGAGGATAAAAAGGAACTGGTCCTCGACCATGAGAAAAATGAGCCACAGGCCCCCGGCCTTGAGCCGTTGCCAGAAAACGAGGAGCAGCTGCCCTCAACGGCGACTCATTGGGACATCAAGTTGGCCTGGAGCGAATACAACGACAGAAACTGGTCGCCCAGGAAAATATCGAAGGCTAAAATCTCCACAGCCGATTATCTGAAGCCCCCGATCTTCCCGCAGTTCACAATGAGGAGCCAATATCGTTTCAAATCAGAAATTGACTCGGATGGCTCACTTCTCATCATTCCCAACTGGGCGGGGTTTGTGGGTGGAGGATACACTTCTTCTGTCGATTTTGGAGCCTTTCGCGTAATTGGCTGTAACGGAAGGGTCCGCATCAAGCAGGGTGCTGCCTGGCCGGATTCAGGCGCTCCTCCGGATACACATAACGATGCGATGATGCTGGCGGAAGATCAGTTCGGTGAGCACACGCTAGACCTGATCCTGGGGAACGTAACTGGTTATGGCAAGCTGGAATCAGGGACCTCAAAGTCTCGCACGGTCCTTAAAAAAACTCCGGATACCTTCTCGCTTCTCTACACTCACCAGTTTTACTGCTTCATGGCCCAAACGGGGGTCTTTTATCAAGATTACCGCCGGACATATCTCGTAATGCCCGTTCAACAAAGAGTCCAACAATCGCTGGAGTTCCCCAAAGAGCCGTTCAAATTACCAGCTCTACCGCGAACCGACATGCCGGTTCGCGAATTCGGAATTTCGGAGCGCGAGACGACCAGCGAAATGTTTCCGCTCGCGGAATCAGGCCTGGGAGGTTTGGGAGGGCAGGCGTTTTTACTGGGACAGAACGATCCGCCAATTCTGCAGGACCAGGGGAATGTCTTGACCCTAGCTGAATTCCTGGCTTCACAGACCAAGCGCTATTTGAAGTTCAGCATTTTCTTTCATCCGCACGTTTGCGCCCTCGTCAAGGCGCTCAATCAGAAAGGGATTCCAGGATTCTTGAATCTCGACTCTCAGCGACTCGGCCAGGATGATCAGCCACCCGGCACGCTTTTTAAGAAGACATACAAACCGACCTGGGTTATTCATCCGGATTACCCCAAAGAGATCATTGACTTTGAGTTGCGAGGCGCCTATTCGATCTACAACTGGGAGCTGTTTTTTCATGCTCCGTTGTTGATTGCAGACCGTCTCAGCAAACACCAGCGGTTCGCAGAGTCGATGAAATGGTTCCATTACATCTTCGACCCGACAGACAGCTCGACCCAGGAAGAGTCACCCCGCCGGTTCTGGAAATTCCTGCCCTTCTATGACAATGCGCATCCGGAGACGCAGCAAATTTTGGTTTTGCTGAATTCGCTCAACTCCGGCGATTTCGAATTGGTAAGACAGGTCGAGGAGTGGCGCGACCATCCGTTTAAGCCTCACCTGATCGCCAGATCGCGGATAACTGCTTACCAAAAGACCGTGGTCATGAAGTACATCGACAACTTGATCGCCTGGGGTGATCAGTTGTTCAGCATGGACACGATCGAATCAATCAACGAAGCCACACAGTTGTACATAATGGCTTACAACATTCTCGGGCGGCGGCCCGAGCTGATACCACCGCGCGTGAAGAAAGTGGATAAGACGTATGACGACCTGCGATCTTATCTGGACGAATTCTCGAATGCGTTAGTGACGCTGGAGAATGAGTTTCCGTTCAGCTCTAAAGATTCCGACTCCGACGGCGACGACTCCGGCGGGAACCAGGCCGACGGCAAAGATCTGGGTACGGCGGAGACCTTCTATTTCTGTATCCCGAAGAACGAAAAACTCCTCGGTTATTGGGACACAGTAGAGGATCGCCTGTTCAAAATTCGCCACTGCATGAACCTTGAAGGCGTCGTGCGGGAACTACCTCTGTTCGAGCCTCCGATCGATCCGGCTCTTCTGGTAAAGGCCGCCGCGATGGGGTTGGATTTGAGTAGTGTGATGAATGACATCAATTCTCCGCTGCCGCACTATCGGTTCCCCTACACACTGCAAAAGGCGCTGGAGCTGTGCGGAGAGTTGAAATCGTTGGGTGGCGCCTTGTTGTCGGCGTTGGAGAAGAAGGACGCTGAAGAATTGGCGCTGCTTCGCGCGGAACACGAAATCAGTTTGCTTAAGGCGGTAAGGGGGATCAGGAAACAGCAGATTCAAGAAGCCAAGCTCGCTCTTGAAGCGCTCGAAAAGAGTCGACTCGTGACCGAGGAACGCCACCGCTTCTATGACACGATCGAACATCGAAACGCACAAGAGAAAGAGTATATGGATCAACTCGACACGGCCCGAATTTTCCAGATCATTATGGAGGGTCTGGAGCTGGGAGGCGCGGTCGCCGCCATGGTTCCGGAATTCAAAGCCGGAACATCCGGTATCAGCAGTCCAGTCGTTGTTATGGAGTTCGGCGGTGTCAATCTGGCTTTGGCCGCGCAAGCAACCAGCAAGGCCTCAGCAATGGTTGCATCACACCACACCTACCAGGCGAACATGGCTTCGATCGAGGGTGGCTGGGCGAGGCGGTCGGAGGACTGGAATCTGCAGAAGAGGCTGGCGACCAAAGAACTCGCTCAAATCGACAAGCAAATTGCCGGCACTCAAATTCGCATCGCCATCGCCGAAAGAGAACTCGAAAACCACGAAAAGCAGATTGAAAACAGCGCCGCCGTCGAAGAATTCCTCCAGAATAAGTACACAAACGAGGAGCTTTATGGCTGGATGGTGTCGCAAATCTCAGCCGTGTTCTTCCAGACTTATAAGCTCGCCTTTGACACGGCTAAACAGGCGGAGAAGAGCTATCGCTACGAGCTCGGCCTTACCACTTCCAACTTTATACAGTTTGGTTATTGGGACAGTCTGAGAAAAGGGCTGCTCTCCGGCGAACAGTTGTGGTTGGATCTCAAGCGCCTTGATATGGCGTATCACGACACGAATAAGCGCGAATACGAACTGACATCGCATGCGAGTCTGCTGCAACTGAATCCGGCCGCATTGCTGCAGCTTCGTATGCTTGGTAAATGCACTGTCTCGTTGCCGGAAGAATTGTTTGATCTCGACTGCCCCGGACACTATTTCCGGCGTATCAAGTCCGTTTCTTTGAGCATCCCCGCAGTGTCAGGTCCATATTCGAGCGTGAACTGCACGTTGACGCTCTTGAAGAGTTCCATTCGGCGAAGTTCGGTGTCTGGCGCTGAAGGATATGCGCGCACGGACACAGAAGATGCCCGCTTCAGCGATCACTTTGGCAGCCTCGAATCCATCGTGACCAGCTCGGGACAGGGGGACAGTGGTCTCTTCGAGATCAACCTTCGCGACGAGAGGTATCTACCTTTTGAAGGTTCAGGCGTGATCAGCGAGTGGCGATTGGAGCTGCCCAACGAAGTTCGCCAGTTCAATTACGACACCATCAGCGATGTGATCATTCACGTCCGGTACACCGCGCGCGAGGGAGGATCTGCATTGCGAAAAGCGGCGGTCGAAAACCTCAAGGCGGGTATCGAATCGGCGCAAACCGTAGGGTCCGTGCGTTTGTTCTCTGTGAGGCACGAATTTCCTAACGATTGGGCAAGATTCAAGAGTGAAACCGTGTCCGACAATCCGCCAGTTCGGGCGGAACTTTCTCTTGACCTTCGCGAAGAGCATTATCCGTTCTGGAGTCTGGGAAGTCTGGAGACGGTAAAGCGTATTGACGTGTATGCAAGGACCGCGAAAGCAAGCGTCGAAATAACGGCTCAACCCGAACCGGGTGAGAACGAGCCAAAGTCCTCGCTGTGGCCAGATGACTCGCTGGGCAATCTCAGGGCGGGCAAATTAGACGACGGCCTTTTGCCGGAATCACCGACTGCAAAATACACCCTTTATTTTGATGACCAAACGATAACAGACCTCTGGCTGGCGGTTGCCTGGGGTAACGAATGAGAGGGCATCACTGCATGTACGTTATGCGTTGCATGCACGTTGATTTTTTCTGGGTCATTCTGTAAGTTGTGCACATAAGGGGGCGATGAACACAATTCCCAAGCTGAAAGTTGCGGGTTCGAGCCCCGTCACCCGCTCCAATTTTCCTCAAGCAATATAAAACTCGACGTTGCTAGAACAAAAGAATCTTCTAACCAACGTCGTTCCAAATTGTCTATTCGGAAATGTCAGCCTCGAGAGATGACACTCGCAACGGATTTTTAAGTATCAATTAGTTCAACTATGAAAGTGCTTGATGTCTATAGGCAGGTCTTAGCGGTTGGATTTAGATGGCAGTATGTGTGAAGTCCTTTGATCTGCCCGCGAGCTTGGCAACAGTTGCAGCCAACTCGCGAAGCACGACGGGTTTGGTCATGTGCACCTGGTAGCCCGCAGCGTAAGCTTTCGACTCATCAACTGCGCCAGCGTAACCGGTCAGCGCAACCGCAGGGATTTGCCCTCCGCTTTCCGGCGTGAGCGCGCGAATCTTCCGAATCAAATCATAGCCATCTTCGCCCGGCATGCCGATATCCGACACAATGACGTCAGGCTTCCACTCCCGAATCATTTCGGACCCCTTGTTCGCAGATGTGCAGGCTCTAACTTCTGCGCCATACCGAGTAAGCGCAAGGATGATTAAGTCGCGAGTGTCTGCCTCATCATCAACGGCAAGCACTCTCACGCCTTTCAGGATGTCAGATTTCAGATCCAAGTACTGTTGTTCGGAGTCTCCTCGGGGACGCACTTCCCCGGAAACGGAGAAATCGGGATTTCCGTCTTGAGACGCCAACAAAGAAGGCGTCACGGCCGAGACTGCCAGGGTCGGGAGAGTCACCGTGAATCTCGCTCCACGACCTTCTCCCTCGCTTTCGGCGCTGACACTACCACCATGCATCTCGGCAAGATTGCGAACGATTGCAAGCCCAAGGCCGAGACCGCCGTGCGTCCTCTTTTGCGACGCATCCGCCTGTTGAAAACGCTCGAAGACATAAGGTAAAAAGTCTGCGGGAATTCCTGCTCCTGTGTCGCTTATCACAATCGCAACGTGCGTGCCCAGTGACTTAGTTTTGACTTCAACTCTTCCCTCATTGGGCGTGAATTTAATCGCATTGTTCAGAAGATTCCAGATCACCTGTTGGAGCCGCACAAATTCTCCTGCGACCAGCCCTGCTTTCCGATCGAGCGATGTAACGACCTCGATACGTTTGACGTCGGCTGCGGCACGAACCACGTCTACAGCCTCAGTGATCACATCCGCGAGATCGACCGGTTTCATGTCAAGCTTCAACTTGCCACTGATGATGCGGGATACATCCAGCAGCTCGCTAATGATCGCAGTCTGCGCCGTCGCGTTGCGATCAATAGTTTGAATTGCGCGCTCTGACTGGCTGTGGTCGAGTTTCCCGTGCATTAACAAGTGCGTCCAACCGACAATCGCATTTAGGGGCGTCCGCAGCTCGTGTGAAACGATAGCAAGGAATTCATCCTTCACACGGTTTGCTGCCTCGGCTTCAGCGCGCGCCGCTTTCTCCTTGTCCATGAGGTTCTTGAGTTCTTCCTCTGTCTGCTTGCGCTCGGTGATGTCGTAAAAGCAATTGATTGCCCCAGTGACTTCCCCCCGGTCGTTCTTCAGCGGACGGATATTCACGAGGACGGTGACATGCGAGCCGTCGGGCCGCTCGATCTTCACTTCGCCGTTATGCACTGCAGACACTTTGCCCGAGACCACCTCGGCCATGGGACACTGTTCGTGGGGCATAAAAGTGCCGTCCGGCCGGAACATTTTGAACGAGCCGCAAAACCGCTGGTTAGTGTCGCCCAACGTCGGCTCGCGGCCCCACAGTTCGGCGGCGTGACGGTTGAAGTTCAGAATCACTCCCGAGGCATCAATGGTATAGACAGCCATGGGACTCAGCTCGAACAACGTGCGATAGAGTTCCTCATTCTCACGTAACGCTTCTCCGGTCAGCTTGCGCTCCGTGATGTTTTCAATTCCCAGAAGAATCCGTTCGGCGGTGCCGTCCTTACTCTCCAATCGTGCCGCGTTCAGCAACATCGTTTTGGTGCCGATGGTTTCAAAGGTGTGGGTTGCTTCAAAGTTTGCGACAGTTTTCTGGGGAAGAATCTCTTCCAACAACTCGCGTAAAGCAGGAATGTCCCATTGGCGGTTGCCTAACTCGTAGATCAACCGGCCTTCTGTTCCGTCTTGCGCGACTTGGAACGTCTGGTAAAAGGATTCGTTGGCTGTCTCCACACGCAGTTTGTCGTCGAGGACCAAAAGTGGGTGTTGGACGGTCCTGATAATCGCTTGAGCATAATTACGCTCGTCGCGAATTTGTTGCTCGATCTTTTTCAGATCTGTGATATCCACGAGCACAAGCACCGCTCCGTCTATTTTGTTGTCGATAGTGACGTATGGCCGCACCCGGAGCGAATAGATGCGGCCATCCTGGCCCTGCACTTCTTTTTCACGCGTGCTAATCGTCTTAATGACTTCAGCGATGGTCTTTTCCAATGCCGGAAATCCAGATCGGTCTTAATGCGGTTGATAGGCCGGCCAATATCCGTAGCGCGGAGGTTAAGCTCCTTTTCCGCCTTCGGAGTGAAACGCCGAATGGTGAGATCACGTCCCAAAACCACAATCGATATATTGACGCTCTCGTGCAGATTATTCAGATCGCTGTTCAGGCGATTTAATTCCTGATTACGAGTCTGCATTTCCTCGTTGACAGTGATTAGCTCTTCATTGGTAGACTCAAGTTCCTCCTTCGAGGTTTCCAGCTCTTCATTGATGCTCTGCAACTCTTCATTGGCCGACTGCACCTCTTCATTGGACGCTTGCAGTTCCTCGGTTGCGGCTTCGTGCTCTTCCTGAATCGTTTGGAGATATTCGCGAGTTTCTGCCAGCTCGCTTTTGAGTTCGGCAATCTCCTCCAAAGCATGGCCGTCGCCGGCCGTTGTTTTTCCTGACGCAGTGGCTGGCTGCTCCACGTCAGTTGAGCTAGGACCGCTCGCAACCGCCGTGCTTCTGGACTCAAAGAGAATCAGGAAGTTGCGCTCTTTGACGTTCTTTAGTGGGATTACTTCGAGACTCACGTACTTGACAGTACCGCCCTGATCAAGCTGGACATTCTCTCTTCTTACTCGCTGATTCTGTTTCTTTGCCTTGTTAATGGCCGCGCGCAACGGCAGCATCAATCCTTCACGGGCCATCTTTAGCAGATTGAAGCTGGCCCGGCCCGGTGCGGGTGAAAGATAAGGACTGGTCATCCCGCGAAAGCAAAACTTCGAGGTCTGCATTGATAAGCACACCTGCCGGAGCATACTTGCTGAGCGTAATCCGGTCGGCCTCTTTCTGAGCGTCCAGTTCCAACCCTTCCCGAGAACTTAACGGCTGGATTGTGGGGAGAGGCTTGTTTCTTGCTGCATCACGCGACGGAAGTGGGATGCCAAACCGACGAGTACCAGCCGGCTTCTTGGAATAGACCTTGTGCTTCTTATCTACGGGAGCGAACAGGTCGGTGTTTGCTCCGACTCGCGGACGGGCATTGTCGTCGCTCTTGAGAGGAGGTTGGTAAGGGCACTCTCATGGATCGGATCGAGATGCTGGACCAAAACGAAGGCCATTCCAGTATCCGCGGGTAAATGCTTTAACAACCGGGTAAATGCTTCGAGCCCTCCGGCTTGAAGCTCCAATTCCCACGACTGGAAACGAGCCCGCATCGGCTTTACTGACTCGCTATCGCCCTTCTGGCCGCTGGCGGGCACGCGCGTGGGATCGGACTTGAGTGTTGTCGAAGATTTCTTGGCCGGCGGTCTCTTCTTAGACCTTGGCCTTTTCTCTCTGACCATAATGGGAATCTCCGCCACCGGAGTCGCGATTGAGGGGAACAGCTCAGAGGGAATTGCAACCGAGCTAACCGGGACGAGTTTTCTTCAGTTGCGCAACTATCTTGCTTCAAAGACTGGCTCAGGCAAGCCTTAGCTCTTAGCCGCAGGGTGAAGCGGGCGATGCGCTTGTTGCACCGGCGATGAACACACTGGCGGTGGAAGTTCGAAGACAGTGACGAAAGTGCGAGTTCTTACAACGGGGCGTGAGGTCGTCAAAAAGAACCCGTGGTGAAGGAAAGACTACGAGCTTTATGACATGAAAACTCCTTCAGTTTTTACCTCTCTCTGACTGATCGCCTTTCCTTGCCTTTTGCTTATTCATCGATAAGACTTGAACGCTTAGTAAACTCAACCCCTCAATCCCGAACGCCCTTCCCCTTAGCGTCGACCAGTAAGGCAGTAATCAATCAAATAGAGGACCAGACATGCGGCTAGCCGACTTTATCGTCCGTAACAACGAACCCATTCTGGCCGAATGGGAGAGGTTTGCCGCCACTCTGCTCCCGGCCGCCTCGGGGATGACATCGCTTGCATTGCGTGACCACGCGAAACAAATTCTCGAGGCCGTGGCGAAAGATTTGTCCACGCTCCAGACGAAGGAAGCTCAGTATCAAAAATCCAAAGGCAATGCACCTAAACTATTGGGAGCGCCTGAGACAGCGGCACAAACGCACGCGGTGCTGCGGGCGCGAAGCGGCTTTGACATCAACCAACTGGCAGCTGAGTACCGCGCCCTGCGCGCCAGCGTCCTTCGCTTGTGGATGGACTCCCGCGAGATCCATAAGATTGACCTTGATGATGTGATCCGTTTCAACGAGGCGATCGACCAGGCAATCGCTGAATCGATCCACTTTTTCAGTACCCAAGTGGATCAAGCCCGCAACCTGTTGCTTGGCATGCTGGGTCACGACATGCGTAACCCACTAAACACCATCCTTATGACGGCCAAGTACCTGGCGGCGCTGAATGCCGGGGACACAGTATCGGATGCGGCGTCACGCCTTATCCGCAGCGACGCTTCGATGAACGCACTTCTGGATGACTTAACTGATTTCAATCGGACCAAGTTGGGCTTGGGTATCAATGTCACTACAGTCGATCTCGACGTAGGGCCACTGCTTGCCGATGAGTTGGAACAATTGCGCGGAGCACATCCCGGCCGACAAATCGAACTGCGGATATCAGGTGATACTCGAGGCGTCTGGGACGGGTTACGTTTGCAGCAGCTGCTCCGCAACTTGGTTGTGAATGCAATCAAATACGGAGCAGAAGATGCGCCGATCTATGTGGAGTTTATCGGTGAGGCGGCGGACGTTACCATTGAAGTGAAGAACAGTGGGCCGGCGATTGAGAAAGAGAATCTGGATCATATCTTTGATCCGCTCAGACGGGGACTTGGGCAAGACAACACCCATGACAGCGGGGCGGGCCTCGGCCTTGGATTGTATATCGTACGCGAGATTGCCCAGGCGCATGGGGGCGAGGTGAACGTGCGATCCGATCACGGAGAAACTGTGTTCGACGTGCGCCTGCCTCGTCGCAATGAACAACGCTTAGCCAACGGGCGTGCTCAATCTTAGCGGCCTTTACCAACGTTCATGGCGTGTAGAGAAGTAACGAGTCGCGCTCGGATCGGCACCTGTGGATTTGGTTTGGCGCAGGCAAGCTACTCACGCGCCTTCTCATGCGTCGAAATCCAACATACCTTTTACCAACCACCTAAACTCCAGACCTTGGAACGATGGCGAACGCTAATGCCATCCGAATTTGAGTTCGTGATAAAAGCTTGGCAGTTGATTACGCACGATGCGAGGAGCCCAACCTACCGACGGCTGAAGGTGAAACTCTCAGCCATTGAAAGAGAGGAGGCCGGGTACTTTCGCGATTCAGCCATCGTTCGGCAGGCTTGGGAAACTACACTCGCATCAGCAAAGGCATTAAGAGCCCGTACCATTCTCTTTCAGTGTCCGGCGAGTTTCACGCAAACTGCGGAGAACATAGCGAACCTCGAAAAGTTCTTTAGCTCCCTTGAACGTCGAGGCTTAAATCTTGGTTGGGAGCCACGCGGAAACTGGGACACCGACGTCGTTAAATCGATCTGTGACGAGCTTCGTTTATGGCATGTCGTCGATCCGTTTCTCGACAAAACAACAACCCCGAAGGATTGTTACTTCCGATTGCATGGCCGCGGCGGCTGGCGTTATGAATATGAAGACGGAGAACTCAAGGAATTGGCTTTAGCTATGCCAAAACGGAGACTCTGTTATGTCTTCTTTAATAACTATAAAATGATCCAGGATGCGTTGAGATTCTGCAAAGGGTTGGCAGTAATCCAAGATCGCTGAAGGCGCGAAGTCGCCAAAGTTTTGCCGGAATCACCTCATCCGACGAGCCAGACGCTTGATCCAGAAGACTCCTCTACTCCATCAGTACTGACACACCGTTCCGAGAACGTCCCGCAGCGACACGCAAATCAGGCACTGCATGCACAATATGCGTTGCACACGTTGATTTTTCTTAGTAGTTTTGTAAGTTGTGCAAACAAAGGGGCGATGAATAAAATTCCCAAGCTGAAAGTTGCGGGTTCGAGCCCCGTCACCCGCTCCATTCCCTCATGAAGTAGGGGGACCGTTTCTTCGGAATTTTCGTCACAACGGATTTTAAGAACGTTGGAGGCGGCCTCACCGATTCTTACCAAGCGATATGAGCCAGTATATATGCGCCTAGCGGTTGTCAAGGTATCGCTTTGGCTGGCTTGGTATCAAAAACGTACCGCCACCATCTTACCCCGTCTTCGTATCCCGATGGATGCGATTGTAGCAGTAGAATTGAGTTCGATCTTGGGGTTATGAATCAATAACCAATCCTACCGAGTTTCATCATAAGCCTCATAACCGACATAAACCTGAGCGGATTGCACGCAATCGAGTTGCTTATGTACCGTGTGAATTTCATGTCCTTTATGAAGTCTGGCAAAGAATTGGTCCCAAGGTCCAAGCACGTCTTATCGGTGGATTGTCGTCGATGATTTTTGTCCGTCAAATACCTCCGGTTGAATCCGGTAAGAAGCAATATCGATGGCGCAACTCCGCAACCACGAAGGGGACATCGCGCGTTTGATAGCTGGTGTGACGTACGCGCCTCAACACTGGGCGTAAACTGAGTCGCATCAATCATCGCCTTCGTCCAACTGTCTAACAAAAAGATGTGGCCAGAGCGAGAACATTCTCGCTCTCGCCACCGGGCAATCTAAGAAGCCGAGGCTCCGTCTGAGCGTTGCGTGGGAGAGTTGAGGATTTTGTCGAGTGTGTCTTTGAAGTACAGCACCCCCGCGATCAAATTACATGAAAGATCAAGGCCGCTTAGAGCTCCCTGGCACTTCTTGTTATTTGCCCATGGTGAGAGGCGCAGGAATTTGAAGAACAGCGGGGCAGCGGCAAACATGTTCGCTTCTGTAACCACATAGTTGGGCTCATTATGTTCGATCTGTATCTTTGCCAGAATCGCAAACACTGAGAAATAAGTCACCCCTAGAACTATATTTATTACCACGCCGACATTGCCAAAGAGACTTGCCTTCTTACCCATAAGTTTTTTCCCGGGTTTTGACAGCGTGAAGCCGAATACGCCGCAGTCGCTGAGGAACGCCAGGCTCAAAAACAGCCAGACGGCATTATTCGCTCCGGTGGGAGTGGTGAACTCAGGAGTTTCAGTATTGAAGAACCAAGGGAAGTTGACGGTCAAAATAACTGCTTCGGCGGCAATTGCCATTATGGAGACCACGCCCTCAACTATGGTCGCAGGGGCGTCTTCCGTGGAAAACGGTTGAAAGTCTGCGATGCCTGTGGCCCCCGCATATGCAATGTAAGACCAAAGGTTAATACACGCCATGGAACCCAGGAAATATTTCATTTCCGCGGGAAGCGTTTCCTCATCTTTGCTTCTCGGCGCCGGCAAATTGCTCGCGGGATTGAGTCCGGCCGCCCTCATCATCGCTTGCGCCGTAAGGGTTGACTTGAACCTATCGACCGTAGCCTGATCCGGAAACGGCGCCCGCTGGTACGTTATCTTGTAGAATGCGGTGGCCGGCACGGCGATGATTAGAGACGTCAGGTCGAGAGCTGTGAGCTGGCTGCCGTTTGTGACGTGGCTGTAGAGGTCGCTAACGAACGGAATGTCCCATGGCGCATTCAACACACCCTTGATGGCATCTATCATTGCCGCAAAGGCGTCGAACAGGGCATTAACAATTTGACGTATCGCTTCAAGGCCCAGAACGGCCAGGCCCTGCAACGTTTTCAGCACACCGGCCAATGTCAATTTCAACGCATAGTCCGGATCGGTTTCCAACTTATTGGCGGCTTCCTGGAAATAGTTCTGGGCATCAGAGAATGCCGACTGGTTCTGAAAAACCGTCGCGTACTCGGTCAGGCGCTCATTTAACTCCTGAAACGGACCGGACGGTACAACGGCAGAAAGCTTTGGGGGCGCACTGTCGCCCATGTTGTTCGTAAGCCCCGACCAGAAAACATTGCCGGTGGCGCTCTCGTCGGCGCCGACTGGCTTCTGCTGCTCGCCTTCCGACTGAAGCGCCAGGAACGACTCGCTCCCGATCTGGCTGCTGATCAAATTGTCGAGCGCATCACCGACATCGCTTTTGAGTTTCGTAAAGAAAGTGTCCGAATTGCTTTTGACATATTGCAGCGCTCCCTCTACGACATCGAACGATTGGTTGACGCAATGTTTGACCGCATCTCTTGTGCGGAGAATGTCCGGCCAGTTGAAAATAAAGCCGAGCCAGCGGAACAGGTCGTCGAATGCCACGCCGACCATGTTGAAGACCATGACGACGATGTCATAAGCCTGCTCGACGAACTCGATGACCCCATTCCACACATAATGCAATTCGTTGATGAGCACCTCGATCCTGGCGTTTATCTGCGTGACGAGGTTTGTCACCGGGTCAATGATGGTGCTGACCACTATCTCCCGGACGTCGGAGGCGACTGCGGCCACGCCTTCATCCACCGCATTCACTATGTCTCCCCAGTCAAGATCAATATCAAGGCCGAAGCCCCTAACGGCGGAATCGGAGCGAGCCGCATTTTTTCCGGCGATCAGATCTACCGCCTCGTCCCTGTTCAGCGTCCGAAAGACGGGTTTTCCGGAAGAGCAGTTTAGTTGCCAGTGTTGCTCGGCAACAGCCGCTGTATGGATCAGATTGGGATAAGCACCGTCGTGTCCCGGAATATAGCGAGCGACGTGGAAGTTGGTCTTCGGGTGGAGATACCTGGCCGTCTCAGTTGTCGCTACCGGTTGCTTGCGAGCAAGCGACATCGCCTGGTGAATGGCGGACGTCAGTGCATCCGCGATGTCCTGAGGCCTCTCACCTGGCTCGTCCTTCAACAGAGGGGTTTGATTTCCCTGGTCGTCCGTGACCTTAGCGTTAAGCAGCGTGTCGGCGTCCGCGTTATCCGTGCTTTTCTGTAAGTTCTCAAGCCGCGTCTGTATAGAACCGCTCGGATCAATTGCGACCCTGTCAGCCTCCGGCATAAATTCCGTCCAGACAGTCAATGCCTGTGTCCCAAGCGAACGCGTCTTCAGGCTGACGATCACCTGGCCATTCATGTTGGACGTTCCGGTCCATGGCATGTCCGGGCGAACAACTACCATCGCGCCATTGACATTAATAAAGACCTCGTTGTCACTGAAAATCTTCACTTGTCGGTTAGCGCTCGCCACTTTCTGGCTGTCGTAAACCGTGATTTCCGTCCAGTACGACGAGAACTGCTCCACGCGCTGCGCGCCTTCAGTCTGTAGCTCAACTTCCTCTATGTGCCAATCGGTAGAATCCTTATCCTGCCAGATGTGGTGCAAGGCGCCGTCAGCCGCGACGACAAAGACATGCGAGACTCCTTCGTGATCACGAATCACGGAAAGCTGTGTGAGCTGAAGTTGGGTCATGATCTCGATGCCGGCTTGCCAGTCGGAAGGTGCGAAAGGGAGATCATGGGGGCGATCAAGGTCGACGGGTTGCTGCGGAGGGTGCTGTCGAACATGGAAAAGAGTATTAGAGGCCGTGAGCGCAAAGACCTCCGTCAGCCCGTTCGCGTCGCGGCTCGCCCGGAAGCTGTGGAACTTCCCCTCTTTACCGATTGGGACGACCTTGTGGTTGGCATTGGGTGGAAGCGGGCAATAGACCAGCGTTCCATTGGAAGGGTCCGAACTGTCCGGTTGTTGGATGGCGAAGACGCCGGTCTGGCCCGCCGGGGTGTCGGGGACAGAAGATATTTTCCAGAAAGTATTGTCGTGCTGTTCCTCCGGCCCGTAGTAAAGGCTCGTCGCGGCATTAGCCCCTGTCGCGTCGGGCCAGGCCGCTATTCGCAGGTTATTGGCGTAGGGACTTTTGGGCTCAGCGGGATTGCTGAGGCATTTGCCGACCATATAGATCGAGACCCCGTTGGAACCGACAGGGACGCCTGCGGGGGGGTGGGTTACGATTCTATAATCAGTTAGCGTTCTAAACGGCACTGGACTGCTTCCATCAGAAGGGTGGCTTATTTCCTGCGAGGGGTTCCCCGGATTTGCGTAATCAATCCAATACAAGTTGTCCGAGGACCGGCCTTTATAGGTGGATCTCTTCCGTACCGTGAGTAACAGGTTGGCGTCCTTGTCGGAACCGAGTTTGATTTGCTTTATGGTGACGGTAATGGCTGGATCAAGAGATTTATCGGGAAGGTCAGTCCATTGACTCGGAACGATGACATTCCTTTCCGCGCCGCCGATGATCCCCTGCGAACCGTACAACAACCGACACATGTGCATTCGATCGTTAGTGTCACAGACGAACACGATCGTATCACCGCTCTTATCTCTTCCGGCTGAGAGGATCTTTGCCTTCGACCCGTCGGTTTGATGGGCGAGAAAGCTTAAGTTCTGTTGACTCCAGCCGGTGCTGCTGCCCACATCGGGAAAGATGCAGAAAACATTTCCGTCACTGCCGATAGAAAAGATCATCAAATTGTTGTTTGAGTCTACAAAGCCTGCAATCGCTGTTTCTCCCGTCACGGGTTGTGCGATGCGATAATCCTGCATCAGTTTTGAAGTGACGTGAAGACGGGGATTCGTGAGTGGTAACATAGCTCGATCTCCGTGAAGTTACGGTCGCGTCTGCTGGTAAACGCTGCCACCATACGAGCGATGAATCAACGTGCAAAACCTTCCAGCCCGCAGTCGGTCTTGACGGTGGAGTTAGTAGGCAGCCAGGGAGTAATCCTTCATTGCTCGTTGGCTGTTAACCTCAGCTGCAAAGTTAAGTTACTCTTTTGAGTGGTCGCCAGTCTTTTCCTGTGCCGGGCTCCCACAACGGATCAACTGTCTGGCGAACAGCGCTGAGGGCTTCGTTTCCGTTGTTGTTGAGCAGTGTCTCGATCTGTTTGAGTAACTTGTTGTCGCTCTCCATGCTGTTCACCCCACGTCTCGAGCTCCGCACCCGCGAGAGATCCGCCGCTCCAAGGCATTTGAATTCGTTTCCGCCGTCTGACGAAAATCGTCTCCGGTATGGATCGATTTCCCGGGCTTCTTGCGTAGGCATTGCGGAGAATCTAGAACAACAAGAGCTGTGGCAACGAGCCGAACTACGAAACAGCTTGTCTAAAAGAAGGCAAGGAGATGTATGGTCGGGAGTGCGACAACTCAGTTAGCACGGTTAATAGCTTCCGGAACTGACTAGCCAGGATGAATCTGACGGTACTTTTCTCCCTGTGGAATGTCAAGGAAACCAGTTAAGCGCCGGCAACGGTTTTTCTGATACGTAACAGAGCGCCGCCTAAAGAATCAAGGCCGACGAAGCTCAGAGTGTGCGCGCCCGCAGTTGCATCATGGCCACGGCGCACGTTCGGCAAATAGGTGACCCAAGTCGAATGCGCTTCGACGGCACGACGCTATGAACCGGCACCTTATGAGTTTCTGGGAGATCGAGAGGAGATGAGTTGAGCTGCGTCAAGAAAAAGGCTGATTCAGTTCCGTTAGTCACTTGGTAGAGCGTTAACTTCCTCTCGTTCGAAGTGGACAGTCTCTCCCATGGAACCCAGCCTCAGGCTCGACTAAAGAATCAACTGAGGAACCGATCAAAACAGTCATTGAAACCGTCCCGCAAACGTCCCGCAGCGACACGCAAATCAGGCACTGCATGCACAGTATGCGTTGCATGCACGTTGATTTTTTCTGGGTCATTCTGTAAGTTGTGCACATAAAGGGGCGATGAACACAATTCCCAAGCTGAAAGTTGCGGGTTCGAGCCCCGTCACCCGCTCCAATTTCTAAGTAAATCGCAGACTCAATTTCAAAAGTTAGAGAAACGCTAGAACCGTCCCGCAAATTCTCTCTGCGCAACTGTCAGCCTCCCAGTGCTTTCCAATAGGCTTTAGTTTAGATCGAGATCTTACGCAGTAAGTTGACTCGTGACATCGACTCCGTTCGTCCGCGGCTCTTGTCGCTTCGATCAATAATAACTCTGCATAAACCCATTACACGTCATATGCGGCGCTCGAACGAGGATTGGCTCAATTCGACTGACGCAGATAAGATTCACATTAGCGACAACCAGAAACGAGCCTTTTACTGTTAGGGAAGGCTGACAGGCAGATTGGTTTGATCTGAATTAGGGCTCGGGATGGCTTCGCGATTGGCGTTTTGAGCGACATGCCGTCAACTCCCGATTACAGCCACAGCCAGCCGCTGGACGTGAAATGCTCAGCGTGCGGACATGAGTATTCAGGCGAGCTGTGGTTAATCGTAGACGTGCTCGCCCGAAGGGACCTCTACCGTCGTCTGGACGACGGCACATTGCACTTCTTGAGATGTCCGCTGGAGTTGACCGTCGGCGTGACGGTAGATGTCCCCTTTCTATTGCTTCGGGCCGATTCAGACTTAAAGCTTATCTTCTGTGCGCCTTCGGGCACGCTACCTGATGAGGTCGGGACTCAAGCGAAAATGTGCCTGGATTTATTGCGGGCGCGCATGGGCAATGCGTGGGACGAGTCCTGGCCGAAGACTGCCATGGGGTCAACCCTGGACGTGGGCCTGCGCTCCATGCTCTTGGACGAATGGAGCGATCTTCGTTCTTACGTCGAACACGATCCCTTCCTCGAAAAGTTCACAAATTTTCTGGGAACCAAGGACCTCGACAAAAAGCGGCAGCTACTCTTCGCCGAGCCAGATTTTTTGGGTCCAAGCGCTATGAACTTCCTGGGCTATTTTAGCCAATCGCTAACGGATGATGGGCGACCGATTGAAGCCCATGATGTCGACTCGCAAAAGCGGCTTTTGGAGCGTTGCACAGAAATAGGGATCGACGCGGCGTTCGCTGAGTTTAGGGAACAAGACCCGCCACCACTAAGCGTAGGCACCGTGGATGCAGAAACCAGAGTGCTGCTGGAAGATGCGCTTGCTATACCGAAAGGTCCAGAAGATGTGCTGCGCAAGATCGAATTGTGCGAGAACCTTCTCGCGCGTCTCGACCCTCAAGAAAACTCCTTCTTCCTGGTCATGGTGCAAAATACGCTAGCTAGGCGTTATTACGAAAACCCTGCCGGAGATCGGCGAGCCAACGTCGAACACGCCATTGAGTTGTTAAAGTCCGTATTGTCACGACTGAATCCGCAGCAGGATCCGGTGACGTGGGCCAACGCGATTGTTAGCCTCTCGAATGCATATCAATTGCGGGTCGAAGGAACCCCGGCCGCCAACTTCAGACAAGCGATCGAACTCTGCGAACAAGCACTCAAACATATTTCTGAGAGAGAGTTTCCAGATTCCTTCTGCAGCCTGATGGATGCGCTCGCCAGCGCCTACGTGGACGATCCAGGAGGCGATCGCGTTGACAATACCGAACGGACAATTGCCGCTTATGAAAAGATCCTGCAGATCGAAAAGGGCCCCGACGCGCGGG
The DNA here is from genome assembly GCA_049273695.1 of Pyrinomonadaceae bacterium. Classification (GTDB taxonomy): domain Bacteria; phylum Acidobacteriota; class Blastocatellia; order Pyrinomonadales; family Pyrinomonadaceae; genus UBA11740. The sequence goes on from JBASRE010000007.1 coordinate 57,108, forward strand.
CCATATTTTTGCATAACCTGGCGAGGGCATACGGCCAGCGCATTCGCGGCGCTCGTGAAGACAATATGGAGCGTTCGATTGAATTGTACGAAGCGGCGTTAGAAGGAATCTCGGCCGAAACTGATTCGTCAAGCTTCGCTTTGGCGAGAAACAATCTTGCGGTCAGTTACCTGGAAAGGACGCTCGGCCAGCGCGCCGAAAACGTAGAGCGAGCGATTCAACTGTATGAGGAAGCGCTACAAGTGTGGACTCGTGACGCGATACCCTTGGAGTGGGCCAAGACGATGACTAACCTCGGCACTGCTTATGCCGTGCGCGTGAACGGAGATCGGGAAGAGAATCAAGGGCTCGCCATTGGCTGCATGGAGCAGGCCGCCGAGGTGCTTAACGATCCAAAGGTTTCGCCGTCTGATTGGGCCAGGCTCCAAACTAACTTGGCCAACGCGCTGAGTTTCGGAGCAGATGACCTGCCACTGCGAGATCAGGCTCGAGCAATCACACTATTCAAGTCGGCTCTTACCGTCTTCAAACCGGATGAATACCCTTTGAAGTGTCGTGAAGCTTCTTTCTCCCTCGGAAGTCTCTATTTTCAGGATGGGAATTGGTCTAAAGCATACAAGCATTTCGAGATCGGTTTGGAAGCGGCTGACGCTCTTTACCGCTCGGCTTATGTCCCCACGAGTCAGCGAATAGAAATGCAGATTAACGCCGACCTCTTTGATCGACTCGTGGCCACCTGCGCCCGTCTGAAAGACGATCCGGAAATGTGTCGAAGAGGACTAATTCACGCTGAGGCGGCGCGTGATCGGCAGTTCGTCGCCCAAATGGGCACGGCGAAGTTTCCCGCCCCAGCCGGATTGGATCCTGAAAAACTCCAGCAAGAGGCTAGTCTCATCAACCAAATTCGAGGTTTGGAACAAGCGTTATCTGGTTCGGGCCTGGCGGACGACCAGGAGCAGAAGTTAGCCAGGGAGCGGCAGACAGTGCACGCTCAGCTCGACGCGCTCTGGCGGGACTTTGAGACTGTCGCGCCGGCATACGTGGCGCTGCGCCGTGGTGATACTGCTTCGTGGTCTGAAATCAAAGGCCTGGCCGATAAGCTCGGAGCGCAGACTGGCCTCGTGAGCTTCTACACGCTCGATGACGAAATCCTTTGCTTCATTCTACGAGCCGGGTGGGACTTCCCGCTGCTGAAGCCGCTCAAAATCTCTCGGAACATGCTCTTATACCGTTATCTTCTGCCATACAAACGAGAGGTACTAAACCATGTCGAGTTTGAGCGAACCCAACAGGAGGCAACCCGCGCTTGGATGGAGCTGGGTGAGGCGCTGCTCGCGCCGTTGGAAGCCGAGCTGGCCGATTGTTCGCTCGTGTATCTTGTTCCGCATGGCCGTTTGCACACGGTTCCTTTACACGCGCTGACCGTGGCAGCCACGCCTTTCATCGAGCTTCACGCAGTGGCTTATGTTCCATCGATTAACGTGTTGCGGCGCTTGCTGGAAGCAGACGCCCAATCGACAGAGGCGACTACGACCAGCGCTCTCGTCATGGGCTACACTCCCTCAACTGACCAGTCGGAGCGCTCGCTATTCTTAGGCGAGGCTAACGCTGTAGCGGATCGGTTCCGGACGAATGCCCTACTAGACGAACAAGCCAATCGAACTGCATTGATGCAGAGCGCGCCCGAGGCCAGGGTAATACATCTTTCCTGTCACGGTTCTTTTGACTCCGAAGACCCGCTTAGTTCCGGGTTGCTTCTGGCCGACGGCGTTCTTTCAGCCAGGGATCTGATGGAGCTTTCTCTACAAGCTGACCTGGTGACTGTCAGCGCCTGTGAATCGGGATTCAGCAGTACGAGCAAGGGCGAGGAATTGGAAGGCATTAGCCGCGCCTTGCTTTACGCCGGAGCATCGTCATCGCTGCTGGCCTTGTGGCAGGTGAATGCCGCGACCACCCTCGAATGGATGATCGGTTTTTATGGTCGGACGCGAGACTCAATGGGGAACAAAATCATGAACGACGCTACTGCCTTCCGGGAGGCAACTTTGGCCTTGAAAGCTCGGCATCCGGACCCGGTATTCTGGGCGCCTTTCGTCCTCATCGGCGACTGGCGCTGAACGCTAAAGACGGAATGAGGGAAAATCAACATGGATAATCTTTGGTTCGAAGAAGAATTGGTCCCTACGGAGGGTACTGTGGCGGCAACGGTAAAATCGCTTCATCGCAGCGATTCGGACGCGGAAGATCTCAAGAACGCCTCCAAGTCGGTGTTGCGATATAGCAAGCCGCGCTGGGTCGAGCTAGATCCGAAGCAAAGCAATCTACTCGGATCGGGCGAGGACTCGCGCTTTATTCTTACACGTTTTGGTTTCGAGTTTGATCTCTCCGAACACGGACGAGAGACCGGCTCGCGGTTTAGTTATGCGCGCTGTGAAGCTTACTTGTGGTCGGCCAAGGAAGATGAGCCCCAGCCTACCGTCTATGATTTGATCCCGAAGGATCTATACGAAGGCGAGCCCCGCAAAGTCCAGGTAAAAATCGGGCCTGAAATAAAGCTCGGTGAAGTGGGTGGCAGTTTAGGTGAGATCAGCACCGACTTTACCATGGGTTATGTCGAGCCGGCTGTGGTAGGTTGGCCGGGAAAGGACAACCGCGAACCCTACTGGGAGCTTCGGCCCCACAGTAAATCGTTATTGGGTGTGCGTTATCTGTGGGTCATTATCGAAATCCCTAAAGGGTGTTCCGGCGTGAGTGTTGCCGTTAAATCCGCTGGAGAGGTGACCACTCCGTTATTTAAGGCAATACCGATCGTGCCCAAGTCGTGGAAATGGGAGAGCCGTCCACGCGAGACAATCGGGTTGATAACAGTTTAGCCTGTCGTGTTCAATTGTTAAGAATCGAGGCAAGCCCCGGTCTGTAGTGCCCAACGGGTTTTGGAGGCGGCCGCGAGTATAAGAATAGGCGACGCTTACGACGTCCGCCTCTATCGCTGACCTAAGCGGGCAGACGCCCGATGGTGGTGAGCGCAATCTGCTGCTATTGATCGTGCCAATCGAGAGGACTTACGTCTTAACTCGCCTCATCTCGACGAGCCAATCGCTTGATCTCGAAAAAGTGCTCTGTTCCATCAGTACTGACACACCGTCCCGAAAACGTCCCGCAGCGACACGCAAATCAGGCACTGCATGCACAATATGCGTTGCATGCACGTTGATTTTTCCTGAGTAGTTTTGTAAGTTGTGCACATAAAGGGGCGATGAATAAAATTCCCAAGCTGAAAGTTGCGAGTTCGAGCCTCGTCGCCCGCTCCAATGCTGCCCGAAACACCAAACTGATGCCGAGGTTGCTGCTCTCCGTTTTGCCTCTTTTGTTATGTGCGTCGCCGGCGTTAGCTCAGGACGTTGCGGCCGACGAGACTCCGATCGCGGTGCTCAGTTACAAATGGTCGAAGGATCGGCGAGCGATGGAGTTGGTTGACAACGCGAATCGAAACAGTCCGCAACCGGCGATGATTCCGCAGAACAAGAATTTCCAGCGGAATGCACGGATTAACGATCCGGCCGGCGTGCGCGATCCGAATGCGGACACGCTCGATGGCCGCAGTGCTGAGCTGGATCGAATCACTGCAGAGGCGCGCCAGACCAAACCACAAACTGACGGCTTCACCTATCAGACAAAAGTCCAAAACAACAGCGCGAAGCCTGTCGCGGTTGTTTTCTGGGAGTATCAGTTCCGCGAGAAGGGCAATCCCACGATCCTTTCGCGCCGGCAGTTTGTTTGTCTGGCAAAGGTTAAGCCTTCAAAGACGCGGGACCTCGAGATTTTCACGCTCGCGGCGCCCAGTTCAGTCGTCAGCGTGAAGACTCTGAGTAAGAAATCAGAACCTACCTTTGACGAGGCGGTCATCGTCAATCGCGTCGAGTTCGAAGACGGTTCGACCTGGCAGCGCAAAGACTGGAACTACGACGACGTAAAGTTGACTGCCAGACCTGCCGCTGATCCGAAGAAACTGCAGATGTGCCGCGGGCTGTAAGTTTTCCCTTCCAAACTGTCGCGACGTTCCTATCTCTACTGACCACACGACTTCTCACGCTAGTACAAAATCTTGTTGACTTTTGGAAATGCTCGCACTATCGTGCGCGCCATTCGTAAGCGAGGCTGAATCCCGAGCCTGCAAAAGTCGCACTCTTCGAATCCAGCCTACGCGATCTTCCGCGCGGGAAGATCTCTCAACCCAACCAGCAGGATTGTTTTGCATTCTGCCCAACCGAAAGAGGACTCACGTGATGACCAATCTCAGTTCGTTATTCCACCTGTTTAAGGCTGCAATGAAACTAGCGGCTGCATGCGCCTTTGTGTCAGCGATCGCAGCGGCTGTGTCCGCGCAGCCGACAAATGTTCTTGAAAGCACCGGCAATGCCGGGATTGGCACCACAACGCCCGCCTATCCATTAACAGTCAACCAAACCGGAAATAGCGTTAACAGGCTCGTGAGCCTTGCCAACGATTCTTCTGGCTCTTCGGCGCAGGCAACCATCAGTTTCTTTGAGGGAGCTACTGAAAAATTCAAGTTTGGAATGAATGGTTCCGGAGCAACCGGCTATGTCGGAGGCGCGAACGCGTTGCAGCTTTGGCATTTTCAAAATGCGCCGATCATCTTTGGAACGAACTCCAGCGAGCGAATGCGAATTAATGGGGCTGGAAACATCGGCATCGGCACTTCGACTCCAGGACAAAAATTGAACGTAATTGGCAATGGTTTGTTTGGGAACCTTACGACGCACACGCCGCTCTATTCCAGCTACGATTCTCAGAACAACATGATTCTGGAATTGGGTTATGGAACTTCCCATTCAGCGATCACGCCCTTTCCCGCATTTGTTTTGAGCAACAACACAACGGCGACCGACAACGGTACCGGGTTGATCGGGCAAATAGTCTTTGCTAACCGGAACATCGCGGACGGCAACGACAAGAGGCTAGGCGTGATTACCAGTTGGGTTGACGGCGCGAGCAACTCCGGCACTTTGCAATTCTATACGTCAAATGCAGGCACATTGTCGGAGCGGTTAAGAGTTACCTCAAGCGGCAACGTCGGCATCGGCACAACAAATCCTGGTCGGCCCTTAGTAGTTGCTGCCGACGCCAGTGGAATACCGTTGCGTGTTTACCGCAATGTAAATAACGTCGGCTACGGAACCGGGATTAACTGGGCTTTCAACAATAACGCGGGCAACGTCACAGATTATGCGTATGTCAACAGCGCCATTGTGAGCAACAGTGCAGGTGCCGAAAACGGAACCTTAGGTTTCTTCACGGTTAAAGCGGGGACAATGACACAGCAGGCGATAATTGATCAAAACGGCAATGTTGGCATCGGCACACCAAGCCCCGGCCAACGTTTGTCGGTGGCCGGCACAGTGGAATCCACTTCCGGCGGATTCAAATTTCCTGATGGCAGTTTGCAAACGACCGCCGCTTCAGGAGGAGGTGGCGGCGTAGCTTCTGTATTCGGACGGACTGGAGCTGTGGTTGCGGCAACAAATGACTACACGTGGGCGCAAATAAACAAGAGCGCTGCGAATGCCGGCGACTTAGCCGCCGGGACATTGCTGGCCGCCCGCATGCCCGCCCTCACCGGTGACGTAACGACTTCGGTTGGCGCGGTAGCTACCACTCTTTCTAATACCGGCGTAACTGCGGGAAGCTACACCAACGCCAATATTACGGTAGATGCTAAGGGCCGAATCACGACCGCTGCCAACGGAACCAGCGGCTCAGGCGCCTTTAGCAGCATCACGGCCGGCACAAATACGGCGGCATTGGTGGTGGGCAGCGGAGGCTCTCTGGGGGCCAGTGGCTCAGGAACAATCAACGCTACGACCCTTGGAGGAGCGACGTTTGCGGCCCCGGGAGCCATCGGCGCAAACACGCCAGGAACGGGAGCTTTTTCCGCGGTCGGTATCAATACGGCACCATCGTCCTACAAGCTTGATGTCACCGGAAACACAAATGTAACGGGCAATATCACCGTCGCGGGAACCGGCAACGTGACTGCGGCAGGGACAATTGAAGCCGGGAACATCAAGGCAAAGTACCAGGACCTCGCTGAATGGGTGCCATCGTCCGAACAACTCGCGGCCGGCACCGTGGTGGTTCTCGACACAACCAAATCCAATCAAGTCATCGCATCAGGCACGGCCTACGACACGCGCGTCGCGGGAGTAATTTCCGCACAGCCCGGCATCACTCTGGGTGAAGGCGGTGAAGGCAAAGTCCTGGTTGCCACCACCGGACGCGTGCGCGTGAAAGTCGATGCTTCACGCGGAGCGATACAGATCGGCGATCTCTTAGTCACGAGTGACGTTCCCGGCGTCGCGATGAAGTCCAAAGCCGTCAACCTCGGCGGCGTTCAAATTCATCGACCGGGGACAATCATCGGCAAAGCACTCGAACCACTCGCGAAAGGTTCGTCGGGTGAGATTCTGGTGCTATTGAGTTTGCAGTAAGCACATTAAGGAGCAAGCAAATGAACACTAATTCTTATGTCGCACGGAAGATCGTCGTTTTACTGGCATTGGTCGCCATAGTGATTTTGAGCGGCGCACGCCGAGGTGTGCAGGGCCAGCAATGGACCGGCCCTGACGCGAACGGAAATATCTCCAATGCCAACAGCGGCAAAGTCGGAGTTGGCACTTCAGCGCCGGTTAATCTTTTAGACGTTGGCAGTGCGGCGATTGGGACGATGCTCGGAAACGCAATCGTTGTCTCAAGCACTACCGGACCCTCATCGATGGCCGTGGGACAGAGTGTCACCGCTAGAGGCCGATTGAAGTGGAACTTCAGCGGCACTGAAGCGAATGCCTACTTGTCACTTGGCGTTAGCGCTGGCACGAACCCACTCATACTGCAAGATGCCGGTGGCAATGTCGGCATCGGCACGATGAGTCCAGGCGCCAGGCTATACGTTGCGGGCGGTGGTTATGGTTCAGTTGGAGGCGCGAACCAGAGCGCCTACGCCTTCGGCGCTCAAAGTATCGCGGCTGATGCGAGCATTTATTCCTATGGGGCGATCTGCGCAGGTAACCAACATGGGAATTGTGCCAGTTCGGGCGGCGTCGTCATTGGCATAAACAATACAGCCGCCGCCACAAATATTCCGAACACAGGAAATACGATATTCAATAACGGCGGGAGCGTAGGAATTGGTCTTACAGCGCCGGCATACAAACTTGATGTGAACGGCGAGATCAACGCTACGGGCCTGAGAATCAACGGCACGCCGATCTCAAGTGGTGGCGGCTCACAGTGGAGCGGCACAGGACCGATCTATTACAACACCGCCAACGTCGGCATTGGGACCTCTAATCCGGGCGCCAAACTTCATGTGTCCGCGGGCGATTCGTCCTTTGCGCTCTTTGGACCCAATCCTACTTGGGGCGGTTCCTTAGCGGTAGGTTCAGGAAACGCTTTTATCACGCCTGTTTCCGGCAGGGCGCAGGTCCTCTCGTCAAACGGTAACTTACATCTGGACGGGGGAAGCGGTCAGGCTGTTTACCTTAGTTGGCTCAACACCAGCAACACGATCATCAACGGCCAGGGCGGCAACGTAGGCGTGGGCACCCCAACGCCCGGCTACAGACTGGACGTTAACGGCGAAATCAACGCGACGGGTATTCGCATTAATGGCACTCCCATTTCGGGTAGCGGACAGTGGACCGGCACGAGTTCGATCTACTACAACGGCGGCAACGTTGGCATTGGCACGACGAGCCCGTCAACGAAACTCGAGTTGGCTCCCAATTCGGCCATCAAACTGGGAAACGCTTATTTCAGTTCGGGAGGTGATTACGTCCACCTGTCAAACAACGAGTGGTACAACGGCACTTCATGGACAGCCAATGCGCCCGGAGCTCTCATACAAATCAGCGGTCAAGACGTCAACTTTTACCGGCATGACGCGGCCGGATCCCACACCCACTCAATGAATATCAATTCAGCCGGCAACGTTGGGATTGGGACGGCTACGCCACTCTACTCACTTGACGTGAATGGTGGGGTAAATGGTTTTCGGGCAAAAGCCGCGACTGCATCGAGCAATGATGCTATTGCGACCTTTGAAAACAGCAGCGGAGTTCAGGCAATAATCCGCGGCAATGGCTATATCGGCATTGGCAAGCCGGACCCGCAGTATAAGTTGGATGTCGTTGGCGATATCAAAGCCAGCGGCACCATCCATGCCAAGTACCAGGACCTCGCCGAATGGGTGCCATCGTCTGAACAACTTGCGGCCGGCACGGTTGTAGTTCTCGACACAACCAAATCCAATCAAGTCATTGCCTCAGGCACAGCCTACGACACGCGCGTCGCGGGGGTAATTTCCGCGCAGCCCGGCATCACGCTCGGTGAAAGCGGCGAAGGCAAAGTCCTGGTTGCCACCACCGGCCGGGTGCGCGTGAAAGTTGACGCCTCGCGCGGCCCGATCCAAATCGGTGATCTTCTCGTGACGAGTGAGGTTGCGGGAGTGGCCATGAAATCCGAACCGGTTGAGTTCGCCGGGCGGAAGATGCACATGCCCGGCACGATCATCGGCAAAGCACTCGAACCACTCGCGAAAGGTTCGTCGGGTGAGATTCTGGTGCTGCTGAGTTTGCAGTAGCGATGCGAGGTTTGGATTCAAACTAGCTTTTGGACTTGCCTTAAGCCGGCACTGAAAACCGCATGACTAATTGAAGGAGAAGCATTCATGGTACCCGTTAAACTATTCGCCCGCCTCACTGTCGTGGTGGTCCCTACCTTGGTGGGCCTGGTCTTACTTTTCCTATCTGCCTTCACCGCTACTGTTAATGCACAACCTGCAAGCGTCGGTTTAGCTGGTAAAGAATCAGCGTCCGTAACCGATGGTGTTGATGTGTTTTCCGGTCAACTGGAAAATGTACTGCCGCTGGTTAGTGTTCAGGGACGCGGTGATGCCGGTGCAGGTCTTTTCTTTCCGTTAAGAAATCCCCAATGGCAAGTAAAAGAAACTAACTCAGTCTCAAGTCCAGGAAGTGATCGGACCTATTATTTCTACAAACCTGAGTTAACCGGGCCTGGATACAACTATGCCGCCGGATACAACTACTATCGAGGCGGTTACGCCATGCTGGGAAAATTGGTGGTAGAGACCAAATTTACCGGCTGGTATTTCATGGAGACCCCCAGCGTAACCGAAATTACTCTCACGTCGAACAACGGCTCAATCGTCCGTTTTCGAGATGTATTAACCAACGGCCAGCCTCTCGATGCCAGAGGACGCGGTTGTGTCATGTCAGGATATCAAACTCCGAATCCTCCGCCCGCATGTTCTCGTGGAAGAGTATTTCGTTCAATCAGTGGCGAGAATATGACTTTTGTCGCTGATGCCGACATTTATGACATCATTTTATATGAGGGGTACGGCAGTCCCTCTCCATGGTCGGCACAAAGCAACATAGCGGGAACTCTTTATCTCAGTAACGGCACGCGAATGCGTGTGGACAACAGCTTCAACAATATTACAAAGATTACCGATCGCAACGGCAACTCCATCAACATCGAGTACAACGTTGAACTCGGTCCCACCTACCATTTCTTGAAGAAGATCACGGATTCATTGAATCGTGAAATCTCGATCATCTACGGCGATCACACCTCCGGGTCAAGTTATTTTGATGAGATTGTTTTCAAAGGATTTGGAAACGCCGAGAGACGGATTCGCATCAACTACACCCCGATTGGAAATGCACTGATTCCTGGTGAATCACTCTCGCAGCCCATCTTTCCCGGCGTTACGACTCGGTGCTACACGTTGAGCCAACAGCCCTGTGATCCGACACCGGGAGGGGGTTCGGGGCCTCACTACACTCCTGCTACTGCTGTAGTTCCTTCGTCGATCGTTCTGGCAAATGGACGAGAGTACCAATTTTATTACAACCGTTATCTCGAGTTGGCGCGCGTCAAATCTCCGACCGGCGGTTATAGCAATTACAATTACTCGGGAATCATAGACGCCGACGCCGATGGCTTTTCGGCTCCCGCGTACTATGGCGGCGGGTTCATCTATCGTCGCGTGGCGTCGGTCAAGAATTTTGAAGAAACGGACCAGCTCGTTAATGAAAAGGCTTTCAGCAATATCCCGCAGGAGGTGGCTCAATCACATCCGGCCTTTCCGGTTCTTGATAATCTAACCATCGATATAAAGGATGCCAATGGAACTGTCTTTGCGAAGAGCAGGCATTACTTCTATGAGACCGCGCTGTGGCCATTTGCAGCCTCTAACGCGTCTTTCGGCAAAGAGTACAAATCAGAGATATTAGATCCCGTCTCACAAGCCGTCCTGCGCCGAACCGAAACCACGTGGCGACAAAGAGAGGCGTTTCCCTGGTGCGGGGGTTTCCAGGGGTTTTATACGTGCTTTCCTGATCAGGTGAACTTTCCTAATAGCGCTCCAGCCGTTGATCCCAGAGTCATTGAAATAAAAACAACTCTGGAAAACGGACTGGTTACGAAGAAAACGTTCAGCCACGACCAGTACAATAACGTTACCGACACGTATGAATATGATTTGGGAGACGGTCAACCCGGCCCATTTCTGCGAAGATCGCATGCCGATTATGTGACCGATGCAAATTACACGAGTCATACCGGGGCCTACTTGTTGAGGTTGAAATCGCAAACCTGGGTTTCCTCAGACATAAATGGAAACAGCAAGGCTGCGCTAATTCAGT
>JBASRE010000017.1:0-34450 GCA_049273695.1 Pyrinomonadaceae bacterium
GGCACAGACTTCAGTCTGTGCCACGCAGCCAGCGCCGCGGCGTTAACAAGTTGCGCAACTCATTTGTCCGCAGCACAAATGTTTCCGCAGGCCGGCGCCCGGTCTTCATGCTGAAATAAATAGCGACGAGAAAGAAGATTAGCGCATAGCTCAAAGTCGAAGTTACCGCCGCACCGCGCGCGCCGAACGCCGGCACCATCAGGAGATTCAATCCGATATTGAACGCCAGCGTGATGATCCAGAAGACCGGAATGATCGCGGGCAAGCCGGTGCCGGTGAAGTGTTGCACGAGCACTGATTCAAGGCCCATAAAGAAAATTCCGGGCAAAAGGATCAGCAACTGGATCGTCGCGTCGCTGAAACGCGCGCCATAGATCCACGGCAGCACGAACGACAGCGCGACCGCCGCCAGACACATCAAGAGCATCACGAGAGTTGTGTGTCGTGTCACCTGCACGGCGAACTCACCACGCTCGTCCTGCGACGCCGCCACCCGCGGAAACAGAAGCGTCGCGATGACGCCCGGCAACATCAGCAACAGGAAAGAGAATTGCGAAGCGACGGCGTAAACACCGGCTTCAGCAGGGCCGCGAAAACGATTCACAATCAGCACGTCCGCGCGAAAGATGATTGCGCCGGCCATAATCGAAATGTAGAACTTCACGCCGTAGCGAAGCATCGCATTGAGCAGCTGAAGATCAACTCGCGCTTTGCGTGACTGTTTGATCTTCGAGACCTCGCGGCCAATGTACAAAGCCAGCAGCAGACCCAGAACAATCGCGGCGCCGGTATTCGCGGAGACTAGGGTGAATAGCCGTTCGCGGAGAACGATCAGCACGACGAGGGCGTTTGCCAACACCCAGGCCGGCAAGAGCGCGTCGAACAGATTCAACTGACGGATTCGATCGAGGGCCAGCAGCACGTTGAGGCCGAGGAGAATCAGCAGTTGAAATGGAATCGATATGGCCGCGGCGGCGAGCAGTCCCGTCGACACCGCGCCGAACAGAGACGGCCTAAGCCAATTAAGGCCCAGCACCGCAGCGGCGATGATTACTCCCACCACGAGCGCGAAAACGAGTGCGTTCGCGAAAATCGGCGCGAGCCTCGCTCGATCGCGCGCGAGAAAGAATGTGTTTGCCGATGGCAGACCGGCGCTGCCAATTTGGACGGCGAGCGCGACCATCACATTCAAGACGGCGTAAGTGCCGAACCCGTCTGCGCTCAGCCAGCGCGCGACAATCACGCCTGAGCCAAACACGCCCGCCAGCATCAACAGCCTCGTGCCGAAGGTCAGCACTACGCTGGAAACGAAACTGCCGAACACTGGAGCTTCATCCAGCGAAACGGTTGCCGCGATCTCTGTTGGTGCGGACATGATGAAGTTGGAGTTAACTCCCTCTCGCTCTGGAGAGGTCAGCTATCTTACTCAGCCGCCCGCGAAGCGGGCGTAAGCATAAAGCCTGGGGCGTCAGCCCCAGGATCTCGCGTCAGAAATATGATCGAGCCCGCGTAGCGGGCGACAGTCCGTGATTAGAATGTCTTGCTCATTTCACATCGCGCCGTCAAAGATTCGCGTTCAAAACTCTTTTGCTAAATCTGCCGCCCGCTCCGCGGGCTCTACCGACTTTTTGCCGTTTTCCCCGGGGCTGACGCCCCGGGCTTTATGCTTCCGCGCGCTCCGCGCGCTTTAACTCACTTAATCCACCGGTCGTACCAAACGCTCACATTGAGCAGCGCCCAAAGGTGCGCGCTCCAGTCCTGACGTTCGCGCCGGTGCTCGTCCGCCAGCTGCTCGACGAATTGGTAGTCAAAGAAATTTCGGCTGCGCATGCGCGAGTTCATTATGAGTTGCACCAGCTCGCCGGCGTTCGGTCCGCGAAACCATTCGCGAGCCGGCGCGCCGAAGCCGCGTTTGGGCTTGTAAAGCAAATCCTTCGGCAGAATCGATTCAAGTGCACGCTTGAGAATGTGCTTGCCGGTCGTGCCTTTTACTTTGAGCTCACGTGGCAGGCCCATCGCGTACTCAATCAAATGATGATCGAGAAAAGGCACGCGCGCTTCCACCGATGTCGCCATCGTGATCTTATCGACCCTCATCAGCAAAAGCTCCGGCAGGCGCAGTTTCAATTCAAGGTATGTCATTCGGGCCGCGAAGTCTGAATCGGGCCGTTCAAGAGCGATGTGATCCAGGTATTGCCGCACGACGTCGTGCGTCGATAATCCGTTGTAACGCGCGCGCAGCTCTGACGAGAGCACTTTCGGCTTTGTCGTTTCGTCGAACACGCCGACGCCGCCCCAAAACAGTGCTTGATCTTTCCCGAGACGCCGGATTAACTCGCCGGCTTTTTGTTTCTTGAACGTCTTCTGCGCGAGCGGAACCGCCACCGCCGCCGCGGCCCGACGCGCGGCCAAAGGCGCGCGCTCGGCATAACGCCAAAACCTCTCTTCAATTCGCAAATACGTTCCGAACCAATCATAGCCGCCGAAAATTTCGTCAGAGCCTTCGCCCACCTGCACTACGATCGTTCCCGAATCGCGCGCAAGTTTCGAAACGTAGTAAAGCGGCACGCAAACCGGATCGGCGATAGGCTCGTCCTGGTGAAAGACGAGTTCGGGAAGAAACTTCTCCATCTCTTCACGGCCGATGATCACTTCATGATGGTCGGTGTGGTAACGCTTCGAGAGAGAGCGCGCGGCTTCCAACTCGTTCAACTCCTCCGTGTCGTGAAAGCCGACCGTGAAAGTGCGCACGGGTTGCGTCATCAATTCGGACATCAATGCGACGTTCGCTGAAGAATCGACACCGCCGGAAAGAAAGACACCGAAAGGTACATCGGCCATCATGCGTTTCTTGATCGACTCGCGCAGCAACTCGAGAACTCTCTGTTGATGTTCTTCCTCCGAAATGCCGGCGACGGCCGACTCAGGCGGCAGCGCATCCCAGTACTGCGTCAGGCGCATTTCACCATTGCGCTCGAGGACCAGCATGTGCCCGGCGGGAATTTTCTGAATGCCACGAAAAAGGGTTTGCGGCGCGGGCGTCGTTAAAAGCGTGAGGTAGTGATAGAGCGCTTCTTCGTTGACCTCGGCCGTCACGGCCGGATGCTGCAGGATGGCTTTGATTTCCGAAGCAAAGATGAAGCGCCCATCAGTCTGGTAGAAGTAAAGCGGTTTCACGCCCGCACGATCGCGCGCCAGCACCAGCCGTTCGCGATCTGCATCCCAGATCGCAATCCCGAAATCACCTTCGATGTCCTGAACAAAGTCGAGACCGCGCTCTTCGTAAAGATGCAGAATCGTTTCCGAATCCGTGCGCGACGCGTAGGCGTGACCGCGTTGTTCCAATCCTTCGCGCAGAGCAGCGTGGTTGTAGATCTCGCCGTTGAAAACCAGCCAAACTCGATCCGTGCAAGCGCGCATTGGTTGATGACCGGCTTCCGACAAATCGATGATCGACAAACGTCGAAATCCAAAACCGCCCCGAGCGTCGTCGAAAACCAGTTCCCCCGCGTCATCCGGCCCGCGGTGCTCCATCACGTCGCGCATCGACACGAGTAGCTCGCGCCCGACATTGCCGCGCGCCGCACCGTACTCCCAAACTCCGCAGATGCCACACATCGTAAGTTTCGTCGTGGCACAGACTTCAGTCTGTGATCCTCGTTTAGGTTGAAATCACAGACTGAAGTCTGTGCCACTCTCCGAACTCGGAACTGATTTTGAAAGACGCTGTTGCGCTACATCCTGAAATAACTTCGACATTACGTAATAACGATTGCCGGATCCATCGTTGATCTGAAACGACTTTTCATCTTGCTGAAGCTTTTCGATTGCGCGCCGATAGAAGCGCGCGTCCTGATCGAACAGATACTGCTTCGCTTCAGCGATCGTCTGACAGTGCGAAACGTCCACCTTTTCGGACAGCACAATCCGCTCGCCGGTATCGATTCCCGCGTCAACGAAGAAAACCGAGATGCCGGCTGGATCGCCTTGCAAGAGCGACCATTCCATCACGCTCCGTCCACGATACTTCGGCAGAAGACCAATGTGCGCGTTCAAAATTCCAAGACGAAAACATTCAATCGTGTCGCTCGAGTAAATAATTCCCGATTTATGCAATCCCACGTCGAGCTTTAATTGCTTCAATTGCGAAATGGTGTCTGGATCCGACAACGGCTTGCGAAAGCGAACGACGGCGCGTTTTCCGATTAGCTTGAGTGATTTTCCCCGGCCTGATTTCGCCACGAAGCGCGCAACATGTTCGGACAATCCGCCGTCAGCGGCGAGGGGCGCGAGCAGCACGAACACTTCCACGCCCGGCACCGCCTGCGCTTCGTCGTAAATCTTCAACGCGGCGGGAAGCGAATTTGCCAGTATGCCGATCCGCATGAATAGGTTATGACCAGGAGTTCAGTGCGCGCGCGTAAAGCGCAAACCAGGAAATCAAAAGCCACGCGTGCTGCGATTCGGGAAACACCGTCACGGGTAGCAACTCGTAATAGTAGTTCAGCGCATCGAGGAACCTCAAATCAGTCGCAGTTGAAGCATGGACGCTGATCAAGTTCAGTTTCAGCAACAAATCGTCCGTATTCACCGCGCTTGCTGAATTGTTTTCGATGCGGGCGCGATCGGCGGTCATCAACCGCATCAGCAGATACTTACGGACTTCATCGTCAGCTTTGAATGAAAAGTTCAAAGGCCACGCATATCTCTCTGCCAACAGACTGAACAGAGGTTCGCGCGCTGCGCTCTTTACCTTGAGCTGATTTACAAATTCATCCGGCGATGGATGGGGAGCCTGCGGCATGGTTTTGGTTCCGTGCAAAGAGAGCACTCGTAATGAAGTCAAACAATCGGTATCAGCCGCAACCCACTCTGCGGGCGGTGAAAAGGGCGTCAGGGTTGAGGCGCGATTGGGGTGATCGAGCAGAAGCTCTTTGACTGAAGTCAGGAAGAAGCCCGCGTCTCCGAACATTTCCGGATCAAATCGGTTGACGCGCTCGCGCAATTCATTGACACGTTGAGCAACGGCCGTCGAGATTAGCTCTTTGTTCATTGCGGCTGTCGGGTCTTAATCGCGAAACGGCCGGATTGTAAATCGCGGGCAAGTTCGGTGAGCGTTACGCAACGAATATCTGAAGCGGTGGCCAGGTCGCGCACAAATCGATCGATGTGCGAAAAGTCGCGCAGGTCTTTCGTGTGATTCTCGAGAATGACCGGGACATCTTCCAGACCACTCGCCCGTGCGCGCCGACGAATCGAGCCCAGCATTTCAGTCATCAGCGAGTAATCCAGTTGCGCGAGAT
This sequence comes from Pyrinomonadaceae bacterium, assembly GCA_049273695.1. GTDB lineage: Bacteria > Acidobacteriota > Blastocatellia > Pyrinomonadales > Pyrinomonadaceae > UBA11740. The sequence goes on from JBASRE010000017.1 coordinate 5,304, forward strand.
CCGAAATCAGATGGCGGCCTTTCACGTAGGGCACGATTCCCTTGTCGTAAACGCGTCGCAGGGTCGAGTCATGACTGGTTTGCGCCCACTCATGACCATAGGTTTTGACTGAGCGTACGGAAGCTTTCGAATCGTCGTCCGAATAGGTTCGATTCTTGAGTTTTGCGGATAGCTTGCCGACATGGTGCTGCAAAGTGCTGCGGCGCGAACCGTAAAAATGGTTCGTCGGAATGCAGACAATCGGTTCCGGCTTGTCAGACACGCGCCGCGCGTCGTTCATCACTGGATAGAACGGCAGGAAATCTTCTTCGCAGTTCGTGTAGTCGAGATTGATGCGGCGCGTCTCGTAACGCACGCCGCCGACGATGCTCATGTCAAAGATAATTCCAAGATCCGCGAGCAGCTCGAGCATGAAAGGTGACGGCGCGATGCACCATGAACCGGATCGAAAGGAAAAGCATCGATAGTTTGCGACGATCGGCCGCAGAAGATTCTCGAGATATTCCTTGCCACGTACGATTAACGCGCGCGCTTCATCAGCAGAGTAATTCAGGATCGACCAATCCCCGGTCAGGTTCCATCCGCCATCTTTGTACTCGGCGCTGCTCCACTGAGGATGAATGTGCAGTTGAACGTCGTGGCCCTGACGAAACGTCTCGCGGATTGAGTCGTCCCATTGATCGGCCCGCGCCCTCAACTCCGGATGTTCGTTTTGAAACTGTCGAAACGTAAGCTGTTGAAGCACTTCGGCATTGAACGAGCCACGAATGTTGTGGGCATTGTAGATCTCGACGAGCTTGCGCATCGGCGCGAACTGCAACTCGTGCGGATCGCCTGAGCCGTCGCCGCTCAGCTCCCAATCATCAACAAGTGCGAGATGAATCGTTGGTTGCATTCGATAGATCTTACTTCAGTATGCGTCGGACAATGTCCAGTCTTTTCTGCTCGTCTTCATCGGCGCAAATTGGCAGCAAGAGCCAGCGCAGCTTGAAGTTAAGATAACTTCGAAGTGACCAGCACGCCGTCAGCGAAGCTTGTTTTGCGCCGTAATCGAATGAAACGAATTGTTGTTCGAACCGCGGAGGCCGGCGCAAATTTAGCGGCTGAACCAGCAGCCGCGCGCCGCTCCGCGCGTCTCGCGCCATGGCGCCATCCTCATTGTGAACATTGATCTCCAAACCCGCATTGAAATGAAAGCGCGTCCTGAACAAATGTTCGCCAACGCCGGTGAATTGGTCCTCGATTAGCCACAGGCGATGCCGGCGGTCGAGATGAATCGACCGGCGGTGCGTTACCGGTAATGGAAGCCGCCGGTAGCCAGGGTGCTCCGCAACTGCCCAATCGTATTCCGAAAGGCTTACCCAGGTTTCGAGGAACGGATGCGCTTCATCACCCATCACGAAGGGCGTCTTTTCATCAATCGTGTTTTGCTCAACCTCATCAACCTGCACGGTCGAGTGGTAGGCGGTTGAGCGGAAAAGGTGCCGTTCGCCCAGATCGGCCGTGTAAACGAAGGAACCGGGATCGACGATGAACGGCGTTCCGCAAGCTGACACTTCGATGCTCAATGCGTCGTTGTGGCCGTGCGACCCGCGGCCGCGCAGGCCACAGCCACTTGCGTTGAAGAACAGATAAAGATCACGGTCCCGAAAAATAGCAACGCCTGCTTCGCGGTGGGCTTCCGACTCACGAGGGATGCGAACCGACAAAGATTCACCGGCTCGCAGGCCTTGTTCGCCGAGCATCCAGAGTACCTCTTCGGTGCGCATGCCTCTTTCGGTACGCATGCCTCCGGCATGATCTTCGGAAGGCTGCGCGCTGGTACGCATGCCTCCGGCATGCTGCACGCCGGAGGCGTGCGTACCCAATACCGCGTCTGCGATAGCGACAACGTACGCGTGGTCATCGGCCTCACGTCTGACAATCGGCAAAATCTGACCGCTGTCTGAATCGCCAATCAGCGGCGCGCGCCCGTCCGGTCGCAGATACGCGCGCGTGTATTCCGCCATCGCGCGGAGCTTCTGCCAATACCTTTGTTGAATATCAATTCCGTTTTCGCGACACAGCACGAACGAATACAGCAACAGCTCAAGTTTCAATCGGTGATAACCGGTCGAGCTTTCGGAATCGACACCATCCGGCAGAATCTGCTTGTCGGTTTCTTTCAGCAATTCGCGCAAACCAAATTCGCGCCACGCGCGCGCACCTTGCAATTCGGGCAGCATGATTCCCATCCACAGCAGTCCGGCCACGTCGCACATGTAATGGTTGCTGGTTGCGATGTGCGAGTACTCAAGATTGCGACGAATGTGCGCGCCATGCTGATCGAAGATCATCAGCATCTCTGCCAGCGCATCTTCATCGACTTGCGTGGACGGCAGAAACAAGGCGAACGCGGCAAGCAGATTCATCGACCGCAGCGCGACTTCCATGGCGCAACTCCAGTTGGCCCCGCGAGCCACTGGATTGTGTTGCCGCCAGCTTCTAAGTTGTTTCAGGAACTCAGCCGCAAAATGCTCATCGCCGGAAACTGCGTACGCCCGACCCAGCGTGATCAAATGCGACAGCCGATTCAGCTCCCAAAGCACGCGCGCATCCGAGCCGTCGCCGCGAAACAAATTGACGTCCGCGTGATAATCCAGCGGCCAGTCAACTCCTGACAAAGGATCGCGATTCCAGTTGATCTCGGACGAGCCAAAACATTTTTCGCCAAAGCCGAGCAGCGACCAACAATGGACGTCAGCTATCCGTTTCGCCACCACCAGCAGTTGATCCGTTTCGTGCTGGAACAACTCCTTCTGCACCGAAGCCGTTTTGGTGGTGTCAACAAAGCCAGGAAAAAACTTTGGAGATGAGCGTGCGCGAAAATGTTCGAGGAGTTGCGCGCGTGACAGGCGGGTGAATTCAGGAGACAGCCTCGCCTGCTGCCGATTGAGCTGCGCCAGTTGTCTCTGCTCGCGACGTCGCAGCAGTCCTGCGTTGACGCGTCGAAGCGCTTCAAGCACGGCGGTGCCTGCGCTGACTTCGCCGCGCAGCATTCGTTTGATTGCGGCAAACGGATTCATCGGCAACAACGCGTTACTTGAACAGACGGGTGAGTAGCTGCTCGCGACTAACGTCAAATGCGCAGCTACATCCTGCAAGCTGCCAGCGAGCGTTCCAATCTTAATTGGATCGTGGCGCGGAACGGTAACGTGATGCTCGCCGTGTTCGGAGGTGGTTAACCGAAGGTGGCTTCCTGTCTGTCGTGTAGCAGCGTAACCCAGTTTTCGAAGTGCTTTTGCCAGTTCATCGCCCGAGATGTCGCGTGGGACCTTTCATGCGGCGATTACTTCATCGCGAACGAAGTGAAGTCGAATTACCTTCGGACCCTTTCCTTCTTCGAAATGGCAACGGACGGCATCTCTTACCTGTTCACGGAGTGCCTCGAGGTCCTCCGCTTCGGTGAAGATCGAAGCGCCTAAGGCCCGGGCTATGTAGCCGCCCTCCACTGCCTGCTCTACCTGAAAGATTAGTTCGTCCATCGCTAGCTACAACCTGATTATCCGCGCGTTACTTCCGCGCCGCAAATCCCCGTTTAGCGCGTTGCGCGTATCGACGACGAGCGGCGCAAGCTCGATCACCCGCGCGTAGTCTATGCCGCTGTGATCGGTGACGATGACCACGCAATCAGCCTCGCTAATTTCCTGGTCGTTCAACCCAACCGACGACAAAGGTTCACCGCCGCTTTCCGTATGCGCATCATCGAACCGGATCTCGGCGACGAAGGGATCGTGGTAATGAACGTCGCAGCCTTTTAGCCGCAGCCGATCGATGATTGAAAGCGCAGGACTCTCGCGCACGTCGTCGATGTCTTTCTTGTAGGCAACGCCCAGCAGCAAAATGCGTGACCCGTTCATCGCCTTGCGCGCGTCATTCAAGCCGTCCGAGACGAGCTGCACGACGTGCTCGGGCATGCGCGAGTTCACTTCCTCAGCCAGGCCGATGAAACGAGAATCGAAACCGTGCTGCCGTGCTTTCCATGAAAGGTAGTGCGGGTCGAGCGGGATGCAGTGGCCGCCGATGCCGGGACCAGGATAAAACGGCATGAAGCCGAAGGGCTTGGTGGCGGCGGCGCGAATCACTTCCCAGGTGTCGATGCCGAGCGCATAACAAAGCCGCGCCATTTCGTTCGCCATGCCGATGTTCACCGCGCGAAAAGTATTTTCCAGAAGCTTGGCGGCTTCCGCGACGCGCGCGGAGCTGACGGCGTGCACGTCGTCGACGATCTGCCCGTACAGTATGGCTGCGGCTTCAGTCGAATCATCGGTTACACCGCCGACTACTTTCGGAATGTTGTGCGTTTTGAATTCGGGATTCCCCGGATCGACGCGCTCAGGCGAGAACGCGAGCAGAAAATCTTCGTCGAGTTTCAGTCCCGTCCCTTCCAGCATCGGCAGCAAGACTTCATCGGTGGTGCCGGGATACGTGGTTGACTCGAGAATGATTAGTTGTCCACGACGCAAGCGCTTCTGGATCTCTTCGGCCGCGGCGAGGATGTACGACACATCCGGCTCTTTCGTTTTCCGCAGCGGCGTCGGCACGCAAATGATGATGGCGTCGCAATCCTTCAGCTCGTCGAAATTCGTCGTGGCGTGCAGCTTCCCGTTATCGATCAGCTCTTTGACCTGAGATGATTCCACGTCGCCGATGTACGATTCGCCGCTGTTTATCTTCGCGGCTTTCTCGGCATCTACTTCGAAACCGGTTCCGTTGAAGCCGCCACGCGCGAATTCCGTCACCAGTGGCAACCCGACATAGCCCAGTCCGATCACGCCCACGCGGGCGCGCTGGTTCTTAATTGAATCAATCAGTTCGTTTTTGATCATGAAGTTGTCTTACCAGCAGAGCCTGAATTCATAAAGGCAGGAAATGAACGAGTCACCCAAGCGTAATGAGCAGCGCCATCAGAGTCAAGGGTCCTGGCGAGACGTCTTCGCCCCTCCCCACGTGTGGGGAGGGGTTGGGGCGGGGTTAAGCCGCGGCCAACCTCTCCCCCTTCCCCCTCTCCGCTTGCGGAGAGGGGGTTAGGCTGACTTCATTTACTTTTCATCGCGCACAAATCGATAATGACGCGCCATGGGAGGGCCACACACCTGCGACGTCGTTGTTGTGGGCGCCGGTGTTTTCGGCGCCTGGTCGGCTTATCAGCTTCGACAAGCTGGCAAAAGCGTAACGTTAATCGACGCTTACGGTGCCGGAAACAGCCGGTCAAGCTCAGGCGATGAGTCGCGCATCATTCGCATGGGTTACGGTGGCGATGAGATTTACTCGCGGTCAGCGTGGCGATCGCTTGAAGGATGGAAGGAGTTGTTCGCACGCATCGGCGAGACACTCTTTTATAAGACTGGCGTTCTTTGGCTGGCGCACGAGGGCGACCTTTACCCGGTCAGCACCTTCGAGACTCTTACAAACCTGGGCATCCCCGTAGAAAAACTGACGCTCCAGGAACTCTCAAATCGATATCAGCAGATCCGCCCTGAAGGAATCGGCGGCGCCTTTCTGGAAACGGAAAGCGGCGTGCTGATCGCGCGAAGGGCGGTCCAGGCGGTCGTGCGCGAGGCGTTGAAGTCCGGGGTTGAGTATCTCCAGGACTCAATCGCGCCGCCTGATAATTCGCGGAGCGTTGATGAACTCGTCACGATCAGCGGCGAGCGTGTTTCGGCTGCCGTTTACGTGTTTGCGTGCGGCGCATGGCTGCCGAAAATCTTTCCTGATGTGCTCGGCGGAAGAATTCATCCGACCCGGCAGGAAGTTTTCTACCTCGGCGCACCCGCGGGAATACGTTTTCAATCGCCCGCTTTGCCGGTGTGGATTGATTTCAAAAATGAAGCTTATGGCTTACCGGACATTGAAGGCCGCGGTGTCAAAGTCGCGATTGATCGCCACGGTGAAGCATTCGATCCTGACACAAACGACCGCGTTAGCGGCAGTGAAGGCCTGGCCGAAGTGCGCCGGTATCTGGCGCGCAGAATTCCCGAACTTCAGAACGCGCCGGTAAACGAGACGCGCGTCTGCCAATACGAAAACACTTCAAACGGCGACTTCTTAATGGATCGTCATCCGGAGTTTGAGAATGTGTGGCTGGTGGGCGGTGGCTCAGGTCACGGCTTCAAGCACGGGCCGTTTGTCGGAGAATACGTGGCGGCGAGAATCGAAGGCCGCAAGGAACGAATCGAGCCGAGGTTTAGTTTGGCGAGTAAAGCCAACGAAAAGCTGCGCACGGTTTATTGAAATCGATCAAAATGCTGCCTCAACACGTTTGGCCGACGGTGCATTGGCATCATGGCTGCGTTCTTCGGGCGGGCGCACGCTCTATCGCCCGAGCCGGGTTATTGATAGGCTGATGGCTGCGGATGTTCACAATTCGTTTTTCTGTTTCCGCCACCGCGCCGGTATCTCCCTGCTTTTGATAAATATCTTTCGCCGCTTCAAGATTGCGAATTGCTTCGGCGGGCTTTCCGCGCTTCACGTCAGTTTCCGCCAGCCCCTTGTGGGCCGCCGCCTTTTCAATTTCCGCGGCTGTTGGATTCAGCTCACTGGTACGAGAATCACTCTTTAGGTTCTTCAAGTAAAGCTTTTCCGCGTCGCCGACTCGATTCGCGTTCAGGTTAATCTCGGCGGTTTTTCGCCTTATCGGCTGATAGAGTTCCTTCAGCTCGCGTTGGGCGTCGGGATCCTTGAGCTGTTTGTTCAGTCGATCGAGTTCCTGATTGGTCTCTTGCAACTTCCAGCCGGAATATAGTTGGGTGATCAGAAATTGAGTGGTCACCTCGCCGACATTAAGTTCTCGAATACTTCTTTCAGCCGCATTCAAGTCCCTTGCATCGCCTGGGGCTAGTTCGCTGCGCTTGATGGGCGCGTCGCTCCCCGTAGTTCGCATCATCGCGACCACCTGCTCGCATGCGGACGTACAGCAGGCATCATAGGTTCCCATTCCCAGCCGGCAGATGGCCGTGGTGCAAGAAACTCTGGCGAACGAATTCTGTCCGATCTGAAGTTGATCTCCGGCCATGAAGTAGACCTTCTCAAGGATGGGAGCGAACGCCGTGGCGCCTTTAGGTTTCAAGCTCACGCTGCCCTCTGTCGACAGAATCATCGCGCCTTCGGACTCAGGCGTGGGCGCACCAGGGCTGGAAGTTGAGTCAGGTGAAAGAGGGGTTGAGCCAACACCGGGAGACGATGATGCAGTTCCATTCGGTTCAGGCGTCGGTCGACTGCAGCCGGCTGACAGGAAAATTCCTAATAGGCACACAACCGTCATCTGCCTGAAATGCAGGAGTTTCGTTTGCATCATTGTAGCCTCCTCGCCAGAACTTTTTCCTGGGCGTAGCTTATCCAGTCCGGCAGCACCTCATCGGTTTGTTTCGAATCCTGCTGCAATATGGTTAGGAACTGAGACAGTTTTTCCTTAGCCTTGTCCGAATTCTTCTCGTCCTGTCGCTCCCAGGTCCGGGCGAGCAAATAATGCGCCGCTGCGCCGTCCCTGCGCTGTTTCAGCGCCTCACGCAACTCACCATCAGCCTGGGCATAACTGTGAAGTTCAAAATTTGCCCAACCGCGATACGTCCAGAAGAAATATGTGTACGGCTTGCGATTTTGAGGCGAGACCGCGCCAATCATTTCTTCCGGCTTGTCCAGCATTCGAAGTACCTGCGAATAATTTTTTTCGTGCTGGATTAGTAACCGCGCCAGGTTAATTTGAGCTTCATAATACGAATCGTCCGGCTTGCGCGTTTGTTCGTATAAAACGATCGTGCTCTTGTACTCAGCGATCGCTTTCGCGTAGTCGTTAGCTTTCTCGGCGGCCTTTGCCAGGGCCAGGTGAGTCGGAATGGAATATGGCTGAAGCAGCAGGGCCTGTTGATAAGCTGAAATTGCCCTTTGGACCAAGCCCTCAGATTGAAAGCGTTCACCTTGCCGCTGAAAATAATAGGCAACACTCGCCGGCAATAAGCTGTGAATGACAATCGTCAGTGCGAGCACCGCCGTCGCCAACAACATTCGCGCGAATCCTTTGAATGGACGGCCCTTGAACCCAAAATGTGTTAACGCACTAACGAAGCGCTTACGTCCTGCTTCGGTAAAGGCGCTGGCGGCAACCACGGCCAGGCTCCCTTGAATCAGCGCACCCAACGTTCCAATCGGGCTTTCGCCCACCGTGCGCAGCAAATTGAAAGTATCAACCGCGAAGTAAACCGCGATGGTAAGCAGGAAGACTGCGATAACTGTCCATACGCGCTTGCTTTGGCTCGTCGCTGCCAAATCATCCAGCGACCACCACCACGCCTTATCGTCGGGAGTTCGCGTGAGGCGCCATTGTTGTAAAGTCTCACGGCCGATGGCCGAATCCACCCTCGTAGCTTGATCGCGGAGCTGACGATCTGTTTTGGCAACACAATCGATGTGACTGGAGTTGATACCCTCTTTGCCGAGCGTCGTCGCGGCTTTGTCGCGCGCGATCAAAGCGCGAAGAGTCGCCGAAGAAAGGTCTGAGTTATTCGCCTCAGACAGCTCTTTTACAGCTTCCGCGTAGCCGGAAATCTCCTGGCTTAATGTTTTCACCCTGGGAGCCCTTCGTGGTTAATCAGACGGTTTTCGCGAGGGCGGCGCGATGATATTCAAGACAAGTTGTTCGCGTCAATAGGAACGGTTTTTGGGGTGAGTATTCGGGGCTCTAACCTGGCGCGCCGGCGGCGACTGCTGAGGCTTCGGCCAGCCGCTTCACGATCACCAGCGTGATGTCGTCGGCCGCCGGGGTGCCTTGGGCAAACTTGGTGAGCGCCGATTCGATTCGATCGCGAATACCGGCCGCGGAAGCGTCGAGGTTGCGCGCGACGGCTTCGTACAAACGCGTCGGTCCGAATTCTTCCCCGGTTGGACTGACCGCTTCAGAGACTCCATCCGAATAAATCACCAGCACATCGCCGGCGTTCAAGGTCGTGCGGCCTTCGCGGAAATCCGCGTCCGCCATGATTCCCAGCGGCAGCCCGCCGGCAGCCAGTTGCTCCATTGTGCCGCTGGCGTGAACGATAAGCGGTGGATTGTGGCCCGCGTTAAGAAACGCCAGTTCGCCGGTCGTCGGATTCAGATCGGCATAAAACAGCGTGACAAAGCGGTTGGCCGGAATGCTCTCGACCAGATAGCGATTGATTGCGGAAATTGTTTCAGCCAGCGAGCCGTGCGTGTCGAACTGCGCGTGCACCGCCGCATGCAGCGACGACATCAGGAGAGCCGCGGCCGTGCCTTTGCCCGACACATCGCCGAGCGCGACGACCAAATTGCCATTGGCCTTGTGAATGAAGTCGTAGTAGTCACCGCCAATTTCGTAACATGGAAAGCTGATGCCTTGCAGTTCGTAACCGGGAACTTGCGGTGCGGACGCCGGCTGAAAGCGCTGCTGAATCTCACTGGCAACTTGCAGTTCGCGTTCGAGCCGTTCGCGTTCGAACTGCTCTTCGGTGAGGCGCGCATTCTCAACGCGAATCGCGGCGACCGACGCCAGGGTCGTCAAAACTTTCAAGTGATCTTCCGTGAAGCGACCTTCGGCAATCGGCGAATCCGCATAGATGATCCCGAAAACGTTCTCGCCGACACCCAACGGCACCGCGAGCACCGAACGCACGCCCTGCAGGACGACTGTGCCGCCCATGAAGCGCGGATCCGACTGCGCATCGGAAGTCAGCACCGATTTACCGTTGTTGACGACTTCATCGATGACTGAACGGCTGATGCGGATTTCGCCGACGTCGCCCTGGCGATCACGCAAGCGCGCCACCGCAACCTTCAACTCAGGATTGTCCTGATCGCGCATCATGATCATGCAACGATCTCCGGGCACGGATTCGAAGACGAGCGTCACGATCTGCTCGAGTGTTTCGTTCAACGTTACAGAGGCGAGCAACGCCACGCCCACTTTGCTGATTAATGCGAGCAGGTCAGTCTTCTGCTCAATCTTATCTTGTGCGGCGGAATCGTGCGAACGCGACAGCGCGCCTTCGATTTGCTGAAACAGTCCCGAGGTAGTTCGATCCGCGGACGACAGAGCAATGGTGGCTTCGGGAACGGACGTGCTCTGCTCAGTGATCATGGTCGAGCCGCTGCTGAGGGGATACGGCCCGTCGTTAAAGACGATCTCGGTCTCGCCGATTTGAATGCGGCCGCCGCGCGTCAGGGGAATAGCCGCGCCGACAATCGCGCCGTTGTAGAGCGTGCCGTTCGCCGAACCCAAATCCTGCAGGTAGTACTCGTCCCCTTCGTTGCGCACTTCGGCGTGGACACGCGATGCAAACGGATCGGGGATACACAGATCGTTTCGCGCGGATCGGCCGATCGTGATGCGCAGGCGGTTCAGCGGAAAATGCTCCGCCGTCCGATCGGGATATCTGACAACTAACTCAGCCATGAGTTCTTAAGCTTGCCTCCCTCTCCCTTTGGGAGAGGAAAATCAATGCGTTACACCGGCGGACGCGCGCGTCGCGCCTGAGTCGGCGACGACCCGTACTCGCGAATCACCACTGTGCCCGCGATCAGATCATGCAGCGTGCGTCCGGTGGGATTTACGATCGCCATCAAGAAACCAATTCCGAACAGAAAGAAAGAAACAGGATACCCAACGAAGTGGCGCAACAGCGCCCAGCCTATGCCCGGCACGCTGCCGTCGGTGCTCTCCAGCCGTAGACCCGTTGTCCACTTGCCCAGAGTCTTTCCGGTCAGGCCCGCCAGAACGCCCAAATCTAACACAGCCGCGACGAGCGTAAAGAAGATTCCGACCTTTTCCGCCGTGCCTCCAGCTAAACGTGCACCGCCCCCCATCATGCGCGCGACCATCGTGCTGAAAGTCATGATCAGCATCAGCATGATGTAATCGATCAGAATCGCACCGCAGCGCAAAGCGAACGGCGCGCGATAACGCACTTGAATGCGCTCCAGACGCTTCGACGTCGGGCGCGAGGCTTTCCCCGATTCGATTTTAGCCGGCACTGTCGCTTGCATTGTGTCTGGTGAGTCAGAAGCCCGACCGTTAGGGAGGGCTGTTGAAATCTCAGATCTCAAATTTGAGATCTCATAAATCCAGATCTCAAGTTTGAGATCTCATAAATTGCCCTCCCTTACGGTCGGGCTTCTCACCCGAACTCATCCGACCAGGAAGTGCAAAGTGGTCTCGCCCATGCGGATGCGATCGCCGCTGTCGAGCGCGCGCGGCTGCCGCGGTTCAAGGTGGATAATATCATTGATGACGGTGCCGTTGACCGAACCGAGGTCTTCGACCATGAAAGCACCGCCTTCCCTCCAGATGCGCGCGTGGCGACGCGAAACTTTTGTGTTCGGATCGAATCGCGACAAGTCGATTTCCGGAAAGATGTTCGAGAGGGGATCGGTGCGGCCGACGAGATTCGTGTCCTTCTGGATAAGAAAAGAGGCGTCCAGCTCAGTCGTGCCGGCGACTACAAGTTTCGCGGTCGTACGTGCCGACAGCGATGCGGAATCGGTACCCGCGAGCGGCTGCTTTGATCCGCAGTGCGCGCAGAACACGTCATCCGCTGCAATCCGCCCACCGCAGAAGCCGCAGAACACACTCGAGACGGCCATCGTCTCGCCGCCCAACTGATACGCGGGCGCGCCATAACTGACCTGGCCTGAACGTAACTTCTCCAGATGATGCGACAACGAATCGCGCAGTTCAGCGCCCGACTGGTAACGGTGCTCCGGTTTGTATTCGACGGTGCGCAGCAGGATGCGCTCGATCTCGCTTGAGAGCGCCGGATTGATCTGCCGCGGCCGCGGGTTCTTCGTGAAATCGAAGATCAGCAACGGATTGTCCTGCGGATCGGCGCCCGTCAGCAGGTGAAACATCGTCGCACCCAGACTGTAGATATCGACACGCGGATCGGCTCGGCCGCTGAATAGCTCCGGCGGCGCGTAACCCATCGTGCCCACCGCCGTCACGCCCTTCTCTTTCTTATTGACCCAGCGCGCGATGCCAAAATCGATCAGCATGATGCGATGGTTGTTGCTGTCAATCATCAAATTCGCCGGCTTGAGGTCGCGATAGATGATTGACTGCGGGCGCGTGTGCAGGTAATGCAAAACGTCCGCGACTTGAATTCCCCATTCGGTGACGGTTGGTTCGTCGATCCGGCCCTGCGGCGTCGCCCGCAGACGTGAAGCCAGATCGGCGCCGGGAATAAACTTCATCACCAGGTAAAAACGCTCAGACGTGTCGTCGTAGAAATAATCGTAAACCGTGGGAATCGAGGGATGCTCGAGTTCCGTCAGGAGCAATGACTCGCGCTTGAAGTCGGCGATCGCTTTTTCGTGCTGGCTCTCGTCGATGTGGGACTCGATCATCTCTTTGACCGCGCGTGGCGCATCGCCAAGATTGCGATCTTTCGCGAGGTAAACCGCGCCCATGCCGCCACCGCCGATGCGGCGCACGATTTCATAACGATGATTGAGAACTTTCCCGCCGGCGAGTGCCTTTGGTTTTGATCTGCGAGACGAGCCCTCGGTGCCACGGGAAGTGGCGCCAATCTCAGGTTCGACAACTTCGCCGGTGCCCGCGTCGGATTCCAACGGCGACGGGACTATGGTCGAGCCGCCCACACCGATACTCTTGGCCAGATCGGACTGGAGCGCACTCTCAGCCAGCGGCTCATCGGTCTTGACCGGCGCGCCGCAACTGCCGCAAAAGTTCTCGTCGAGCGCTACATCAGCGCTGCATTCCTTACAAGCAGGCATTGTTGAATTCAAAAACCACGAACCACTAACTCAACATTCCGAACTGAAAATCGGTACGCTCGCGTCTCGCGTGCTTCGTGATGATGCACGCCAGAGGCGTGCGTACCAAACAGTCATTTGGCAAGATGAAATCTGAGAAACGTCTTGCCCACGATGATTTCGTCGCCATCATTCACCGGGTGGCGTTCACTCGGTTTCAGTCGGCGACCGCGGTTCACGAACGTGCCGTTCGTTGATCCAAGGTCCTCAATAACGTACTGGCCGTTTTCGCAGGAAATCCGCGCGTGACGGCGCGAAACCTTTGCTTCGGGATCGTCCGTGTCCAAATCCACGTCGGGAAACACGCCGCCGTCGGCGTCCCAACGGCCGATTTCGGAACCTTCGGGGCCAATCGGAAATTGTTTGCCCGCGGACTTGCCGCGTTCGATCGTCAGCGTCGCGTTCTTTCCGGCAATTGCGACGGCCCGCGCGCTCTGTTGCGCAACGATGCCGGAAGCCGGCGGATTTGCCGGACGAGCGACGGTCAGGGAGACTTCCTTGTTGCTACTACCTTCGTTGCCGTTGGCTTGCGGATTTGCACGATCGGCGGAACGACCGGCGAGCCAAAGCGCAGCCCCGCATTCATCGCAGTATCGCGACCCCGGCAGGTTCTGTGTACCGCATCTTTCGCAGGTGATCATTGCAAAAACACGCGCCGGCTTGAGTTGGGGAACAACCAAAGCCCGCGCGAGAATATCTTATCGCGAAACAGTTGGCACGGCCAACGCGTTGCCGGCGGAATATCCGCTAATCACCGTCTAAGAGATTTTCACCGTCTAAGGTAAACGTCACGCGCGCGCTTCGCATTAACATCGGTTATAATCGCTACTTCTCGCGAATTCCTGAAACCAGCCGCCGGATTTCGTCGTAGAAACAACTCTAACGCGGAACTGTGCTCAACCGCCCGGCGTCCAAGTAACTACCGACTGATTTATTTAAGGAATTACACAAATGGCCCTCAGTAGAAAGAAAAAAATCATCATTGCGGTGTCCGCCGTTGCGGTGCTCGGCTTAGTCGTCATTATCAGCGTGCTCGCGACGCGCACGGAACAGCCCGAAGTCACCACCGTTAACGTCAACGTGCGACCGGAACTGCGCTCGACCGTGACAGCGTCCGGCGAAGTACGTCCGATTCGCTATATCAAACTCACCAGTGAAGTTCCCGGCCGCATCCTTGAAATCTACGTGAACCCGGGCGACCAGGTGACGAAGGGCCAGGCGCTGGTGCGCGTCGATCCGACGCAGTTACAGGCCAGCCAGGAAGCTCAATGGGCAGCCACGCAGGCGTCACTCAACGACGTGCAGAACGCACGTCAGGCAGTCAGTGCGGCGCAGCAGGGACTGGTGGTGGCCGAAGCCGGTGTGTCGCAGGCCAGACAGAGTGCATCGACATCTCTCATCGACCTCCGGGCCGCGGAACGCGAACTGAAGCGCGCCACGAATCTTGTCGAACAGAATGTAATGTCGCGCGCGGAGTACGACGCCACGCGCGACCGTTACGATCAGGCAAAGGCGAAAGTTGAAGCAGCGAACATTGCTGTCCGAGAAGCGCAGGAGCGTGCTAATTCGCAGCGCGTAGCCGTCAGAGAGGCGCAGACCGGCGTGCGTTCGAGCGAGATGCGCGCGAACCAGCAACAGGCAATTCTCCGTGGCTCATCCAGCCAGCGCGAAAAGGCAACTCAGTTTTCGCCTTTGACCGGCGTAGTGGCTGACATTCCGACGCGCGTCGGTGAATTCGCGGTGTCACAACTTTCTTCGACGCCGCTGATGACGATTGCGGATATGTCCACCATCAACGTTGAGGTCAACGTCGACGAAACCGAAATTGCGAATGTGGATGTCGGTCAGGAAGCCAAGGTGAAGGTTGACGCGCTGGGCGAAAAGGAAATCAAAGGCATCGTCACGCAAAAGAATCCGCTGGCGATTGCGAAGTCTGATACCCAGGGCGGCCTTTCGAATCGCGTGAACGTGCAGGAAGCGAAGGAGTTCAAAGTCACGCTCGAGCTTCGCGATCTTCCGGACGAAGAACGTAACAAGCTGCGTCCGGGCATGAGCGCCACGGCCACCGTCACGACCAAGACGAAGCAAAATGTGGTCGCCGTTCCGCTTCAGGCAATCGTCGAGAAGGCGCCGCCGACGCCTGCGCCGGGACCGACCATCGCGAGCAGCGCGCCGCCGGCTCAGGGTGAAAAGCCGAAGGAACTGAAAGGCGTTTACACTATCGACAAGTCGAACAAGGTGAAGTTCGTGGAAGTGACCACCGGCATCACCGGCGAGTCTGACATTGAGATCACCGGCGGGTTGGCATCAGGCACAGAAGTCGTCACTGGCCCAAGCCGCATTCTGAAAACTCTGAAAGACGGAACCGTGGTGAAGCGACAAACACGCACACCCGGCGCGAACGCGAACAGTAACTAGAAATCGCCTCTCCCTTTGGGAGAAGCGTGCATGAACCGATCCAAATGGCTGAAGCCACGCTCACAACATCATCCGCGACGCTAGTGCAACCCGAAGTGCCTTCGCCGGACGGCAAAGCCACTTCGCTGATCGCGATGCGTAACCTTTGGAAGACTTACGACATGGGCGCCGAGAAGGTGCACGCGCTGCATGGCGTGACATTCGATGTGCGACGCGGCGAGTACCTCGCGATCACCGGTCCGTCAGGCTCAGGCAAGTCCACGCTGATGAATCTGATCGGCTGTCTCGACACCGCGTCGCAGGGCGAGTACTGGCTGAACGGCAAGAACGTCTCTGAGATGGATGACGATGAACTCGCGCGCATACGTAACCAGGAAGTCGGGTTCGTCTTTCAAACTTTCAATCTGCTGGCGCGGGCGACGGCTTTGCACAACGTCGAGCTGCCTTTGATTTACGGTGGCATTCCCGGCGCCAAGCGCAAGGAGATGGCGAAGCACGCGCTCGGCGCCGTCGATCTCACCGATCGCATGATGCACCGGCCGAATGAGCTCTCAGGCGGTCAGCGCCAGCGCGTGGCAATCGCGCGCGCGCTCGTCAATCACCCGTCGATTCTGCTCGCTGACGAACCGACCGGCGCGCTCGACACGGCGACCAGCTACGAAATCATGAACCTCTTCGAAAAGCTTCACGAAGAAGGCAACACCATAATTCTCGTCACGCACGAGCATGACATTGCCGCGCGCGCCCACCGCATCATCTCAATTCGCGACGGGCTCATCGAAAAAGACGAGCAAGTTAGATAAGATCGCTGCCATGCCCGACCGCAGCGAACCATCCCCCGAACGTGCTGCACTGGGTAAGCGACTGTCCGTACCCGCCCGAATCCGTTCGTTCCCAGTGTTCCGCTTCGCCGCCCTCTGGGAGGCCTTCCTGGTGGCCGCGGCCAGTCTCCGTCAGAACAAGTTACGCACCGCGCTGACACTCGTCGGCATCATTGTCGGCGTCACGGCTGTCATCTCAGTCGTTACGATCATCAAAGGCCTCGATCAAACCGTCTCGCAGACATTCAATTCGCAGGGCTCGACCGTCTTTACCATCTCCAAACGCCCGCAGGTCATTACCTCGCGCGAAGAGTTCGTCAGATTCAACAAGCGCAAACCCGTCACGCCCGACGATGCGAATGCGATCGCGCGGCTCTGCACCGCTTGCTGGCGCACGGGCGTCGCGGTGAATTCGATCAAGCCCGCCAAGCGTGGCAACGAGACTTTTGAAACCATGCAGGTTCGCGGGATCGAGCCGGTCGCGATGTTTGACATCGACGGCGTGTCCATCGATTCGGGCCGATTCTGGACCGAAGGCGAAGGCGCCTCGGGCGGGGACACCTGCGTCGTCGGTTCGGACGTGGTCACAAATCTTTTTCCGAACGAATCGGCTGATCGCGTGCTCGGCCAGGACATCTGGGTTGGCGGCCATCGTTACATCATCATCGGCGTGCTCCAGCCGCTGGGAAAGATCTTCGGCATCTCGCGCGACACGCGCGTGTACATTCCGTTCGCGACGTACAAGAAACGCTTCGGAGTTGATTTCAGCGGCGCTGCGTACGCGCCGCAGGGTTCGCTGGTCGTGTTTGTGCAAACCGAATCGCCGGCGCAACTGGAAGCGGCCGAAGATCAAGTTCGCGCCATTATGCGTAACCGCCGCGGCAAGAGTTTCAAAGATGAGGACGATGGTTTCGCACTCGAAACGCAAGACGTGTTTCTGGATCTTTACTCGAAAGCCACCTCGAACATTTATCTCGTGACGATTGGCGTGTCGGCGATTTCACTCGTGGTTGGCGGCATCGTCGTGATGAATATCATGCTGGTGTCCGTCACCGAACGCACGAAAGAGATCGGCATCCGCAAAGCGGTCGGCGCGCGGCAAAAAGACATCCTGACGCAGTTTCTAATCGAAGCAGTCACCGTCACGGCTATCGGCGGCACGATGGGCGTGCTAACGGGATTCGGCGCGGCGTGGCTGATCGCCCTGCTGATCGGCTTTCCGCTCTTGATCAGCATCTGGTCAGCCGTGTTGGGAGTCAGCGTCTCGTCGATTGTTGGCGTGATCAGTGGCCTGTGGCCGGCGTGGCGGGCGTCGCGACTCGATCCGATCGAGGCGCTAAGAGCGGAATAAGCTCTCAGCTATCGGCTTTCAGCTATCAGCCAGACTTTACAATGCAATCTTTTCGTCAACTACGTGTTTGGCAAAAAGCGCATGAGCTGACACTCGACATCTATCGCGTTACTGCCCGTTTTCCACGAGAAGAGACTTACGCGCTTACGAGCCAAATCAAACGTGCCGCTGCATCGATTGGCGCGAACATCGCTGAGGGATGCGGTCGCGGCAGCGACGCTGACTTCAGTCGCTTTTTATTGATGGCGATGGGTTCAGCCAGCGAGCTTGAGAATCACCTTCAGTTGGCGCGCGATCTGAATTTCTTAAGTGAAGCGGATTTCCAGCGACTCAACGGTGCAACGACAGAGATCAAACGAATGCTCACGTCATTGCTGAAAACAGTCAGAACGAAAGGCTGAGAGCCGACAGCTGATAGCTGATAGCAAGCATGAACATCGCTGATGTACGCGAATCTGCCTGGATGGCGCTCGACACGGTGCGCGCTAACAAGCTGCGCTCGGCGCTGACAATTCTCGGCGTCAGTGTTGGCGTCGTGACCGTCGTCTTCATGGTAGGAATTATTCAGGGGTTGAACAAAGCATTCGCCGATCAAATCGAGTCGCTCGGTTCGAATACCATCTGGGCGACGAAGTTCGATCCGAGCATTGGGCATCAACCAACGCAGGAAGAAATCCATCGCAAAGAGCTGACGATTGAAGACGCGGACACGATCCGCAACGAAGCGTCCTCAATCTCCGGCGTGGCGCCCTTCTATCGCAAAGTCGCAGAGACCGTTCAGTACCGTGGTAATCAGAGCGACACTCCGATCCTAATCGGCGCGACGCCTTATCATGAATACACCGTTTCAAGTTACGTCGATCGTGGTCGCTTTATTTCAGAGTTGGACGTTGACCGGCGCGAAAATGTCTGCGTGCTCGGAATCGATGTCGTAAAGGCACTTTTCGAGTACGAAGATCCAATCAACAAGGAAATCAAACTTGCGGGCCACCCGTTCAAGGTCGTGGGCATAATGGAGCCGCTCGGCAGCATTCTCGGCCAATCGCGCGACAACTCCGTTTTTATTCCCATTACCACGTTCGGGAAGTATTATCCGGAGTTCGACTTCCCCGAGATCATCTCAGCCATTATTGTGCGGCCGATTTCGCGCGCGCACGTGAAGACAGCTATCGACGAGATGACCGACATCCTGCGCCGGCGCCGCGGCGTGAAGCGCGGACAGCCAAGCAACTTCGGAATCTCTTCGCAGGACGCGCTGCTGGATGTTTACAACCAGCTCACCGGCGCAACCTATCTCGTGCTGACGGCGATTTCGTTCGTGGCGCTTATGATCGGCGGCATCGGCGTGATGAACATCATGCTGGTCTCAGTCACCGAACGCACCAGGGAGATCGGATTACGGAAGGCCGTAGGAGCCACGCGGCTGAACATCCTGTCGCAGTTCTTGATTGAAGCCGTCGTACTGACCGCCATCGGCGGCTTCCTTGGGCTGGTGGTTGGCGAAATAGCGAGCCTCCTCACCAACAGATACTCGCCGCTGCCGGCATACGTGCCGGCGTGGGCGATCGTGATCGGCATCGGCATCTCGGCCGGCGTCGGCATCGTGTTCGGCCTCTGGCCCGCGTGGAAAGCAGCGCGGCTGGATCCAATTGAATCGTTGCGGTATGAGTGAGCGGTACTTTGTGCTTAGTACTTTGTACTTTGTACTTTGTACTTTGATGTCCATTCAACGAATCGGGTAACAATCGAGTGAACCGAGCGAACTAAGTACAAAGCACGAAGTACAAAGCACTAAGTACTAAAGCCCCAACGGTAACCTTTACAGTCCCCGGTTCGTATTATCGAGCAGTGAAGCTAATTGAAATCCTGAAAGTCGCGATCGCAGCGATTTGGGCGCACAAACTGCGTTCAGCGCTGACTTTGCTCGGCATGATTGTCGGTGTGACGGCGTTCGTAACGGTCGTTTCGCTGATTCAGGGTTTTAACGTCTATATCGACGAAAAGATTGCCGGCATCGGGGCAAAATCGTTTTCGGTCCAACGATTCAATCCGTTCGAAGATTTCAAAGACACCGACACGATCGCCGCGGCGCAACGTCGCAACAAAGAGCTGACGCTCGAGGACTACGATTACCTGAATGAGAAAGCGACGCTGATCGGCAAGATCGGCGCGAAAGCGCGTGGCAGTCCCGCTGAAGTCAAACGCGGAGATCAGGTTCTGCAAGATACTTTTGTCAGCGGCGCCACTGCCAATACGGCTGACATCGACAATCGCAACATCGAGTTCGGGCGCTTCTTTGTAGACGCCGAAGCCGACGGCGCCGCGCGCGTCGCTTACATCGGGGCGGACATCGCCAACAAGCTGTTCCCTGCCGGCAATCCTGTCGGCGGCGAGATCTACATTCGCGGCCTGCCTTATCGCGTCGTCGGCGTTGAAGCCGTGAAGGGCACGGTCTTCGGCATTCCGCAGGACGGCTTCATAGTCATTCCCTTGAAGGCGTATCAGCTCGACTTCGGACCCCTGGTGCGTCAGCGCTCGTTGTATTTCACCGCGACCGCGCGGTCTGATGAGGTTTTCAGTGACGCGGTTGAGGAAGCACGCTTTCTCATGCGCGCGCGCCGGCATCTCGAACCGAAAGAGAAAGACAACTTTGGCATCGTTACGCCGGATGCGATTACCGGCCTGCGCGATCGAATCTTCGGCACCATCTTTATCGTGGCGATGTTGGTTCCCGGCATCGCACTAATCGTTGGCGCGATTGTGATCATGAACATCATGCTGGTGTCGGTCACCGAACGCACCAAGGAAATTGGCATCCGCAAGGCGCTCGGCGCGCGCAAAGCAGATATTCTTAAACAGTTCTTGTTTGAAGCGGTGACTCTCTCGACGATGGGCGGCGCCGCGGGAATCTTTTTGGCGTGGGTGATCGGCAAACTCGTGACCGCGGCTATCTTTCCGACCTATCTTTCACTGGCCGCCATCCTCGGAGCGCTGGCGGTTTCGGGTGGCGCCGGTGCGGTCTCGGGACTGTTTCCCGCGTGGAAGGCCGCGCGGTTGGATCCGATTGAAGCGCTTCGTGCTGATACTTAGCTGTCAGTTGTCATTAGTCAGTTGTCCGTTGCAACTGACCACTGACCACTGACTACTGACGTTTTATGAGTCTAATACGTTCCGACATTCTGGAAAATCTCTGGCTGGCCTTGGGCACGCTGCGCGCGAATAAGCTGCGCTCGTTTCTGACGGTCTTTGGCGTCATCATCGGCGTAATCACGGTAATGCTGATCGCCTCGATCATCGCGGGCGTGGATACGGCGGTGACGAAAGAAGTCGAATCGTTCGGCACCCGCTCGATGTACATCAGCAAGTTCGATCCCGGCATTCAGGTCGGCCGCCGCTCGCGTGAAGAGCGCATGCGGAAGGAGCTGACCTATGACGACGCGATTGCCTTGGCCCAACTGCCAACGGTCGAAGTCTCAGTCCCTTTTCTAGACATCACGAGCAACTTCTTTGGCCGGAAGATCAATGTAAGCGGCGGAGGTAAAACCTCGGCCTCGGTTGCTCTTCAGGGCACACTGCCCGACTTCGAAAAAGCCGGCACGCAGGTCATTTCGGAAGGTCGGTTCTTTTCACAGTACGAGAACGACGCGAATCAGAAGGTGTGCGTGATCGGCTCAAAAGTCGCCGACGACTTCTTTCGGTTTCAATCGCCCCTCGAGGAGAAAATCAAGATCGACAATGAAGAGTTTCGTGTGGTAGGCGTGCTGCAAAAGCGCGAGCAGTTTTTGTTCAGCGGCGGTAGTGACGATCAAAACAATGTCATCTACCTGCCATATAACGTCGCGCGCAAAGTTAAACCGAACGAAGACGACATCTACATTCTCGCCGTGGCAAAACCCGGCATGATGCAGCAGGCAATGGACCAGGTTGTCGATACGTTGCGCGTCCGGCGCCAGGTACCGTTCGGGGCCCGAGACAACTTCGGAATCGAGACGACTGAGTCACTCATTCAGACGTTTCGTTCGATTACCGGCGGCGTTGCGGTCGCCATGGTCGTGATTTCGTCAGTCGGCTTAATGGTAGGAGGCATCGGCGTGATGAACATCATGCTGGTGTCGGTTACTGAGCGCACGCGCGAAATCGGAGTGCGCAAAGCCATCGGCGCACGCCGTAAAGACATCATGGTTCAGTTCCTGATCGAAGCCGCTACGCTGACTGGATTTGGCGGCCTGTTGGGACTTCTTATCGGCTGGCTGCTTACGCTGGTCGTAAGATTGATCATGCCGTCGTACGTGCCTTTGTGGGCGCCGATTGCGGGTTTTGCTGCCAGCGTCGGCATTGGCGTGATCTTCGGTCTGTGGCCGGCGTGGAAAGCTGCGCGGCTCGATCCAATCGAATCGCTAAGATACGAATAAAGTGGCACAGACTTCAGTCTGTGATCAGCCCGACCAAACCAATTCCAAGACGAATCACAGACTGAAGTCTGTGCCACCACTAGCCCTTACCCCAGGAAGCTCGGGAAGATCGCGGCCATCGCGAGTCTCAACACCAGGAACAGAACTGTCAGCGTGATGGTCACTCCCCAGGCAGCCGTCGAACTGACTTTGTAGCCACCCTCGCGCAGCCCCGTCGCCGTCAGCCAGATTCGATACAACGCCAGGATGCCGAATGTCGCCAGGAACGTGTAGAGAATTGGATGGTCTTTCGACGACACGAGCAGCGCCAGATGGTCATAGACCAACGATTCCTGGCCCAACAACGGATGGATGTCTTCCGGCGCCTTCAGGTAGAGCACCAGGAAACTGATTAACTTCTGTATCACGGTCACGGGAAGACTGACGTAAGCGATCACCGAAAACGCCTGCCAGAAATGCATGCGACCGCCAAACGCGAGGACGCCCAGCAGGGCCAGCGCCGCCACAAACGCGACGCCAAAAAATCCATTTGCGATAGTGCTGATTGCATTCGTC
The DNA here is from genome assembly GCA_049273695.1 of Pyrinomonadaceae bacterium. Taxonomy (GTDB): domain Bacteria; phylum Acidobacteriota; class Blastocatellia; order Pyrinomonadales; family Pyrinomonadaceae; genus UBA11740. Next base: position 27,680 of record JBASRE010000017.1, read on the forward strand.
ACTTTCGCCGACGTTGAATTTGCTTTTTCCAGTTCTGTGCGCCTGGATTCGGCCAGCGCCTCAGGCGGGGGTTTCAAAGGACTTTGCTCGAGCGCGTCAAAAGTGAAATTCACAATACGTTCCCCGCCGAGGCGTCGGTAGAACGCAGTCGTGTACACTGCACTAACAATTCCCACAATCAGAATCGCGGCGAGCCAACGCGGGTGCGCGCGGAGATTCCGGAACACGCGTGTCGGTTCGAAAAAGATTTCCCCGAGCGTTGCCGCCGTGGACATCTTAGGCGGCGCATCCGGCACGGCCGGCAGTCGCATGAAGCTGAACCCGAAAAACATGATGCCCAACAGGCACACCGTCGCCCCCGTGCCAATCGCTGAGGTGAGCACGCCCACGATGTTCAGCGCGATGATGATTATGCCGAGTACAAATACCCCTATCGCCGTGTACATCAACCACGTCGGTCGCTGACGCTCCGGCTCAGTTTGGATTGGCGGCGGTGGTGGTGGTTGAAACTCCTGATTTGGATCGCTCATGTTTTCTCCTCTGATTTGTAGAGGACGGGGAGACTGCTTTCCGTCCGATGATTGCTGTGTCAGAAGCCCACGCGTAAGCAAGGGCAAGTTGACTTTGATTCGTGATACGAGTGCTGACTCACCTATGTTTCAGAACGCTCCCGAGCGTTGCCTTCCCTAGCGACCACCCCACGCGAGATGCTCGCGCGGGGACCCCGGTGGTCGGGCTTCTGAGACGGTTTTTGTCGTCAACGTCTCGATTGGCTTCGCATCGGCGTAACCATCGACGCGAATGCACGCCGCGGAATGTCCCGGAGAAATTTCGCGCAACTCTGGATCAATTCGCGAACATTCGTCAATAGCGATCGGGCAACGCGTGCGAAAGCGGCATCCTGACGGCGGATTGCGAGCTGTCGGCACGTCGCCCTTCAAGATGATACGGTCGCGTTTCTCTTTCGGATCGGGAACCGGAATCGCCGACAACAGCGCAACCGTGTACGGGTGCAAAGGGTCGGCGTAAAGCTGAGCGGCGGTGGCAATCTCGACAACCCGCCCGAGATACATCACGGCCACGCGCGTTGAGATGTGTTCGACAACCGCGAGGCCGTGCGAGATGAAAAGGTAGGTGAGCCCGAATTCTTTTTGCAGATCCTGAAGCAGGTTCACCACCTGGGCCTGCACGGAAACATCCAGCGCCGACACCGGCTCGTCGGCGACGATTAGTTTCGGATTCAACGCCAGCGCGCGCGCCACGCCAATCCGCTGTAACTGTCCGCCGGAGAACTCGTGACTGTAGCGACTGGCATAGTCCGGATCGAGGCCGACCTTGCCGAGCAGCCAGGCGACGCGCTCGCGCCGCTCAGCTTTGTCGCCGATGCTGTGAATCACCAGAGGTTCGCCAACGATGTCGCCGACTTTCATGCGGGGATTCAGTGACGCGGCAGGATCCTGAAAGATGATCTGCATCTCGCGCCGCAACGCGCGCAAGTCGCGTTTGTTCATGGCGGTGACGTCGCGGTTTTCGAATTTCACGTCGCCGCTCGTCGGTTCGATCAAACGCAGGATGCAGCGGCCGGTTGTTGATTTGCCGCAGCCTGACTCGCCGACAAGTCCCAGGGTCTCGCCCCGGAAAATGTCGAACGTCACGCTATCAACGGCGCGGAGCGGTCCATCGTCGGTCGGAAAATGCTTCACGAGTGACTGGACGTTAACCAGTGCTTCACCGTTTTGACTAGTTATCGCAGCCATCGATCAGTTGTTCTTCATTTGTGTGTGCGCTTCAGGCCATCGGATCCAACCAGCTCGCGAAGCGAGCGGCAGACAGTAGCCCCGGGCGTGAGCCCGGAGTTGTGGCCGCCGTTTCTGATTGAGCCCTGAAAGGGCGACATAATCTCTGCCGCCCGCTTCGCGTGCTCTAAATCATAAATCGCGATTACCTTCACAAGGTGTCTTTGCCAGGAATTCTCATCCGCACAGAATCGTTAGCCGCAACTGTGACCGGATCGTAAAGCACACATCGCACGGTCACGCCCTCGCCTGCCGGATACAAAGGAATCTCGCCTTCGCGGCAACGCGGCATGCGATAGGGGCACCGCGGCTCGAAGTGACAGCCGGGCGGCAACGCTGTCGGCTTCGGCACCACACCTTCGATTGTCTGCAAGCGTTCCTGTTTGACGACGTCTTTCATCGTCAGCTTGGGCACTGAACGGATCAGACCTTCCGTGTACGGATGCTTTGGCTGCGCAAACAATTCATCGACCGGTGATTCTTCGACGATTCTTCCGGTGTACATGACGCAGACACGATCGGCGACTTCAGCCACCACGCCGAGATCGTGCGTGATCAGCAGTACCGCGAGATCGCGCGTCCTCCTCAGATTGTCGAGGAGCTCGAGAATCTGCGCCTGAATCGTCACGTCGAGCGCGGTGGTCGGTTCGTCCGCAATTAACAGTTCGGGATCGCACGCGAGCGCCATCGCAATCATCACGCGTTGCCGCATGCCGCCGGAAAGCTGATGCGGATAATCGTCCGCCCGCATTTCCGGATCGGGAATCGCCACTTCGTGCATTGCCTGCACGGCCGCCTGGCGCGCAGCTTTCCGTGAAAGACCACGATGAAGACGCAGAGCCTCAGCGATCTGCTCGCCCACCGTGAAGACGGGATTCAGCGACGTCATCGGGTCCTGAAAGATCATCGCGATGTCATCACCACGTATGGCGCGCATCTCGGCATTCGACAATTTCATCAGATCGCGCTCTTTGAACTGAATCTCGCCGCCCACGATTTTTCCCGGCGGCGCAATCAGACGCATGATCGACAGCGCCGTCATTGATTTGCCGCAGCCGCTTTCGCCCACCAGCCCCAGCAACTCGCCGCGATCGATGTAGAAACTGACGTCATCTACGGCGCGCACAATTCCCGCGCGTGTCGGGAAATGGGTCTTCAGATTGCGGACTTCGAGTAAGTGCATAGTCGGAGTTCAACAGTTTAGCGCAAGTCAACGCTCGCGTCCGCACAAGGCAATGGAAAAAAGAAAGAGTGAGGAGATCACCGATTCCTCACTCTTCTCGACAGCCTACTGCTTACCGCTTACTGCCTACTGCTAACCGTCTTCCGCGGCAGCTTCTCATTTCTCATCGCCGTCTGATAAATGAACGCCGCCATGATCGTGGACGCCTGCTTCATATCATCCGCCTGAATGCGATCGAACGTGTCCATATTCGAATGGTGGGTGCGCGTGTCGTATTCGATCTCATCCTGAATGAATTGAAAGCCCGGCAGGCCAATCGCGTCGAAGGCGAGATGATCCGTGCCGCCCGTATTCGAAAGCGAGAGCGTCTCAGCACCGAGATCGCGGAACGGCGCCAGCCATTGGCGAAACAGCCCGCCCATCGCGTCGTTGCCCTGCAAGTAAACGCCGCGAATCTTTCCAGTGCCGTTATCGAGATTGAAGTAACCGGCGACCTTGTCATAGTCCGGCAGCTTCACCAGCACCGGCGCTGGTGGCGTCGCCGTGGTCCCGTTGCCGTTTGCCGCGGTCGTCGCCGCCGGCGTCTCCATTCTGCCGAAGTGCTTTGCGACGTACGCACGCGAACCGAGCAGCCCCTGCTCTTCACCGCTCCACAGAGCGACGCGAATCGTGCGCCGCGGCTTTAAACCCAAAGCTTGAATGATGCGCACCGCCTCCATGCCCACCGCCACGCCGGCGCCGTTGTCCGTCGCACCCGTACCACCGTGCCAGGAATCCATGTGGCCGCCGAGCATGACGATCTCGTCCTTCAAGGTAGGATCGGTGCCGGGAATTTCCGCAATCGTGTTGTAGCCGTTGAGATCCTTCTCCTGCCATTCCACGGCTAGCTCAACTTCCATCTTCACTGACTCGCCGGCTTGAATCATGCGGACCACACGGTTGTAGTGTTCGACCGCCATGGCCACCTGCGGCACCATCTTTGGCGCATCTTTGTCCCACGGTCTGAACCGCCGGGGCGCATTCGCGCTGGCCGCGCCGGGTCCAAACGTATCCGGCGAGAACGGCTGCGGCACTGTTGCCGCCGAAACGAAAATCGTGCCGCCATCACCACGGCCAGGATCGACCAGCACCGCCGCGCCTTCGTCCACAAAGAACTGGTTCTTGGCAGCGGCGAACTTCTGCGCGGCGAGAAATTCCGGATTGCGATTACCGGCCCCGCCACGGCCGCCGCCCGTCCTTGGCATCGGCGCATTCGCCAGAGCCAGCAGGTTCTTTTCATCGCGTCGCGTTCCCGGCGCTGCAAACAGCGCTTTCACTTCGCGCATGGGCGCAGTCAAAACGATCTTGCCTTTCAGCTTGCCTTTAAAGCGCGCCAGATCGGCTTCGTCTTTCGCGTCAAAGTAAACGACTTCGGCGGCTACTCGTCCGTTTGTTCCCGGCGACCACGCTTTCGGGTAAGCGATTAGCGGGAAGCCTTGCGGTTCGATCACCTGCGCGCTGAATCGCTTCAGAGACCATCCCCGGCCGAACGTCCCCCAGCTTTCGACGTTGGCGTTCTGCAGTCCCCATTTCGCCAGAGTATCGCGCGTCCAATCGTTCGCGCGCTTCATCTGCGGCGACGCCGTCAGACGCGGACCGATGACATCGGTTAAGTACGACAGCGTCTGCATCACCTGCGATCGATTCATACCTTCATCGCGAATCTTTGCGATTGGGTCGTTGGGATCGAGCGCCGGCTGTTGATTGGCCGGCTGCTGCTGCGCAAGAGCAGCATACGGCGCGAAGAGCGCGAAAAGTAGAACTAAGACGGCAAATTGGCGACGGATCATTGTGGACTCCTATCTGAACTTCGAATTGGAATGTTTCACTTGGCTTGAAAGCCAACCGCGTTAACTGGATTGACGCTGCTTATACTCGGAAAGTTACAACGAATCAAGATGAAGACGTACTTTGTGCTTAGTGCTTTGTGCTTGGATGTGTTTTTCAATGAGGTTTCTAAGATCCGGATGCTTCGTGATTACGAAGACAAAGTACAAAATTCAAAGAACAAAGTACGTTCTGCTATGATTGCGCGCTAATGCCTTCACCAAAGACCCAGCCGGCCCGTGGGATGCGCGATTTTTTGCCCGCCGACGTCCGCAAACGCGAGTACGTCATTGGGGTCATCAAGCAGGTTTACGAGCGCTACGGCTTCGAACCGCTGGAAACACCGGCGGTCGAGAATATCGAGACACTGATGGGCAAGTACGGTGAAGAAGGCAATCAACTCATTTTCAAAATTCTCAAACGTGGCGAGCATGAGAAGACAGGCGAAGCGGATCTCGCGCTGCGTTACGATTTGACCGTTCCCCTGGCGCGCGTCGTCGCGCAGTATCAAAACGAGCTGCCGAAATTCTTCAAGCGTTACCAGATTCAACCCGTGTGGCGCGCGGATCGTCCGGCGCGCGGTCGCTTTCGCGAGTTCTATCAGTGCGACGTCGATGTGCTTGGGTCGCAATCGATGGTGGTCGAGGCTGAACTGATCGGGGCCGCGAATGATGCGCTGGTGGCGCTGGGCTTCAAAGACTTCACGATTCGCTTGAATCATCGACAGGTGCTGACGGGTATTCTCGATCAAGCGGGGGTGCTGCGAGAGAAACACGACGACGCTCTAATTGCGCTCGACAAGATGGACAAAGCCGGGCCTGCCGGTGTTGCGCGTGAGCTTAGCGAACGTGGGATCGTCGACGAGTCCGCCGTGAAGCTGATGCGCTTCTTCGAGGGACTGGCCGGCGCGAGACATGCTTTGGATTTGGTTGATCTGGGCGAGGCCGCCGACGCGCGCGCGGCTTACAATGCCGATGTTCTGGGGCGGCTCGTCGAGTTCATCGGCGCGCACGAAATCGGCGCGAGTGGCGTTGACGACCTGCGCCAGATTCTTCAGTTTGCGAAGGCAAGCGGCGTCGATGCGCGAATCAAACTCGATCCGACGCTGGCGCGCGGACTGGCTTACTACACCGGCGCGATCATTGAAATGAACGTGGCCGATCTCGCCGGCAGTCTCGGCGGCGGCGGACGTTACGATAATCTCGTCGGCATGTTCCTTGGGAAAGACGTTCCGGCGTGCGGCTTCTCGCTCGGACTGGAACGGATCATTGTGGTGATGAGCGAGCGCGAAATGTTTCCCGCGCAGTTGATTGCTTCGCCCGCGGACGTGATGGTGACACTCTGGAACGAAGACTCAATCGCTGAATCGATCGCACTGGCGAGCGAATTGAGAAGCCAGGGTTTGCGCGTCGATCTTTATCCCGAAGCCGACAAGCTGGCGAAGCAATTCAAGTACGCTTCGGCGCGCGGGATCTCATTTGTGGCCATACTTGGTGACGAAGAACGGTCGCGAGGCGAAGTTGCGATCAAGGATATGTCGAATGGCGAACAACGGTCGGTGAAACGGGATGCGGTCGCGGAAACTCTTCGTAAGGCATTTAGTCAACCAGTCGGCGAAGCCGACGACAGCGTAAAGCCTGGGGCGTAAGCCCCAGGTATCCGCGAACGTATTGAAAGGAGCTCGCGGAGCGAGCGACAGCCGCACATACGTGACGTCGTGATCTTGAATAATTCTCAGGCTGATTCTGTCGCCCGCTTCGCGGGCTTTGATTGCTAATTAATCGACTTCCTGGGGCTGACGCCCCAGGCTTTATGCTGTGTTTGGACCGGAGACATGGCAAGCAAGTGTTCGGAGACATAGGTGACAGTCATAATTGAACCGGCGGCTCCTTGAGGTCAAGAGTTGCGACGTGCTGATGACAGAAG
>JBASRE010000022.1:0-93307 GCA_049273695.1 Pyrinomonadaceae bacterium
CTATCGAAAATATCGAATACGTCCGACGCGCATAACAAATCGTTGGACGCGAGCGGCGGCGGCGTGAACTAATTGCCGATTTCCAATTGCCGATTGTCGATTTGATTCGCGCCGCCGCGTCAACTCCACCGTTAACGTCAAACTGGCCAAGGCCGAACGAACTAATCAATGGATCATAACGCTCGCTAACGTTGACGGTCGCAAAACGACTCTTTGGTGTGCGAATGATTCCGGCGACGGGAATATTCCGGTGCGCGAGATAACGCCGCACTAATCGGAACGCGCATAACAAATCGTTGGACGCGAGCGGCGGGTTTTGAAAATTTCAAGTTTCAAAATTCAAACTTCGAAACTCCTTTCAGCGCAGCCCGGTCGATTCTGACGTTGGGTTACTGATGATTTCTCCTATCACAACTCGTTTACTGACGGCGGCGTTATTGGTGCACAGCGTTGGTCTTGCATGCTCTCAGTCCGCGACGACGTCCAGATCTTATCGCGTTGGGGCGGTTGGCACTCTTGAAATGACGGTGCCTTCGAGTTGGGAAGAAAATTACAAGACATTGGACAAACCGCAGTCAGTAATGCTTTCTTACAGATTGCCATCTCGAACGGACTTCTACATGAAGGTGACCGCTGTTTGGCTACCACCTGAAGCGCGCGCGTCTCGTGAAGCTGGATGGGTCAAACGCGCCGTTGAAGAAAACGCACGCGCTCTGGTTGGCGATCAAAACCCTCTTCCCACTGTGACGCAGATCTCGTCGCCTGGCGGCAGCGGATATTACTATCAATCACCTGGTTATAATCGGTTGCCAATTGGGGAATTCACTTACATTACAGACGGCGTTCTCGACATGGAGGAGATTACGTTTATCTTCACAACCTACTCCAACACGAAAGACCTGCCGGAGCTCGCGGATGCTTTGCGTGTAGTCGAAAGCACTCGTTTCGTCGCGGCTAAAACTTGACCACGAGGAAATTTCGACTCTCGAACTTCGAATTTCGAAATTCCTTTCGCGCCGCCCGGGCAACTCACCGCTATCTATCTTCTGAGGCTACCTGATGTTCAAATTTGCTATTCCCGTCATGCATGCGACCAGTTCAGCCGCGGCGGAAGAGTTTTACTGTGGCCGTCTCGGTTTTAGTCAAACTTTTGCATATCGACCGTTTGGTGGTGCTGATCCCTGTTACATGGGCCTGACGCGTGACAACGTGGAGGTGCATGTTTCCTCTTTTTCTGGTGATGGAGTGGCGGGCGGAGTAGTCTTTGTCGGGGTTGAAGATGTGGATGCCCTCCATAAAGAACTGAAGACCAACGATGTCGCCATTGATCTCGCACCGACTGATCAAAGCTGGGGCAATCGCGAAATGTACGTCCATGATCCGGATGGGAACAGCATTCGTTTTGTGCATCGTGGTGGATAACCCCGACATGTCGGGGCTGGGTGCCAGCGGAGCAACGTATTGCGGATTGCGTGGCTCACCCAACCGAAGCGTAGAATAGGCTTCTTCGCGCACGAGGTTTGGTTTCTTGTCCTCTTTATGATGAAGGTTGTCTCAGCAATCGTAGTTGTTTTCGTTGCCAGCCTCGCGGTGGCGCAGACTCAGCAAACGGAAACCTGGGGTCTTTCGAATGCTGACAAATCAGACGTCATCCAAGCGGTGCTCAATCTGAGCGTCAAGAACCCTGACTCGATAGCACCGCACTTCCCCCGTGTCAGAACCGTTTCTTCTGCCAACATTGAATTCATCGATCCGGCCCGTCTACGAGAACTCGGCCTGACTGTCGTGACGAGCAGTCAAATTAGCGCGGCGAAAAAGGATTACGTCATCGACTACCTGGAGTTCAAACAGATCCAGGTGCGCGACGGTGTGGCACGCGTGGTGGTATGGCGTGTCAGGGAAGGTCGAGGTTGCTTCAGCGAGTCTTTCCCCCCGCTGATAACCACCTATACCTTCGAATCCCGGCTAACGTCGATGGGTTGGAGCGCGAAACTCATCGGCATACCGTCGCCACCGATGCTATTCGTGCGCCGAAAATAGGGCCGGCCTTCCATGATGATTTTGGTTTAAGCGGAGGATTCATGACGCGGAAGATATTGTTCGTGGTACTGGTCGCGACCTTTTGCGCAGCCACGGCGACGGCCCAAACATCAAGTGGCCCTTCCAAAGGGACGTTGATCCTTACCGGCGGAGACCAGGAGACTGGTCTTAAAGAATTCGTAGCCTTAGCCGGTGGACCTGACGCGAATATCGTTTACATCCCGACGGCTGCTTCAAGCCTGAGACTCCCTTCCGGCCTAATCTGGGAGTGGTTGCACACCGACACGCTGCCGGCAAATACGCCTGCGTTTAAGCAAGAACTCTGCAAGATGTTTGGCGTTAAAGACATCACGATCCTGCACACCAGGAACCGGAACACTGCTGACTCTAAGGAATTCGTCGAGCCTCTGCGTAAGGCGCACGGAGTCTGGTTAAGCGGCGGCAACGCCGGCCGCTTGTCACAAGCTTATCTCGGGACGCGGACGCAACAGGAAATGGAGGCTGTACTCGACCGCGGCGGTGTCGTCGGCGGCAACTCGGCTGGGGCAATTATCCAAGGCTCTTACACGATCAGAGGCAATCCGGACAAGCCGGTATTAATGGTCAAAGGGAGCGAGCGCGGCTTCGCATTTTTGAAAAACGTCGCAGTCAACCCGCACCTGTCGGAAGCGATGCGCCAGAATGAGCTGGTGACCATTCTGGACACTTACCCGAAGCTGCTTGGAATCGGCATCGACGAGAAAGCGGGGATCATAGTTAAAGACGATCGCTTTGAAGTGTTCGGTCAAGGACGCGTGGCCATCTACGACAACAAGAAACACGATCGGAACTGGTTCTACTGGCTTTCGCCCGGAGATCTGTTTGACCTCCGGACTCGCACCACGCAACGCCGTTCCAAGGCTTAAGGATCTTCTAAAAGACTGGCTGTCCCATGGTCCAAGCTATCAGGGATAAAGAAACATGACGTGGATATTACTCGTAATCTGAACTGGAATAGTGAGTCCAGCAATGCTACAGAGGTGTCAGAATGTCAGATTTCGTCGACGTTAGTGGTGGTTATGGCTCGCAAACGACCGAGATTTATCTCAAACGCGAGCTGGTCGGTAATGTTGAAAGTGTCAGTGCGCGTTTGATTGCGGCACTCGAAAGACTTGGCTATGACGTGATTGAAGAACAGCCGGCGATACTCGGTCGACGTGGCGCTCGAGGGTGGGGCACATGGTATGGATCCGCTGACGTACTCGACTATTCGATGACGCTCGTCATCAGGTTAAAACCTATCGGTGACCACTCCACGCGCGCGACCTTTGACTATAAAGTCTGCCATCCCTGGTTATCCAAGGGCGATAAGGAAGTGGTTTCGCGAGAGGCCGAGGCAATTACGGCACTGGCAACCATGCGTTCGGCTGACAAGTTGTGTGCGGCCTGCGGGACTGAATCCATGGACGACTCGCGCTTTTGCCGGCGATGTGGCGCACCCATGACGGCTGAACAGACCGAAGTGGATGTACTCCGAATGGCTGCCGAAACTCGGGCCGGGCATACTTCCGTCGTCACAAGTACCATGCTTTCGCTAGTTAGCCTCTTCATCGTGTTTCTGGCAGTGGTCGCCATTGCGGTTAAGGGCTCATTGAGTCTCAACGGCTTTTGGGGTTGGATCGGCTTTCTGGGAGTCGTCAGCCTCTTCAACGTTCTTGTCGGCTGGTGTGCCTGGGGTCGCTTGAATAACGCACTCAGGCATAAACGCGCGGAACAACGCTTATCACCAATAAGTGATGCGCAGACGCTTTCCGGGACTGAGGCCAAAGCGCTACCACCCGGACGAGTGGGGATGTCGGTCACGGAAGGAACCACAGAATTCCTCAATCCACGGCAACGTGAACAAGAAGCGGTTCCCGTCAAACGGCGCCCTGATACGAATGCGATAAATTGAGAGAAGGCTCTCGCCCGGTCGCTGAACCGCTCGAACCAGTTTGTAGACCTATTATCTTTGTTGAGGAAACCGAATGAAAAACGCAAATAAAAAGAAGCTGTCATCAGCACAACGTGAAGAACTACTCAGAACATTGAAAGCGCGTTTTGAGAAAAACATGAACCGCCATAAAGGCCTGAAATGGGCGAATGTAGAAGCGAAGCTGGAAGCCAATAATGAGAGTCTGTGGTCACTCAATGAAATGGAAGCCACCGGCGGCGAACCGGATGCAGTGGGTCATGACAAAAAGACGGGCGAATACATTTTTTACGATTGTTCAGCGGAAAGTCCTAAAGGCCGCAGAAGCATTTGTTACGACGGTGACGCGTTGGCATCGAGGAAAGAACACAAACCGAAAACTAGCGCGATTGAGATGGCAACCGCCATGGGTATCGAGCTCTTAACGGAGGAACAATATCGGGAATTGCAGGAACTAGGAGAGTTCGATACGAAAACGTCGAGCTGGGTGAAAACTCCCACTGAGATTAGAAAACTCGGGGGCGCTCTTTTTTGCGATCGCCGCTACGACCAGGTCTTCGTCTATCATAACGGTGCGGAATCTTACTACGGCGCCAGAGCGTTCCGTGGCTCAATAAGGGTCTAGGTATGTAATGACGCGCCTCGAAAACGAAACCGAAACGGCGATCAAATTTAGCAGAGAAGCCAGGCGGAGGTGTGACGATGGGTTCAATTCTAAACGAAAGTGACCGCGCGGAGATCGATCGAAGGACGCGATCGCTTTCAGCATCGTCAACAAGACGATGGGGCAGCTTGGACGTGGTAAGCATGTTCAAGCATCTTCGCCTGTCGGCGAACATGGCCCTTGGCGAGCTATCGATTCCTTCCGCAAACAAGCGCGTCTTCCAGATGTTTCCCGTTAAGCACCTCATGCTCTACGTAGTTCCTTTTCCGAAGGGAGCCCCGACCGCGCCTGAGTTGAAGCCCAGCGATGTGGCGTCGTTTGAAGAAGAGCGTGCGGACCTGCTGAAGCTGTTAGAACGAATCGGGACGGGCCCGTCGCAAGGTGTCGGGCCGGCACATCCGCTTTTTGGACCGCTGACCTGGCGCGAATGGGGCGTGGTCACATACAAGCATGCGAGTCATCACTTGCGGCAGTTCGGAGCGTAGAGTACGACGATTGAAATTTCGAGCCCTACTTCCTTACAAAGTCGAGAGCACGATATGACAATCACTAGAATTGTAATCGCTTACGCGTTACTTATTGTCCCTGTCACCGCAAATGCTCAGAGCGCTGCCGGACAATGTTGGGTTGACGCCTCGACCCGGGATAAGCGGACGAGAAATGGAACTGGGATCACTCATTTGGGCAGCTTCAATCCATTAGTGTCTGACGTAACAACCTTCAAAACTTTTAGGCCCGATAAGAACCTGGTGGTGACGGCGGGCGTGGAGTATGAGGTACACAAAGATAAGAAAGACGCTAGATTTCAGGAAGTTCGCTTAATGATTGCAGCCGCCAGCGAAGCCAAACCGATCTTTGGCCTGGTTGACAGTTCTGAAGCAGCTACGTCCTTCAAAAAACGTTGGTATCTAACTGTAAGCAAGCGGATTGACGCCGGAGGTTTGGAATATACTTTCAGATTGAGGTGTTGGGACAACGTTAGGTTTCCAAAGTAGCTTGATCATTCTGCTTCAAGGCTTTTTCGGCGGCTCGACAGTGGCATCAGGCGAGTCAACAGCAAAACGAATGAACGCGCCGTATTCGAACGTTGTCTTTGCTCCCACAAGCGTTACAGGCTTCTTGTCAGCGTCGAGACGTCCTCGGCTATAGGACGTAATCACGATTCGCCGTGGAGTTAAGAATCCGAAGCGACTATCCGCATAATCCAGTTCGAACTTATAAAACATGAGCGGATGGTCTAACGAAGGAAGCTTTAGCGTCACTTCCCGCACTTCCCGCCTGATTTGCGTCGTCTCAGCGTCCAACCATAACCGACCACGGTAAAAAGCCGCGGCGCCCTTTAACGGGCCGGGTAGATGCTTGAGATCAAAGTTGTGGGCAGGAGTTTGCGAAACTTGCAGGTACTCAACCACGATCGAATCATGGCCGTTAACCGGCTCTCGACCAGCGAGCTTGAACTGAAAAGCGTCGCGTCCTTTCTCGTCCAGCGTTATGCCCTGATTGAGGGTCAGGCCGTAAAAATTATTCCCAAGGTCATAACGTTGGCTCTCGCGCAAAATCCGATCGAATTCTTTCTTAACTGAAACCGCTTTCGTTGCCTTAGTAAGAAGACTGACCAACCTCGCTTCCCGTTTTTTGACAGCGACGCCGTCAACAGACTTCACGTCGCGGTATTCAAACATTTCATTCGGATCCAGTTGTGATTGATAAATGAACAGGTCCGAAGCAATCCTCCTTTGCTTCTCGACTTTGCCCTGGGCGTCAAACTCTTCGATCGTGTGCTCTTCCTCAGCGGTGAGGTCTTTAAACTTGGCTTTGTATTCGCTTATGCTGAGCTGCGCGCGGCGAATGATTTCGTTCAACTCAGCCTGGTTCGAAGGAGGCTGTGGAGGCTGCTGAGCAAAGGATATACTTGCGTTCGTCAGCAACAGGAAAGCGAGCGAGCAGAGAACACGCTTGAGCATTTTGTGAGTTGGATAAAGTGCAACGTGAAAAATCATAACTTTAAAGCGGCGGCGCGCGATCTAACAACGATATGCACTCGACCGCGGTTACGGAAATTTCACTATCCGATGTAGCAAATTGCCGGACCGGGTCCTGGTGTACCGGATGTAAGTAAGCTGGTGAATTGACCTACCGAGCGAACAGAGGGTTGGATAAATCATAATGCTTCGACGGCTACTTCTTTCTCTTGTTCTTTTAACGAATACTTCAGTTGTTCAGAACGCGCAGCGCATCTCGTCAGGCCCTGCCGCCACTTACCCTCCGTTCGTTCTATCAGCTCAGACCCCGAGACCCACGTCTTCAGGCTTTGACAGCAATTACAAACTGGAATTTCGTAACCCGGTTCAGGACAAGAACTTTTATCTGTTCAGTCTGTTTCAGAGACATCCAGAGATTGGAAAACTCTTAAGACGAAACTCAGTCCTGAAGGGGCTATCCAACCAGAGGGTTCGGGCTTTAAGAGTGGCCGCAAATTGCGACGATGTGGGTTGCTTTGATCGGCAGTTTCGTTTTAGTGGTCCCGCTATCGAGAGGGTGGCAACCCAACTCAGGAACTTGAGCAGGCATCCTGAGTTCAGAAAACTCGTTAGGAACGATATGCGTCCCTCGGGCGCGTTTATCAAATACAGCCAACAACCTGATTCAGAGATGCTCATTGCGGCGTGGAAAGATGCGGCGAACGGAATGAACCGTTTGCTGAGTGTCTACGGTCTCGGCAAGAACCCGTTTTATAAAGATATCGACAGAGTTAGCTTTGATGTTTCGAGCGATGAATACCGCGGACTCCTTAAGACGAAGCTTGCTGAGATAAAGCTCGCCAGAGATCCGCTGTTCTTTGAACCCACTCTGAATTTTGCGCTGAAACTGTTGGAAGCTAATCGGCGTGATGAAGCAGGGCGTTACGAACCACTTGAAGACGGAGAAAACAAAGTCGCCGTTCAGGATTTGAAAAACATCAGGTGGAGCGGTTATCCGTATTCATTCATTTTAGTGCTGGGCTCTGGCCCGCCGGCCGGGCTCAATCTAAGTAAGATAGCTGCGAAAAGGGCCGATCAAGGCGCCCAGCTGTTCCATGAGCACAAAGCGCCGTTAATCATCGTGTCGGGCGGCCACGTACACCCGATGCAAACGCCTTATAACGAAGCGATCGAGATGAAGAAGTATCTGATGGAAAAATTCAAAATACCTGAGAAGAGTATTTTGATCGACCCGTACGCACGTCATACAACTACGAATTTTCGAAATGCGGCGCGTCTCGCGTTTCGATACGGAATACCGAATGAGCTAAAGGCCCTGGTCACTTCAAGCGAAGACCACATCGCGATCACGACGAAAGAAAGTTTTCGTATTCGTTGTTCGACTGAATTGGGATATTTTCCCATGGAGTTTATTACCCGAGTGTCTCCGATCGCAGCGGAGTTCAAACCATCGGTTGCTTCACTGTTTTTTGATGCGAACGACCCGCTGGATCCGTAGAGAATCAGGATGGAGGAGATCGTCATGAAAGCACGAGGGCTAGTTACCCTGATCCTAACTGTGGCCCTTGCCGGACAGGCCATTCTTGCTCCGGCGACGGGCGCGCACGCCGCGAACCGTACGGCAAGCCAGTCATCTGACGCCGAACGGATCGCGCGACTGGAAATACTTCTCGAGAATCTGCGTCAGGAACTGAAAATACCGGCTTACTCCGCCGCCATCGTTAAAGATCAAAAGGTTCTTTGGGCTAAGGGTTTCGGCTACGCCGACTTGGAGAACAAAATTCCCGCGACCGAACATACTCCGTACCATCTCGCTTCGCTGACCAAGACGTTCGCCTCCACAATTTTGATGCAGCTTGTGCAGGAAGGAAAAATTAAACTCGACGATCCTGTTTCAAAGTACGGCATCAACCTTGAGAGCGATGGAGTCATTAGAGTGCGGCACTTGTTGTCGCACACTTCTGAGGGAAATCCCGGCGAGCAATATCGTTACAACGGAAACCGCTTCGCAGAATTGGACAAGGTGGTGCAGGGAGCCACCGGCAAATCGTTTGGCGAACTTCTAATAGCCAACATTCTCGATCCGCTCGGCATGAATGAGACGGCGCCGAATGTGCCCAGAATCGTCGGTACGAAATCGCCGAACGCGGGCGCCGCAGCAGCAGAGGCTGAAGTGAAGACGGCCGTGATGGATATCATCGCAGGCTTCAATGCAGGCAACGTGGATCAAATCGAGCGGCGTCTCGCGCCTCAGCACAACCGCTTTCAAGGCGAAGGTGGGTTCTTAACTTCTTTTATTGATTCGGCAGAGCTGCGAAGAGCGTTTCAAGCGGGTTTCAAAGTCAATTTTGAGATTAACAACCTTGAGACTGCCGTTTACGGCGACGGCGCGATCGCGACGTTCTTTATGCGCGGAGTTGTTACGCCCCCAAATGGGAGTCCACGCACTGAAGGCCCCTGGAGAAGCTCATATGTCTGGAACAAACAGGATGGGACATGGAAGCTGATTCATTCTCACCAGTCGCCAATGAACAGAGGGATGATTACGGAAAAGCACCAGCAAAGATTCGATACGATTGTGAAGACACTGGCGCAGCCGTATGCGCTCGACCGCGAATTCAAGCCGACGAAGATCAGTTACCCGCAGGGCTTCAGCACTTCGGCCGGGTTAATGTCCACAGTTCTTGATATGGCGAAGTATGACATCGCTATTGATCAGAATAAGTTTCTTACGAAAGAGACCCAGCAACTAGCTTTCACGCCCGCGACGTCCACCAAGGGCGAGGGTCTTCCTTACGGACTAGGCTGGTTCACTCAAAATTACAAAGGGACGAAGCTGCTTTGGCATTATGGATACTGGACCGGGAATTCTTCGTTCATCATGAAGGTTCCCGAGCGAAACCTGACGTTTATCATCATGGCTAACTCGGACAATCTCAGTCGACCGACAGATCTTGGTTCGGGTGATGCCCTCAGCTCCGTCGTCAGCATGGCCTTCTTGAAGACTTTCATCTTTCCGGAGAAGTTCGGCGAGACCGTGCCCGAAATCAGTTGGAACGCAACGGTTTCAGAATTGAAAAACCAACTCAAACTGGTCGCGGGAAAACCATACGCTGACCTCTACAGCAAGGACTTGGTGACAAAGTTTCGGATTCATCAAAGCGTGGGACGCGCCACCGAGGCAGCGCAGTTGATGCGCATGTATGGTGAATTGTTTTCCAAACCGATGCCCGAAGACATCGCGAAGCTGCCGGTCGTAGCGCAGATCGTCCAGGTGCTCGACAACGAAGATAAGACCGTGGCGTTTAGTCTGCCGAGCAGCCAGGAAGTGCGGATTTTCGCTATCGGCGAAGGCCAGGGTGGTCAGATGTTTGACTACGGATGGATCGAAAACACAGACAAGGGACTTCCCGTGTGGGAGATGCAGGAGCCGAAGACCACACACGCGGGCGGTGCGGGTAAGAATCGGAAAGTGGATGTCGTGATTACTCTGCCGGCAGGGAACTACAAGTTGCGTTATAAATCAGACGAGTCGCACGCGTTCGACCACTGGAATAGTCTGCCACCCGATATTAACTTTTGGGGCGTGGCCATCTATAAGAAATAAAACGAGCGTCCCGATCTTGTCTCATCAGCCACGAGAAGCGCAGTGATGGATACCAATAGTCAATTTCGATTAAATCTCACTCTCTGTCTGTCTGCGCTGCTCTCATTGGATTTGTCATCAATCGCATTCGCACAGCCGTCGCGGGTGCGCGTCAGAAATGATTTCAAGGCGGCGGCTGAAGCAACCTACAACCCAAACGACTATGGACGCTCTGATATTGGGAAGCTGACCAGACTTTTGAATCGCAATCCTGCGCTCGTGAGACAACGAAATGAAAAGGGCGAGACCTTACTGCATCTCGCGCGCGCGGTGATGCGGAAATCATAAAGCTATTACTCGTGCGCAAAAGTGACATCAATGCGCTCGACGGAAGAAAGGTCACTCCGCTCTACCACGCCATTTCGGCAAATTGTCTTGAGTGCGCGAAAGTGCTGATTGCAAATAAGGCGGAGATAAATCTCAGGTCATCTAACGGCAACCTGCTTCACGCTGCTGCCGACTATCCGACAGCAGAACCGCTAAAATTTGTTCTGCCATACAAGCTTGACGTGAATGCCCGCGACGATGACGGCTTTACGCCGCTGATGGAAGCGGCGCGAAGGGGCTATCGCCACGATGACGAGAGTGTTCAGCTGCTCATCGCGAACCAGGCCGATGTCACCTTGAAGAATAAGAAAGGGCAGACCGCGCTTCATCTGGCAGCCGAGAGATGGAGTGCCGGCGCGATCCAAATGCTGCTGGCAAAAAACATGGATGTGAATGCGAGGGATGGCGACGGGAACACCCCGTTGTTATTACTCGCGGCCGGCTCGAGTTCTGGCAGTACCTACACACTCGAAGAAACTGTAAAAGCTCTGCTTGATGCAAAGGCCGATGTAAATGCACAAAACAACCTGGGCGAGACGGCTTTGTTTAGAGCGTGCAAGCGCGAGATGAGCGAACTTGTCCAGATACTCTTAGCGAACAAGGCGAACCGGGATCTGAAAACCAGAGACGGACAATCGCCTTCCTGTTCTCCGGATGCCAGGTAGTCGGCCACTGGTTTAGCAGATTGAGAGGAGGTGATGTGGTGAGCTATTAACTTCGCCTGGTGCGGATTGTGATCCCCGCACAACACTAACGGTACTAATATTCAAGACCCCTGGACCGCTGAGAGAATGATCTGAATATCGAGGTGAGAGATGGATCTCCACGAACAGTTTGGCAACATCGATATTTACCTTTTCGACCAGCTTCTTAAGGGCAGCATAAAACCACCCATGTCTCTATTGGACGCTGGGTGTGGCGATGGCCGTAATCTCATTTATTTCCTCCGCCATAACTTCGATGTATGGGCTGTTGATTCAAACCCGCAGTCGATTCAACAGGTTCGATTGCTTGCTTCCAAGCTGGCTCCAAATCTTCCGTCAGAGAATTTCTTTAAAGCCGAGGTCGCCGAGATGCCATTTCCCAGCGAGAGATTCGATCTTGTTATAAGCAGTGCAGTGCTACATTTTGCAAATGATGAGCAGCACTTTAACGGAATGCTTGATGAGATGTGGCGGGTACTCAAGGCGGGAGGGATGTTGTTCGCGCGGCTGGCCAGCTCGATAGGGATCGAGGAGTTGATCAAGCCGACAGGAACCGGACGCTACTTGTTACCAGATGGAACCGAGCGCTTCGTGGTAGATGAAGAGATGCTCGCAGCAGCAGGTGAACGATTAAAAGCCAGGAGAGTAGAACCGCTAAAAACGACAAATGTAGAGAATCTCAGATGTATGACGACATGGGTCATTAGGAAAATGGTCTAACTGTAACGCCGCGCGCTCAACTCTGACGGTGGGCGTTATCTTTGAGCGCTGCAAAAGGCTAAAGCGAATGCCTCAAAACTTGTCCTCTAAGCTTTTGTATGGGCTTTCATGAGAGCTTTGTCACGTTCAACTAAAACCTATCTTGCGCTCGTCTTATTCCTCGTTGCTGTCAAGATCCTGTTTCTTGCTTTTCCAGCCAAGTTCCCGTTGGCAGACCAGGAAGGCGCATTCTCGTGGCTGACCATCACCACCGTTTCAGTTTTAGGTTTCCTCGGCTTATTACTTACCCGCAAAGCGGGCTTTCCGGATTTTTGGGACGGTTCGGTTTCTCATCGGCAAAGATTCCTCATCCCGGCGGTTGTCGGATTGGTTTATGGGGTCGTAACCATTCTCTTTGACCTGCGTAATCCCGCGCCTGTTCATCTCAGTCTTCCATCGTCCATCCCGTTCTATGCTTACGGAGCTACCCTGCTTGAAATCCTGCTGCGATTATTTGCGGTTACGTTCTTAGTTTGGCTGATCTCCAATTTAATCCTTCGAGGCAAATGGCAAGCGCAGGTTTTCTGGCTGGCGGCTGTCATTGCCGCGCTTTACGAACCACTACCTCACCTGACGAACGCGTTTCACACTCGCGGCATGCTCGCGGCGTTAGGCGTACTTGTCGCTGCTCCGCTCTTTGCCGGTAACATAGTTGCCGCTTATCTTTACCGGAAGTATGGTTTCCTGGCTGCGTTGACGATGCGTCTTTCGTTCTATCTTCTTTGGCATATCATTTATGGAGGTTTACTTTCTGTTGCAAAGTAGGAAAGCAAGATCTACCTGGCGGCGCAGTACAACATATTATTAGAGGCTGGAGACCACGCGGAAAGGGGCGGAGAAACCTATGGGACTCATCACGATCCTCGGTGGCACCTTCTTTCTAATAGGCGCCGGTCTATCTATCGTCGCGGGCCGGCACTACATCCGTCGGCTGGCGTTCATTCGGAGTTCGGCTGTGGCGCCGGGCGTTGTAGTCGCGCTGAGAGAGGAACGCGACGGCATGGAGAGCCAGAGCTTTCGCTATCCACGAGTGCGCTTTCGAACGGCCTCCGGCCGTGACATTACATTCGAGTCTGGCATGGCCCGCGGGGGCGCCGGATGGAAGACCGGGGAGGTCGTCGAGGTTCGTTACCAGCGTGATCAGCCGGAGGTCGCCGAACTCGACAGCTTTGCGTCGCTTTGGGGTCCGACGTTTCTGTTTGCGTTGTTGGCCGTCGTGTTCGTGGCCGTTGGGGCTGGCCTGTGGTTCCGACTGATACCAATTTGAGTATCCGGATCTCGGAGCGATCGCGGGCGAGACCGAAGTGTAACCGCCTGCGCGCATAACAAGAGCTTGCATCAACGCTAATTCGGTAAGTATAAAAACGAATGAAACAACCTTTCCTGTCTACTGTTATCGCGGCGTTCGCTTCAATGCTCTTTCTTGGGAGTGAAGTGCTCGCTCAAAAGGATGCTCCGCGCTACGAGATTGGCGGTCAGTTTTCCTTGCTCTCCGGCAACAAGCCTTCTACACAATTCGACGAGTTTTTTCCTTCTGGCCAATTAATTGACCCTGGGTTCGGCGCTAGATTTACTTACAATGTGACGAATAATATTGCTCTTGAGGCTGAAGCTAACTTCTTTCCAGAACGAAATTTTGCGTCTGAAGGGCGCTTCGGCGCTCCCAGCGGGCATATCTATCAGGGTCAGTTCGGCGTCAAGGCCGGCAAGCGTTTCAAGAAGGTCGGCCTATTTATTAAAGGGCGACCCGGGTTCGTCGGATTCACTAAAGCAAGCCACCTTGTTGGCATCACACCAATCATCATTGTTCATTTAAGTCTTGGACCGTTGCAGTTTGAGAATCCTGAGTTTCGTACGGGGAAAGCGACGTATCCCTCGATGGATGTGGGCGGCGTAGTGGAGTTCTATCCATCGCGACGGATTGTGACACGACTTGATATAGGAGATACGATCATTCGTTATGGTGTCTATCGGGATCCAGTGGGCCAGGTCTGTGCCACTATTTGTGTTCCGCCGCTGGTATTCGAGCGACCCGCTGAAAGAAGGCACAATCTACAATTCAGCGCAGGCGTTGGTATCAGATTTTGAGTGACACACTACGCGCGCCTTGCGAGATGAAGTCAGTACCATCAGCGTAAGCGGATTGGTCAGGAACTGAACTCGGTTACCATTGTCACAGAATACAGTTGCTCCGAAGTCACATATGAACATTGGACGAATTACTGCCATCTATCGCTACCCGGTTAAGTCGATGGCCGGTCAATTACTCGATGTTGCCACGCTGGGTTGGCATGGCATTGAAGGTGATCGCAGGTTTGCTTTCCGGAGACTCACTGACAAGAGTAATTTCCCATGGCTGACGGCGAGCAAACTACCGGAGTTGATTCTCTTTAAACCCTTCACGCTAGATGGCGGCAGTGTTGAGCTACTTCCAACGCGCGTTCGTACGCCGGACGGGAAAGAGTACGAACTTTTTAGCCACGAATTACGCGAGGACATTTCAAAGCGCTTTGGCAGTGATGTCGAATTGATGAATCTGAAGGCCGGCGTTTTCGACGAAGCCTCGATTTCCGTAATTACGCGCAGCACAGTGCAATGCATCGAGCGCGAATCAGGCCGCGATGTCGACCTTCGCAGATTTCGTCCAAACGTGGTGATCGAAAGTGATGACATTGAGCCGTTTGCGGAAGACCGGTGGGTGGGCCAGACCTTGATGTTTGGTGAAGGTGACAACTGTCCCGCCGTCAAGATTTATATGAAGGATGAGCGATGCCGGATGGTTAATCTTGATCCGGACACGGCCGAGAAAGATGTTCAAGTGATGAGGACTGTTGCTCGTCTGAACAAGAATTACGCCGGCGGTTACGGCACGGTGGTCAGAGCGGGCGAGCTTCGTGTCGGTCAAGTCGTGACCTTGAGCGCGTCGAACTAATCTGCATAGGGTCGGAATCAAATGAGATGATGGTTGCCTGGGCGCGAGCAACCAAGGGCTTTGCTCTAATGAGGCGAAGAGATTCTTGACATGACTTCGAGGAGGGATTAACGTGCGCGCCTTAAGCGTTATTCCGAATAGCGAATGCCTCAACTCCGTTGAACTCATCAACTCTTACTTAAAAGGAGATCGAAAAC
This sequence comes from Pyrinomonadaceae bacterium, assembly GCA_049273695.1. Taxonomy (GTDB): domain Bacteria; phylum Acidobacteriota; class Blastocatellia; order Pyrinomonadales; family Pyrinomonadaceae; genus UBA11740. Next base: position 15,203 of record JBASRE010000022.1, read on the forward strand.
ATGCCTTTCCCGAAAGACACTCAAGCAGAGCTCGACGCTTTTTATTCGAAGCATAAACTTGGCCCCAACGGACTTCCTACTGCCGCGTGGGAAGCAGCAAATCTTACACGGATTACCCCTGCTTACACGCTGACCCTGGCCTTTCCCCCCGGAACAAAGGTGACCAAGGTTACGTGCCACAAGAAGGTGGCCGATAGCTTGACGCGCATCTTCGAAGCGATTTTGGCGCATTACGGTTCAGTGGCCGAGGTTAAGAAAGCTCGGATGCACCTGTTTGCTGGAACCTTTAACTTCAGAAAGATCGGTAACTCCAACCGTTTAAGCACGCACTCATGGGCAGTCGGCATCGACATTGATTCTGAGAAAAACCCACAAGGTAAGAAGCATGACGAAAGCAAAGGGATGATGCCGATGGCGGTGGTTAAGATTTTCGAAGCTGAAGGTTGGAAGTGGGGAGGAAGATTCGGCGGCAGTCGAGTGGACTGTATGCATTTCCAGGCTACCAAGTGACGCTTCAACTCTCCCTTGTCATTTCTTTCGTGTAGAGGGCAATCGCGGCTTAAAGCACTGCGGTAACAACTCATTGACCCACCCGCGATAGCTAGGGGAATCCATTGAAAATCGCTGTAGTCCTGACGTGTGCCAGCTTGGTTGTTTCCGTCTTGCACTCAAATCCCCAGATCTGTTCGGCTCTTTAGTGTACCGATGCACAAAGCGAGCGAAGGCTCGTCGCATCAGCAAACGAACACGCGCTTGACACTCAATGGCGCGCGCATTATCTTCCAATTTCTTTCTAAGTTCAGCCTCTTCAGTTCATCGTTAGGCAGCAAACGGCGGCTGAAGTGTGCAAATCCGCAAAGTCCGGAGGGCAGGGAATGGCAGTTAAAGTTGGCATCAACGGGTTTGGACGCATCGGCCGCAACATCTTTCGCACGGCTCTGGGCGACAAAGACATCGATTTCGTCGCCGTCAACGACATCACCGACACAAAGACGTTGGCGCACCTGCTGAAATACGATTCGGTGCTCGGCAATCTCGATCACGACATCAAAGCTTCGGCAAAAGGAATTACTGTCGAAAGCGAAGAGTTTCAGGTTTTTTCCGAGCGAGATCCTTCGTTGATTCCGTGGGAATCAGTCGGCGCTGAGATCGTCATTGAATCAACCGGACGTTTCACCAAAGCCGAAGACGCCAGGAAGCATCTGCGCGGCAGCGTCAAGAAAGTCATCATCTCGGCGCCCGCGAAAAATGAAGACATCACGATCGTGCTCGGCGTGAACGAGGACAAATACGACGCGTCCGCTCATCACATTATTTCCAACGCGTCGTGCACGACGAACTGCCTGGCGCCCGTCGCGAAGGTCATCCACGAAAAGTTCGGCATCCGCAACGCGCAGATGACCACCATTCACTCGTACACAAACGATCAGCAACTGCTCGACTTGCCGCACAGCGATCTGAGACGCGCGCGGGCCGCGGCACTGAACATGATTCCGACTTCGACTGGCGCGGCGAAAGCCGTTGCGCTCGTGTTGCCGGAACTGAAAGGGAAGTTTGACGGGATCAGCGTGCGCGTGCCGACGCCTAACGTTTCGCTGGTGGACGTAGTCATCTCCGTCGAGAAAGAGACGACGACGGACGAGGTGAACAAAGCTCTCAAGGATGCCGCGAACGAAGAGCTGGCCGGGATCCTGAGCTTCTCTGAAGAGCCGCTCGTGTCTTCAGACTTCAAACAGAATTCGAACTCCTCGATCGTTGATGCCGAGTACACGAAAGTGATCGGCGGCAACATGATCAAAGTCCTTTCCTGGTACGACAACGAGTGGGGTTACTCCTGCCGCGTGCGCGATCTGATCAAGTACATTGCTGGAAAAGGTTTGTAGAACTGTCAGTCGTCAGTTGTCAGTAGTTAGTGGTTCAATGCCGTACTTTGTACTTTGTGCTTCGTGCTTTGACCTTCGCGCAGCAGCCAACTTCAATCGAAAAGGTAATCTGGGAAACACATCAAAGTACAAAGCACTAAGTACAAAGAACAAAGAAGACGACTGACAATGAAGAAACTCTCCATAAAGGACCTCGATCTTTCCGGCAAACGCGTCTTCATTCGAGTCGATTTCAACGTTCCCATCAAAGACGGCAAGGTTGACGACGACACGCGGATTCGCGCGGCGCTGCCGACCATAAACTACGCAATCGAACACGGGGCGCGGGTGATTCTCGCGTCGCACCTCGGCCGGCCGAAAGGTCAACGCGTCGATAAATACAGCCTGCGGCCTGTGCACGAAAGACTTCAGGAGCTGCTGGGAACGCCATCCGCCGAAGTCGTTACCGGCAGTCCGATTGGCGCCGCCACTCCAATCCCAGTCGCTTTCGCAGAGGATTGCGTGGGCGAAGCTGCAAAGTCTGCTGTTGCGGCGATGCCGGAAAGCGGCGTCCTGCTGCTGGAGAATCTCCGTTTTCATCCTGAGGAAGAAAAAAACGATGAAGCATTCGCGAGGGAACTAGCTTCACTTTGCGATCTCTACATCAATGATGCATTTGGCGCGGCGCATCGTGCGCACGCTTCAACTGCCGGCATCACCAGGTTCGTCGAGAAAGCGGCCGCTGGTCTGTTGATGGAAAAGGAACTCGAATACCTCGGCCGCGTAATTGAGAATCCTGAGCACCCATTCGCAGCAATCCTCGGCGGGGCCAAAGTCTCGGACAAGATTCCTGTAATCAACGCGCTGATCGACCGCAAAGTCGATCGGCTGCTGATTGGCGGCGCGATGGCCTACACGTTTTTTAAAGCTGAAGGCTTCACCGTTGGCAAGTCGCTCGTGGAAAATGATCAGATGGGGACGGCGAGCGAGATTAAAAAGCGTTGCGAACAGTCGGGCGTGCAGTTGCTTTTGCCCACAGATCATCAAGTGGTCGATAGTTACGAACCGGTGAAGGGAAGCGAGATTGTGGCGAAGACGATTCCGATAGAATTCACGAACGCGGGTCACGCGGGCATGGACATCGGGGTTGAGACGGTGATGCACTTTTCGAACGCTTTGAAAGATGCGAAGACGATCATTTGGAATGGCCCGATGGGTGTGTTCGAAGAGCCGCCATTCGACCAGGGCACAATCGGAATCGCTCGCGCGGTCGCGGAAGCTGCGGATCGCGGTGCGATCGTAATCGTCGGTGGTGGTGATTCCGTGGCTGCCGTCACGAAAGCCGGCGTCGCCGATCGCATCACACACATTTCAACCGGCGGCGGCGCCACGCTGGAGTTTTTGGCCGGTGAAGAATTGCCCGGAGTTGTTGCGTTGAACGAAAGCAGCTAGGCCTGGCATCAATTAAGTTCGACGACTCTCAGCTAAACCAGGCGGACTACCTGCCAGATGCGACATCGCCATTGCGTACCCTGTTTGACGAATACTTGGGTGTTCCAGAACTGACCGACAGGGTCTTGATTTCTGGTGGTAACGTGACTGGTTACGACGGCGTTTTCTTCGTAAATTTTTGCAGATACCTCATCGACAACACGTCCTTTTCCGGCATTGGCAGGCACATCAACCAGCATGGCTTGCTTGTCACTCATACTGAGGTTCGACCGGACGATCTTAAAGTCTGCCGTCAATAATGCGTCGAGGACTTCCTTGTTTCCAGTTTCCTCCGCATCGAAAGACCTACGGCTCAACTCGATAAGCGCTGACACTTCCGAGGAATCTTTGTAAGTTTTAGATGTGTTCATTTCCATCTCCTTTAGCAGCAGTTTCGATAAACTCGCAATCCTAAACTTGAATCAGTCTGTTCGGCTTGCCCAACCCAGAAGCCGTTGCGTGTATTCAGTACATCATTGCTCTAAGGCGGTTACGGCGTGGGAAGGCCGTCGGGAAGCCGCCGCCCTTGCCATCTGTTGCTTCGGTCATTGACCGAGCCCGAAAAGCAAACCAGTGGCGGCGTCGAACACCGCCGAGAGAACGATATCGTTGACGGGGCAAAATCCGGATCGTCAAATCCGCAGGCGACGGCCAGCGGATTGGCACTCGGGCTCGCTTTGAACGTGGCCATCCATGATGGTTATTACTACTATTACCTCGCCGTTTATGGGGTGATGCCGTCGAATCAATGTCTCGCGGCGTCGGAAGCAGCAGCGCGAAAAGCCGTCGAGCTGGATCCAAAGCTGTCCGAAGTCCACGCCGCCCTTGGGTTTGCGCTCTCAGGAAGATTCAACTGGGCAGAGGGTGAGCGCCATTTCCGGCGCGCGCTCGAACTCAACCAAACAGCGCGCTGGCGCATCTTCGATATGGGAGTCAACTCTCTCAGCAAGGCCACTTTGAAAAAAGTATTCAACACGCCCGGCGGAGCATTGAACTTGATCCCGTCACGTCTATCTATCAATTCAGTCTTGGTTGGGGCTTGTACTTCGCCCGCCGTCTTGACGAATCATTGGAACAATATCGAGGGATGGTTACGGCGCAGCCCCTCAATCCCATGGCCCATTTCGGCCTGGGCTGGGTCGCGCGGGCCACCGGACGGCATGACGAAGCTTTAGGCGCGGCGAAACGCGCGGAGGAACTCTCCAACGGAAGTTTGATGATGACCGGGCGCGGACAAGCTTACGCCGCCGCAGGGATGCGCCGTGAAGCGGAAGAGGTGCTCACGAAACTCGAAGCACTACCTCCCGAGCGTTATGTCATTCCGTATCACGTCGCGCTGATTCATCACTTCCTCGGCGACAAGGAAAAAACCCTTATCGCTCTCGAAGACGCGTTCGAGCAGCGCGACCTGTGGCTCGTGTGGATGGGCGTCGAACCAGTTTTCGACAGCTTGCGCTCCGACCCGCGATTTGAACGCCTGGTGGATCTTATCGGTCTTTCGCAGAATGCCGGGGTCGTATCCGACTAACGCCTCGAAACCAATCAGCCGCATTAGTTGACGAATCGAGTACGCGTTACGCATCTGCGGTCACGTTTGCTATATTCGGACGCTCAACATCTATAACTATAAGCGTGGAGGACGATGCGTAAACCTGTCATTGCTGGAAACTGGAAGATGTACAAGACGGTCGCGGACTCCGTCGCCACGGCTGTAGCATTGAAGCCTCTCGTCGCTAACGCGAATCACTGTGAAGTGGTTATCGCGCCTGTGTTCACGGCTTTGAAGTCAGTCGCTGATCGTCTGGAGGGCTCGAACATCCACGTCTCGGCGCAGAACTGTTCGACTGAACACAACGAAGGCGCCTTTACGGGTGAAGTCGCAGCCTTCATGGTGCACGACGCCGGATGCTCACACGTCATCGTGGGCCATTCGGAACGTCGGCAATACTTCCTCGAAACGGATCAAATTGTCAGCAAGAAAGCGCAGGCCGGACTCGCCGCAGGCCTGACCGCGATCGTGTGTGTCGGTGAAACGCTCGATCAACGCGATGCGGGTAAGGCGCTCGATGTGGTGAAAGAGCAGCTAACCGGCAGTTTGAGCGGGTTGACAGCCTCAGACCTCGACCGTATCATCGTTGCTTACGAACCTGTCTGGGCCATTGGTACTGGACGCACCGCGACGCCGGAGCAAGCGCAGGAAATGCACGCGTTTATCCGGCGCGTTTTTACGGAAAGACACTCGCCGGCCGCGGCGGAAAAACTGCGGATTTTGTACGGCGGATCAGTCAAGCCGGACAACATCGCGGGTTTGATGAAACAGCCGGACATCGACGGCGCACTGGTTGGCGGCGCGAGTTTGAAGGCTGAGAGTTTTGCGGAAATCGTGAATTACAACAGATAGTCAGTGGTCAGTTGTCCGTCGTCAGTCGTATCTGACAACCGACGCACGTGATTATTACAACTGACAACTGACAACTGACTATTAACAAGATGATTGCTTACCTTTTATACGGATTATTCATTCTGGCGTGCGTCGTTCTAATCCTCGTCATATTGCTGCAACCGGGTAAAGCCGATGCCGGCGCGCTGTTCACCAGCTCAGTTTCGAGCACGGCGTTCGGACCGCGCGGCACGCAGACGTTGCTGGCCAAGATTACGATCGGCGCGGCGGCGGCCTTCATGCTGATTGCATTAATGCTTTCGCTGCCATGGCTCACGGGCGGGAGTTCAGTTTTGCAGTCCGGGGTAACAGATGCTCCCGTGACAACGCCTACGCCGGTAGCGTCACCCACGACAGCCGCGTCGACCGCGACACCGTCTTCAACTGTCATCACGCCGTCGCCGCAACCGAGCAGATAGAACGGTGGATTGATTCCGACTGCTCATTGATAACCATTCAAAACGAGCCGAAGTGGCGGAACTGGTAGACGCGCACGTTTGAGGGGCGTGTGAGGTAACTCGTGGGGGTTCGAGTCCCCCCTTCGGCACCAACATCATTTACGAAAAACCTCGACCTTTCGCACAAGTCCACATTTCATTGGGCTTTTAGAGTAGTTTCCACATTTTCACTGTTTACACTGAGTACTCCGTTTACACGTACTTGTGACTCCGTTGTGACACGGGCACTGAGCTATGCTGGCAACAGTTCGCAGTGCGACTTTGAATGATTCGGTGAAAACCGTTCGGTCGTCCCGTCTTTGTTTCCCTTGGGTTTTCAAGTCGAGGTATAAAAGCCGTCAAGAGCGTCAAGAGTTATTTGACTTTGACAACCGGCGGCTTATAATGGGCTGTGCACAGGATCCAGGAACAACTCTTACATCTGGCCGCGGAGACAAACCTTGGCGAACTTTCACTCAGGGACATCGGCAAAATGGTGGGTGAAACGTCGCCGCAAAAAATCAAACATCACCTCAACCAATTAGAGAAACGGGGTCTCATACGTGTTGATCCCGCCGCCCGCCGTATAGAAACAATCGGCCGTGGCACTGCTAACGGGTTGCTCACAAGTGCAAAGCTCTTGATGGTGCCACTGCTGGGTTCTGCGAACGCTGGCCCGGCTTTGCTGTACGCCGAAGAAAACATTGAGGGATACCTGAAGATTTCAAGTACTTTTGTTGGCAGGCGAGCAAATCGGAAGTTGTTTGCGTTGCGGGTAAGCGGTCCGTCAATGAACCGTGCCACAGTTGATGACAAGAGAATCGAGGATGGAGACTACGTAATAATTGACTCCGAAGACCGCGTGCCAAAAGACGGAGATATCGTTCTGTCCATCATTGACGGGATGGCTAACATCAAACGCTTCCATCTGGACAAAAGGAACCGTCAAATTGCGTTAGCGGCGGATTCGACCTTTCATTTTCCACCAATCTACATTCACGAGTCTGACGAGTTCAGCATTAACGGAAAAGTAATTCAGATAGTCAAAAAGCCGGCCCGAAAACCGATTTGAGAATTTCCGGATTCAAGGAAAGGAAAAGCGAAATGCCCAAACTGCCAAAATTCACGTTGGACTACAACGAAAAGAAAGAGAAATGGGATCTCACAAAGGACGCGACGAATCGAGTGGTCAAGTCGTTTCCGACAAAGGCCAAAGCGACGAAAGGCGGGGTACTCGAGAAAGCCGTTGGGCCCCAAGGCGGCTCGGTAAAGATTCAAAAGCAAAACGGCCGCTTCCAAGAAGAACGTACTTATCCGGATTTATCCGATCCCTCAAAGTCACCCGGATAATTAAAGGCCGTTGCAATGTTTTTGAATTTAGCGGTGGCGTGAGTAGCCACCTTCAGGAACGCTGTTAGGAGTGAATGTTACGCAGCTAGGAGGTAAATCATTATGGGTTGGGATTATCAAAAGAGCCTGGATCGCATACAGAAACACTTGGATGGAATGGGTGAAATTGAAATAGAGGATCTCGTGCGAGAGGCGGATCTAAACAACTTACTCAGTGAAACAAAGTGTCGCGGGGTGAGCGGCGCGCACGTTTACACTTATGTTGCCAATTTTCCGCGGATGGCAAGTGCCTATGCCAACGACGAAGCCGAGTACAAACGGTTTCTCCAAGCGGTTCACCTTTACCAGCGCGAAGTGTCTCGAATAGTTGAAGACGTCGACAAGTTTGACGGGTTGCGCATTCAATTCCAAGGACCAAAACTACATGCCCTGTTTTATAGGCCTATTAAAGATACGATGAGACTATCTGTATTGGCATTCATGCTGCAGCTAGTTCTGAAGGATTTTACGAATAAGGTTTTCAATCCGGCTTTTCCGTTCACCGATGATTTTACGATTGCCGGCGGCGCGGACGTGGGCTATTCAATCGGCACTCGAAATGGGCGCAATGGCGATCGCGAGTTACTCTTTCTCGGGCCTTGCGCAAATCATGCCGCCAAAATAATAAGCTCCGCAGGACGTTTGAGAATTACTTCAGAACTCTACAATGCGTTGCCGAAGGATCTTCAAGACATTTGTACGGAGGTAGTAGAAGACGTCTATCAAATAGACTCACTCACACAGACTCGGCTCGATGATCTGCTCAGCGAACGCAATATTGCGTGGGATCGCCAAGCCAGCGAGGAGCGCATCGCCGAAGATAAGCGCCTATTTCCACTGAAGGACATTGAATACAGCTCCGCTAACACATTGATCGATATTGACGCGCTTAGCATTCGAAACAACAAGAAGGTGATGGCCGCGTCGATCTTTGGAGATATCTCCGGATTTACTGCTTACATTGATGGCGCGTCCACGAATGAAAAGAAGCGTGAAGCACTCCGCGTGCTTCACGCGATACGAAGGGAGATGGCGACCGTCGTGGCAACTGACCACGGAGGAATACGCGTTCAGTATCAGGGTGATCGAGTCCAGGGTTTGTTTCACATGCCCAAAGACAATGAGGAAAAGATCGCCACCGACGCCGTTGAGGCAGCAGTAAGCCTGCAATCGTCGATGGAAAAAACCCTCAAACTTAAACTTCCAGAAGCAGCCAATCTAAGTTTGGCAGTCGGAGTAGATTTGGATACGACGCTGGTTTCCAAGCTGGGAACGCGTGCTCACCGTGACCGAATTTGCTTGGGTGAACCTGTCGAGAGCGCGGCTGCCAACGAGGAAAATTGTAAAGGCGGCATGATTGGTATATCGAAGCGAGTCTATGACGCATTGCCGGAACGATTGAATAAACACTTCGCTTATGACAGCGGATCGCAGTGTTACGTCGCAAGTGGCTTGACGTGGGATAAAGTCGAATTAGCGGCTCGAGCGGCAGCTTACGCAGCTGGGGGACCGGTATTCATAAAAAATACTGGATCGGGCATTGATATCACGCGTGAGGAGGTGACGGGTGCGCGGTCGACCAGGCCATCTTCCTCGTGGGCGACGTGAGGCGGCGAGAACCAAGACCTGGTTTGAACGTGCCGAAGGCGCGACGCGACTGGCCTACGATCAGCAGCTCGTAGCGCGGGAATATCCAAGTCTTAGTTTCAGAATTGATAGAGAATCCGGTGATGTCTATCTAGAGGGCAACCTTGTCTATCGTTCAGAGAGTGGTATTCCCACCGAGGTTCCCGTCCAAGTCAACTTTCCGTTTGATTATCCTAACCGCGAACCCCGCGCATTCGATGTTGCCGGATTGTTCGAACATAGTCTGGATCGTCATTTCGCCAATGATGAAGGAGCATGTTGTCTTTGGCTGCCACCAAAATCCCGCTGGAATCCTTCGGATCCGGACACCCTTTTAACCTTTCTCGACGAAGTTGTATTGTTTTTTCATCGGCAACTGATTTATGACGCAACTGGCCGAAAGAATTGGCCTGGACCACAATACGGCCACCGCATTGACGGCTACGAACAATGGATCGCGGAAGTGTTTGGGAAAGAAGATGCTTTACGGGCTTTTGTTCCAATCCTTAATGCGAACCTAAAGGTCGGCCGTAACGATCGATGTCCGTGCCAAAGTGGCCGAAAATTTAAACGTTGCCATGCAGAAATACTAGAGGATATTCGACGCAATGTTGCAACGACAATACTGTCCCGACTATTTACCGATAAAGGGGTTCGCCCGAGCGAGGAAGGGGAAGACCATAGTTCGCAACTCGCAATGAGTGTCGGCGGCAGCGGAACGGGTTAAAAGGACCCAAGGAATTTCTTATGAAGGCAAGATTTGAGGGAATCGATGGACAACGTCGGCTCGTAGAGGCGCTGAAGAATAACGTCTTGGTCGAACACAATGAGGAATTTGCGAAACGGCTCGCTGACGCCGGGGAATTGATTTCGTTCGAACCCAGCCAACCCATTATCTTGCAGGATGCGGAGGACAATGACGTTTACTTTCTCCTTGTAGGCGAGGCTGACGTGCTGGTAAACAATCGCCACATCGCGGTTCGCAAAGCGCGTGACTCGGTTGGTGAGATGGCCCTTCTGAATCCTACGGAACGGCGTTCGGCAACCATCGCTGCCCGCTCTGACGTAGTAGCACTTAAGGTAAGTGAGTCCAGCTTTCATAAAGTAGCGAAAGATTATCCTCAAGTGTGGAAAGTTGTAGCGCAGTTGGTCTCCGACCGATTGCGACAGCGATCATCTCTTTTGAACTATCCCAACACTAGGCCAGTTTTGTTTTTGGGCTGTTCCGTTGAGAGCCTGAGCGTTGCGCAGGAAATTCAGTTATGTTTGAAACACGATGACGTGGAGGTTGTCGTGTGGACTGACGGCGTTTTTGGCCCTTCAGGCATTCCGCTTGATGACCTACTTAAGATGGTGCACGAATCGGATTTTGCGGTATTTGTAATTAGTCCCGACGACGGCGTGATCAGCAGAGGGGAGACGTATAGCGCACCTCGAGACAATACTATCTTTGAACTTGGCCTGTTTATGGGAAAATTGGAACGCAATCGTACCTTCATAGTTAAGGAAGACAAATCCAACGTAAAGATTCCCACTGATTTACTAGGCATCACACCTTTAACCTATGTGATGCGCAAAGGAGGCAGCTTAACCACGGCGCTAGCACCTGTTTGCACCCAATTGAGGAAAGTAGTCGGAGGACTAGGGGTGAGGTGACGAAAGTTAGAATTTAACGGCTAAGGCTTCCACCACCAGCTTGAACGATAGACTCTATTCACACCATCAACAGCATTCCAGGTGCGCTGCTCCCACATATAGTCGCCCTGAGGCGAGATTTTCAAATTCTCTTGTAACTTGCGATAGACGGCCGCTGTGATAAACGAATGATACGGAGATTCTCGCAACCCGCTCAATTTTGCGGCAACATTCGGTGCCCGACCCACCCAGACCAGATCGTTGTTATTGATAACGCCGCCTCTCACAGCCAATACTTCGCCAGTATCTATTCCGACGCAATGGGCAAGATCATAATCAGTCTCCAGTTGTGGATACTTTGCTTCCAACTTTGGTTTGATTATTTTGGTAAAGACGTAATTAATGTTCAAAGCCGATTTGGCAGCTGAAGTGTTTTTGGTAGGGCCAAGAAAAATGCCCATCACCCGATCGCCGTCAAATGATCGGATTTCTCCGCCTCGCGCTCGAATGATTCTTGAAGAACAAGTGAGGAACGCCTTAAAGACCTTTGCCGCAACACGGCGATCGAATCTCATTGCCAACTCGGTCGAATCGGCAAGATCCGCGTAGAGCATCGTAGCTTCTAGCCGCACCGCTCCACCCGCGAGTCGAACGTCCTCAGAAAACGGCACGACGTGCCCGTCTCGAATGTTCCAATTGCTCGAAAGCACCGACGAAACGTCGCTGATGAGGTCGTTAAGAAGGGCCATAATTGCGCGTGCTTAATAGCGAGCGTTTGAACTGAACGATACGAACATAGCCAAGGCCATTAGCCACGGTGGAAGTGCGCAGATCAGCGCGATGAACGAGTATTTTAGATAATCATACTTTTGTTTAAGTATCTCGGAGTTGCGCCAGATCTGACTTAGAATGTCTCTTAGGTAATCCTCGTCCGATAGTTGAGTGAACTCGTCTATGAATTCGGACTCCTTTCGCCTAACTATTCCTCTAAAATACAAAAGAGACCGCTGGCCCCCGAGCAGTCGCGGAAAAGACGCTTGATACAAGAATATGAGGCTAAGGGCGATCAGCGCGAGCGACAAAATAGCAACCCATGCGGGCAGGGAATTCCACGTTAACTCTTTGATTGGGGCTCTGCTAGCGAGGAGCGCTAGCATCGCAATGTCGACGCTGAGCAAAACAGAGATTTTTGCGTCCACGCGGGGAAAGAATCCGAGGACACGATTGAGTTGATCGCGGGCTAGGTCGATGACCCGTTCAGTTTCCATGTTTCTCAGTCCTTGATTGGTCTCTCAAATTGCGTTTGACCCTTAATCAACCCCGCTGCTCGCTTTATGGCATCAATGTCGACTCCGTGCGCGATAAACTGTCTAGGCACCTCGAACTATAAAGCAATCCCGTGATTCGATGCCAAGCCATCGCGCGAACCCTGGTTTCGAGGCTAGTCCGCCACAAACGATTATTGTGCAGGAGGTGAAACTTATTGTGATCCAGCGGGCTTTCGCAGAGGCCCCTTTAATACTCTAATATAGACATGGCTTATCGGGTGGATCTGAACCACCGCCGATGAGAAGGTTCCCTCTCAGTTGCCGGTGTTGAGAGTTCGAAGCCCACGGTTATCACAAGCAACACCAGCAGCAACCGCAGTAGAAGAGTTAGCGCGGCGACTAAGAAATTTGTGAACGAAGTATTTCGGGTGCTCCTCGTGCCGCCGCGGCGAGCGCTCGTATAGGTCAATCTCTTCACCAGGATTAGAAACAGCCATCCGTTCGATGATCGGCGAACGTGTCGATAACGCACGTACCTGCTCATAACAAATCGAGTACCCCCTGTTTAGAACTGTTTTTGTAGGAAAAGTAGCGGTCCTACACGGACTGAAAAATGCGCGATGACCTCGACGGCCTAAACCAGAGTCATTACTTTGACTGCCTGCGTGTTCGTACTTGTGAGTCGAATTGGACTCCGGTGAGCTGTGCCAGCCGAGTAGATTGCCTGGCTGCCAATTCAACCGATTCAGGCATGAATTTCAAATACCGTTGAGTTTCTACAATGGAAGCATGGCCTGCATATTCTTTAATGCCGTTTAAGGGAACACCGGCTACAGCAAGATTCGTCAGGCACGTATGGCGAAGATCGTGAGGACACCAACCGTCGATTACATTTTGACCGTACCGAATACCCACGCTCTCCGACACCTTCTTTAGGATCTTTCGAATCCGATGGTCAGAGCAGGGAAGCACTAAGATCGCATCTTCGTGATCAGTGACTCTGCGCGTCGCGATAAGCGAGGCTGCACTCGGCGCTCGAATGGTGCGCCACTTCTTCGTTTTTGAGGAGTACAATTTGACGGTGCCGAAGCGTTCGCTTGACTCATCCCAGCGCATTCGCCGAAGTTCGGCCATGCGCGCACCCGTGATCAAACTTAGGCGGAAGAAAAACAGGACGTCTGCCCAATCGCGTCTTGTGCATAAAGCCGTCGAGATTTTGGAAATCTCTTCATCAGAAAGAACGCGGTCACGCTCATCTTCACATTTCTTAGTCAACGGGTTGCGCGGGACGCGATATCCTTTCAGGTCTGCCGAAGTTTGAATGGCGTGATTTAACGCGGCTCGGATAGTATTAAGTCCACGGCGAATCGTAGCTTTTTTAATAGCTTTCCCACTGGTTTTGCCGCGTTCGGTTTCGGCTGCAACCCAGAAAACGAAGTCATCATGTTGGATAGAGTTGACGGCACGGTTGATTCCGACGAAATCACCCCAGCGTTGTAGGGTTCGAAGATGCCCCGGCATGACCCGCCAATACGTGCTGTCATCAGTTCTATTAGCCTGGAGATTTGCCAACGAGAGTTTGACGTAGCTGGCAATAGCTTCCTTGACTGATGTTACGTGTGCTGCTGACGGTGACCTGAGTCCATAGCGAGCCTTCCAACCGGCGGTCTTGAGGGCCGCTAGCGCGAGACTTGCCTCGGCCTTCGTTGTGAAACTAAATTCTCGGTAGCGTTTACGAGTTCCGTCTTCCTGGCGAATCCAGACATCGTATCCCCAGAAGTCTCCCGCCGCGCGCTTTTCCTTCCGGATCTGAGCTGACCCTTTGGGCCTTCGGCTGTTGTTTATTGTTTTCATGTTCACCCGGGACTCATTCGCCGCTCTTTTTCTGAGGTGGCGAATTGGTGAACTGTCTATTGAACCTAGCCATGTCAACAATGTGATTACCTTCAACCGTGATTTTGGTTCGTCTCGTCTGTTCAATGATCTAGGACTGCTTCATTCGTCTTAATTGGGATTCAAGTGCTGTTTCAAACGCTTCTACTTCCGCGCGAAGAAAGCGAACGGATCTGCCAAGACGGATTGGCGTTAATTTGTCCGTTCCACATTTTCGACCATAGATTGCGCTCGGTGAGATGGACCAGCGCACAGCGAGTTCCGACACCGAAAGGTATCGGGATTGGGTGCGTTTTCGAATTCTCGATGCATCGAAAGACATAAAGTAATTGCTGTAAACGCGGCTACTCGTCACGTCCCCGACAGTGCACTGTCATTTTATTGCGGAGGTACTCCAGGAACTGGATAATCGCGTCAGCTTGGGCCAAGTCGATCTGGTGAGCGCTTCTACTTGATTTAGTTATTGGATAGTCGGTCCACAAAACATCGACCGTTACTCTTTTGCTACCTGGCATCTCAAGCTGCAACTCCGGATGTCGTCCAGCGATTTTCTTAACTATTCGGCCTTTTTGACCGTAAAAAGGACTGCTGCTAAAGGTGATAGTTGCGTATTTCTCGGATTTGTAAGGTTGAGAGGCATCGTACGATGGCTCATGATATTGCTGTTTCACGATGCCCTCTTTACCTACTAGTGCGAGAATTCTTTGATTCACGACCGGAGTCAGCGATCCAGTTACGCTTTTGCATTGCCTGACGAAGTTGCTCAAATTGAGGTGAATCTATTTTGATCCACCAAGGACTCGTTGGACCCGAGCGGATAGCATCCAGTTTCCCGACTCTGCACAAATGACAGATAGATGCCTGACAAACTCCTAGCGCCTTGGCGACGTCTCTGGTGTTGTAGCGATCGTCGCCTCGTGGGCCGGTCCTATCTGGCGCATGATGATCGGGGCAACGTGGAATATTTCGGGAGCTTCTGAGGCTATGTACAGACTGTGGAGTAAACTTCTTTTGGACCGACCGGCGACCATAGCCTAAAGCATTAAGCTTTTCCGCGCTCACACGATCGGGATGGGTTGTAGCCATGTCTTTGATTACGGCGATCACCTCTGGATCGCTTTCATGGCTCCTCGGGAAACTCGGACATGAAATTTCTTGCTCCAGCCTTCCTCCGCTTATCCATCTGACGGTCATGTGAATAAGATCGGGCCTTCGAAGCAAAATGACATCTTTGATAAGGAGTCTGGTCAATTGCTTTCGGTCTTTGTCCGTAGTTGAAACAGCATGCCAGAGGACTGCGAGATTTTGGGCGACCGTCGATAGGCGCTTCACAGTAGCAGCCAAAGTCTCTGGGGATGGCGGAGAAGGAAGATCGCGTTCGGTGTTTTTAATTTTATCAACTCGCTGTAGCGCCTGTTCCCACTCGTCCTGTAGTTGGTTGGCCACGTGTCGATTCTGAATCGCGGCTTGCCTGAACAATCGACCAGCGTTTTCGGCTTCCTTTTCAGCCTCCCGCAGTTGGAATCTCCATCGGTCTCGAATGGCGGCACTCTCGTCTTCGAAGTGCTTGAAATTTGCTTCGGCAAGTTCCAGCTGGGCTGGTTCGAACGCTTTGAGGACTAACTCTGTGACGGTTGCGTCTACTTTTTTACCTGTGAGCTTCTGACAGCTGCGCTGTCCGGTCTGTTGATCTCCGTGACAATAATAAACAGGGTGCCTTTTTGCTCCGGGATATTTGACGAGCATTGATCGCCCACAAACGCCACATCGCACAAGGCCTTGCACGAGTGCCTGTCCACGGTTAATTGCGCCGGGGCTTTCTAGGCGGTTGCGATTATCTTTAAGCCGCTGGAGATTTCGGCGGTAACGCTCTTCTGTAATGTAGGCTTCGTGATTTTCTCGAATAACAATCGCCCAATCCTCCGGCGGGACGAGAACGCGGCGACCAGTGGTTTCCATTGTGTCGCTCGATATAACCTGAATGTCAGTTCGGGTTTGACCGTGTACATAGATTCCCGCGTACATCGGGTTGTGAAGCATCGAGCGCGCTCGGCTATAAGTCAGTTCGACAAGTTTGGTGTCAGCATGAAACCCGCCGTCATAATAGCGATTCGGGGCCAGTAAACTATGGCGTCGATAATAACGAACAGTTTCTAAACAGGAGCCGAGCTCCTCGAATTTATCGAACAGTAATCGAACCGTTTCTTGAACTTCGGGCGAAGGATCAAAAACGATGCAGCCGCTCGTGTCATAAACATAGCCCGCAGGTAGAAGGCGGCGCAGCTTACCCTCTTTCGCGCGCTGTAAGCGACCACCGTTAAGCCGGCTCGTGATCAGGTGGAGTTCTGCATCGCTAAGCGTTCCCTTGATGCTAAGTAAAAGACGGTCGTTGAATACTCGTGGGTTGTGCACGCCCTGTTCATCGATGATCAGTGTATTGCGAGTGATGCATAATTTGACGAGTAGGTGCCAGTCGCTTGAATCTCGCGCTAGCCGAGAGGCTTCCAAACTGAATACAGCTCCGACATTTCCCATCACAATGTCTCTCAGCATGATCTTGAAGCCGTCTCGCCCATCCAACGATGCGCCGGATTGTCCTTGATCTTGATCCACCGTGATTATTTTTTCTTCCGGCCATCCGAGTTCCTTTGCGCGCTCGACCAGGTTGTACTGGCGCGCCGTGCTGGCAGTGTTGAATTGCACCTGGTGAAGACTCGATTGGCGAACGTAGACATACGCCAGGCGGTCAGTGTGATCTCGTTGGATTTTTGACAGGTCGTTCGTGCTCATGCTCTTACAGTGCCTGTTTACTCTGGCTGAAAAGGCCGGATTCGGAGTTGCTATCGTCAAGACCATCAAGAGCAAAATCAGCGACCTCTGCCCTAATGTAGGCACAGCAGAAGTTTGAAAGGATACGGATCGCTTTCTCTCGCACGTGCGCGTCAAGATCGTTCCACACGGATTCGGGCGTCTTGATCGGCTCGTCACCGGCATCCCAATCCGGGTTGCAACCTGCTGAATACACACAAAGGCGCTTTCAGCCCTTTTTTTCGGCATTGACAACTTAGAACGATGGATTTGTCGCTTCATACTGTAGGCAAGGTGCGGCTCTGCCCAGGCATCCCGGATCCAGTTCGCCCCGCACGTCGGCGGGATCTGATTGCATGCGGATGGGTGCGTCGCTCTCGCTCGTTGCTGCCTAAGACAATCTATGAATGTCAGTGACAGCTCTGCGCGATCCAGGACCGGCCTGGTCCAATCAGTACATCAGAACTACAGAGTGACGATACCCGAGGCTACTAAAAATGCGGGCGAGTAAATATTCACTCCAAATACTCGCTCGTTAAGTACATCGGAGCACCCCGAATACTCACCTTGGGTTTGTCGCTGCTTCTTTGCGCGCAATTCCAAGCTGCCGTCTCAATTCAGCCTCGCCACGAAAGTCTTTGCCGATTATTGTTTTGAAGCGCTTGCCAGAGATCAGTAGAGCAACTTCACTGGGTTTCAACCTGATAATGTTTTCAATGTCGTCTTTATCTAGGCACTTGTGGCGTTCCTCAATCTGCCGGCGCCATGAGCCTTTCTTGTTATGTTTGTAAATAGACTTGGCATCCTGACACTCGGGAAGAATGGAGTTGTAGTAGGTCAATATCTCCGCTCTTTCGGTTTTGGAGGTTGTGGCCGATGGACCGGGTCTTAAGTCAGCCCACGATCGTTTGAGATTTTTCCCGTTAAAATGTGCGAGACCGTCCCACATCTTTCGAACGGTGTACTTGTCTCCAAATGCAAATCTTCCGGTCTTCTCCAAATCACACACCAGCGCGAACAATACCTCCGTAAGTAGTCGATATGGGACTTCGAGCATGGCAGAAGGAAGCCTATGAATAAACATCAAGTAGGCGCCCACGCTGTATGAGTCTATAACTTGTTGTAAGCTCGGATTCTGAAGCTTGCACCTAGCCCTAAGTGCTGCTTTTTCCTGTTTCCGGAGGTCGCCTAGGATGGTACGTACCATCCGGTTCACGAGCTTAGTGAACTGTTTCGGTAGCTCCAGATAGTCGTAAATAAAAGCGAGAGTCCCGAAGTGCGTGTTGACTGAAAAGTGCGCTACAAGATCACCCTTACGGCTGACCGTAAAAGGACCGTAGGAAGGTGTAACTTCATCCGTCCCAAAAATCTTTTCAATCTCAAAACCGATGCGCTCCGGCAACGCGATCTTGCGAACGACTTTCCTTTTCCTTTTACGTTTATCAGACGGCAGGCGTCCTTTTGACTTTGATCGATCAGAAACCATGGCACTCCTTCTTGACCGTCTCAAATCTCAATCGAAAATCGGCCAAGTTAATCATGGTTCGGTAGAATCTCACCATGTAGGGTTGATGAACTCAAGACCCTCGGCGCCCAACCCGACACAGGGACTTGCCGGAACTGAGTGGAGGACTTGGAGGCTTTGCGGAGAGTTTGGCGGTTGGGCTCCCGTGGCAGAATGAGAGCGAAGAAGGGGAAAATAAATTAAAGCTTCTCGGCGGGAATGGAGCGAAGCGGGATGTAGGCGAGGCCTATTGATTCAGCGTGCACTTGCGCGCGCAATTGCGTAGTGACAGGAGAGAGGTTTTGTGTTCTTTGAAGGAATGGAATGAGCGCTCACTCCCGTGAGATATTGTTATTTTGAGGGCGGGCAACTAGCTGAACGACGCTCCGTAGAGTCACTGTTGCATGGTCAATTGACAATAGCTCGATTGAGAAAACAGAAAAAGGTGTTTTAGTTCATCGCAGGAGAGACCACTTGGCTCTCCGACTACTACAAGAAAAATGTTAATGCTAAACGCATTCTTGGATGAGACTGGCCATGGGGACGACCCTAAGACGATGTTCTTAGGAATCGCAGGCTGTCTGACAAGTGCAGCAGTATGGAGGAAGGTCGAAATCAAATGGAGCGAGGCGCTCGCATCGGAAGGGCTACCTTATTTCCACATGAAGGAATACGCTTTTTCAGTTGGCGCATTCAAGGATTGGCAAAAAGACGAAGATCGTAGACGGAAGATTTACGGCGCGTTGTGGAACATCATTTTAGAAGCGCAATTGATTCCTCTTGGTGGCTTCGTGCGGCTCGAAAGTTATCAACAAGAGCTGACTGGGCAAGAGCACCATATTTTTAGAGATGCGTATTTTCTATGCTACCTGCAATGCTTAAGGTTCCTGGCTCAATATGTAGAGTCTGATCAGGTTAGTAACCTCGCTACTAGTTTTGACGATAAGGAAGGCTTCAAAGGCGAAGCGTCCAAGATACATGGTGTGTTGTCGGATCGGTTTCAGGGGAAGATACCACCACCGATATTTAGCGATATGCGCAAGGTCCTTCCACTGCAAGTGGCAGATATTATCGCGTACGAATCTAAGAAAGAATTTGAGCGTCAATTGCTAAAGCCGGGGGAGACACCACGGTGGGGATTTTATCAGCTTGAAAAGTTGATCTCTCAATCTGCACCCCATGAACCCGTACGGTTTGGCGATGCGGATTGTCCAATTGCTCTTTTTTCAAAAGAGGAACTGGCAAAAATCTCTGCGGTGCAAAAACTTGCCCATGATGAGTGAGCTAAAAGAAACTCAGACCACCAGGGAAAACCGCGATTGCGACGTGTCGAGGAAAGGTAAACAGACCAAAGTCAGTTGAACAGAAGAATAGCGAAATACCGCCATGCTTGATCCAATCGTAATCCTAATTGCTCGGGAGGAAGTCGAGTCGCAAGACATCAGCCGGATTCTTAGTATGCTCAAGACGCTGCTATCAAATCCCGAAACGGCAAAGAAACATTTCGAGAAGATAGACATCGCGTTTCATGGCTACGACGATGACACACGCGAGCTCTTTGAGATTCCGGAAGTGCGTAACTCCGTCTTCAAGCTGGACGAGGCTTTCCCGTATTGGTTTTATTTTTTGTCTAAAAACGCTCTGGGTTTGCAAGCCCTAGTCCTCTGTTTCCTGCCGCCTTATCTAACCGAAGAAGCGAAAGCGGAAATTTTTCCCGAAAGACTGCAACCTCTGCTATTAGAAAGATGGTTTCCCGCCATGAATCAGGTTTGTGAGTTCGTCAAAATGCCAGAGGAAGAGATCGTGACGAGTTACGTTGCAAACGGTAGGCTGCCGGATATCGAGGGAATTGAAGTCAGAAGCCCTGATTTCGGTTCTAATTAGTTTTTCGACCCCTCCGTGTTCCAAATGCACCCAAAAAGCCGCGCTTTAAACGTTCAACAAATCGGGAGTGAATAAAGCGGAAGGGACAAATCGCACAATACTCTCCAATAGCCGTCGAGAATCTTGAACTGATCTTTAAAGAGAAACGGTTGCTCCCAAAATGGGATCGTGCCATAATCATGACCGCCAATGAGGATCATTTCCCGCAAGACATTGCGCTTGTTTTGGGAGAAACCGGAATATGCGGATTCTGAACAGGCACTCAAAGCGTGGTTCCGAGAGGCGTCTAATGCGGATTGGGCCAGTCCCGCGCAGATTAAGGCTGCGTTCGGCACCGCCAGTATCATCGCGAACAATCGAGTTGTATTCAATATTGGTGGCAACAAATATCGACTCGTCGTTAGAGTGAATTATCCGTACCGCGTAATGTACGTTCGGTTTATTGGAACGCATGCTGAATACGACCGAATCAACGTAGAAGAGATTTGAACATGAAGATTAAACCAATCAAAAACAATCGCGACTACCAGGAGGCCTTGAAGGAAATCGACCGACTCATGGACGCTCGTTCAAACACCCCCGAAGGCGATCATCTCGATGTGCTTGTGACCCTGGTTGAGGCGTGGGAAGAAAAGCATTGGCCCATTGACTCGCCCGATCCCGTCGAGGCTATCTTGTTTGCCATGGACCAGCGCGGCCTTTCCCGACGCGATCTTGAGCCATTCATCGGCAGCAGGGCACGGGTGGCGGAAGTGCTCAATCACAAGCGGTCACTCACGTTACCAATGATTCGTCGTCTACACGACGGGCTAGGAATCCCTGCTGAAGTTCTGATCGGTGAAAGCGTGGCCGCATAGAATCTGGAAGATGTAGATGGGCACCCATTCAAACTGGGTACCTCGATCGTGCTTGATGCTGAGTTCGCGCGCGATTTCCTAATGCTCTCAGACCTTACATTTCTAACGAACGAACCGGACAGAAAGCTCTCCGCCCGTCTCAACGATCTTTTGGCCAAATCAAGCCGTTTTGACTGCTTGGTCGGCTACTTCTATTTGAGCGGCTTCAATCTTATTCAGAATGCGCTTGAACCATGTGAGAAGATTCGGATCCTCATTGGTCTTCAGACTGAACGCGATGTTTACGAGGCGCTACAGCGCGCAAAAACTCAAGAAGGTCTTTCATTCCAACCTCAAGCTGAATCCGTAAAACGATTCAAGCAGCTCGTTCTGAACCAACTCGAACATGCCGAAGAAACTATCGAGGTTGAAGCAAGCATTGAACAGTTGGTTCGGTGGTGTCGCGAAGGCAAAGTTGAAATTCGCGCTTACGATAAAGCGCAGATTCACTCGAAGGTGTACATCTTCACCTTTGATAAAAGCCAAATCAATAAAGGCCATGTCATTACCGGGTCAAGCAATCTTTCCTTGCGCGGTTTGCATGAGAACCTTGAATTCAATGTCGAGCTAAAAGATAGTCGCGACTATGATTTTGCAGCCGGGCGATTTGAAGAACTTTGGAATGATTCCGTCGAGGTTACGCAGGAGTTCGTTAGGGCTGTAAACTCAGAGTCGCACCTAGCCCAATTCTCGCCTTATCATCTCTATCTCAAGTTTCTCTACGAGTATTTTCAAACGGAGCTGAATCAACCTCGAGAGCTCGATCAGGATTATCAGCCAGAGGGGTTCGTTCGATTCCAATATCAACAAGACGCTGTACTGACTGCGAAACGCATTGTCGAAGAGTACGGGGGAGTGTTCCTAGCCGATGTCGTTGGGCTTGGGAAAACCTATATGGCAGCAATGCTCGCTCGCGAGCTTGAAGGGCGGAGCCTTGTCATTGCTCCGCCAGCCCTCATCGATAGAAACAACCCGGGAGCCTGGCAGAATGTCTTTAACGATTTCGGTGTTCGCGGTTTTCATGCTGAATCGGTGGGCAAGTTAGATCAGATTCTGAAATTCGACCTTAGCAAATATAAGAATGTCTTTATCGATGAAGCTCATCGCTTCAGGAACGAAGACAATGAAACTTACGCAAAGCTCCACCGCATCTGCCGAAAGAAGCAGGTGATTTTGGTTACGGCGACGCCATTCAATAATCGTCCGAACGACCTATTGAGCCAATTGAAGCTATTTCAGGATTCACGCAACAGTAGACTTCCGCATCTGCCGAACCTCGATAGTTTCTTTAACGGCTTGAACAAGCGCCTCAAGCCGTTCAATCGCGTCGACGATCGAGAAGAGTACGTTCGGGTCATGCGCGAGAATGCGCGTGACGTGCGCGAGAGAATACTGAAGCACCTCATGGTCCGTCGCACGCGCGGTGAGATCTCCCGCTTCTATGAGGTGGATCTGCGAAAACAGAATTTGAGATTTCCTGAGGTTGAAGCTCCTCAATCGGCTTTCTACGAACTGTCGGAAAGCGAAAACGAGATTTTTACGCGCACTATTGAGCGCATCACCAAACAAATCACCTACGCTCGCTATCGGCCGCTGACCTACCCCAAAGATGCTTTATCGGAAAATGTAACGGCGGCGCAGTTCAACCTCGCCGGCTTCATGAAGGTGTTGTTGGTTAAGCGGCTGGAAAGCAGCTTTGAGGCGTTTCGGAAAACGGTGGGACGCTTCATTTCGGCCTATGCAAAGTTTATCGCGGCTTACGAACAGGGTTTTGTTTACGTCAGCAAAAAGAAGACGGCGTTGATTTTTGAATTGATAGAAGCGGGTGAGATTGACGCTATCGAGGAACTAATCGAGTCGGAGGAGGTCGAGCGTTACGACGCCGCGAGCTTTAAACCGGAGCTTATTCGAGACTTGAAAAGTGATTATCGAGTTTTGCAGGCCATCCAGGAAGACTGGACACACGTGCATCGCGATCCCAAATGGGAGAAGCTGAAGCTCCTCCTTCAGACCGATAAGACACTACATGATTCCAAACTGCTTCTGTTCAGCGAATCAAAAGAAACCGCGGAATACCTTTGCCAGCGCATGATCGCGGAGTTGGAAGAGAACCCACTATTCTTTTCAGGGAGTTCTCGAAAGAGTCTGCGCGAAGAAGTACTTAATAATTTTGATGCGCGAGTACGAAGGCCGAAAGACGATTATCGCATTTTGATCACCACGGACGCTTTATCTGAGGGCGTGTCGCTTCATCGCGCCAATGTGGTTATCAATTACGATATCCCGTGGAATCCGACTCGGATGATGCAGCGCGTCGGCCGCATCAATCGAGTGGATACAAAATTTGATCGCGTCTTTACCTATACCTTCTTTCCATCGAAAGAGGGGAACGATGAAATCGGATTGCGAGAAGCAGCCGAAGCCAAAATCGAAGCGTTTATTGAAATGCTTGGCGCCGATGCCCGGTTGTTGACTGAAAACGAAGAAATAAAATCATTCAATCTCTTCGCGCGTATCACATCGAAAGAAACATTGACGGGTGAGACCGGTGAAGAAGAAGACAGCGAACTGAAGTATCTAAGAGTTATCCGCGACGTTCAAGACAACCAAACGGATCTGTTCGCGAAGGTTAAGAATTTGCCCCGGAAAGCACGCGCCGCGCGCGAGCTGAAGCCGTATGCAAGCGCCCTCATAACCTATTTCAGGCTGGGGAAACTGGACAAGTTTTATCTGGCAACGGGAGACCAAGCGACGGCTGATGAGTTGGACTTTCTCACCGCGGCTAGAATGCTGGAAAGCGATAGCTTGGATAAGATGCCGCTTGGTAAAGACTTTTTCGCCTTGCTGAAGAAGAATCAGTCAGAATTTGATAGGTCGATGCAAGCTGATCGAGAAATCGTGCATGCAGCGTCTTCTAACCGGGACGCGGCAACTAAACTCCTGCGCCGTCTTCATGTGATCAAAGAAGATCAGATGCAGGACTTCACCGATACCGACGACGTTTTCTGGCAGGATGTGATTCAAGCGTTGAAGGATGGTGCGATTGCAAAGAGGACCGTCAACAAACTCTGGAATTCTGTCGAGAGATTGGGGGATGCACGCGGCATCTTGGAGGCTCTAAAAAACAATGTCTCGATGACGGAAATCGCAACGGATGGTGATTTCGCGTTTCATAGGGAAGCGAAGCGTCGTGAAGTCATCTTGTCGGAACACTTCATTTAAAGCGCCTCATGAACCTAAACCAGGAACAAGCACGCACCCTTGTTAGGGAAACGTTCGAGAGCGATTTTGATCGCGACAAGTTTCGCACGTTTATCGATCGCCTACTCAAGAACGCCGACTTTTCCAAGCACTTCCCGCAAAGCGGTATCAATATCCGTCAAGCGTATCGTGAGAAGGTCGGCAGTTTCGAGCGCATTGCACAGTACACCGACGTTGATGGAAATAAGATTGATATTCTCATCGTCAATCTCAAGAAGGATTCAACTGTTGAGCGAGCGCGCACGAGTTTACGAAACTTCGCCGCCGATTACCTGCAAAAGGGTAGAGGTATAGGAAAAGCAGCGGTGCTCGTGGCATACGCCATCAAAAATGAAGATGGTAAGTACGTAGCGAAAACTGATTGGCGTTTCTCTTACGTCACGTTAGAAACATCGCTCGTCAAAGATGATACTGGCAAGTTCAAAGAAGCCATCGAACGCCTCACGCCCGCGCGTCGCTTTTCTTTTCTTGTCGGCAGAGAGGAAAGGACGCACACCGCCCAAAAGCAGTTTCTCAGTCTGCTTCAAAGCCAGTCACAGCCGACGCTAAAGCAGATTGAAGATGCCTTTAGCATTGAAAGAGTCACAAAAGAATTTTACGAAGAGTATGAAAAACTTTATAGGCGTCTGGAAAATGAGTTCAAGGTTTTACGTCGCCGGGATTCTGCGCTTAATAAGCATATAAAAGAGACTTCTATCGAGAATGCAGACTTCGCTAAGAAACTTTTGGGACAAATTGTCTTTCTCTACTTCTTGCAGAAAAAAGGTTGGTTCGGCGTCGAACGCGAGGCGGCCTGGGGCAGCGGCAACAAGAATTTTCTGCGTTACCTGTTTGAGCATCGAGCCAATCTTGGTACGCGGCAGGAACGCGGGTCACACAAAGAAGTCAATTTCTTTAACGATATTCTTGAACATCTCTTTTACGATGCTTTGGCGAGAGAGCGTGACGAAGATTACTACGCGCGGTTCGATTGCAAGATTCCGTTCCTGAACGGCGGCTTGTTTGAAGCCGCGTATAGCTGGACTTCGATAGATGTTTTGCTACCCGACGCACTTTTCTCAAACACGGATTTGACTAAAGAGAAGGAGGGAGACAAAGGCACAGGCATATTGGATGTTTTCGACCGGTTTAACTTCACGGTCAATGAAGCCGAACCGTTAGAAAAGGATGTTGCGGTTGACCCGGAGATGCTCGGTAAAGTATTTGAGAATCTTTTGCCTGAGAACGAGCGCAAAGGTAAAGGCAGCTACTATACGCCGCGCCCCATCGTCAATTATATGTGTCAGCAAAGCCTCGTTTCTTATCTTGCCATACACCTGACAGACGTACCGCGCACGGACATTGAGACATTTGTTCGTATCGGAGATTTTCAGTCTGACTACGATACTGCCGGAACAAAGGCACATGAAGATGATTTCTTGCCGGAGAGCATCAGCCGCAACGCCCAGAAGATTGATGATTTGTTAGAAAGCATCACGGTCTGCGATCCGGCAATCGGTTCGGGGGCGTTTCCTGTCGGGATGATGCAAGAGATCGTCCGTTCGCGCGCATCGCTGACCAATCGGCTTGACCTTGCCAAACCGAGTAAATCGGTAAGCGAACGTGAGCAATTCGCGCGGGAGCGACGTCCTTACGAAATGAAACGCCATGCGATTCAAACGTCGCTTTACGGTGTCGATATAGATCCCGGCGCGGTCGAAATTGCGAAGCTGCGCCTGTGGCTTTCGCTCGTCGTGGACGAAGACGAGCGCGAGCGCGTGCAGGCGCTACCGAATCTTGATTACAAGATTATGCAGGGTAACGCGCTGCTTGATGAATTCGCGGGCGTGAAGTTGATTGACGATGCGATGTTTGAGAAGCCCGTGAGTGACATCGAAGCAGAACGCACTGCGATTCAGGGGCGCATTAACGAACTAACACAGCAGCTTTACGCCTTGCACGGCAAAGGCAGCGAAGCGCGCGACTTGAAACGCAAGTTCAGTAAGGAAACTGATCGTCTTTTGAAACAGCGCAAAGCGTTGACGCAGCCAAAGGCGGCGCAGAACATCTCCCTGTTGCCCGACGACCCGTACCGCGAAGCCCGCGCCACGCTCGATGAGATGAGACGGAAGATAGATGGATTTTTCTCTCTAACTTTGCCGCGAGAGAAGCGCGAGATGCGCGAACGGATTGAAAAGCTCGAGTGGCAATTTATGGAGCAGACCTTAAAAGCGCGAGGTGAAGAAGATGCGTTGGTAGATTTAGCCTCCCATCAACGCGACAACCGCAAGCCTTACTTTTTGTGGAAACTTTACTTTTCCGACGTCTTCCAAAGCAAAGGTGGCTTCGATGTTGCCATCGGCAACCCGCCTTATGGACTTATAAATAAAAGGCAAAACTTGCATGAGTCAATCATAGTAACGGACGAGGAAATAAGACACTACAAAGAGTCCGAAGAATATGCGCCTGCGACTGGAGGCGTTATCAATATCTTCAGATTGTTCATAGTTAAAAGCATTCACTTGCTCAACGAGAATGGAGTGTTTTCAGAGATTTTCCCACTAGCTTTCATCGGCGATGTCAGCGCATCTCGACTAAGAAAATATGTATTTCAAAACCATAGCATAATCAATCTGGAAGCATTCCCTGAGCGAGATGATGAAAACAAGAGAGTTTTTGAAGCAGTGAAAATGTCCGTGTGTGTTCTGAACTTAAAGAAAGGCAAAAAAACTCAAAACGATTTCTTTATCAGAATCAACAGAGACAGATTTGTCGATTTCAATAATGAAAAGGTTTTTTTGAATGAATCCATCGTTGAGACGATTGATAGCAATAACCTTACTATCCCTCTACTACAAGCGACAGAACTTAAGCTACTCCAAAAAATCTATTCAAAATCACGACGGCTTTCTCATATCGGTCATTGCTTTACCGGTGAGATCGATTTGACGCTTAGTTACAAGTATTTAACGGATAATCCCAGGGATGCAGTTGTATTAAAGGGCGCAATAGTTGACCGATACTTAATCAGAAAAAAGATGAGTCAAGGGGAGATAAAATTCCTTAATTCGAAGCTTTATCTCACAGAGAATAGCGGCAAGAAGTCACATCACCATAAAGTAGCAAGGATAGTTATGCAGGGTATTACCGGAGTCAATGAAAAGGTTAGGTTGAAGATGACCTTTGTGAGCAAAGGTGTGTTCTGTGCTAACTCTGTAAACTATATCGTTTTCGAGGATAGAGGCGTTGATCCTAAGTATCTGCTCGGCGCCCTTAACAGCAAATTGCTCAACTTCATATTTTCTAAAAGCAGCACGAACAGCAATGTCAACGGATACGAAGTTGATAATCTTCCCATCCCGCCCGCCTCCCTTGAACAGCAAAAATCCATCGCCACGTTTGTAGACTACATTCTGTTTCTAAACGCCAATGCTCCCGAAGAAGCCCCCGACACGTTGATGACCGGCTACTTCGAGCAAATCATTGACGCGCTCGTGTATGAGCTTTACCTGACAGACGAACTCCACGCGGCGGACAAGTATTTCTTTCGCGCGCTTGTTGGCGAACAATTACCGGCGCTCCAAGATAACAAAGGCGGCGAACGCAAAGTTACCCAGAAAGTCTTTGAACGCCTCTCCGCCCGGGATCACGAAATCCGGCGCAACCTTCACTTCCTCAAAGAGCTGGAGAGCGTGCGAATCATCGAAAGCAATAAGTAGGCTTCCATCGACAATCCTGGTCGCTTATGAAGATTATACAAATCGAACTGACGAATTTTCGCGCTTTCTACGGCCACCACCTCATCAAGCTGAAAGACGGCAAAAGTCTGCTGGTCTTAGGTGAAAACGGAAGCGGAAAATCTTCGCTCTACTTCGCGTTAAAAGACTTCTTCGAGGCTTATGATAAAGGGCTGGACATCACCGGCACGCCGTATCGCAACCTCTTCGCCGCGGCAGACGAAACTAGCGTCAAGCTTCAGTTCGAGGACGGGACCATCTATGAATGGTCAAATACGCGCAACTCCCCACACAATCTGACGAGTCAGAACTTTGAAGTTATCAAAGGCTTCGTTGATTACAAGAGTCTGCTGCAAACCTACTTCTTCCAGCAGAAAAATAACCGCGTCAATATTTTCGATTTCATTGTCGAGGAAGTCTTAGCTGACCATCTGCCGCTCTCCGCCAACCGAACCATCAAAGAGCTTTGGGACGACTTGACCGCCCACATTCCAAAGCGAAACACCTCACTGCAATTACAATCCCTCTCGTCGCGCATAGCGAACTTCAATACCAACCTGGATTTCTCTTTGAAGGAACTGGAAAGGCGGGCGCAAGCGATCCTCGATGACTTCGAGATGAAGCTCACGCTTAGCTTGAAGTTCGGCGGAGTGGATTACAATAAAGCGAAGGCCTTAAAAGACAAGGCGATTAAGAATAAGCTCGTCAACCTACGCGTCAAGTTTTACGAACAAGACCGCGACAACCATCATCACTATCTCAACGAAGCCAAACTCTCCGCCATCGCGATCGCGCTCTACTTCGCCGCTTTCCTCATCCGCCCGCAAGGGAAGTTGCAGATACTCGCTCTCGACGACGTGCTTATCGGACTCGACATAGCCAACCGTGACTTCGTTCTCAAAATCGTTGACAGCTATTTCAAAGAGTTTCAGGTTTTCATCTTCACGTATGACGAAGTTTGGTTCGACCGCTTACAAGCCCAATTCGCCGACTGGAACAAGCTCGCTTTTCACATCGTAGGCAACGGAGATTTCGAAGTTCCCGTGGTTAAGGACCAGAAAGGGTACATTGAAAAAGCAGAGCAGCTTCTCGGAGAAGGTGACAAGCGCAGCGCTGCGAATATGGCCCGTCAATACTTTGAAGACATTGCCAAGGGGGCATGCGACAAGAAAAACATCAAGGTAAGGTTCCGGCGCAAAGCGAAAGAATTGAAACTAGACGACCTCTGGAAGGGCATCCTAGAGTCCCCCGACAAGATCGCCCTAGAGGCGCAACTCGTTACTGACATCAAGGCGGATGTGACCACGATTTATAATCCGCTTAGTCACGGCAATCCGGTAAATGTTTCAAGTGACGATGTGAGGCGAGCAATTGACCGCCTCAAGACGCTCAAAATAAAGTTCAATAGTTAAACGAGACAAAGGATTGAACTATGGTGATTCACTCACTCGCCTTCAGCGGAAAACTCTTGCAGCGAGGCTTCTGGCTCTATGTGTGGGAAATCACGACGCCTCAAGAAGAGCTTCTGTATTACGTTGGACGCACCGGAGACAGCTCCTCCAGCAATGCGCAATCACCATTCAACCGTATGAGTCAGCATCTCGGTTTCAACGAACGCAGCAATGTTCTTCGCCGTCGGTTAACGAGTCGGGGCATCGATCCCGAACTCTGCAGCTTTCGACTCCTTGCACACGGACCCATCATGAAAGAAGCCGCGGCTCTGGAAGAACACCGTAGACAACGGGATATCTGCGCAGCCTTCGAAAAAGCGCTTGCCTCGGCATTGAGTGAGGCCGGTTACAACGTCATCAATATCGTGAACTGCCGGATGCCGCTGGACGATAGCTTATTTGCAGATATTCGAGATGCATTCGCTGATGAGTTCCCGAAGCTCACCGGAATAGGAGAGTGATGAACTCACCAGCTTAGCCTGTTGATAACAGTACTGTTACCTTTAAGCCGCAAGGGAGACTATGTGTTTAATCCAAAGACTCAATATGAGATCGTTCCCCAGATAATCCAAATTCGCGAATTCCAAGACTACTGGGAAGAATTCGTTGTGCGACCGCCTTACCAACGCAAAAGCGTTTGGAGCCCTAAGAAAAAGCGGCAACTACTGGACAGTCTCTTTCGACGTTACTACATACCGCGCATTGTCATCCGAGAAGTGAGGCGAGATAACGATCGCACTGCCCGGGAAGTTATTGATGGACAGCAGCGAATCACCACAGCCAAGGAATTTCTCAGCGATGAACTCACGCTGCCGAAGTCTCTGGCTGATGTTCACCCCGAACTCCCCGGTGCTCGCTACTCCAAACTTCCGGCCGACCTCCGGCGATTCGTCGATCGCGAGTTCAAGTACGAAGCCGACGTTATTAAGGGAATCGAGGATCCCAAGAATCCCGAGCATCAGCGGATCGCTTCAGACATCTTCTGGCGGCTGCAACAGGGTGAAACACTGACATATATGGAAATTGCACACGCACGACTTTCTAGTCTCAGTCGAAACTTTGTAGTCAAGTATGCGGATGATATTCAGTTCGATTACGAAAGGTACGAACCTGTGGATAGCAATCCGGACAAGCATCCCTTCTTCCGGGTTATCGATCGCAATAATGATCGGATGCAGCACCTGGCTTTGCAGACTCGGCTATTGATCCTCGAGGAAAATGACGGACTTGGGGACCTCAAAGATACTAACGTCATGGAATACATCGACAAGTATCAAGCAGCCGACGGCATTGGGAACTATTCGTTTGAAAACAAGCCTCACGCCAAAGCGACGTTGCGGGTGATGCAAGTCTTTTATGAGATTTTCAAAAATGACCCGATGATTGCCGATGGCGAAGGTGGAATAAAAGAACTGCGAATCGAATACTTCATCATTTCGGTATATCTACTCCTGCGTCATCTTTTGAAGTATTACGTTTTCGACAATGCGGAGCGAGAGCTGTTTCGCGAGTTCGCGATCGAGTTCCATAAGCGTTGGAAGGCCGGCCGCGAGAGTGACAATGACATCTCGGTATTTTCTGAACATCGCCAACAAACGGCAAGCGAGATCGACGTTCGACAGAGAATCATTCGTCAGTTGTTCTTCGAATATATCTTAGAAAAAGGCTTGGAGGTGCTGACTAAGGATGAACGCCGGGCCCTCAATGAAGCTGAACGCATTTTAGTTTATCGCCGGGACAACGGTCTTTGCCAGATTTGCGTAGCGGACGGCAAGCCAGAAAAGGAATGCATTGTTCCGTGGGCTGAGTATGATGCCGATCATGTTATGCCTCATACGAAGGGAGGCAAAACTGTGACGCCTAACGCTCAGGTCACCTGCCGTTATCACAATCAGAAGAAGGGGGCCAGGGTAGAGGCGGCAAAGTAAGAGGATTAATGCGGTTCCGCTGGTAGGCGTTCTGGATGAAGCACGATCCTCTCGCGAAAACGACTCGAATTCCGTTCAGAGTGGTAGTCGGCCAGCTCGTTCGCTTCTACTACGGCAAGCAAATTACCCTGTTTGGGAACGTCTCGAACTCAGATCTTAAGGCAGAATCATCGAAAACCATGACTTCCGCCTCTTCAATCCACTTCCGAATACCGCCAAGGCTAAACCTCCTAATCGCCCGCGGCCGGCGCGCTGCTGCCCTTAAGCTGCTCGATAAGATTATTGGTTCCGATTACGGACTATTCCGCGCCGACGCGGATATCCTTCAAGACAGGCAGGCTGCCCTCCATTTCAAGATCGATCTCCTGCTTGAATGGGATCGCTATAGCGAAGCTCTCGCCTGGCTCTGTCTGGAGACTGAGATCAACCCGGATAACGTCTTGGCCCAGGCAATGAAACAGCGCCTGAAGAGACAGTTGCACATTGACGACCTCGATCGTGGTCGACAGCCAAGCAGTCGACTACAGGAAGGCCCTGCGTTCAGCAACCCGATTCGATGGGATGACGTTGCAGGGATGCGCGAGCTCAAGCTGACTCTTGAGAACGACATCATCATGCCGTTTCTTGAACCTGAGGTGTATAAGCAATACAGGGTTCCGCTTCCTAATGGAATCCTATTTTTTGGTCCTCCTGGCTGTGGGAAGACTTTCATTGCGCGAAAACTCGCCAGCATGCTGCACTTTAACTTTATTGAATTGAAACCATCCGATCTGGCGAGCATCTACGTGCATGGCACGCAAGGAAAAATAGGCGAGACTTTCAAGCAGGCGGCAGATGAAGGTCCAACCCTTCTGTTCTTCGATGAAATCGATGCTTTTATTCCGCGCAGAGATCAGGGCCTCTATCAGCACTACAGCGCAGAGGTGAATGAGTTCCTGGCCCAGATGAATGAATGCGCCGGGCGACAAATCCTGGTGATCGGGGCGACCAACTATCTGAGTCGGGTTGACGTTGCAGTGCGGCGACCGGGGCGCTTTGACAAGAAGATTTACGTTGGCCCTCCCGATCTTGAGGCACGTATTGAAGCCGTGAAGCTCTACATGAAAGGGCGCCCGCAGGAGGAGATCGATTTTTTCAGACTGCTGGCGGATAAGGAGCGCTACTCCTTCGCCGATTTGGAACTGGTTGTGAACGAGTCCGCACGCGACGCTCTCCAAACCCGTCAACCGATTGCCAGCCAACATATCGAAGAAGTTTTCAGCCGTCTACCGCCTTCGATTACGATCGAGGTGATCGAGGACATGTCGAAGGAGTGACGACCCCTAAATTGCCACTCTTCACGGACCGGTTGGAAAACTGGTTTCGTAACGATTGGAAGTAGCCACGGCTGCCGAAGCAATGAAACGAATGCCCGCCCTCAGCATCCGCCAACCGCACGCCGAGCAGATTCTGCGCGGCAAGAAGAAGATTGAGTATCGGAATATGCCGACGAATAAGCGCGAGCGTGTATATGTTTATGCGAGCATGACACCGGCGGATCAAGAGTCGTGGGATGAAATCGGTTTAGAGCCGGGCGATCTTCCAACTGGCGTCATTGTCGGGACGGTTGAAGTTGTAGGATGCCGCAAAGTGCGTGGCGATTATGAATGGGATCTGGCGAAGCCGATCAGGCTTACACGTCCAATCAAACCCAAGAACCATCCGCAACCTTCGTGGTTCAATCCGTTCTGAAAGAAATCGGAGATAATTCAAGAGGATTAAATGCCAAATACCGATCTCGTTCGCCTGCTCAATAGCGTCGGGAAGAGCACGTTTGTCAGTTTCTTTAACGAGTTCGCAGACACGTCTCTTACCAACCAGGATGTGGTAGCGATTCTGCCTGAGCAATACACATTGAAGGCGCGCAACACGCGAGTATCAAAGGCCCGCAGAATACTGCGTGAGGGATTGGCAGAGGAAGCTCTGGAACTAATCTGCGCTTCAGAACGCGTGGACCCCGAAACCGCAAAACAGGCACGAGAACTATTGAGAAAGCTCCGGTCATCTAAATGAACCGAGCGTATGGCTGAAAACCAAGTCGTCGAGAACCGGCCATCGGTTAATGGTTGATTAAAGAGGTGAAATGAGCAGCGACATCGAACAACAAGTGACACGAATTTGCGAACGAGCCAAGCATGAGCTTATTGCATTGCTTCTCGCGCTGCCGGTGACGGCGGACCCGCCAGCGCCACCAATCCAGGAATGGATGACTGCCAAGCAATTGGCCGAGTATTGGCAGCTTCTCACCAATGACAACCAACCGAGAACTGCCGGCATTATGAAGTGGGTGAATCGGCTGGCCGATCAATTCCCGCTTCCTCACGCCTACATGGGCGACCTCCTTCGATTCAGACGCGATGATGTGGATCGCTGGGCGCACGAGGAGGCTATTCGACGCAGTGATTTAAAAATGAAACGGTTGAGGGATTAGACTCGGTAGTACTGTCCGACATTGCGGCACCAGAATGTTGAACCCAAACTCGATCGCACAATCCCGAGAGGTTCGAATTACAACTCTGCGCGGGAACCATACGGGAGCCCGTCAGTTTCCGTCTTATAAGAAACTGACCGCGTTGGTGAGGCAGCACGGCAGTGGGTACAAACGTGAGAGGAATCCTCGTAGCTTCCCGTTTTTATTCGCGTGTGGTTTTTGCCGCAAAGGGCTTCCGAATATTAAGCTACTCCGGTATCAGCTTTCGTTTAGTTTGGAGGAGTTTAAATAGAATCCGTCACGATTGTCAGCGACTGATCGATGGGAAAGACAAACACTCGGTGCCAGACCTGATGCGATCTTGCGATTTGGTTAGGATCGTTCCCGCCTTCCAACGCTGTACTCCAAATCCGTCACCCATTCGCCACTCCATCTTTTGAAATCCTCAATCAAATTCGTCAGGTCTTTCGAGACTATCAACAGTTCTTCAAGGGTTAGGTGCCGCGCATCCGGTGTATTGCTGTCATCCAAATCGCGAGGAAGTGAAATGGTGATGCCCCATTTTTCAGGTCCTTCGATCAATGACAGGCGCAAGAGGCCGTGGGCTATATGATTTCGAAGTTGCCTAATTGACTCGAGCCGGGATGATAACCGCTCAAATTCGTCTCGTTTCTTTGGGTCAAACTCCGGCTGCTGGATGTGGCGCCGGATGCGTTCGATTCGCTCCTGGAAGTGGCGATCTTTGAACCGCACAAATTCCCTGGCCGGCAAGTTGTCCTCCAGGTAATCCTGAACTAACAAATCCAAGGTGCTGAAATTGAGAATGAAAAGTCCGATGGTAGAGGCCACGGAAACGCGATCTGGCATTATCGGTGTCATGCTTGTTGGTTCCGGGTTTGAAGGTTACTCCGCGTTGACGATGAGGAGACCTCTTATAATGAAGTAATGGCAAAGCATCGACAAGACAGAAAGGATTGGACAGAATTTACAGAAGCTTTACAGGATTGACACGATTAAGAAGGCAACATGTTTTGAACGGAACAATCACTCACCTGAGCTAACTAAACTCGGTTCTCTACTTTGATCGGTACTGAATTTGGGTGTAGCTCAGTATAGTAGGCAACGATGTTCTCCCCAACCTCCATCGCTGATTTCCTCGCTTGCCGGCATCTGACCGCCTTAGATCGAGCAGCAGCCGCAGAAGAAATTAAGAAGCCTTACTTTCTCGATCCCGGTTTAGAGCTCCTCATCAAACTTGGGAATGCGCACGAGCAAGCTTATCTGACTAAGTTAGCGGAGCAAGGTCTATCAGTTGCGGAAATCCCGATTGATGGTTCGCGTCGAGAGGCTGCGGCGAGAACCATCGAGGCCATCCGCGGCGGCGCTGATGTTATTTATCAGGCTACATTCCTTGAGGGTAAATGGTACGGGCGCGCCGACTTCTTAATTCGCGTCGATAAGCCGAGCGAACTCGGGGGTGTTCTCATATGAGGTTGTGGAAACAAAGCTCGCACGATCTACTAAGGCGCGCGCGATCATCCAGCTCTGTTTCTATTCGGATCTGCTCTCTAGAATTCAGGGCGTCGTGCCAGATTACATGCAGTTTCGTGATGAGAGACGCCGCTGAGTATGGAAGATTCCAGCTCATGGCGACCCAAAAAGCGGCGGCGAGTTTATACCACATATGGTATAGCATCAAGAGGGGCGTAGTCGATTCTCGGCCATCAGGAGGTAAATCCTGATGGCGAAACGACCACGAAGAGCAAAGCGCCTAGGTGAAAAGCTCCTGCAGATTCGGTCAGCGCTGGGACTGTCTCAAACGGAAATGCTTAAGCGGTTGGCCTTTGAGGATTCTATTCCTTACACGAGAATTTCGGATTATGAGTTAGGAAAACGCGTGCCGCCCTTGCCTGTGGTTCTCGAGTATGCGCGCGTTGCCGGAGTGCACTTGGAAGATCTAGTTGATGACGAACTGAACCTGCCAGAAACGCTTCCGGCCAAAGTGAGATACAAGGGCGCTAAAAGCCAATCTTCGAGACGGACGAGCTGAATGTGGATTCCTGTTGCATATCGATCTCCGTCACTGTTCAGCTGAATAATGAGGCGAGACACCGTTTCCCCCTTCCTAAGTCTGAACCTGACGGGCGTTAGCTTAAGATTCGCCTGCATTTTTGAATTTCTACTTTAGTTAACAACCGTTGACCGGACGCAACTGGTCATAGTAGTTTATTGATGGATTGAATGCGAAAATGAAAGCAATGATGCGAAAACTCATCAAACTGCTTAAAAAGTACTTCCTGCGCTCTGACAGGGACTTGCGAAACCAATCGTCGCGGGTAACACCACCACGCGCTCCACAAAGCTTAGGCTACGCTGCGCGTTTTGGCGTTCGGATTCCGCATTGCTGAAGGATAGACATCGAGTTGCGGACCTGCGACCACCGAATGGGAACTTCGCTCGTTTCGTTAAGAAACTGCTATATTGAATAGCGTTAGAGTGTTAGACTTTGTGGTTCGCAATTTGACCAAAAGACTTTCGGAGGTTCAACAGTGAGCAGCCCCAATGTCGCTCGACCGCTTAGCTGGAAAGATTGCCAAGACCTCACAGTGGTTGGGCCGGACGTCGAAGCCGCCTTGGAACGCGTAGCGAAGTTAGACTTCACAATGGTAAAGCTTAAGCTTGGCCAAGAAAAGGGTTGGTCACTTGAGCACCAGACGGAGGTGGAGGATCTCTATCGTCGATTTTTGGCGCTTAACATCGTCTATCCGGATCGGAAAATTTGTCCGACTGGACCGATCGACGAGTTTTGGCACGCGCACATCTTGGACACTCGCGCATATGAAGCGGACTGTGAGTTTCTCTTCGGACATTTTTTGCACCACTTCCCCTATTTCGGTATGCGTGGTCCAGACGATTTTGCGGCATTGCAAACTGCCTTTGATCAAAGCAAGGACCTGTTCATCCGCCATTTTGGAATTGACCCTTGCCACGGCGAAACGCAAGCGCGAGGTTGTTCACCTCAGCGATGTCCATAGATGTAATGTCTCGTGTAGCTTCTCTTCCTAGATCCTTATCACCAGAGAATGATGATTCGCTCGAGCAAGCCAATCAAGTTTTTTGGTTGAGTTTGCTTGCGCACATAAAAGTTGAACTAAACCAACCAGTGAAGAGTGTTCTCGACATTGGTTGCCATCGAGGAGGCTTGCTGGCCCAACTAGCCAATACTCTGCATCCTAAAGAGATGATCGGAATTGAGCCGTCTGAACACTCCCGCAATCGCGCAAAATTTAGGTTACGCAGCGGGGCCTCAAAGGTGACCATCTTGTCACCCGATCAGTGGGCGAATGTGACAGCGAGGAGCATCGATCTAATTACCTGCCATGAAGTGCTACATCTAGTCGAGGATGTCTCGTCGCTTTTTCATGAGGTCGCGCGCACATTGCGCCCCCGAGGAGCCGCCTTTGTCGTGGCGGGTTGCCACTCAGAGAATCCGGTGTGGTCTCACTGGAAGAAACAACTACGAGCGGCAGGACAAACCGTCTTTGATCGTTCACCCTTTGACCTTCTTCGCGCCGCGAGCGACGCGGGACTGAAAGGCGCCTTACGACCTTTGCGACGAGACGGCTGGGTTATCTACGACCCAGATCATTCTAACTTTGCGTACTCGTCTGCCGAAGAACTACTTGATCACCAGTATCGTCACAAGCTGCTATTCCGTTTCTTCAAGGAGTCATAAAAGTTGGTGAATGTCTCCGTCGTGGTCGCCAACCCGAAACTTGCGGGGTCTTGTGGTGACGTACTGTCGCACTCTGTTTCCCTGGAGACGATCGAGCAAGTTGCCCGTGATAATGCGCTTGACTCTCTGTCCTTGTTTCGAACAGATGGCTGGAGAAAATTTAGCGCCGCAGTCCGTTCAGCGTTTGAGAGTCGCGACTATGTAATCATCAAGGGATTGCCGGCGATCGCCGATGGAAGAATGTTACTTTTGGTTGCGCAAATAATGGGCGGCGAATTCCGAAGCTACCGCGGAGCGCAAATCGTCAAACATTTTACAATGTCACCATGGACCACCGAACTCTCACATACTACGAAAGAAGGTGAGTTTCATACCGACCTTAATACTGAGATCAATCCGCCTGCAATTACAGCTATGCAATGCCTCGACCCTGATCCTGGCGCGCCAAGATATGGTGTAAGCCGTGTGGCCCGTCTTAAGAATCTCATGACGTTTCTGGAGCAATCGGGTGACGATGAGACACTGAAATTCCTCACTGAGCGGACCGTCACGATGCTAAATGACCATTCCAGCAGCAGTTGGTCCGGTCATATCGTAGAGGGGAAGACCATCCGTTATCACCCGGAAACCCTGCGCGCGGCCATGCGACGACAAGGCCCAGTCGAGACCGAGGTCAACGTTTGTATTGAGCGCATCGCGACTGCGGCGCTAGCCGTGTCCGATTCCTTCGCGCTGGATCGGGGCGACATACTTCTCTTGTCCAATTATCGAACTCTTCACTATCGCGGCGAATGTTCAGTGCAATTCAAGCAGTTCCCGACGCAGTTTGACTCCCGCAGTGTGTTTGTTCTCCATATGAGTGCAGAGCGAGAAGCTTAGTGAGCGACGAGATTGACATAACCGGAGCGCGAACCAATAACCTTCAGTCCGTCAGTGTCTCGTTGCCACTCCGCCAAGCAACCATGATTGTCGGCGTGTCCGGTTCTGGCAAGAGTTCACTTCTGGCGGACACGCTTGCAACAGAGGTTAACGGACGAATGCGCAGATTTTTGGGCGTTCACCAACCTCATCTTGGTGATGAAGACGTTCGTGCCTTTATCGGACCGACCCCGGCCTGCATCCACTTTACGCAGGGGGCCTTTCGCGCGTCTCGCCGCACCACCGTTGGGACGTCCAGCGGCCTCCTCGCTCGGTTGCGTCATTACTTCCGAAAGTACTCAAAACCTTGGGCCGAAGACGCCGATGACTTTGTCCCATCGCCGTCAGCGGAGACCTACGAGGGGTGGGTTCGGCGTCACTACAAAGGAGTGCTATCGGTTTGGGTGGTTATGGCCCGTTGGGAAAGAACAGATGGCATTCGCGCGGCTAACATCCTGAGAAAGCACGGGATTAGGACTGCGCGAGTCCGCAGCGAAACTGACACGGCCGCTCGTCGAGACTCCGGACGAGAAGTGGAGCTTGAGAGTTTTCGTCCGCTGTCGGATAAGGTCAAACACCTAATCGAAGCTGAGGTTGGCCGCACGGACGTCGGGAACAAAGACAATGAACTGTTATCGCTGCTTCAAACCGCCTTCAGGATGAAGGGAGACGTCATTGTTGAGTTTGACGAAGGCCAGGAATTGCCTGACGAACTTCAGGACGAACGCGGCGTCCTTCTTGATAGTACGCAGCATTGGGTTCAACCAAAGGTTCGCCTTCCGTTTGCGCCGCCTTCTAATGCTCTTTTGTCTTTTAACTCGCCGTCCAATCGGCGGGGTGGTGCGTGTCGCGGATGCCAGGGCTTGGGGTTGGTTCGGACTGTCGATCTCACAGCACTCGTGGGGCACCCTGAGAGGAGTCTTCACAAAG
This sequence comes from Pyrinomonadaceae bacterium, assembly GCA_049273695.1. Taxonomy (GTDB): domain Bacteria; phylum Acidobacteriota; class Blastocatellia; order Pyrinomonadales; family Pyrinomonadaceae; genus UBA11740. The sequence continues at coordinate 54,746 of JBASRE010000022.1, forward strand.
GCGCCTTCTCGCTGTGGACTGACAAGAATTATCGCTATGTCAATATTCAGCATGAGAGCATAGAGGGTCTTCGCGGAATTCGAGGATTTTCTCCTGATATCTCTTGGAAAAAACTAGCATCGGATGCTCAGAAGTTGATTCTGTTCGGATCCGGGAAAGAGAAAGTCTTCGACGTTGACCTCAAGACAAAGCGAAAGATCAGTTTGCCACGGCCTTTCCCAGGATTCATTCCAACCATCCTTCGACGGGGAGAGGGAAGCGGCGCCGCTGCGCGCGCACTTCAGTCAATGATCTCTGAAGGTCCATGCCCCGAATGCAACGGTACGCGCTGGTCCCGTGAGGCACGCGCTCTGCGGCTGGGCAAATGGAGTCTGCCGTCCCTACTCGGTTTAATGTTTGATGAACTTACGATGCTGGCGGCACCAAAAGGTAAGCTTAAGCGTGAATTGCCAAAAGAGGGCCACGCGTTGGCGAATGGTCTTAGAGCTGTTGCCGACGCTTTCGTCTCTGCGGGCTTAGGACATCTTTCGGGATCGCGAGGCATGACGACTCTCAGTGAAGGCGAAAGTCGCCGCTCACGTTTAGCTTCAGTGCTGCACGCTCGGGGGCAAGGCTTGGGCCTCTTGCTGGACGAACCTGCCAGGGGTCTCCATGAAGAAGATATTGGCCGTCTTGCCGTTGCCTTGGACACGCTCAAGAAGCGGCACACCTTGATCATAAATGAACATCGCATCTCTTTAGCATCCGTCGCAGATAATATTCTCGAGATTGGACCAGGGGCCGGTGACCACGGAGGCAGAATTGTAAGCAGTGGCCCACCGAATCAAGTCTTTGACTCGCATTGGTATCCCACGATCGAACGTGAACAACTGCAAGTTTCCCCAAAAGGAGGTTGGCTAGGACTTACCGGCGCACAACTTCACACTCTGAATCAAGTCGATTGTAGGATTCCGCTCGGTCGGCTGACCTGCATAACTGGAGTATCAGGCTCGGGCAAATCCACGTTCATTCGCGGAATATTATTACCCGCCTTGATACAGGCCCTGCCTGAGCGTGTCGAAGCCGAAGGGTTTGTTTGGCCGGGCGGAACTTGGAAAGGCATCTCGGGTACATCCAAAATCCGCTCAGTGCTAGCGCTCGAACCACGTGCGCCCGGAACTCAACGGCGCAGCACAGTGGCAACGCTTCTCGGACTCTCCGATGACATTCGCCGCATTTTCAGTAGCTCGCCAGAAGCGAAGAAAGCGGCGTTGACCACTACAGATTTTGGTTGGAACGCCGGTCACGGACGTTGTCAGACGTGCTTGGGTCTTGGCGAAGTTGAGGACGGAGACGCATGGGTTTTATGTCCACATTGTGGAGGCAGCCGCTTTGGTGAAGAAGCGTTAGCGGTGAGAGTCGGAGGTCTTAATGTCGCTGATCTCCTTGATCTCCCCGTCACCGATCTGGTGAGCCATCCGATCTCTGACTTCACGCAATGGGGAGCACTACTCGAACAGTTGATTGCGCTTGATCTAGGCTACCTGACGCTTGGCAGGCGGGTGGATCGATTGAGCGGGGGCGAACATCAACGGCTTCGCGTTGCAAGAACGCTCAGTACCGACCATCCTGAAGGCCTTCTGCTAGTTCTTGATGAACCTTCTGCTGGTTTGCACCCTCGCGATGTAGCAAAGCTACTAACAGTTCTAGATTCCGTAGTAAGCGAGGGTCGAAACACCGTAGTGTTGGTGGAGCACAATCTGGATTTGATCCGAGCAAGCGACTGGATAATTGATTTTGGCCCTGGCGGTGGCCCAGATGGCGGACACATAGTGGGCGAAGGTCCGCCCGCGAAGATTAGTAAGCGTGCAACTCCGACGGGTCGAGCGCTTCGCAAGAAAAGGTTAGAACCCTCGCGACCAATTCCTCACCGTCAGACAGCCGGACGAGATAAGCCGGTGGCCAAGAGTGTCGCTGCTGAGACTTCTGCCCTTAACGGAAGGCAATGGCTCAAGCGGCTTCTTGGGGAAGAGCAGTCCGCAGAGGATCTGGATCCAGTCGACTTTGATGGTTTGGCCGTCTTGTTCGATCCGAAGACAGCCGTCGGCCGGCCGTATGAAATCGGCGGCCTTGATATCGAAATCGCTCGCGTTCTCCTTGACCAGCCGGACAATGCGGCGAAAGAGCCGGAACGGATGGCGCAGCTATGGTCTGACGTTCCTGAAGGGTATTTGCAAATTCATCCTCTGATAGAGGAGTTGCGAGTTTGGGGAACTGATATCCCTTTATCTAAACTTCATGAAGCGCAAGAGCGCATTAAGCACATGGGTCTTGACGGTGATTTCGCGAAGTTGACGGGCAAGGAAGTAACAGGGGTAAGGGCAACCGGAAAACGATTTCAGCCGGAGGATGACACCTTAGCCGAGCGTTTTCGTCGCATCCACGACGCCCAGGGAATTGGCGGTGGCTATGTTGAATTGTGCAAGCCCAACGGAGACGTAATAGCTACGCTCAAGATGCGGCATGTTGATCTCGATGCGCCGGCAATCGCGCCACTCTCTACCACTTCCGCTAACCTGTCACGCTTACATAGAGCAGGCAGTTGCCCGTCTTGCAGGGGCGAAAGTCGTATTCCAACGTTTGACGAATCGCTAGTCATTGGAAACGCAAACGCGGACGTGACGAGTGAGCGGGTTTTCAATCCCAAGGCGTTTGCCATTCTGCGTGGCGTCCGTAAGAGCATTCTTCTTCCTTTCTTGAAGCGGATGGTGGCTGAGGGCCTTTGGCCTGCGAAGCAATCCTTCGCCAAACTCACAGGTTATGAACGGCAAGTCTTTCTTCACGGTTATTGGCATCGGCCAGGTCCCGGCAGTTTCTTGAAAAGCTCGAAAGCCGATCCTGAAGAAGTGAATTCCTGGTTGAAGTGGAACGGCTTGTTTCGAGCGACATTGGACGAGATCCATCGAAGCAAAGATCAGAATTGGGTTGATGAGGTTAATGCTGGTTTACGCAACATCAAGTGTCCTACCTGTGCGGGCACTGGTCTACAGATTCAGTCTCAAGCGATCAAACTCGGCTCTCGATCTTTTTTTGACTGGGTCAAGGATGGTACGGTCGGTGACTTTGCAAAGGCTCTAAAGAAAATGGAGCCGGCGAGCGCCCGCTCAAGAAAGACGCGCGCGCGCGTGCTTCACTGCCTTGAACCAATCGTTGGTCGCAATCCCGGTATGCGTTTGAGAGAGACAGTCGATGATGATGAGCTACTTCTCGCAGTATTTGAACGTTCTGTAAGTAGCCTGACTCGTCTGAAAGTGCTTCACTAAGGCTATGACGTATGCTTTGTTTGGCAAAGCCGCGGATCGATATGATTGGCACACTCCGCCTCATCATTACCAGGATGATCACGCTTTCGTCTTATCCAAATTTCCCAACAAAGGTTGTCGGATTCTTGACGTCGGGTGCGGAACAGGAGTGTTCCTGGAAAGAGCAGTCAACGCTGGAATCGATGCCATCGGCATTGATGCTTCACCTGAGATGATTTCGGTTGCTGCGAAACGAGTGGATTCGGACCGTGTCCGAATTGCTCGCATGCAGGAACTCAAAGAAGCCGAAATCTATGACGGTATAGTCTCACTGAGCTGGTCGTTTAATTACGTCGACTCGTTTGCAGAAGCTACGGACGTCTTGACTCGTTTCTTCAACGCGCTGAAACCGGGAGGGCGCCTCATCCTTCAGATCGCCCACGCACCGAACGCTACGGGGGCGCTCAATGAGGATAGAGAGCCTGGACCGGATGGCCAATCTGACGATGTTCTCTTTCTTTACCGCTTCAGTCAGGTCAGAGATTGTCCGGGTGAGATGCGAGCGCAGTACGTGTATGGATGCAAGAGCCGATCGGAGTTGCTTTCCGAGGAACACATACTAAACGCAGCAGATGCAAACGAAGTTGCCGCACGCTTAATTGATGTTGGGTTTAACGGAGTGGAACTCCTTGACTCATGGCGAGGTGAACCACTGGCGAGTTCAGTGAGCGCGTTTCTTCTCGCATCACGTCCTTGAGCCATCTTTGAAATGCATTTGTTAAAGAGGCTGATGGAGTCGCTTAACAAAACAAAGCAATGCCTGCCGACGACGTTCCTTTGGCCCGGTTACGGTTTGCGGTGACCGATCGTGCAAACTCAAACCGTTGTGTGCGATTAGTAGGGAACCGGTTTTTGCTGGTAAAACCACCCGAACTGCGTTTGCCGCTTCTTCAATTTGCGCAACAATGTCTTTCGTTCGTTCCGGGACTTTGCCAAAGCGAAGCCAAGCGCCATCTTCAAGTGCCGGCCCATAGAATCGCAGGATCTCAGCGCCAGTGCTGCTACTTCCTTTTACGATGACTCGAAACTGACGCCAGCTACCTGCATCACGATAGCCAAACGGGTGAGCGCGTTCCCTTAAGTCGGCCACTAGGCGCTTTCCCTCGCGGGACTCGCAGAGTTTCGCAATCACGGCTGCAGATGAGGCAACCCACCACGCCCCATGATCTGGTCCGTTGGGATCCTGACGTAGAATCCATGACAAACTTAATTGCGGTCTTCCCGCTTGCGTCGAAAAATCATTGTGCCAACGAATTGGTACTTGACGATCAAATGGACGCCATCGAGGTGCAGCTGCTAGTGGTTTCGTTGGAATAAATGGCTGAGCACTTTCAGCTCCAGAAGGAACGTAGACATTGCCGAGTTGGTTTGCAGTTGCTACGAACTCTTCAGCATTTTCTACGTTGCGGCAAAACTTCGGCTCGTAGTAATAGCCAAATGCCCGCAGACTGCAATGCACTTTCTGAATCCATACAGTCGTTTGGTTTGCCGCGAAGAAAGTGAATGTCATGGCGGACTCCCAGGGCGCTCCAGCCTCATGAGATTAGGCACTCTGAGAGACTGAGAAATTTGCGCCACCTCCGGCGCGAGGGTGAAACGCGCTCGCATGCCGGCCTCCCGAACCTCATCAATCCACTTCACCGCTACTTCGTGGGTTTCTTCTCCAAGGACGATTGCGTCGAAGAGGAGCTGGTATTCGTGGGGTAACGTTGTCGCGAAAGTCAGCGGGTTGTCGCTACCAATGCAGATTGAAAGGGGAGATGAGTTCGCGGTACCGGCCACTGGGCGCATTCTCCAAAGCGGATGGTTCTTGAAGTCAATAAGGTCCCCAATCAGCAGATTAGAAGATGGGTTGACTTCGATAGTTACGCAAAGCTTTCCGATCCTCTGCTTCAGACACTTTTGAAGCTCAGCTAGTGCTCCGCTCTCATGCTTAAGGTTGCGCAGATCGATGGTTTCTAACACTCGTCCCCGGCGCCAAACCTCTTTATTGCACAAGTAGTCATACAACATCCGTTGCCCGTGCCGTGTGACTTCTCCCGAATCCTTGTGGAGATCGTCTCGCTGTTTGCGCAGCCGCCGGCCCGCTTGATCAGGAAACCCTGCATCCCTAAGCGCTTGATCAGTATGAAGCAGGTCCCAAAAAGCGGCGAGGTCCTCGGGCGCATAAGATTGGCCATCATAAGCTTCGAAAATATGACGGGCAAGCCGAACGATCTCACTCCTCACATACGCGAGCCGCTTACTGGTCACATCCACGCTGTGCTTCGCGTAACAACTCCATTCCCACACCAAATCGAACAAGCGCTCCTCGCGCGTTTGCACTACACGGCCAGTGCTGCTGCACCATGATGCGGCGTCAATGCCCAAGGCCAACGCATGTCCCAATCGGTCGCCTTCCTGAAGGCCCAAGTAAGTAATCGTGTTATCTATTCGGCGAAGACCTGCCATTAGATGAATAAAGTCCTCGCCGGCATGGACACTGGTGCGGAGCGGCGGAATAGCGAACGCGCCTCGCCTCTTGAGGTGGATTGAGGCCTGCTGTCCTGCTTCACGAACCCAACGCACCAACGGCGCCATCACCCAAAGCGGCACGCCGGCTTCGTCCGTGCAAAGATCGACGCCTCTTACAGTGCGTAAGGCAAACGGATACTTTTGAAAGACACTAACCAGGGCCTGCGCATGGCTTCGCTGCTCCATGTAGAACCTTGCAAACCGAAAGCCAGTAGGATTCCCAGCGTGCTTAATACGCTTGGCCCCAGCTGATCCATGAATGCCTAATGATCCTGGAAACGAATTGTCCAAACCGAAGGCATTCGGTTTGCCTGCCTCCCAGCCACCACCACGTTTGCGAGAGAAATGAAACACGCCTCCCACTTCGAATTCTGCGGTGACGGTCTTCTCATTGGTTCGAAAAAAACGAAATTCGGAGCCCATAGCTTGCGGAAGCGCGGACTTTTCCAGATCGCGTATAAGATCCAAGCAGACCAACTCACTCTTGTCAGTCCCCAATCGAACTTCAAGAGATCGCAAACCGGCACCCGCACCAGTAATCCGTGCCGCCGTACTTGCAAGTACACTATTCGAGAGGTTCTTTCGCAGTGCCTTGATCCGCGCGAAGAAGCGTACAAACCACTGTAAACCTGGAGTTAAAGGCCTTTGGACAACATGCCGGTACAACAAACAACGGACGCGCATGATCTGCCAGAACAGGCGGGAAAAATCAGTATCCCTCAAGCCTTTTCTTTCATCCTCTTCTATCCGCAAAAGAGCGGTCTCAACAAAGAGAGTTTCAGGGCTCGCGCCTTCAGTTGGACGCCAGCCGACAACCTTTGCCAGCGGGTCGTTTCCAAAAACGTCATGACGGCTTTCGGGTTCCTGCAGCGCTCGCAACGTCCTCCTGCCAACATAGCTACCACTGAGTAGGTCGGGTGGGCGAATCAGCCTGCGGTATATTGCCCGCGTCTGAGCAAACCGTTTGGCAAGATGCTCAGAAGGCTCCGCAGCAAATCGTGGTCGCGGCCTTCCTTGCCATCTTCCATTCCTCAAGTCGGAGAGTGTGGCTGCAAGGCGTTGGCACTCAACAACGTCAAGTCGAACATCTGGACGATCACGTGAGAATTTCGTTAGCTCATCGAGCGAGTTTTTGGAGGGCAAACCGTTGTTTAGCCATTCAGCCAGGACGAGTCGAGCGACGGCTGCATACATAAGCCATCCGGAGAGATCGCGTCCATCATTAAAGCAAGCGCCGGGGCTCTCAAAATCACAATGATTGCTCTCACTTCCGGCCAGACTACGCATCAATGCCGCCCAGACAAGCGAAAAATCTATCGCCGCGCCGAGATGAAGATGTGTCTCAGCGAACCCGAAATCGCGCAACATAGTGTCGACATTCGGATTAAGGCAGAACGGATTTGCATCCGGGTCAACTACTCCCCTTGCCACTCGCAAAAGATCCGGAGGGAATGCTTGGCACATCCAACTCCAACGCAGGCGTCCTTCAGCCCCTGCACGTTCTCGTATGTCCCCATCGGCACCCGTGGCTTCGACAATAGGCCGCCCCTGAATATCAACGTAGTTTTCAGCCAATCGTCGCACGTAACTGACCAGCGACACTGTTTGATACGCGTTGGCGAACTTATTCGAGCCTTGGTGCAGGCTTGAGCTATCAAACCATAACTTGTCACGGATCGCTGACGCCTCATCAAGCGGAAGCGATGGAAGCGCCCCAACTAGTTCTCGTTCCGCGGCGCGCCACAACGCGTCGTCACCGCTGACTAATGGATTGAGTGAGGTTACGCCGCGGCGGAAACTCGTTTCCGAAACAATCGGAAACGCAGCCATCTCAGCTTCTATATGCTCGAATGGAATCGTGGCGAGCCGTGGAGCGCTCATGGTTTCCGCCTGCGAGATCTATGACTTGGCGGAGCTTTTGTCTTAAATTTCCTAACATTCGCGACCCACTCTCGATGTTCGACATCTTGAGGACTGGCTTTGTTCGATTTCGCCAGATGTTTCTCAAACCAGTCTTCGTCTCGGGCCGCGAACTCTGCATAGGAACGATCATCCATTGTGCGACCCGCCAGAAGCCAGAGGCTGATAAGCCTCTCAACCTGCTTTTCTTCCTCAGCTACAGGGCGATTGTTATGCCAATCAACACCACTATTCCAAACATAGAAGAAACGATCTAGCTGTTTATAGGATCTTAAGTGCGGCATCGGGAAATGTGTGTACCCTGATCGATCGTCGAAAACAAACCACCCGAGATCAGTGGGCGGCCCCAACTCGGACTCCTCCTTCCGTTCTTGATGCTGTTCGTTTAGCAGGTCACACAGTTTTTCAACGGGGCTTCCATTCACATTTCCATTCCAGCTGAACGAGAGATCATGCCATAGCGCGATCCATGCGGCGGGTCGCGGTGGCAACTTGTTGGTTGTATCCGAAGGATCCTTGAGTTGTTCGTTAACGCCGACCTTCACCGTCCAAGAACGTTGTTTACGGAACCATAGACGCCTGCGGGTTTTTGACTTGACAGTTGGCGTCCATTGACCGGTCTCCGGATCCAATTGCAGGTTCTTTAGATCAAGTTCCCGGTCGAAATAATGACGCGTCGGGAAGATATTCAAGAGTGCAGTTTGTTCCTGATCGTCAAGGAAACTCTGTTCATCTACTACGTATCGTGCGAACTCCTCAACAAGCCTAAGAACCGGAGCCTGATCATCCTGGTTCCTGGGGATATTCAACGCAAACCAGAGATCCATAATCTCCCGTGGTGTGGCGTCAAGGATCTGGAGAGCGGTGTAAGCTGCTTGCGCACCCTTCCGCTGCTCATCCTGTCGCTTCCTAGCTTCGCGATTTTCCTCACTTGATTCTGGTGGCGGAGTACCCGGTCCGTCATTAGCGATCTCAGGTTCACTCTCCTCAAGAGGCGGTGAGACAAGGAAGGTAAGAAGATCATCGCTCGGTAAGGATCCCGATGCTCGATCTAAAGGCGTTTCTCTCAACAGGCTCTTGAGCGGTTTTGCTTCGGGGAATTGGTAAGGCTTGAATTGCAGCGCTTCGTCCCAGTCCATAGCTTCAATTTCTGCCCGCTGCCCCGGTGGTAAAAGTTTGCGCAAGTAACGCGCCCGCAGCTCCCTCGCACGCGCCAATGCTTGATTCAAACGGGCGCGCATCGATGTGAAGGTCCTCGCACCGGCAACAGCTGTCCAGTCCGCTAATGCTTTCTCCGTAAATAACGCCTCAACTGTCTTTATGTCTCCAAGCAACAAAAAGAACAGTCGAGGCACCGAAATCATTCTTAGGAGACGTAGCAGCTGAAGTGAAGCATCAGGCTTTAGGTATAGGTCTTCGACTGGGAGTACAAAGAGAGTGCTCTCATCACAACCGCAACATCGATTCTTGGCAAGCCTATCGAGCGCTTGCTTCAGTCGAGTGTTTACGCCAAGCCGCGCCCTCTGTGCGAGCATGACTTCTTCGGAATACGTTGCAGGATCTAAAGCTCCCGCACGCGCTTGGAGATTTCCTTCCCAGGCAATTCCTATGTCGGTCGCGAGTTCTTCCAACTCCTTAATCGCTGCCCCGCACGGCTCTGAGAGACTACTGTCGGATCGCTGCAGAGCGTCAAACAGCCTAACCAGCACCGCCGCGAGCAAGTTGTCTCGCTCGTCGCCTGCAACTTCCAAGTCCAGCGGCTCAAGCCATTGAACGACCTTCTTCAGATAGCTAAGCTGATGAGGGTTACTAAAGGATTTGCCATATTCTTCAAACTTCTCGCCAGCACTCGTCATTGTTTTAAGTGTCAAATAAACGGTGCTCTTTCCTGAGCCAGGCTCACCTGAAACGAAGAATAAACGACTAGCACGATTCGTATCGATTTCAGAGCGTGTTTGGCCTGTACCAGCACTTTCCGTCGAAGCAATTTTCGCGTTGGCTGCAGTCTCGCACAGTGCCGGTATGATTCGATTTATCGCCTCCTTAGCCCGCCTTTGCAAATTTTCAAACGGAACTGGACCAGCCTCGGGTCTCAGTGACTTATAGCTATCAGGCATTACTCGGCCTCCTCATAAGGTAACGGGCTGCCCCTACGAACCTATGTATTTTCTTGATGCGAGGTGCGTAGGTTGCGAGTTCAATTCTTTCGAACTCGTAGATCGCCGCATTGGGACGTGAAGTAGACTAGTACTGTTTACCCGGAATGCGCAATGCTATGATGTGAGGTATTCCCGGGCGGTTCAATGCTGCAATTTATATGAGATTTCTGGTAGAGATCGCGTCAATCTCGTATGCCGATGTCGAAGACCTTCAACGTAGAGCGGTCCGTGAACGACCCAATCTTGACTAACAAAAGACAGCCTGCTACCACTGAAGGACGGAAAGACGTTCGAGAGTTCTATGTGGGCGGCAATTGTGGGAAAATTATTTCCCGAACTTAACGCCCACTCGTCGGACGTTCGCGGCAGTAAATGGCTCGCCTCGAAACTCGATTTGCTTAGCGAAAGGACCAACTAAGCGTAGGTATTCTGTTACATTCATCCAGCGAATCTTACCATTAGACTCGCGTATCACGAGGAAGACGGGGTGGGCTTGAGCTAACCAATATTTTGCGTGGCGCGGCTTCTTGAGCGTGAATATTTCTTTGCTGTCGCTCTTACGTATGTAAAGATGAGAGTCTCCGGATTTGAGCTGCAGATAGATTTTTTGACCCGTGCCCCTGCCTTTCCTATTTCTAAACTCGATCTCACCGTCCACGCCTTCGTCATACTTCAGGACTTCTCGAAAAAAATGACCCGCTGAAGCCACAATGCTCATAACCTCACCAGCCAACACGCCCTCGCGACTTTCATTATCCGTCGGAAACGGCTCGCCTTTGCCGGTCAGGTAACCCAAGACTTCCAGTTTTCGCGTAAATGCCTCCTTGGCTTCCTGCGCGGTAGTTCGCACCAGATCGTCGGGATCCGATTCAGCGAGTAGAGTTATTTGGGTCACTAAGCGTGGATCGACGCAGTAATAAGGGATATAGGTGACCGCCTTACGACGAACAAAGGGATTTTTGTGTGTGAGGGCAGCGGGTAACTCTTCTGCGATGACGCTGGGGTCGAAATTTCGTAACGCGAGTGCTGCCTCCTCACTTCCGCTTTGCTTTTGAAACGCCTCGACCAACGGCACAATCGCTCGTTCGTCTCTGATTCTTCCCAACGCCTCGGCAGCGCGCATCTGATCCAATCCATCTCCCTCGCGCAGAAGCTCAATCAATCGTAATGTTGCGCATTTGTCTCCGATCAAGCCCAGCGCCTCTGCTGCTGCCCAAGCGATGTTCCTTGCATCGTCGAAGATCCGCAGCACGGGTTCGACTGCGCGATTATCTCCAATTTTTCCTAAAGCGATCGCGGCGCTCGCGGTACCGTCCCCGCCCCCATGTTTTTGTAATAGGTGAAGCAGAGATTGAACGACTTCTTCTTCTCTGAAGTGTCCTAATGCTTCGGCGGCAGCGCCCACGGCGATACCCCTATGACTAGAAGCAAGGTCCAAATGATTCTTATAGTCAACAGCAACAAGCAACGCCGGAACGGCCCTGCTGTCTGCGGCGATACCCAGAGCAAACGCCGCGTGTTGTCGAACAAATGGATCAGGGTCTCGAAGACGTTGGATAAAAACGTCAACGAATTGCGTTCGATCTATTTTGACTAGAGAATCAATAGCAGCGCAACGTACGTGACCAATGGGATGCACCAGGGCGCTCAGCAAAAAGCGTATTGCTTTTTCGCCGCCACACTGCCCAACTGCTGTTACTGTTGTAAAGCATACCTTGGAATTGCAAAGCATGGACAAGGCCCGCTCTCCGCCAATGAAGCCCAGGGCTTCGAGTGCCTTGAGGCGGACCTCTGCTTCCTCATTCGCCAAAATGCCTTCGATCAGATCCAGCGTTATCTCTCTTCCCGCGATTCCAAGCCAAAAAATTGCGATCGAGCGCGATGCAGTATTTCCACACTGCAACAGATCAAGGAGAGCCAGCATTCCCTCTTTAGAGCTGATGTTCACGATGGCGCGTGCTGCAGCTTTGACTACCTCAAGATCGTCGTCCCTCAAGGCGGTTGTTAATGCGGGCACTGACTTCGAATCTCGAAGCTCTCCCAGCCAATAAGCCGCTTTGCGTCTTACAAATTCTGCTTTGTCCTTCAGAGCTGACTCTAAGAGTGTCCTGGCCTTTTCTCCACCAAGTCGTCCCAGCAAATCGGCAGTCTTCATTCGCGTATAGTCAAACTGGTTCTGATTCAGAAACTTCTCCAACGGCTCTGCAAGCACGTTTAGATACCGATGTGGGCTACCAGTGAAGCTCTTGGAGATCAGCTCGAAATACGCTTTGCTTTCGACTCTGTACTCAAAAAGCAAGTTGACCAATCGTTCCTCGATCTTTGCCAATCTTTCTTCATTTAGGCTTGCCCCGTAGACCAAACCGCGAGCGCGAAGACGGAAATTTGCAAATGTTAGAGACTCGGGCAACGTCTCGAGTTCTTCGTAAAGGCAGTTCGATTTCGATGAGGCACCTAACATCATTGGTAATACTTCCATCTCAACAACGGTCGGATTGTGATAAGAGAGACAGAAAAGTCTCAGTCCCTCAAGTTCGTTGATCTGATGAAAGGCCGCGAAGTAACACGCGGCTAAATACTCTTGCAGCGTCAAGTGCGTGAAGGCGAAGGTTTCCGCTCCAACTTCACGGACCAAAGCAGTTGCCAAAATGTCGTCAGCCAAGGCGCGCGGATCACGCGAGGAGCGTTCTTGCGCCAGGAAGTCCAATGCTTTTTGTTTGAGTAAGTCGTAGCTGAAAACAACTCTTCTGGGTTCCGGGTCTTCACGGTCTAACGAGTCGCGGATCAAAAGGTCGAAGGCCAGAGACTTTAGGAAGTCCAAACGTAGTCTTTTATCCGGGAAGTTAAACTGACGGTTGACCGACTTTGAGCGGTCTAATTCATGAGCAAGATCGGCCACAACGGCTTCATAAATCTTGAGCGGTTCATCAGTTAGCCTCTTTTCTCTGGATAAGCGCAGGACTATGCCAAGCAGCAACGGAACGCTAAGCATCTCCATCAGCGCAGGTTTCGTACGCAGCTTTTTAAACAGACCATATGCGGCTGGATCATTGGGATAGTAATAAGTTAGAAAAGCTTCAATTTGGTGTTGACTAAGCGGTTCGATCTCAAATTCCTGAAGTCTTTCGTTGCCAAGCTTGCCGAGAGCGTAAGCGCGCGTCGATATCAAAAGGGTGTTGTTAGAAAATGCCGAAGTGAATTCACTGATACACTTATTCAATCTGATCTCAAGGTCTTTTGTTTGAACCTCATCGAAGCCGTCGAGCAAGACTGCCAACTCGTTGGCCTTAAACTTATCAAGCCAGCATTCTCGAAAGAGATTTACCTCATGCTCACTCAATGACATCTGCGTTTCGATATGCCGGAGCCAAAGCTCTTGCAAAAGCAGATTGTTGTGTTCCCCAGCAGCCTTCTCAACACCGACAAAGAAAAGGTCGTCGATCGTTTTTAGTTCGAGCCATATTACAAGCCGGCCTGCCTTGTGTGCCTGCAATGCCAGGTATTTAAGTAACGTCGTCTTGCCACATCCTGGCGTTCCGATAATGATTGCTCTAGTGCTCGCTTGGAATAGTTCGTCGGGTTTGACTTTGCTTTGGTGTCCCCGCCTTGTAATGGTTCGCGCAATTTATCAAAGTTCCCCGGTTCGAAGGGATCGGTACGAAGTCGGATTGCGGCATCAGCCTTCTCCAAAAGCCTCGTGCTCTCGGTGGAGTGATGTCGATCGCTAACGCTTAGTTCGACGAAAACACTAATAAGATCGCGTTCCTTCGCTTCTCCCAGAATGCGAACTTTGCTTACCTTCGAGAGAAGATAAGCTTCGTATAGATTGAGGACCTCGGACGTGCTGCGCTTTTTGGAAGTGGTCATCACTCTCAGACGTCACGGCACGTCTGTTATACCAAGCATTTATTGAATGAAATTAATCCTTAACACAGGTCATAAGCGATGTTCGAAACCTTGCTGATTGTACTCTATCCGGTTTACTGTTGCATTGATGCAACAGCGGTTTTTCTTGCCAGTTATGTGCTGAGTAAATCTACCTAATAAACCAGCTCACAACCGAACCAAGGATGTTGGGTATGTTAATTAACGAGAATCAAATTGATGAATGGGTGCGTGGCAACGCCCGAGAAGCTCAGGGTGTAATAGTCGAATTCGTCTATCGGCTGGTTGCTGCGTCAGCGCCGAGACCCAAAGAGAGACGGTTTCCACTCGGCGATAGTATCGGACAACCCGGCGCTGATGGAGTCTTGAACACAGAGATCGGTTTCGACCCGTTTGTGCCTGAGGGTAGATCATTTTGGGAAATTGGCACTGGAGTCGATGCCGGCGACAAGGCAACCATTGACTATCGCGAGTTAACGACCGCGACACCAGATGCTGTGAAGCGCGAATCAACATTCATTTTTGTTACGCCATTGTCTGGCAGGCGGGACTGGCAGTATGCCTGGAAGGAAGACGCTCAGGCCAAATGGTTAGAAGACCGGCGCAAACGGAAAGATTGGTTAGACGTTCGTGTTATTGACGGATCGGTTTTGATTGATTGGATGAAAAGTTTTCTTCCAGTCGAGCTTTGGTTGGCCGACAAAATGCGTTTCCCAATTCACCAACTGCAAACCATAGAGGATCGCTGGGAGTGTCTTCGAACAATTGGGGATCCGCCGCCTCTGCCTCCTGCCTTATTTCTTGCGAATCGTAGCGTTGCTCAGGATAAGTTGAAGGCCGTTTTTCTTGGAGCCACTTCACAGCTAAAGCTTGAAACACTTTTTCCTGATCAGACAGCGAACTTTGTTGCGGCGTATGTAGCAGACATGGAGCCGGAAGCCAGGACTGACGCTTTTGGTCGCTGTGTCATTGTATCGAGTATCGATGCATGGAACGGGATGCTAACGCTTCGTGAGCCACACATCTTGGTAGCGGGTTTTGATCTCGAAGATCCGGCCGGAACAACGCTCTTAGAAAAGGCCCGAAGAGCAGGACATCTGGTCATCTTTGGAGGAATGCCTGGTGGAATACCGCATCCCAACCAAGCGCCAATCCCAAACGCGACAAGCCATCAAGTAGTCGAAGCTTTAAGGGAAGGTGGTTATCCTGATGAGCGCGCGCGCACGCTGGCACAAAAGAGTAACGGCAATTTGACTTCTTTGCTCAGGTGTCTTCAGAACCTTTCGCTGATGCCAGAATGGGCCCAGGGAACCGATGCCGCCGAGCTCGCGATCGGAGAGATCCTTGGCTCGTGGAATGAACACTCCGAGGCGGACAGATCGACTGCGGAGAAACTCTCGGGAAAAGCTTATGGGGAGTGGATCGGAAAGATGCGTGAAACTGCGCTTCGTCCGGGCACTCCCCTGACTCAAAGGGAAGGTGTTTGGAAATTCGTTTCACGTTTTGAAGGCTGGTATGCGCTGGGCCCTCAGCTTTTTCCTGAGCATCTTGATCGAATATTGGAAACGATAGTCAGCATTCTTCGCGAGCACGATCCCGGTCTTGAGTTGTCCCCTGATGAGCGACATTTGGCGAGTATTCGGGGAAAGCAGTTCACGCACTCGCAGTTGATAAGACAGGGACTTTCAGAGAGCCTTGCGCTTCTTGGCAGTCATCCCGAGGCCCTCAGATCATGTTCAGTTGGCAAGGCGGAAGGAACAGCAAGGCTCGCAGTGCGCCGGATTCTTGAAAGTGCAGACTGGAAACTTTGGGCGAGCCTGAATGATGTATTGCCATTGTTAGCCGAGGCCGCTCCTGAAGAATTGCTCAACGCAGTAGCAGACGCGCTGATTGCCGATCCATGTCCTTTTGATGCTGTGTTTGCGCAGGAACGTTCCGGAGTTACGGGCAGGAATTATTTGACAGGGTTACTCTGGGCATTGGAAACGTTGGCATGGGACGCAGAACACATGACACAAGTTATTATTCTACTTGGTGAACTTGCAGCGAGAGATCCAGGTGGAAATTGGGGTAACAGGCCGGCAAACTCGCTGGCAACCATTCTGTTGCCCTGGTTTCCACAAACCACGGCGTCAGCATCCAAGAGACAAACTGCGGTTTCTACCTTACTCAAAGAGCTTCCTGATGTCGCTTGGACACTGCTAATGAGCCTGCTTCCCCAATCTCACCAGATATCTTTGACAACTCGCAAACCCGCTTGGAGAAGACTAATACCAGATGATTGGTCGGAGGGTGTTACGAACCGAGAGTATCGTGATCAGATAATCGCTTATGCAGATTTGGCTATTGGCGTGGCAAAGCGGGATCGATCTAAGCTCAGCTCACTAATCGACAATTTGATTAAGTTCCCGCCTCAAGCTCGATCACAACTTCTATCCCATTTGCGAACTGAAGAAGTAACGTCAATGCCCCCGGAAGATCGGCTGGCTCTTTGGAACGAATTGGTAGATCTCGTTTCAACACATCGGAAGTTTGTGGGCTCGGACTGGGCCATGAGTCCCGAGGAGGTAAATGAAATCGCTGAGATTGCTAATTATTTACGCCCGAACGCTCCGATTTTGCACCATCAGCGCCTCTTCAACGAGCGGGACTTCGATCTCTATGAAGAAAACGACAATTTTGCAGAGCAACTTAACAGACTTGAAGAGAGGCGCCGAGAGGCGATCACCGAAGTATTTTCCCAGGAAGAGGTAGAAGGTGTTCTTGAATTCGCCAAGGCGGTGAAGTCGCCATCGCGTGTGGGCTATGCGTTTGGTGCAGTCGCACCTACCTCAGCTGAGAGTAAGATCTTTCCAAATTTATTGGAATCCGAAGAGAAAGCTCTTTCACAGTTTACTGGCGGATTTGTTTGGGCACGTTACGGCATCAAAGGGTGGCAGTGGGTTGATAATCTGAACACTGCGCAATGGACACCTTCTCAGAAGGCGCAGTTCCTGGCCTATCTTCCATTCATGTCAGAGACGTGGACGCGTGCCGGGATAATTCTCGGTCCGGATGAATCTTTGTATTGGAGTAAGGTGAGCGCCAATCCCTTCCAGACGGAAGCCGGTCTTGAGCTAGCTATAGATCGTCTCCTACAGAACGGCAGAGCGCACGAGGCAGTTTTGTGCATCGAGAGAATCATTCATGCCAAGCAACCATTAGATAATCAGCAAGCGATCCGCACACTCCATGCTGTTCTGGAGTCGCCGGGGACTGTTATTACTCATAATGCATATGCGATTGTGGACATCATAAAGACGCTTCAAGAAACACCAAAGAGTGACGTCGGGGAAATCTTGAATATTGAGTGGGCATTTCTTCCGCTTCTTGACGAACAATATGAAGCCTCACCGAAATTGCTGGAGCAAAAACTGGCTGATGAGCCGAATTTCTTCTGTGAGGTGATTCGTCTCATTTTTCGATCTAGAAATAAAGACATTGCACCGGAAGAGCGATCTGAGCAGCAAGGACTGGTTGCTGCAAATGGATATCGCCTACTCCACCGATGGAAAACTCCCCCGGGCAGTCGCAGGGGGCAGCCCTTTAATGGTGAGGCCCTAAATGATTGGTTGGCCGCGGTCAAGACTAGCTGCGCGGAGTCTGGACATCTTGAGGTTGCGCTCCAACGCGTCGGTAATGTGCTCTTCTATTCACCTCCCGATCCAGATGGCCTTTGGTTGCATCATTCGGTAGCTTCCGTCCTGAACGTGAGAGATGCAGATGACATTCGCACCGGCTTTCAGACAGAAATCTTCAATTCTCGCGGTGTGTTCTGGGTGGATCCTCAAGGTGGGCCAGAACGAGAACTTGCAAAGAAATATCGAGGCCAAGCTGATGCAGTTGAAGGCGAGGGCTATCATCGCTTGGCGACTGCGCTTCGAGAGGTCGCCTCGTCTTACGAGCGTCAAGCTGAACGACAAGCATCGAGATCAGATCTCGATGATGACTAGTTTCTATGTTGGCCTTTTGTTATTTCTTATATAAGACAGGCCACATGGCCGCCTGGCTCGGGCAAGACGTATACCGGCGCGCACATGATCCTCGAGCTGGTAAAGGAGGGGAAGAAGGTTGGCGTCACGGTGGTCAGTCATAGAAACATCAGCAATCTGCTGAAAGAGAGTTGCAAAGCCGCCGCCGAACAGAATCGCAAACTGAAAATCCTGCAAGAGATGCGATAACGATGATATTTGCGGCCATGACTTTGTGAAGATCGCCAAAAACAATGACGTGGTTGATCAGGCCCTCGCTAACGATGAAGCACAAATCGTAGCTGGTACAGTTTGGCTTTGGGCACGCCCCGAAGTGGCTAACGCAATCGACGTGTTGTTCGTCGACGAAGCGGGTCAGATGTCTCTGGCCAATGTGCTTGCTGCTTCGCGGTCGGCCGACAGCATTGTCTTACTGGGAGATCCTCAACAACTGATCAGCCGCAGCGCGGAGTACACCACGAAGTGCGGAAGCATCGGCGCTGACGCATCTATTAAGCGAGCAAAAAACGATTAAGCTCGGACCGCGGGCTGTTCCTGGCAGAGAATTAGCGCTTTCACCCTGATATTTGCGCATTTACCTCTGAGGTGTTTTATGAGAGTCGTCTGACATCATGACCCGAGACCGCGAATCAACGACTGAGCGTCGCTCCCAATCGCGGCTACCTGGTCTGCGCTTTGTTCCCGGCGAACATGACGCAAACCAAAGCGATTCGTCCGAAGAAGTGTAGAAAGTGGTCGAGCAAGGCCGAAGATTAGCTGTCGGTCGCGCAAGCCATCGGGACCTTTGCGAT
The DNA here is from genome assembly GCA_049273695.1 of Pyrinomonadaceae bacterium. GTDB lineage: Bacteria > Acidobacteriota > Blastocatellia > Pyrinomonadales > Pyrinomonadaceae > UBA11740. Next base: position 73,387 of record JBASRE010000022.1, read on the forward strand.
CAAAACAATTCCGAACCAGCCTCCCATTACTCGGACTGGGTGATGCTAGATATGTTTTCTATGTCATCACCGAGTTGCTTCAAAACCCAAAACTCTCGATGGTCAGCCTATAAGTAAACGGCCATGAGCGAGTGAAACCCCGAGCGAGTGAAACCCTTGTCATATGCGTGTAACACGAGTAACATAGCCGCCGCTTCTTGGAATCTTTGTCATCGACTGATTTCATTGTCCTTATTGATCGTTGTCTCGTTTGTTGGAGCGAGCAACGAAAGTGCTCCCTCGCGCACCGCGAACGGCACCTATAGAACCCATCGAACTCGGAGTGTCTAAGTCCCAAAGTCTATGAAGCCCTATGCCCTCTTTCCGCGCACCCCAGGATTATTCTCTTCTCTCAACGTTCAAAAGAACATGTTGCAGGACAAGGTGCGGAATCGAGCATTTAAGGAAGCGATCTTTCGCAATGTGAAGAATGGTGACGTGGTAATCGATCTCGGGACCGGCACTGGGATATTAGCCATTTGGGCAGCGCAAGCGGGAGCCAGGAAAGTTTACGCGATCGAGGAGACCGATGTCGCGGACCTTGCCGAAGCAGTGATCAAAGACAACGGTTTCCAGGACATTATCACGGTCTTAAAAGCGAATTCGTCTGAAGTCAAATTGCCAGAACTAGCCGACGTTCTGATCGCTGAAGTCGTGGGACATTTTCTTTTCGAGGAAGGGATAGTTGAGACAGTCTCTGGAGCGCGCGACGCGCTTTTGAAGCCATTCGGGAAAACGATTCCTTCTTCGGCTTCGGTATTCGTGGCCCCTGCGGGACTCGAGGCGAGTTTTGAGGAGCTTAGTTTTTGGAACACATGGCACGACCCAAGCCTTTCGGTCGTCCGGGCACTGGCTGCGAACACGGCCTATGTTGAAACCATAAGCCCCGACGCGTTGATGGCCCGTCCAGTAAAGATCTTCGATGTTGACTTTTCGCGCGTTGTCCCGGGACAGTTGACGGCCAAAGTTGAGTTTTCTATTGGAAGGCGCGGTGTATTTGACGGGGTTTTGGGGTGGTTCCGTCTCGCCCTCGACGAGATTTCGTTTATTGAAACCGCTCCTTGGGCGGTCCCAACGCACTGGCAACAATGCCTGTTTCCGCTCGAGAATTCCGTCTCGGTAGAAGAAACCAACGAAATAGAGTTTGGCATGTCCCTTGATCCTTTTGGTCACGGGTCGAAGTGGCGGTGGTGGGTCGGAAGAAAAGGGAGTAAGGAGCGGGAAGTTCACGAGTTCCAAATTACTTACGGTTCAGGGTCGAGGTTGATGAAGGAACGCTTTTGACCTGGTGACCGCACCAGTTCATCGACCGGTTCGTGCAAGGCCGGCCAAGGTACTTTCGTGTGTCATAGACGACATCTGTTGCGGAGGATTAGCGATGCCAGAATCTGTTGATGATATTGCTCAAAGCATTTCCCTTGACGAAGTGGTCGCGATAGCTAACACAGTGAAGGATGCGATAGTCCGCGAATATGAGAACCGTGGCAAGTTTACGGATATTGAACGATGCCCGGTCGAGGGTCTGATTTCTCAATGTGGCGGAGCACTGTCGCTTCTGCTACTGGCCAATGGATTTCCCAAAGAAATCGAGCTAGGGAAGGCGTGGGAGGAAGTCGTTTTTCCGGAGGCGAGAAAGGTCTTCACATATGTAAAAGAGAAGGGCTTTGATGCGACACCATTCATGGCCGCTGAGAAGACGGTTCGCATTGGGATTGGAAAAAAACTCCCCTACATTGACAGTCTCACATGGGTTCTGAGCCTCGCGTTACACCTTCGATTGGCCCAGCAGAAGAAGAGAGTCAACCTCCCAAGCGATATAGAATTACAGATGGGGGAGGCAATAAAGGAAACGCTCAAACAGATTTGCGAAGCAATGCATCCCGACGGTGGTTGGGGATTTATTAAGGACTGTTCCTCCCCAGACTTGTACTTTAGCTATGCCGTTTCCGAAGCGTTGGCTGATTTTGGTGATTATGTTCTCGGCGAAACCTCAGACATCGCCGAACGGGATGTCGAGCTTATCAAATCGCTATCCAGCGATGAATCCAAGATTATCGAGTCCGTGGCAGCAGTTCGAGAAAAGACTTCAGAATGGCTTATTAAGAATTACCTAAGTGACTTAGGTGAGAAACTAATCGTTCCAGATCTTAAGCCAGACGATTTCCAAGCGTACCACTCTCTCTACTACACCTACTTTGTTATTGACATGTTGATCGTTCTCGGCGCCGGCGAGCTTTTCCATCAAGATCGACGCAAAGAGATTCTAAAAGCGATCGAGCATGGCATTTACTTGTCTCGAATGACATTGGACCGAGCAAGAGCCGATACTGGGTGGTTCGACACGAAGAAATCGGAATTGCGCTTGGGCTGGCACAACCACGCAAAGAGTGGCTCACTTATGGCCGGGGACAGTATTAAGGAGCCAGGACTCGTGCCGTTAAGCGTTAGATGCAACGCCCTCTATGCATACTACATTGCTGAGGGTCCGGTTAGGGAAATTGACGGCCTCTTTGGGTTGTTGTGTGAGAATCGTGACGTAGCGACTGGTCTTTGGGACAACCAGGGGTTCGATCTGATGATTACTGAAAGAGCCGTGGAAGCGCTGGTCGATTATGCGGACTATTTGAGGGAGTACAAAGCGGAGAAGCACGCCAACGCTGGAGAGAGCACGGAATCTCGTTCCCCGGACGCGCAGGTTTCGAGTATTGTGGCGACCTCGAAGACAACCCCAACAATAGAGGGTTTGTTGCATTCGATGATTGAGGAACAGTTAAGAAGTATCCTAGCGTCACCTGCAGGTAAGGAATTGATTAGGAATGCCGCGGATTCTGTTGGCCGCCAAGAGCTTGCAATTGATGATGATAGCTTTCTCGAGAAGCTACAGGATGCAATGGTGGTGAGCGAGAAGTATTTGAAAGGGAATCCTTCGACAGGTGTTTCGATCGACAAGACCCAATCCTTTTGCCAATCCTTTTCCGAATTCTTATTTACATTATTTGTTCAACGACTTTCGTTGACTCTTTCTGACGGCTCTCACAGCTCGTTTGTAACCGAGAATCAAGAGCTTGTTGAGAATAGAAAGCGTGAACTATTTCTTTGGATCGCAAACAGAGTTGCTCGAAACCCAGAGCTTGCAACGAGTGACCTTCTTGACCACTTGGCGGATGCGTATGCAGCCAACACTCACTGAAAGAGGACGCGTGCATGATTGTCTCAACTCTATATTCCTACAAGGGTGGGGCCGGTAGAACGGTTTGTAGTGCTAATCTCGTCGGCTCATTGGCGAAAGAGGTTGGGGCGTCTCAGCGCGCGCCCCTGATTCTGATGGACCTGGACCTTGATAGCGCTGGTTTGACGCATATGTTGGATTCGTATGCGGAATTTGAAAACAGCTCCTGGAATACAGCAGCTCTAATTCAGGGAAGATTTTTGTTAGACAGGAGCCTTGATCGGAATATCTTCTTCAACCGCGATCCGAGAACCAGGTTGGCTTCACAAACCATTAAGCTCCTGGTGGACGCAGGACTTCCTGCTGAGTTCCTGCTGAGCATGGAATTGATCGAACTGCGCAAGGGAGTGGGCCTCGAAATCGAAAACCTGGTTAACCGCGATCCTTCAACGGTGGTTAGCGAACTGAAGAAAAAGAACCGACCAAGCGAGAAGTCTATTAGGGGTTGTTTGGAGTCTTTAGTCCCAGCAGTTGGCGCCAAGGACATCTCGGCGAAAGTTGGCGCTCCTGAGGGTAGCGTCTTGTTTGTCGGCGGGCCTCAGGTTGGCAGCGAACCGATCGTTGAGGGAGACGCGCGACCGAATCTTCGTCGATTCATTAACGAGTGCAAAAAGCAGAACGTGGCAGCCCTACTGATAGATTCAGCGTCCGGAAGACAGAATATCGCGAACCTCTGTCATGGTGTTTCTGATGTGATGATTTACTGCACCAGGCTAACCTACCAGTTCCGAGTTGGCACTAAATTGCAACTGCGGTATTTCCTCAACAAACCAACAAAGCAAAATAAGAAGAAGCCCGCAGTGGTTTTGCTGCCCGTGGCAGTGCCGGCTGCAACGTCGAAATGGGAAAAGTTAAAGAACAATGCCATGGATGATCTATCCGGACTTGTCCGCGACGTCCAACGCCTCACGCCATGTTACTGTTTCTTCGACGGAGTTCCAGAAATCGAATCGTTTAAGTGGGTCGAAAAGATTCTCAGAAACGATCTCTCAGATGATGAAACGATTGCTGTTGGGGTTTTTGAGGCCCTGGCAGCAAAGATTGTAGAAATCGCCAAAGAACGGTCATTGTTAGCCGACAATTGATCAGAGCTTCGAGGGAAAATGTTATCTGAGAAAGAGGCGCTGGACTCAACCCGTTACCAGATAGACCACACGCTGTTGCCCTTAGTGTTCTTGGATGGCGACGAAGCTGAGGTGTCATTGGACGACTTCAGTATTGATGTTTTGCCAGTCACCGCAACAATGATATGTAAGTTCGCCGCGCTGATGGTACAGGCGTACTGGCTTGAACTAAAATCAATAACGCGAGACGTCTCGAGAACCGATTTGCAGCTGCCGCCCCGGCTGGATGACATAATTAGTCAGCTTTGGGCGGGCCATCAAACGCACACCAATGCCTTTGCGTTATCAATTCTGCATACCGCAAGTCTCTCACCAACTTCCTCACTGATTTCGAAATTAGTATGCAACCCTCGAATAATTGTTCGGTGGACCAAACTGATCAAGCTGCGGAAAGCGCAGTACAGGGCGTTTGAACAGGAACTAGACAGTGACGATTGGTACCTTCGTTATGAAGAGCTTCTGCAAGCTCTTCCGGTTTTGAACGCGGTTAAATACGAGAAACGAAGACTCCAGCTAAAGTTGCTGGGTGAGAAGGTCTGGATTCCGGAATTCCCATTTCTTCATTTTCCGGAGACCTCTACTGTGCCCTGTTATCTTAGGGGCTTCAGCGCGGCTCATCGCGATCACTCCATTCAATTTGAAGATCCCCATAAAGGAATCCCGATTGATTCCGCTCTTGAGACCAATGATGACAGGGAGCGTTACCGAGCTATCCGTACCATTCTTGGCGTCGACGAGGTGCCAGAAAGGATCGTCTATCTATTTGGCGGGGGTTATGAGCACATCCAACGTTTGGCGGAGGCCATCGCGGACGTCGATGTCGGGTCGAATAGGGCCAAGGCATTGGACAAGATCAAGAGAAAGCACCGAGCAGAGTACAGGGAGATAGACGCAGACAAGTTTACGATCGATTTTGTTACTTTATTGATTGCGGACAAGGGGCCAAACTGCGTTGCGCACGAAATACTCGATGAGGATAGCACTCTGCTCGACGAGTACCTTGCCTATTTCGAGCGCAATGGTCTCGATGATGCCTCAAAGTGGAGGGCCGAGATGGAGCGTCAGATCGCTACCCGGAAAGCGCATATCGGAGAGTATCTAAGAGTTGATCCGGAATATAAGTTGTGGCTGGAGAGAAAGCTGGAAAGGGAGATACGGGTCTGGTGCCTCACAGCCGCAGCCGGTCTGCAGTCTGAGGAACCGCCTACATATGTAGAGTCAATCAACCTTCACCTTACGATGTTCAGAAGTTGGTCCGAGGCCTTTTGGCATTCCAAGGGGGGCATAGATGAAATAAAATTGGTCGTTGGCGACACAAACAAGATCTCAGAACGCATTTTCAAGTTTTTGATTTTGTTCTATCGTGGTGTTCAGGCTTACCACCAGTCGATGAACGCGGACAGCCGGTCTGTGATAGGCAACCACGACAAACACGAGAAGCGAATGCTCGAGACGGTATCCCAGCTTTGGGATGGTAACCACTATACGTCTCCGAGGAAGATGTCCACAGGGATGCTGGTTGGCCAGTTTCGCGAGGTCCTTCGAGATTTCAATGGAAGCGAGATGGTTAAGACTCTGTTCGGAAGGGATACGCTTTTGGATCTCAAGATCTATGAGCAACTCACCGGTCCACAGGACTCCCCCTTAGGTTGGAGCACCTTCTTCAATCGGCAGAAGCATGACCTCCCGCCGGTTGAGAGCGACGAAATGGCTTTGTTCATAGAGAAGACTAAAGCAATCTTAAAAACGTTTCGATACGGTTTTGCCGGGGTGGGCGATGATATACCCTATACCCTGGAACCTATCTACCCGATGGTAATTTCTTTCCGCGAGTTGCACCGCAATCGAGATGGCATGCTTGTGTATAGCTATGAGCTTTCATCCATCGACGAACAACCAATGCCATCGGCAGCGGACCAAAAGGAAAGAGCGATTTCGATTATCACTCCCCGGGAGTACATTCCGAACGAAGAATACTACTGCATTCCCCACCGGACGCGTTCGACCAAGAAGTGGTGGCTTGAACCGCTCCTCGTACGATGTAGTTCGTTCGATAAGGTCTTGCAAGGATAGAAACTCCAAGCATGCTCTATCAAATATCTCCATTCAGTAAAGCCGCCGAGACGAAAACCGGTCTTAAGAAGGTCGAAATAGTTGACGGTAAGATTAACTTCGTCTGCTTACAGCAGGAGTGTCCCGAGTCCTGTTGTGGTCCATTTGGCGGGGTCCAACGGGGGATAGAGTCCATTGAAGGACGAAGCTTCTCGGAAATAATACTTACGGCAGAAGATTCCGGACGATTGCTAGCGGCTGGTGAGTCTTATCTGATAGAGATGGTCGAAGAGGGTAAGTACCGAATGAAGTTGCTCGAGGATGGAACATGCTCAGCGCTCGAGGATGGTAAATGCTCGATTCATCGTCTTAAACCAACTGTCTGCCGAGCGTTTCCATTTTACGTCGACATGTTCGTAGGGGTCTGTGCCGTGACTACATGTCCAGGCTTTGGTGCTGGTTGGACTGATATCGAAGATCTCACGCAGGAAATCGAAGCATCAGGTGAGATGTACCAGTTTTGGCTTGATTCAATCAAGCGTAAGAACAATTCCAGCGAATAGAGTGACGTGGCAATCCTGTCACACGGCTCCGTTTAGAACCGTAATCCAAAGTCGCGTTAAACTCCCAACGTGGGTGTTAATCTCAGATGCCAGATCCATTATGAGTTCCCTGATTCGATCCTGCGGTATTAGATCGAAGCGAATCTTGTCCTTCTCACCACTAAGAATTCTTCGCTACAATTCCTAAAGCCCGCCTAGCTAGTGGGACGATTCGAGCGATGACCTTCCCACACGTCAATAACGAACCTGGGCGGCCAAACTAAGCAGTCTAGACCGCGCCTGATCCTGAGATACCTCTCCAGACAGGATCTGGTCCAAGGCTTCGCGCCACTCCTTCAGTAGTCTCTCCATTTCCGGGAAGATTTCCAGGCGTCCTCTGAAAAGCCGTTCAATTATTTCAACGCTTTCCTTCAAGCCGTTGCTGTTCTCATCCGGAAGTTTTGTAGCTTCCGGCATGCGCCAAAGGATCGCAGCTACCTCGGCCTGAGCAGCAAGCACGATCATGGCCAGTACGATGTGGTTCACGTCGAGCAACGTTATGTCTTTAAGTAGCCTCAGTGTCTCTTGAGCCGCAGTGGCGTCATTTTGGGAGGCCTGAATCACTGCTGCCGAACGCAGAATTCCGTGAGCCGGCCAATTCTTTCTTTCGCCGGTGCACCAGGCGGAGTTGAGCATCCTGAACTTTCTCAAAGCCTCGGTAAAACGGCGGTGCTCTTTCAAGTCGTGTCGTAAGTAAGAACACGCGCCGATACGCAGCCAGTGCTGCAGCCAAAATCTGTAGTTGCTGTCCTCTAGTTCCAAGTTACCGATCAACAAAAGCGGTGCCCCGATGTTTTCCTGCTCACACGCAGTCCCCAAAGTGTCTGACTTGACCATGCTCATCAGCAAGAATCGCCGCGCCTCGGCGAAATCTCCGGCGATTGTCTCGAGGTGGCAGCGATACTGATATTGACGGCATTGGTCATCGATGCTTGAGAACTCCATTATTGCTTCGTCGCTTACATTGCGCGCCTTTTCAATCTCCGCTTCGTTGTTAAATCCTCTCAAAGTAAGCGCTTGTACTCGAGTTCCCAGCGCCCTGGCCCGAGCATCGTAGGCAATAGGTTGAGCAAACGCCGCCGGCATAAGCCTTTGGATTGAACTTGATTGCAGTTTCAACGCTTCGGCGATCCATTCCATGTTGTCTGATACACGGTCGAACGCGAAGCAATCGGTTTGATGTACAGCTTGCAGAATCATTCCGTCAATCAGCAGGGGGATCCTCTCCCATTGACGCGCGAGTAACGGCTGTAACTCTTGCATAGCGTGGACCTGTCTCTCAGCATCTTTGAGCGCGCCGGCATGATTGGCCGCGGTCAGAGCCCAGCGGCGCAAAGAATACTCAAACCAGTTCACCGTATGGTCCTCGTCAATCTGGCGTAGATGTGCTCTCAGAGGCGCTGCCAAATTGTCGATCAGCCAATTAGCAATTTTATGACCTCGCGTATCCAGACGCTGCTGTCCTATCAACTGGTCCAGCCAAACAACCAGAATTCCAAGTTGAGCATCTCGCCCGCGTACACCTATCTGCTCGAGCCGTTCGATACAACGCTGGAGCCGATGGCCGGCGCCGTCCCTTACTTGCGAAACAATTTGACCTTCGTCGTGGAGGGCATCGGTCAGGACCTGCAACGCTACACCGTAACTTTCTTCGCTCATTAACCGGTCAACTCGCTCAACCAGATCCAGCGTTTCCATGGTCTGATCAAACGAGCCGAAGGCGTCGCGTAAAATCTCTTTGCTGCGAGTAGAACAACGCCGGTAGTTTGCGTGGCTGGCATTGGCGAGCAGATCGCAGATTTGCAGTGGCGGTTCAAACTTCGCGTCCTTGAGGCTGATTTTCGGGACCTCCCAATTTAACTTGTCTCTGGCGAGCCCACGCCTCACGGCCGCCAGACCCAGGTATTCGTCGAACCGGATCTCGTAATCACGTTTTGATATGCTTAGTGTGTGTCCTTGTGAGTTCCTCGGCTCCAGGCTAACCATGTCGGCGCGAAGGTGGAGATTGATTCGATCGTCCGGTCCGTTGGAAAACGCTTGGAAAATTCGCAGCGCGAGTTCGGCAACCATATTTGTCTGGGTGGGAAGTCTTTCTCCGTAGCGAACCCGCTCGAGGTTTACGATCCTTACTGGCTGCCACCCGAGTTTTTGGAGCTCCGGCACTAGGTACTGGATGCCCTGATTGAGTGGGTCAGGCTTGAGTTTTGTGGCATGAAACTCCGGGTCCTCGGCTCGATCCCAGCCGGGAAATCCAGCCATGATCTTCTCGGCTTGTTCGAACACCTCAGGATTCATCGGAGCGACGAAGCCCGCAAGCAACGGTGGGAAGGGGCTAGTGGCGCCAAAGTCGCTCTCATCGACGAAGAAGTAGTAGTCGCGACTTGCCAAGGTTATTCCTCCATTTAAATATAGGATTCTTAGGCCGGCTTGAGTGGTACGGGCGGCTTATTATCCCATTCGTGGATTCTTTTCAAGTATTTTCGGAATTTCCCTGAAGGTAAGCCCTGTTCACATCTATCATGAAGCGGCGTTTGATGGATTAGCGAGATAGCTTGCCAGCTCGCAGCTCAGGTGATGATGTTGATTTAGCCCATTGAATGGGAGTAATATCTCGTCGCTCACAGAAGCCGACCTATTCGAGTTTAGTCTGTTTCTATATTTGCAAGGTCTTTCTTAAGTTGGGCACGTTTTCTAATCCCCCAACTTGGTAGAAGAAGTGCTGGGACGCATACGGTCCTTCGCTTCTCCTGACAAAGGCAATCTGGTTCGAACGAACCTGATGATGCCTCGCCGGCGGCAACGCCGGTAATAAGACTCAATCACCCAAACGACTTGGGTGGCGGTCTATGTCGAGGAGGAGTGCGAAGGATGCGTGAACCAACACCAGCAAGACGCAGCCGGGGCGGTCAACCCGGAAATCAAAACTCCAAAGGAAATCGCGGTAACAGTTTCGCACGCGGAAAGCTCGGCAACCGCGGCGGCTTCGGCGCGCCCAGGGGAAATGAGCGAGCGCGTAAGCGCCGAACTCTTTTAACCGAAGTCCGGGCCGATTATGCACGGGTTCCCGAGGCACTAGCTTGGATCGATGAGCATCCCGAACTAGGCCAGATGGAAGTCTTTCAGGACTCCTATTTGATTGGCGCGGTCTACGCCGGATTGACACCGGACGAACTCGCGAAGAGCCATCGAGAGTTCGAGTTAGGCCTCTACGTCGCACCATAGCAGATGCGAGAAGCCATCCGGATTTGAGTTTCTCGCTTCGGCTGCGAGCTGTGAGCGGAAGATGCAGTAACTAATTTCAGGGAGAAATCATAATGATGAGACGAAGAAACAAAGGTGTGAAACAGATTGAAGAACAAGCTTTCAGAGACGGAAGCCAAAGCGTGAAGCCGGATGCAGCCCTGAATGAGGTAGAAGCTGTCTTCGCGCGGCGTCGGGAGCAGGAAAACCATGACGCTACTGATCGAATCAAGCAGCTCGAAGCGGGGATCGCAAGACTTGGACACCGCCAGGAAGAACTCGAAGTACACTGGCTCGACCTCAGAGATTTAACTGACAGTCTCCCTCCGCAAATAATCCTACCGCTGATCGCTGTTACTACTGCGAGCATCGTGCTCTTCGGTGAGGCGATTTTCTTAGCTCCCGTAATGGATGGTTTCGGTATCGCGGACCCTATTTGGCAAATGGTCTTCGCGGGGGTGCTCGTGGTCGTTTGTAGCGGCTTGATTCACATTTCTAAAAAGAATTGGCCGGCGAATCTGGAAAGTGATCACAAGGGCCGGAATGAAGAGTCCAAGCCCCGAAGGGAGGGCGTTGGCTGGGTCAAGTTCGCAGGCTTCGGCCTGCTTGCGCTGTTTTCACTCTGCCTGGTTTCAATGCTTGGCTGGTGGCGGGCCGAGGAAATGATCTTCGCAGCTTCGGCCCAAGCTGGCTCGTGGAAGGAGTTTCTCGGTAACAATCCGATGCTCACGCGACTGGTTGTTGTGTTATTGACGACAGCTTTGCCCGTGTTTGTCGCGGTTGCGGTTGACTGGGGTCTGGATGCCTTGCGACTGGCTTGGGATTGGCGAAAGACCAGTTGGAGCTTGAGACGGACCACGAAGCATCTTGAGAACGCTCGCAAAGCCCTGGAGGCGCAACTCGAAAAGAAGGATGCTCGACTCCATGCGCTCGAGCAACAAGCCAAGGAGTGGAAGAACGCTTATCTACAAAACCATGAGTTGGGCCAGAGAATCGGAGCACGCCAGCTCCCTTTGGCAAGAATCGTTGTGAAGATTGCGGCGGTCGCGTTGCTGGTTCTGATGAGTTGTCTCTTTCTCGATCCATGGCTAGGCGGTTACATCGACTCAGATTCAAAGCGGTATCTGTTGTATTTCTGTGCACTGCTTGGTATCGGCGGACTCTATGCGTATTACGCGCTCAACTCGTGGGACAGGCCGACGGCTCGTATGCTTTACAGAAACAAAGGCGTGATCTTCCGCAATGGCGAGGTGACACGGCGCGAAGCCGGCGAGAATCTTCTTTCCCCGCCATCGGAGCGAAAGAATGGGCAAAGAGAACATTCTGTCAATCCCGGACGATTACTGCCAAACAACGATCCACTGATTTCCCAGCAGGAGAATGCACGAATATGACGACAAAACATCTCACGACGATTGCCCTATCGTTGGTACTTTCAACCGTCCTGTGTTCAGGTTGTAAAAGCAGCCGGCAGCATCAAGTCCTGGTCGTCATCTTGGATCTTACCGCCAGTACTGAGTCGGACGGCCGCGCCGTGGCCTTTGAATCAGTGCAACGGTGGTTCACTCAGAAAACCATTCATCGAGGAGACACCATCATTATCATCCCGATTACCGGTGACGCTTTGACTGAGACCCAGGGAAAGATCCTGCGGTTTGAAGTGAGTGAGACTCGATCCAATTACGACCAGGATCTTCGGGATCTGGCAGTCAAAGTGAGCGACAGTTTGAAGGAAATGGAAAGAGAAGCCAAACAGAATCCATACAAGTTCTCGGACGTGCTGGGAGCTTTCCGCCTGGCGTCAGAAGAACTTGGCCGCTATGACGGTAAATCTCGAAGAATCCTGATTGCCCTGACCGATTTCATCCAGGACGACCAGCAGGCGAGCTTCAAATCCATTCCGCAATTGGCAAACAAATTGGCTGCTATTCGCTTTGCCAGAGAATTGGCTGAGTCTCATCCGGCAGATCTCAATGCTCAGATGGTGTACTTGGGTTGGCTTCGCAGTAGCGATCTCAAAAAGATGGCGCCGTCACGACGAGACGCACTGGCAGCATTTTGGAAAGAGTACATTCGAGTTCAAGGCGCTCAACATGTGATCGAAGCGACCGATGGCCCGGGCGGACTCGAGAGAGTTATCAAGGCTGACTAGATCTCGTCTTACAGCTTGAGGAATTCCAAGTTTAGCTTCATCGAAAAATGAGAACTTCGCTAGTTTGGGTCCGAGGTTGAGCTTTCGCCCACAGGGAATTGCGGCTGTATCCATCGTCTGACCAAAAACGGGCCCCAAACCTTGACTCACGAAAGCATGTTGCTATAGAGTCTGCGAGCCCAAATTCAGTTCGGCGCAAAAGCGCCCGATTTCGTCACCGAACGCGCTTCACATTCTCTACTCTCTTTAATGCCGTGGAGTGTGCGCACCATTTGATCTAACGCTTCGTTGTTTAGCCATCGCACCAGCCTCGTGGGTTAAGCAAACGGGAGTGTTTCTCTAAGAGTGGCGTCTGAGTCGACCTCTCAAGAGGGTCGACTCGCGATCTTACACCCGAGACGAAGGACGAAACTTACCCATGGACAACCGATCCGAAGAAAAACTCGATTCTGAACGAAGTCAAAATAGCTCGGACCCGGCTGGGATTCCGCGAGAGCCCTATTCAGGCTCATTGTCTGACGAAATGCGGGAATTAGTTTCAGACATTAACGTGGTTGTCGATCACTATTTGCTCCGAGTCTCTGAGATCACAACAGCACACACTAACATGCGTGATCAAGCTGACAAAGAATTGACGGATGCCGAAAAGAGATTTGGTGCAAGAAAAACTGTTATAGCCCAAGAACGCATCACCCACAAAACGGCCGCTGATGCCGTTCTTGATAACGCAGAGAAGGCAAATCAGTGGGCATTGGACTATTTGCGGGGCCAATCAGTGTCGCCTCCGGAATCTGTCGGCCTTACTCGATCTTCAGCTCCCCATCTGAAGAGTTCCCTGGAGGAAGCACAACGACTTTTTGCCGGGGCTAATACCGTGGTTCACCGCCTCAGCGATATCAAGAAACCGACGGGCACAGGTGGGTTGTTCGCAGCACTGGGTATCGTTGGATTCATTATTAGTATCTGCGCAGCTGCAAGTGCTTCTCGAGGAGATGGTGCTGGAGCATTCCTCCTTGTCAACTTCATATTCCTGGCGCTCGCGGGTGGTATAACGTTTGCGCGTTATGCCCTCGTGAAATCTGAGATGCAGTCACAATTCTCTAGGTGGATAGAGCAGAAGGCCCTTATAGAAGACTACGCTGCAAGTGCCAAGGAATTTGCCGATGAAGAATACACGCGTGAATTGATTGCCGCTGAAACCAAGTTCAGGAACGCGCAGCAGAAGAATAAGGAAACAACTCAACACGCAGATTCCGACTACGGGGTCGCCTTGGCAGTACTTAAACAAGAGTCAATACCTTTGATCCAAAGACTAAAGGTGGATTGCAGTTCTTTGTTTGCACGTGCCAGCTTTACGGCGATGAGGTGGGATGCTGAAGATTGGAGTAACTGGCAGCCGGCCAACACGCCCTCTTTTGCGGCTTGCATGGCGCGCCTTGGTATAGGACCGATTAAGACCGCACCCTCACACGATGATCTCGATATTAGATTCGAAGTCCCGGCCGTCATCCCGTTTGCTACCGGAAAGGATGGTCGTTGCCTGCTTTTCAAGTGTGCGGGAGCGGCAAAAGAAAAAGCTGCCAGAAGTGTGCAGTCGCTGATCACGCGGTTACTAGCGACAGTGCCTCCTGCCAAGGTCAAGTTCACCTTTATCGATCCGGTTGGGTTAGGTCAAAACGTGAGCAGTTTCATGCAACTAGCTGACTATGACGACTCGCTGGTTTCTGGAAAGGCTTGGACGGAACCAAACCATATTGAGCATGAACTGCTCGAGCTAACTGAGCACATGGAAACGGTCATCCAGAAGTATCTGAGAAACGATTTCGAATCCATCGAACAATACAACATGAGCGCAGGCGAGATCGCCGAGGCCTATCGCATCCTGGTGGTATTCGACTTTCCGGTAAACTTCACCGACACATCGGCGAGACGTCTGGTTAGCATTGCCGAAAACGGACCTCGCTGCGGCGTTTACACAATCGTGATTGCCGACACGTCAGCAGAAAAGCGTCTCCCCTACGGATTCACACCAGCTGATCTGGAACGAACCTCGAATGTAATCGAGTACAACTCAGGAAGGTTTATTTGGCTTGACGATTGTTTCCGTCGCCATACTATAAATCTGGATGAACCACCTCCGGCAGAATTCTCAAAGCACATCATTAAGTCTATTGGCGCGGTAGCGAAATCGGCCCTCAACGTCCAAGTTCCTTACGGGAAACTGCTTGCGCGCGCGGAACTCTCGGATGGTAATTTCTGGCGCAAGGGAACTGAAACTCTGATTGAAGCTCCACTGGGTCCGCATGGAGCAAACAAAATCCAGAGTCTCACCCTGGGGGAAAAAACTGCCCACCACGCGATAATTGTAGGGCGAACCGGCTCGGGAAAAAGCAACCTGATGCACGTCATCATAACGTCCTTGTCATTGACGTATTCGCCGGAAGAGATCGAGCTATATTTGGTCGACTTTAAGCAGGGAGTTGAGTTTAAGCCGTATGCGGTATCTGGTTTGCCGCACGCCAGAGTGATCGCGATCGAAAGCGAGCGCGAGTTTGGAATAAGCGTTCTTCAAGGGTTGGATGCGGAGTTGCATAGGCGGGGCGACCTCTTTCGAGTTAACAATGTCAACAACATTACGGATTACAGGAAGAAAGTCGGGACACTGCCACGGATTCTCCTACTGGTTGATGAGTTTCAAGAGTTCTTTGCGGAGGACGACACTATCTCGGCGCAAGCCCGGATAATTCTCGACCGATTAGTTAGGCAAGGGCGGTCTCAAGGCATCCACGTCATGTTGGGGTCCCAAACTCTTAAGGGAGCGTCAGACCTTCCGCACAACATCATTAGTCAAATGGGGATCAGAATCGCCCTGCAATGCACGGAAGCTGACGCTCGCCAAATCATGGGTGACGATAACCTTGTGAATCGACAGCTCACCCGTCCGGGCGAAGCGATCTACAATTCTGAAAGTGGACAAGTAGAAGCGAATAGGCTGTTTCAAGTTGCTCTGTTCACCGAGCAGGATAGAGAAATCTATCTCAGCAAGATCACCGCGTTAGCGACGAACTCAGAGCGAGTGTTTCCTCCTCCGATTGTATTTGAAGGTAACGAACCTGCGAGGATTGAAGCTTGTCTCCCACTACGGCAGAACATCCAGTCGGACCGGTGGCTGACGAACCCGAAGGCCGCCGATGCATGGCTTGGGGAGCCAATAGCAATCAAACCTCCGGCTACTGCAAGGTTCCGACGACAGGGTGGAAGTAACCTTCTAGTTGTAACCCGAGATGAGCAACAAGGGGTTGGAACTGTTTTGGCCTCTCTAGCGAGCTTGTTGACACAGTACGATCCTGCTGCTGCCAAGTTCTTAATTGTAAATTTGACGACCGCCGACAGTGAGTGGAATGAGCTGCCGGATAGCATCAAGGATTTATTCCCACACGAAATACAACTAGTAGGTAAACGTAATCTTGTTAGCGTACTCCAAAGCCTTGCGACGCTGGCCGATGAGCGCACCAAGGAGGAGCATTCGAGTTTTCAGGAGGTCTTTCTACTTTTCTTGGGTATGCATCGAGCCCGGGACCTGCGAGACGAGTATGACGGCGCATCTTCGTATTTCAAGAGCGGCGATGACGGTACCCCTGACGCGAAAGCGCTTTTTGCGAAGGTCATGCGCGAAGGACCGGAAAGCGGTATTCACGTAATAGCGTGGTGCGATGCCTATTCCAACGTGACCAGAATCGATCGAAGATTGATAGGAGAATTCGCAATGCGCGTGGCGGGACCAATGAGTGGCGATGACTCACAACATGTAATCGACGATTCGCTCGCGTCCAAGCTAGACCGTCCACATAGGGCGATACTGTTTGACGAGGAACGACCGGGCCAATTGGAAAAGTTCCGGCCATACGCGATACCCGAGGTTGACTGGTTCAGATCAGTAGGAGAGCAACTTCGAGCGCGCAATCAGAGATCGCAAAAGGCTTCTGGAGGATAATCCCATGTCAGAGTCGCAAGTACATAATGATCCCGACCGGCTGAGGGCCTTCGCGGTAACCCTCAACCAGTTTGCCGCCACGTCCGACGAACACTTGAGTCGCCTGAAGTCCGCCATTGGGCATCTCGGTCAGACGTGGCGTGATCAGGAATTCGAGAAGTTCGTTCAGGCGTTCGCGACGGCTCAGACTCGTCTAAGAAGTTTTGTCGATGAAACCAAGAAGGTCACTCCCGCTCTGGAGGAGGACGCCAGGAAACTTGAGGACTATCTCAAATTAACCATGAACGGCTAGGAGGACGCTATGCCACGAGCTATTGTAGATCCAAGAGAACTTCGAAGATTCTCTGCTCTTCTAATGGAGACTGTGGGGCATTTGCGAAATAGCAAGTCGGTCGTTACGCATGACTTCAACGATCTGCAAGGCGTATGGAAAGATAAGAAGTACGGCCAATTTGAGCGAGTCTTTGCAGATACCATGGGTCGGATGGAAGTATTCCTCAGATCCTCGGAAATGTACGCGCAATATCTGAGCAAGAAGGCCGGACTAGCCGAGCGTTATTTCGACTAGAAGCGCGCGCGATCTCCTGATCTCTCTTTTCTGCTTGAATCCCCATGCCTGACCAGATCGAAGTCGGTTCCATTCGCGGACTGGAAGAACTTGAAGCGGCTATTCGTCGCTTCTCTTCACGGACAATCGAAACGCTTGAGGACGCTGAACAGCAAATTGCTCGTAAGCGCGAATTGTTGGACCAGATCGTTAGCGAGCGCGCACGCTCGGCTTCCTACTGGAGACACGAGTACGGTGCGGCGGATCCAGATGAAGATGACGTTTCCGCGATTTCACATCGCCTGGACGAATCCGAAAATGATTTGCAGGAGGCGAAGCGTTGGCAAAGAAGGATTGAGGATTCCTACGCATCGTATCAAAGGAAGGCCGCGGATGGGGTTCATCTCTGCGCGGACCAAGCCGGCAAAGCGTGCGCGATCCTGAGAGAAAAGATCAAGGATCTAAATGAGTATGTTAGCCTCCGGTCTGACGGTGTGGGCGCAGGCGCTGATAGCGCGACAGTGCTTTCGACCGGTTTGACTAATGCTCCCGCTAACTCGCCGGCGGGCTCGACGCAAAATCTAAAAGAAAACAGAGATCTTACCCACAAACAGAATTATCTGGAGTTCATGGCGCAGTTTCTGGAGAGGAACATCGAATTCAAGGAAACGGGGCGGACATTTGTCGATGCCAGCGACATCATGACCTTAAAGGATGGAGATAATGAGTGGAATGAAGGACACGAGGACTTCTGGCGTCATCATGGTAACGCTCCGGAGTTCTATGACTCGATGGCCCGGGAATACCCGTTACTAAGGGAACGATTGGCGGCGGGCGAGTCGGTCGAACAGCTAAAACTCGATCCGAAATCGAAAACGGCGGCCGAGTTTTGGTGGAGCACATCAGATCAAATCAAACTTACAAAATTCAAAGACAGCTATTTTGTTGAGGAGGCCGGATTTCATCGAGTGGCGTTGGCAAAAAAGAACAGCTTGGGGGAGATACCATGCCTCGTGAAGGAAGCCACGCTGAAGACTCCTTGAGAATATCTTTCGGACGAGGCGTGTAATAGTGGGTTGCACGACATTCCAAGCGCCGAGTTGCTAATAACGTCAACAGGTAGCGACGCCAATGTCAGATGCTAACAGTCGGTTGAGATCGGAATGGTCTCTATTAGAACAGCAATGGCACACGAGCCGTCGCGATTGGCGTGATGCCGTGGCGGTAAAGTTCGAAAGGGAATTCTGGTCACAATGGGAAGCTGAAGTGCCCGGGCTCATTAGAGAGTTGGCTGACCTGGAAGAGAACCTGGATCGAGCGCTCCGTTCCCTTTCGTGATGTAACCTCAGGTAAGAGTGCTTTAGCTGACTCCGAAATTCAGGAAAAGGTGACGGCTTTCTTAAAACGTCTTACCAGTGAGGACGCAAGATGTGGAAATGCTTAGAGTGCAACGAGCAAGTTGATGATGACCTCGATGTTTGCTGGAATTGCCAGACTGCAAAAGATGGTTCTCCACCCGATGCCTACTTTCATCAGAAAGAGGTGCCGGAGGAATTAGCTTTCCTACAGGAAAGAATGACCCGTTACACGGATGATGATCTCATTCGGATCATAACCCTTGACGCGAAAGATTATCGGGAAGAAGCACTTGAGCTAGCGCGAGTAGAGCTAGATAAGCGCGGGGTAGTTCACCCGCCGCGAGCCAACAGTGAGAACGGAAGTGAGAGCAAAGTTCTCGACAATATTACGGAAACGACGGATGAAGCGGTTGTGCCTTCCCGCCAGAGAGTCGGGCTGCAAGCGAGAATCTTCAGAATCTTGACGCTCCTGAAAGAGCAAAACCTTGCTGGGCTCAAAGACTTCCGTGAAGAAGACGCCACCTTATTTGAGATCAAGACTCCATATGCAGAGCATGGCCACCGAACTTGGTTGAAATACGAGCCAAATAACGATGGCAGTGCGGTCCGCATGGAACTAACCCACCTTTTCGGCCGCTTGGACTTCGATAAGGGTATTGATCCATCGCAGTTGGTGCGCTTGCTTTCCATGAATGTTCCCTCGTTTCGGAATTCATCCACATACCTGGGGGCTCAAAGTATTGATGGCAACATTTTTGTTAGTTTGAATGCCACTCTCATATTTCTCGCTAAGTGGAGTGATGAAGACATGGCAGATGCGCTTTCTATTCACCTATTTGATCTCGTCGCGATGGGTTTCATCTTTGAGATGCCACCACCAATAGAGCAATTTGGGACGGAATAGAAGTTGGTTCTAACGTGGGATGAAAGGTGCGTGACGTGGCAGGCAGGGAGAAAAAAGACGATGGCGACCTACAGAATAGGTAGGTTCTCAAGACAGGAGAGATTTACATCGATCCCGATATTCAGCGTCGGGATCGATATCCCTTCACCATGCGACGAGCGAAGACGCTTTTCGGTTGTTTTCGAGAAGAGTCATTCGAGTTGAACGGAGTCGTTCGCTCCTTATAACATCTATGACGGACGCGAGGATTAACATCTATGACGGACGCGAGGATCTCCCACGTCAATCGTATGCCAAGGGCTTTCTCTACGCAGAGAGAGTGGATGAGCTTGAAGAATACGCCTCAAACCAGGTTGAGTAGCCACCAGGAATCGATGAAATGAACCAGCAACGCAAAAACTTGGGCTATGGAAACCGTGGAAAAACAAACTGCGTTTTCCCACCGTTCGCACAGCCCGTACTGCTGCTGACATATCAAGATAAAAAGCAGCCGACCCTAAACAACAGACGATCGTTTACACAAAACATTTGACGCTACCGGCCGGTGAGGGAAACTTTGATGGGATGAAGCAGGTGCCCCTGGTTTTTCCGTCAGTGGATTAGACTGGCGGGTGACATAAAACCGAAAGGAGACACCTGCTATGGACTACAGAGTATATTGCGGCGTCGACTTTCATGCA
>JBASRE010000028.1:0-87619 GCA_049273695.1 Pyrinomonadaceae bacterium
GCCGTGCATGAAAGTCGACGCCGCAATATACTCTGTAGTCCATAGCAGGTGTCTCCTTTCGGTTTTGTGTCACCCGCAAGTCTAATCGCTCGCGGTTCGAAAGGGCACCTGCTTCATCACATCAAAGTCGCAAAGAACCGCAAAGGTGTTGATTCCTCGCCAGAGCGCTTCATTTACCAAGAACTTCTGAGCTATAAACATTTCGCGCCTAACGGCGCGTCAGGAGTCACAGCGCGCACACTCTATGATCATTTCGCAGAGTGATGAAAACCGTAAGCGTGTAACGGAGGTTATTGCGCGCGGCGGCGTCATCGCGTTTCGCACAGACACCTTCTATGGCCTGGGCGCCGATCCTTTCAACGCTAGTGCAGTTCAGAAAGTTAAAGACCTGAAAGGAAGGGAAGGGGACAAGCCGATTCTCGTTCTTATCAGCGACGTGGAACAACTTGATCGGCTAATTGAAAACCGTTCGCCGGCGTTCGACAAACTTGCAAAAAAATTCTGGCCTGGCGCTCTGACTATTATCGGTGAAGCCACAGGTCGGTTGCCGGGCGAACTGACGGCGGGCACTAGATCTGTTGGTGTGCGTCTGCCGGATGATGACGGGGTTCGGTCACTCGTGCGGGCGTGCGGCGGCGCACTGACGGCGACCAGTGCTAACCTGTCCGGCGAGCCGGCGGCACGATCCGCAGCAGAGGCTTTGAAGTACTTTGGCGAGAATGTCTTAATCGTGGACGGCGGCGCGACGAAAACGGATCAGCCCTCAACTATTGTTAATGTTATCGGTAGCGAGGTTAAATTAGTTCGCGAAGGCGCCATTCCGTGGGACGAAATTCAAGTAGCGTTAGACGGAAAGTAAGCGGCACAGCTTTGCCTCAAAAGTCGAAGAGCGAATGCTAAACAGTGCCCACTCTCATTCACACCGCGGCTTTAGCCCGGTGTTTCATGCGAAGCGTGGTCGCCAGAAACCGTTTAAACGGTTTCCGAATGGCGGTCGGCGTCCCGATCACCGCGCTAAAGCGACGGTGTGAATGACACAATTGGATTGCAGAGATACTTTTAGGGCAAAGCGCACGGACGCACTCCAAATAGAATGGACTACACCGAGCTACGCAGTCATCCACGCGTCACCGTCGACCTCTTCGTCGACTGGGGCTGGGGTCCTGAGTGCGAGTACTACGACAAAATAACCAGCCTGAGCCTCAGCGGATGTTTCCTCGCCACGAAGCGCGAATTGAGTCGCGGTGATGAAATCCATCTGAGGCTGCGCGAAGAGAGGACCGGCGCGATTAACGTCAAAGGCGCCGTGCGATATCAGTTGCGAGTCATGGAAGGCGCGCCACCGACGGGCGCGGGCGTCGAGTTTGTAGGGCTCTCAAGCGAGATGCAGAACAAGCTGCAGATGATGATGGACTCGTACCAGCAGGCTTAACGTTGCACAGTTAGATTCTTCACGAATCCCCAATCCCCGCTCGCGTTGACGGTGATGTTGCCAACGCTCTTTTTCGCGATAACCATGTTCGCCTGATACCAAAGTGGAAGTATGGGCGCGTCGCGACTGACAATCTCCTGCGCACGCGCGTAGAGCGGCTTCGCTTTGTCGTGGTCGTATGTGTTCGCGGCCTCAGTCAGAATCTGATCGAGTTCCGAATTACTGTAGCGGCTGCGATTCCGAGAGGCGCGCGTTTCGGTGGGTATCTCTGACGTCGCAAATAGATCGCGATAGAAGATCGGATCCTGATTGCCGCCCACCCATTGGCCATACTGCATCTGAAACTGACCGCGACGAATGAACTCAAGCATCACATTGAATTCTGTTGCCTCGATCGAAACCGGCAAACCGACGTTCTTTAGATAATTCTGAATGACCCCGGCGTATTGCCTGGCCGGCGCGCTGCTGCCGGAAATACGAAAGAGAATTGGTTTGCTGATGCGCATCTGCGGGCCGTCGCCGTCCGGATCGCGCAGGCCTGCTTCATCCAGAAGTCTTTTCGCCATCGCGGGATCGAAGTTGTAAGTCTGACCGGGCGTGTACGCCCATGACGATTCGGGCAGAATTGAATGGGCGATTTTGCCCTGACCCAGGAGCAAGTCGCGAATCAGGCCTTCACGATCGACTGCATGAGCGATCGCCTGGCGCACCTTTACGTTATCCAGTGGCGCTTCGCTCGTGTTGAAGGTGAGCAGGTTTACATTCGAGCCGGTGAATTGATGAACCGCCAGGTTCGGATTCGAGCCGAGCGCTTTGATCGCGTCCGGCGAAAGGCTTGTCGGCAGCGGCGCAATATCGACCCGGCCGCTTTGCAGCTCAGCCTGCATCGCGTTTGAGTCGCTGATTACGCGCGCGCGCAAGGCGGCCATCTGCGGCGGGCCGTCCCAATAACTCGCATTCGCTTCGAGATCGACCACCTGCTGCGATTGATCGTAACTCTTGAATTTGAATGGACCCGTACCGAGAGGATGCGTTTTCTGTGATTCGTAGCTGTCCTTTGGAATGATGGCAATCGGAACCAGATTGGGCAGCAGACCAGTCCATTGTTTGGTCAGCGTGATGACGAGCGTTCGCCCGTCTGGTGCTTCAACGCTCTTGATGTAGCCCGTCCGATTCGCGCCCGCGCCTTCGAAGAAACTCGCTGACTTCGCGAACGTGTTCGCCAAAACCGTATCGAGCGTGTACTTCGCATCAGCCGAAGTGAACTGCCGGCCGTCATGGAATGTCACGCCGTCGCGCAGCGTGAAGGTAAACGTCAGGCCGTCGTCGGAACGCTGAATGTTCGAGGCCAGTTCGGGGACATAGTCGAACTGGTCATTCTTCTTAACGAGCGAGTTGAACATCAACACCCGCACGCGCTCGCTCGCCGCATCGACTGTGGGCGATCCAATCGGATCGATGGTCTTGATGTTGTCGGACAGGACGATCACGAAGGCGTCACTGCGACGCCGGCACGTGGTTGAGCTCAACAACGTCGCCGTGAGACAAACTGCCAGCGCGAACAGGGTGCGTCGCGTTGTCTGCGTTCTACGTGACATTTGATTCTCCCGGATAGCGGTACTCGAGCGTCACATTGAGTTCTCGGATCTCGTCTGACAGCCGATTGTACTTGTCCAAATCGAAGGGCGTGGGCGCCTGAGCTAAGGTCTTGGTCGCCGAAATCCGTCTCAAGGATGCCTGAATGCGCTTTTCGCTGATTTTGCCGTCGCGCGCGGCTTTGAGCAATGCGTAATAGCCGCGTCGAATTGTTTCGGGCGTCGCGCAAATCAAAAGCATGTCCTCACCTGCGGTAAATGCCTTAACTGAGGCATCCTCAATTTCATACTGTTTCGCAATCGCGCCCATTTCCAGGTCATCAGTGACGACCAGGTGTTTGTATCCGAGTTCCTGACGCAGCAGCTTGGTCACGATGTTGGAATTGATCGAAGCCGGAGCCACCAGGCCGTGAGTCGTGCCTTTCTTGATGTCGATGTTCGGGAATCCGCCGTGACTGACCATCACCACGCGCACGCGATCGTCGGCCCGCTGGAAGAGTTCGATGTACGGTGCGAGATCCTGAGACATCAAATCGTCCCGGGTGAGCGGCACGAGTGGCATTTCGACGTGCGAATCGACTTCGCCGGCGCCGATCCCGGGGAAGTGCTTCAAACAACCGAGTAAGCCCGTGCCTTGCAACCCGCGCATGTAAACAGTTGTGTAGCCGAGTACTTCGCCGGGTGACCGGCCGAATGAACGCGAGTAAAGACCGTTCGTCAACTTGCTGCGCGCTTCAGTGATGATCGACATGACCGGCGCGAAGTTAAGATCGAAGCCGAGCATCCGTAGCAACTCGCCTGACACGCGACCCAGTCTACGTGCGCCCGCCAGATCGCCGTGTTGGCGAATCGCGCGCGCCGAAGGCATCGGCGGGAAAATCCCACGCAGACGATCGACCAAACCGCCTTCCTGATCGATGGCGCAGAGCGGGTCGGTGGGCACCAGGCTTCGCCCGTCATCGAGTAACTTGCGTAATTGCGCAGGCGATTCGACGTTACGGCCGAAGATGATGAGGCCACCGGGCTTAATCTCTTCGATTAGTTTGCGAGTTTCTTCGTCGATTTCCGTACCCGGCAAACCGATGAAGAAGAACTGGCCAATTTGTTGTTCAAACGGAAGCGACGCGAGATGGTTGTTCGGCATGGATGAAAGCGGCTAAAAAGTTTCTAGCGGTACGCACGCCTCAGGCGTGCTTATCGTTAACACGCGAGACGCGTGCGTACCGCACGCCCGCGTACTTTACGATACGAATCAGAATGATTCAACCAGATTTGGAGTGCGGCTCCCTCTCCCTCTCCAAAGGGAGAGGGAACAAAGCACCGTCAAGCCGGCGCACTCCAGGTGATAGAATGCTGCACACATGAAAGCGATGATCCTGGCGGCCGGTTACGGCGAACGACTCTGGCCTCTGACGGCAGATCGCGGCAAGCCGGCGCTGCCCGTCCTCGGTAAACCGCTGGTCGGCTATGTCGCGGAATACCTCGCGCAGAACGGCGCCACTGAGGCCGTTGTTAACCTACACCATCGGCCTGAGTCGGTGCGCAAGGCGCTGGGCGACGGCAGTGAGTTTGGGTTGCACCTTGAGTACGTCTACGAGCCGGTGATCCTCGGGACAAGTGGGGGACTCGATAACGCGCGAGAGTACTTTCAAGAAGGCACGTTTATCTGTGTCAATGGGAAAATCATTACTGACATTGATTTGCATGCTGCGATCGAGACTCATCGAAAGCAGAAGGCGTTGGCGACGTTGGTGCTGAAACGAAATACGCGTCGCGAGCGGTTCAGTATGGTTGAGACCGCGGACGGGTTGGTGACGCGCTTTTCCGGAATGCCGCAGCCGGCAGCAGCCAGCGACTCTGCCGGGCCGCTGATGTTCACGGGCATTCACATTCTCGAGCCGCCCATCTTTGATTACATTCCGCCTGGCGTGTTCTCTGACTCTGTCGTTCACGTGTACCCGCAAGCAATGGCGAAAGGCGAGAGAATCGCGGCGCACGTCGGCGAAGGAATGTGGCACGAGCTTTCGACTTTGCAGCGTTACCTCGACATCAGTTTGGCTTTGCTCGCTGCTCAGAACCGGGACGTTTTTGCCGGAGACAGGAGTTCAGTGCCGTCGAACGCGAAAATTCGTGACGCTATTCTTTGGAACGATGTCGTCGTCGAAAACGACGGAAGCGTCACGCGCTCAATCGTCGGAGATGGCGTTCGCGTGCGCGCTCACGAGGCCTTCGAAGACTCAGTCGTCGTCCGGGCCGAACTTGTCCACGACACGATGCCGCCGGCGAAAGCCTTGAAAGGCCGTTTTCAGGACGATAAGTTTGTAGTGCCCTTATCGCAGTGATAAGATTTCGTTAAATTAAGAACCGCCTGCGACATAGCGTGTGATCATGGGGTGACCTTCCGTGACCAACTAACCGCCCGCTATCCCGAGGCGTCGGGATTCTGATACCTGCAATGAGCTCAGGAATTAAAGCGGCCGGAACTTTCTCTGACACGCCGCAAGCGCGTCTGGAGAAATATCTGGAAGGGCAGCCGGCGAAGGGCGGAGTTATGCCCCTTACGCCGGACGCTTCGACGCGCGTATATTTTCGCGTTCCGTGGAAGCGGGGGACGGCAGTCGCGGCGGTTTATCCTGATGCATTCGACGAAACGGTGCAGCCGTATCTCGACGTGACCCGGCTGTTCCTTGAATGCGAGCTGCCCGTGCCGGAAATCTTCGCCGTGGACGGCAGCGCCGGAATCATTATTCAAGAAGATTTGGGCGACAACCAGTTGTGCAGAGTCTTTGAGACGGCGTCTGAAGATGAGCGCGAAGCGCTCCTGGAGCAAGCCATCGAGATTATTGCGCGGATTCAAGCTGCCACGACGAAAGCATTCGAACGCGATTCAATTTGTAGTCGACTCGCTTTTGACGAAGCCAAACTGGAATGGGAGCTCAACTTCTTTTTCGAGCATTATTTTGGCAGTTATCGACGAGAGAACCTGGCGCACGGTCAAGCCGCTGAGCTCAAGGCAGAGCTGAACGATATCGCCGCCGAGTTGGCTGCCCGTCCGCGCGTGATGTGTCACCGCGACTATCACTCATTCAATCTGATCATGGATCCGCGGCGCCGCTTACGAATCATCGACCATCAGGATGCGCGCATGGGACCCGCGACTTATGATCTTGTTTCTTTGCTGCTCGATCGCGTCACGTGCTCGCCTTCGCTGGCCGAGATTCGGGAACATCGTCTGTTTCTCCTCAATGCTCGGGAACGGTTAGATCTTGCGGCGTACGATCCGGACGACTTTTCAATGGAGTTCAGATTAATGACGGTCCAGCGCTGCCTAAAGGCGTGCGGCACTTTTTCATATCAGACCGGAGTGCGCGGACGAATTGAGCCGTACAAGCAATTCATCAATCCAATGCTGGAGATTACGCTGCACGCGGCGGAATGGCTCGAGCGGTTCCCGGTGCTGCAGCGGATGATTAAGGAAAGAATCTGAATTTCCCTCTCAGTTCTTGGGAGACATGCGAACAGAGCAAAGAGCCAAGAGCAAAGTGCCAACCGCGGGACGGATGCGAGGATGAATTCGAGATGATCTTGCTCGCTTTGCACCTGGCATTTTCTTCCTCTGTGCCCTCTGTGGTGAATAAACGAGATGACTGAAGCGATTAAAACTCAATCTGTTGCCCTGGCGGAACGGCCGCAGACCTACATCAACCAACTTTCGAAGCACGTCGGCGAGGAAGTCACGCTGAAGGGGTGGCTCTACAACATGCGTTCGAGCGGCAAGTTAATGTTTCCGCAACTGCGTGACGGAACCAGTGTCGTGCAATGCGTCGTCGTCAAGAACTCAATCGCGCCCGAAGTGTGGGACGCGTTAAAGCCTCTGGGCCAGGAATCGTCTTTGGTGGTGCACGGTCGTGTCCGCGAAGACGCGCGTGCCCCCGGGGGTTTTGAGATCGATGTCATTAACGCCGAAGTAGTTCACGCCGCGCACGATTTTCCGATAACCCCGAAAGAACACGGCCCGGAGTTTCTGCTGGATCACCGGCACCTTTGGCTCCGTTCACGGAGGCAGCACGCAATTCTGAAGGTGCGCGCGACCGTCATCCGCGCGGTGCAGGATTACCTCGACGATCACGGATTTACGCGCTGCGACACGCCAATCTTCACCCCCGCAGCATGCGAAGGGACCAGCACTCTCTTTGAAGTCGATTACTTCGGCGACGAGAAGGCGTACCTGACGCAGTCCGGCCAGCTTTACAACGAAGCGACGGCCGCGGCCTTCGGAAAGGCTTACTGTTTCGGTCCGACGTTCCGCGCTGAGAAATCGAAGACGCGCCGCCACCTGACAGAATTCTGGATGCTCGAGCCGGAGATGGCTTACGCGACGCTCGACGACGTGATGGATTTGTCTGAACAACTCTTGTCCTACATCGCTGCGCGCGTGCTGGAAGACCGAAAAGAGGAACTCAAAACCCTCGAACGCGACACTTCTAAACTGGAAGGCATCGTGCCGCCGTTTCCGCGTCTGCATTATGACGATGCGGTGAAGATACTGCATGAAGCGTTCGAGCAAGGCACACTTGAAACAAAGTTCGAGTGGGGTGGCGATTTGGGCGCGCCCGACGAGACTTTCATCTCGAGCAAGTTCGACAAACCGGTGATGGTGCATCACTACCCGGCCGCTGTAAAAGCTTTTTACATGAAGCGCGATCCGGAGCGTGACGAAATTGCGCTCGGCGTCGATGTGCTGGCGCCGGAAGGCTATGGCGAAGTGATTGGAGGCGGCGAACGCTCAACGTCGATTGAATTTCTCGAGAAGCAAATCGCCGATCACGGTCTGCCCAAAGAGGCCTTCGAGTGGTACCTCGACCTTCGTCGTTACGGCAGCGTCCCGCACGGTGGTTTCGGTATGGGTGTCGAACGGGTGACGTCATGGATGTGCGGCAATGAGCACGTTCGCGAAGCGATTCCGTTTCCGCGGATGCTTTATCGGTTAAGGCCTTAAATACAAAATACAGTGATGAGTGATGAGTGATGAGTGATGAGTTTTGGAGTGAGGGGCATTGAGTCACGGTTGTTGGACTCTGAAAAACCGGCGCGCGCTTGACTCATTACTTATGACTCATAACTCATCACTCATGACTTAGGTAATGGACGAACAACTACGCACTGAATTCAACGAGTGGGCGCGCGCCGGTAAAGGTGAAAGCATGGAGCGCGGTCATCGGCCGGTGGGCGAGCAGGCCCTGGCGCTTATGAACGTGCCGGCGGATGCGCGCGTGCTGGATGTCGGATGCGGTTCGGGCTGGGCCACGCGTCTGCTAGCTGATTACGCCAGAAGTGGCAGAGTGACTGGCATCGACATCTCCGACGAGATGGTCCGCCTCGCGGGCGAGTCTTCTCAATCCTACGCAAATGTGGATTTTCAAACGGCCAGTGCGGAGCAGCTACCGTTCGCTGATAACGAGTTCACACACGCTTTCTCGATGGAGTCGCTGTATTACTACGCGGACATTGGTAAAGCTTTGAAAGAAATTCATCGCGTGCTCAAACCCGGCGGTCTGTTCGTCGCCGTGGTTGACATGTATTGGGAGAGCGATGCGACGCACCAATGGGTCGAGATGTTGAATGTTCCGGTTCAACTGCTCAGCATCCAGGACTATCGGTCGCTGTTCGAGGGCGCGCGATTCGACAACGTGCGCGACGAACGCATTCTGGATCCGCGGCCGGTGCCGGATGATTACACCAGCGGCTCGTTCAAGAGCCGAGCCGACTACGTAAAGTATCGAGACACAGGGTCGTTGATGATCAGCGGGAAGGCCGCGAAATGAACCCCAGTTCGGAAAGAATCGTTACGATCTTTGGCGGGTCGAAGTGCGGCGAAGATTCTCCGGAATACGCTGAAGCGCATCGCGTCGGCGAACTGCTCGCCGAGGCGGGCTACACCATCTGCACCGGGGGCTATGCGGGCGTGATGGAAGCCGCCAGTCGCGGCGCGCACGAACGTGGCGGCCGAGTCATCGGCGTGACGATGAATCAGTTCAAGTCGCAACCGAACCGTTACCTGACTGAGAAGATTCCGTCCGAACATTTTTACGAGCGGCTGCAGCGATTGATCACGCAATCGGTCGGCTACATCGCGTTGCGGGGCGGGATGGGCACGGTGACGGAAATTTCACTCGTCTGGAACAAGATGCAAACGCGGGTACTCGAACCGCGGCCTTTGGTTTTGCTCGGCGAGTGCTGGCCGCCGATCGTGAAAGCCTGGCAGCAGCATCTCGCCGTGACGGACGATGACGTTAAGCTTTTGAAGTTCGCGCTGAGGCCGGACGAAGCCGTGGTGATAATTCAGCGCGAAGCCGCGGCGGCAGCGGCGACGGGATGAATCCACAGATTACGCAGATTACACAGATTAAAATCAATGATTAAATGAAGCGCACCAGCTGGAGCAAAGAACAGTGCCTTAAATCGCGGTTCGAACTGAAACTACAATTGAAGGAAGCGATAGCTCTTCAATCTGTGTAATCTGTGTAATCTCTGGTTAGATCGTTCTTATGAAGCGTTGTTCAAAATGTCATAGAGCCTACGAAGACGATACGCTGCGTTTCTGTCTCGAAGACGGCAGTCCGCTGTTTGATGCGCGCGATTCGGACGCGCCGGCGACTGAGATTCTCCCGGCCCGCGGCACGCCGACATTGAAATCGACGGGGCCGACGGTGCCTTCATATCCAAACGTCAGCCGCCCGTCGCCGGAAATACGCGAGGCGCGAACTTCAAATCCGGTATTGACTGCCGGGGTAATTGCGATCGTCTGCTTGCTTCTCGCGCTGGTCGCGATTGCCGGAGTGTTTGTTTTTCGGCAGAGTCGCGAAAAGGAACCAGAAGTTGCGCGCACGGCCACACCGTCAACGTCGCCAACCTCGGGGACGCGTACGGGGGTGGTCGATTCGAATGAAACATTGATGTCGCCCTCCAGCGGAGCGCCGCTGAAAATCACGAGCTCGGCGTCATCCGTCCGGCTCGCGGTTCAAGCGAACACTTACTTCGCTGCGAATGCGATCGACGGAAAGCGGGCGACGGCCTGGATTGAAGGCGCGGACGGCCCGGGAATCGGCGAATGGGTTCGCTTCGATTTTGATCGTGAGATTACCCTCCACCGCATTCTTTGGCAGCCTGGCTACTTCAAGAGTCCCGCGATCTGGAACCAGAATAACCGCCTCGCGACGGTCCGAGCGGAGTTTTCCGACGGCACCTGGCGTGAGCTGACCTTCGCTGACCGGATGGACAGTCAGAAGATGGATGTGGGCGCAGTCCGCACGCGATGGGTGAAATTCGTCATCATGGCAGTTCACTACGGAAGCGATCCGGATACGGCGGTTTCCGAAGTCGCCTTCGAATGGGAGCCCTAACCAAACACGGACCCTAATCCAATGGCAGATGGTTTGATTAAAACGGGTATCAATCACGAAGCGTTGCCCGGAGTAGGTAAGACAGTTGGCATTCTCGGTGTGCCGCTGGCCTTCGGTCAGGGCATGCTTGGTGTTGAACTTGGGCCCGCAGCGACACGCGTCGCGGGCTTGGCTTCAGCCATCGGCAAACTTGGGTATGAAGTAAATGACCGGGGCGACCTTCGGGTAGAGCGACCTCGCACATACCCGCGTAACGGTGAGCCGCTGAAGTACCTGAATGAAGTCTTCACCACTTGTTCAGCCCTGGCATCCGAAGCTGAAAAGATCGTAGAGGCGGGCGAGCTGCCGATAACGATTGGCGGCGATCATTCCATTGCGATCGGTTCCTTGTCGGGAGTCGTGAAGGCGTTTCGCAAGCGCGGGCAAAAACTCGGATTAATCTATCTCGACGCGCACGCGGACATGAATACGCCTGAGTCGACGCCGTCTGGAAACATTCATGGCATGCCTTTGGCGGTGCTGCTGGGACACGGCGCGCCCGAGTTGCTCGGCATTGGCGGCCACGGCCCGAAGTTCGAAATAGAAACTTGTGCGCACGTGGGAGCGCGCGATCTCGATTTGGGCGAGCGCGAATTGATCAAGCAACTTGGCCTTCGCTGTTTCACCATGCGCGAAATTGATGAGCGTGGTCTGAGCGTCTGCATGAACGAAGCGATCGCGATTGCCTCAAAGGGTACGGACGGATTTGCGGTGACGTTCGACGTGGACGTGCTTGACCCCGGTGACGCACCCGGGTCAGGCACACTGGTGCGCGGTGGGTTCACCTATCGCGAGGCGCACCTCGCAATGGAGAAAATTGCCGACAGCGGCGGGATGCGATCGCTTGAGGTCGTGGAGATCAATACGGCGCTCGACGTCAACAATCGCACGGCCGAGTTGGGAGTTGAGTTGATCCTGTCAGCGCTCGGCAAGACGATCTTGTAGTGGCACAGGCTTTAGCCTGTGATGAAACCGGGAGAACCACAGACTGAAGTCTGTGCCACAATGAAAAAGAAACTTCGCATTGGCGTAATCTTCGGAGGCCGTTCCGGCGAGCATGAGGTATCGCTGCGCTCTGCGCGATCGGTAATCGAAGCTATCGACAAATCTAAATACGAAGTCGTGCCGATCGCCATCACGAAGGAAGGGAACTGGCTGGGACCGGCTGCCGCGGCGAAGGTCTTACCGGCGGAAACGCAGCGTCTCGTGCCCACGAACACGCATGAAAATTCCAACCGTGACGTCGCGATCCTTGGCGATCCTTCACGGACCGGTTTGGTAAAACTCGATGCCGACGATCAATCACGTGAACAAATCGACGTGGTTTTTCCGGTCTTGCACGGAACGTACGGCGAAGATGGAACGATTCAGGGGCTGTTGGAGATGGCGGCGCTTCCATTCGTCGGGTGCGGCACGCTGGCGGGGGCCTGCGGGATGGACAAGGTGACGATGAAGGCTTTGTTCAAGGAAGCGGAGCTGCCGATTTGTGATTACACCTGGTTCCTGCGTTCGGAATGGGAGAACGATCCGGGCAAGGTAACCAAACGCGTCAGTCGTGAAATCGGATTCCCATGTTTCGTAAAGCCGGCGAATCTCGGGTCGTCAGTCGGCATTTCGAAGGCGACCGACAAGGCTTCGTTTGCCAGCGCTGCTGAACTGGCTGCTCGTTATGATCGCAAGATTGTAGTTGAGGAGTTGGTTGACGCACGCGAGATTGAGTGCGCGGTGATGGGCAACGACCAGCCGGAGGCGAGCTTGCCGGGCGAATACGTTATTCACGAACAGTCGGCGCGCTTTCTCGACTACACGGAAAAATATGCGAGCACCGGAAACGTCGAGTTCGTGGTTCCGGCCCGCATTTCAAAAGCAGCGACTAAGAGGATTCAGTCGATGGCCGTGAAAGCCTACAAAGCGATCGACGCCTCGGGCCTTTCACGCGTGGACTTCTTTCTGAAGAAGGATGGAACGTTGCTGCTCAACGAAATCAACACGCTACCCGGCCTCACGGACGTTTCCGGTTTTCCCAAGATGTGGAAAGCGTCGGGCGTGCCGTTCACCAAAGTGATCGATAAGCTGATCGAATTCGCAATCGAACGTCATCGCGAGCGCGCGCGGAACGAAACGAGTATCTGACAAGTATTACGCACCTGTATCGCTTGGAGTGAATCATGAGCGCGGAACAGTGGTTAGGCCTGGCGCTGCGGATAGTCGGAGCAATCGTATTCCTTTATGGAGTGGGCTACCTGGTAGATGGCGCGTTGTTCCACCTTGAGTACTTCATCTATGCGGACTCAAGCGTGAATTACTACATTGTCGTTGGCCTTCTTTACTGCACCGCCGGCGGCTACTTGCTTCGCGGGGCGCCCCATGTTGTGCGGTTTGCTTATCCGCAGGAAGAAGGAACGGAAGAGCCGGCCGAGGACGAAGGAAATGCTGATGATCGTTCTTGATGTCTGTGTTGCCCTTTCGACAAGCCCTGTCCTAAACCCAGAAAGAATCAGGCAATGAACCTACTTGTAAAGATAGTTTTCACGACAGCACTAGCACTGGCCATTCCTGGTCTTTCTTACGCTCAGGATCCAACCAGGAAGCCGTCAAGCGAAGCCGGCGCACGGAAGGCCTTCTTCGAAAATCTTAAAAAGATATGCGGTCATCGGTTCGCGGGCGAGACACAGTTTCCGCCGGATCCCAACCACCCGCTCGCCGGCAAGAAGCTGGTCATGTCGGTTGATTCGTGTAACGACCGCGAAATTCGGATTCCATTTGTGGTCGGTGAAGACAGGTCGCGGACGTGGATTTTGACACTGTCGGAAAAGGGTTTGCTTTTCAAGCACGATCACCGTCATCCCGACGGGACCCCCGACAAGATTACGATGTACGGTGGATGGGCCGCCGAGGGTGGCACTCCCTATCTGCAGCGTTTTCCCGCCGACGAGGATACGGCAAAACTAATTCCTGAGGCGACAACGAATGTTTGGACGCTCGAGATACTCCCGGAGAAACAACAGTTCACTTACTATCTCGAGCGGAACAACCAACCACGCTACCGGGCGGTATTCAGTATGAAGCCGCTACCTGACTAAGCTTAATCTTTCGGCGCGCGATAACCTTTGCGCGTTCTCGCGTTCACGTCCGGTCTGTTGAGTTTCACATCAACCTTCCGCCATTTACCGTCGCGAGCGCGGTTAGTTGGACGATATGAGATCGTGTACTGATGACCGAGCTCTTCCGCAATGGAAGCGAAGGAATCACGCAGCTGCAATCCGCCCGGCGTGTCGATGTAACGACCGCCGCTTTTTTCAGCCAGCGTTCTCAGAGTGCCGGCTGCCGCAATGTCCCGCTTCGGACCTTGCTCAGACATGTTAACGCCGTAAATTGTCGCCGCAGCGAGGGACGCACGATCCAAAGCTTTGTCTGAGCTGGCCCGGCTGTAATTTTCACCACCGTCAGAGAGCACTACGATCGCGCGGCGTTTCTCTTCACGTTTCGCCAAATCCTCGGCGGCACGAACTACCGCGTCGTTCAGCGCCGTCATCGTTTTGGTCCGCAAACCATAAACGCGGGGCGGCAAATCCCGCCCGGGAGAATAGTCGCCCCACTGCTCAACCTTAATATCAAAGCTGTAAATGGAAGCGACATCCTGTTCTCTCAAACCATCGAGGAAACGGATGGCCGCGCTGCGTCCCAACGTCAGCCGCGTTTCCATGCTGCCCGAAGTGTCGAGCAGAATCGCCGCGGCAAAGGGAGTCTCCTCAGCGCTGAATGCGGCGGTCTTTTGCTCCACGCCATCCTCAGTGATGAGGAAGTCACCGCTTTTCAGACCTGTGACGAACTTTCCGTTCTTGTCGAGCACCGTCACGTTTAGCACGACCAGGTCAGTCGAAACACGAATGACATCATCCTGATCCTGTGTCTTAGGTTGCTGGTCAGCACCCACCGGCGCGGTGGCGGAAATGAGTGGAAGGAACGCTGCCGCGGTCAACGAAAGAGCAAACGCAATCAGCCAGGCACGACGGTTGAAGCGCAAAACGTCCATGGCTCAATCACGAGTACCGCGCACGTATTGGATTAGGGCGATGAGTTTGTTCGCCTGATTAATTATCGAAGCTGAGACTATGCGACGAGGAGTCTTCTCTACTTCGTCGCAAAGTTCCTTGGCCATCTCGGCAAGCTGGGGAACGGCCTCGTCGTGGGTCTTGGGCAACTCCTTCGGATCGGCGTCTGTTTGCGAGCCTCCGACTTCGTTGCGGATGCGCCGGGTGAGTTTTTCGAGCCGTTCCAACTTCTTATAGTCCGCGGCGTTAAAGCTGCGCGCAGTTTCGTAAGTCTTCTGTAGCTCGGCCGCCAGGTCCCGCGCCTCCTGGGCGCGCTCGACATGTTCTTCGTAGTCCTTCTTTTCCTTTTTCAGCATCATGCGCGTGCGCGTCTCGGTTTCGCGGTTTCCAAAATCGATCCCGTCATTGCGTTTGTCCATCGGATTTGGAGACGGTTGGGGAACGGGCCGCCTGGCCCCGGGCTGCGCTTGAGCCGATATCCACATCGCCGTGAACAGCACCAGCGCGCAGGCCAGGGTGAGACGAAGGAATCGAAATGTCGTGATGCGCGCGAACATAAAACGGTCGCTATCGTAGCCTAAAGTCGGAATTGCTCTCAAGCAATGCTGTGACGAAAAAAGTTGAGTTGGCGTTGGCTGCCGATTAAGGAATACGACCCGGGTTGTTGGGAGTGTTGATGAACTCGTCGCGCTTGCCCGAACTCGGCTTATCCACCACGACCGTTTTCGAGGCAGGCGATTCCATCGGCGGCGCCGCGTTTCCGGGCATCGCTTTGAAAGCGACTGACGTTCGGTCGTTGCCGCCCAGGACACGCACAAAGGTCGAGGTGCTGTAATCCTGAGTCGCTACCTCCAGACTGTAACGGGCGCGGCCGTCGGGCGGTAATGCTGCTGCGTCAGTGGCCACCACGCGCGTTTCGACCCCCGATCCGGCGCGTCGTCTCAGCGCCAGCTCAACCGCAATATTTTGCAGTGTCTCAGGCGAGATGTTGTGCACCGTGCCGCTCAAGGTGGTCGTCTTGCCTTTGACCACCGCGTCATCAACCAGCACTTCAACTTTCGGTGAGTTCTTTTTTACTTCCAACGCTTCGGTTGCGGCGACCTGCCGCTCGTGGCGCTTCCGCAGAAAGAGATAGCCGCCGAATACCAGGCCGGTTATCACGAGGGCGCAGAGCACTCCGACGAGCAAACGTCGCGTGTGCCGCTTTTCTTCTTCTTCGAGTGGGATAGGTTGGGTTTCGAGTTGATTCAGTATGTCCATGTTCGAGGGTGTGTAAAAACTAAGTTACGGTTGTGGGCGCACGGCAGTCGGGGTTCCGCCCATGTGTTCGATCAAAGCCGTCAGGAATTCCTGTTCGGCGGTTCCGCTGCTGGGGAGCGTCATCCACTGAGCGCCGGTTGCGCTGTCCGTGCGTCCTTCAATCTTGGCGTTGATTGAGACGTTTGCGCTCACGCCGTCAATTGGCTGCACTTCGACTGAGATCGTGTAACGTCCACGCGTCCAGCCCTGGGTGTCGGAGGTCACAACGTCGGCATACCGATTGAGTTCGGATTGGGCGACGACGGCGCCTTTGATGAAGGTGAAAGGTTGACTGACGATGATTCCTTCAGAAGGTCGTGAAGCAGCATCGTCAACGATCAGCTTTCGCTCGCGCATCAATTCGGTAATCGCTGTCAGCAGCTCGTCGCGCCGCGCTGTCATGCGATACGGATTCGGTAGCACAAGGGTAGCCGGAGATTTTCCCTTTCCGAAATTTATTCCGGAGTTGCTGGTACCTACGTCAGTCTTGGTCCCGTTCACCCCCGCATTCCGGTTGCTTCCGCTATCGCGGACCCTCTGGCTTTGAGTATCGACGCCTTTTTCCTGGGCAATGACCGCCGGCGAGATCAAAAAGATAGTAGATAGTGCGAAGAGGACTGCTAGGACTTTCATTGAATTACCTCAGTTCTGCGTAGCCAAACCCGAAGGGGATGAACAAATTGAGAATAAACCCATGCCGGGGTGAATACAAGCAACACTCCTCGATTAGTTCTTCATTTCAATCGTCACATCAACACTGAGCGCGTGGCGATTAGGTTTGCGGTTAATGCTCACATTCGGCGCCGGTCTACCCTGCGCTTGTCGTGAACGTAGGATGCGCGAGAATATCGTTGCGCCGTCCTCACGCAGAAAACGGCCGGGATAACTTTCGTCGTAGACGGCCCCGACCCCAAGCTGCCATTTTTGCTTTAGTGCCTCTGCATCCTCTTCGGAAAAGCCCGTGAACGCGATGGCTCCCATGCGGTATTCGGGGCCTTCGCTCACGTCGATCCGGAAAGTGACTCGTTGCCCGGCGTCGTCAAAACCCGGCTCGGCATTGAAGCGAGCGTCGATGTGTCCCTTCGTCCCGTAGAGTTTCTCAACTTCCTTGAGCCCTTTGTCGAACTTCTTGCCGTTCGCGACTTCACCAACCTTCATGCCGAGAGCATTTTCGAGATCGTTCGGTGAAAGGATTTGATTTCCGCGCCAGTCGGCCTTCGCCCACGAATAAGCTATCCCTTCGTTGACCGGAATCGTCAGGTCAACCCCACCCTCGCAGCCCGGAGTCGTATCCGGCTTGGCGACGGGCGCGCCGAAAGTCGCTTTCAAATGTCCCACCTCGCGATACAGCGGAAACAAACCATATTTCGGAAAAGTCAGCGCGGCCTGGCGCGAGTAATTTAGATCTGTCGAACTCTTCGTGGTCTCGATCAGTTTTTGTTCCGGCACCTTGTCCGACCCGGGAAAATGTAGAGTGCAAATGTTCAGCGGAATGCCGCCAACCCGAAACAGATGACCGGTGTCCGTCAAAGTGTATTCAACCGTTCCGGCCAATTTGCGATCGACGATCAGCGTTTGCAACGCTTGCCTGATCATCTCGGCCGACTTGCCGGTGTCTGGAATTGAGCCGCTAAAGGATGGAAGAACACTCTTCACGACTGCAGTTAAGTCTTCTTCGGAAAACCAAATGAAGTTATCGAAAACCACTGGCGAGCTGTTGCTTTTAAGTTCTTCGAGCTGAAACGTGATCGTCACCGCAGCGCCCGTGGTGCGCGTGCGATAGCCGACGTTCTTGAAAAGTCCGCTATCGATCAGGCGTTGCGCGGCCGCATCAACCGCGCCCACCGAAAAAGGATCGCCGACTTTAAGCTCGGACATGGCAATGACATTCTCACGCGAAAGGGCCTGCAGACCTTCCGTCTCGATTTGCGCAATCTTTCGCGTGGCTTGGCCAAACGAGATCGTCGCGCACGAGATCAGCAATGCGATCGCCAGGAGTAGAGGGGCTCTGGCAAAGGACTTTGCACAAAAAGTTCGCCTTTCTCGTCGCCCCCCTCTCCGCAAGCGGAGAGGGGGGTTGGGGGGAGAGGTAACGAGCGTCGCAAACCCCACCCCCACCCCCTCCCCGCTTGCGGAGAAGGGAGAAAGCCACGTCGCTATTGAGTTTTTGTTTAAGGCACTGGAAAGCATAATCATTCGAATGCAATGTTCCGGCGTCCTATTTTTGCGCGTCGCGGGTGCGCTCCCATTCTCGAAGCGCGCGCACACCTCTTTGAAAATCCGCGTCGTTGTTGTAGAAGTGATGTGCGCCGTCATTCCGATTCGGATCGCGAACATAATACAGATAATCGGTTTGCGCGGGGTTCAGGGCTGCGTCGATTGAACTATCGCCGGGATTTGCGACCGGTCCCGGCGGGAGCCCAACGTAAATTCTCGTGTTGTAAGGTGAGCGGCGATTGACGTCGCTCAAGTACACCTTGCCGTCGTTGCGCCACTTGCCGGCGAGTTTTGAAGCGTAGACGATCGTCGAATCCACGCCGAGCGCGATGTTTCTTTTCAGCCGGTTGTAAATCACTGAAGCAATCAGCGGCCGCTCGTCTTTCAGTTTTGCTTCTGTCTCAATCAGCGATGCGACGATGGCGATTTGGCGCGGCGTCATGTTAAGAGCGCGCGCTTTCTCGGCTCGTTCCGGCGTCCACGTCTGACGGAAACGCTTGACCATCGTTTCGATAATCACTGGCGCCTTTGTGCCGGTCGGAAAACTGTAGGTCGCGGGAAACAGATATCCTTCGAGGTTTTCCGCGGACGGATCGAGATCCCGAATCAAACTCGTATCGTCCATCAGCTTGAGCGCTTCGGCGCTGTCCCTCAGTTGAAGTTCCTCGACATGCGCCAGCGAATCAGCGATGTCCCAGCGCGTCCAGCCTTCGATAACGGTGAAGCGACTGAGACGCTGCTCGCCTTCCTGAAGTTTTCGCAGAACGCCGAGGGCTGAAATCGGAGAAGGGAAGCGATACTCGCCCGCCCTGATCGTTTTCGCCTTGCCGGTCGTCTTGATGTACAGCATCAAGGGCCACTTGTGTCGCAGCACACCTTCGGCGACGAGCTTGTCTGCAATACCGTCAGGCGTGGAGCCGCGCGGAATTTCAATGTAGTCGCCGGCCTTGGCGTGTGCGACCGGCGCGTGCAGATCGCGGTACAACCAGACGCCGAAGCCTACGCCGGCCAGGGCGAGCACGATCGCGATTCGAGGGGCCAAACGTGTAATGTTTTTTCGAGCTCTGGAAGACATGAAGTTTCAGTCGCTGTTGGTGGAACGTGTGTGCTGGTCGATGAAATCCTGAAGGATAATCGCCGCCGCGGCGCTGTCAATATCGCCCGCTCGTTCGCGGTTTTGGATGTCTTGAAGGCGTGACTTGGCTTCCTCAGATGTCAAACGTTCGTCCTGAAGGTAAACGGGAATGTTGAGCGATAGTTCGAATTTCGCGGCGATCTGGCGCGCCTCAGCGGCCGCTGGTCCTTCCGACCCATCGAGGTTTAGCGGCAGTCCCACCACCAAGCCGCGCGCCTCCAGCACCTCGATTTGCTCGATGATGCTCTGCAACAGTTTCTTCCAGCTGCGGCGCTCAATCGTGGTCACGGGCCGCACCGTCATGCTGAGTTCATCAGAGACGGCGACTCCGACGCGCTTAGCACCCATGTCGATCGCGAGCAGTCGGCCGCGTTCTTTCCGGTTCTCAACCTGCGTCGAATCACCGGCATGCGCAGCCGCGTTCACCATATTTTCGCCGTCAACGGGTAACAAAACTATCCTTGCGTGCATCAAATAGCCTCTGTATCATACAGACGTTCGGCGGATCGCCTAAGTCTCTCGGCCGCTGAATCGTTCTGACCGCTAGAGGAACTAATTAATGTCGTTTAAAAAGAAATTCACACTTATTTTGGCGTCGGCGAGTTTAGCGATCTACACCATCGCGGGCGCATGGCTGGCGACGCGTGCGCAGCAACCGGCGAACGATCCGGGTGCGCAACAGCGCATTTTCGAAAGCGTCCTTCAGCATATTCAGAACGATTACGTTGACGAGCCGAACATGGAGAAGGTGCGCGCCGGCGCATTGCGTGGGCTGGCCTACGGACTGGATCCTTACTCGACGTATTTGACGGCTGAACAGGTGAAGGACTACCGAGCCGGCAAGAAAACGAACCAGGTGGGCATCGGCGCGGAACTGTCGCAGATGGCTTCGTACCTGTACGTCGTCGCGCCGGTTAAGGGCGCCCCGGCTGAACAGGGTGGTGTTCGCGCAGGCGACATCATTGAATACATAGACGGCAAAGCCACCCGCGACATCTCGCTTTATGACGCGAAGCAGTTGCTGAACGGTGCTGCCGGATCAGAAGTGAAGCTCCGGATTCTGCGCGCGGGTGTGCGGCCGCTGACGCTGACGGTTAAGCGCACCGCTTTTCGCGCGCCATCAGTTGACGCGCGGATGGAACCCGGGAAGATTGGCATCCTGCGTATCAACAGCCTTGACGCCGGCGAAGCTGCCGACGTTCGGGCGCGTTTACAGGACCTGATGAAGCAGGGAGCGCAAAAGATCGTCATCGACCTCCGCAGCGTGGCGGGTGGTGAGATTCAGGAAGGCGTGACCGTCGCTAACCTGTTCATTCAATCCGGCGCGCTGGCACGTACGATCGGCCGCGAACAAAAAGTTTTGAAAGCATTCGACGCTGATTCGAAAGTTACTTTATTCAATGGTCCGACCGTCGTTCTTATTGACAACGGAACGGCTGGGGCCGCCGAGATCGTTGCTTCCGCGTTCGTTGAACGAAAGCGCGGCGATGTAGTTGGCGAGAAGAGTTTCGGTTCCGGAGCCGACCAGGAGTTGTTCACCCTGCGTGACGGCGACGGATTGTTGCTGACCACAGTGAAGTGGGCTTCCGCGAGCGGCAAGCCATTCCTTGGCGAAGATCGCGCCCGGTCCGGCATTGCACCCTCGGTTGAAGTGAAGCGGCCGGAAGCGCCCGACGCGGGCGAGGTAGATGACACCGGAAACGAGGAGCCGCAGCCGCCGACTCCAACGGCGAGTCCTGAAGCTCCCAAGCCGCCGCCTGAGGATTTGCAACTCAAGAAAGCGCTTGAGTTGCTGCGTGACAAAGCCCCCGCTCAACGCGCGGCATAACTAACATCCAATTGGTGTGAAAGGCCGGAGCGATCCGGCCTTTTGCTTTGCCGGAAACTCTTAGTTGCATGCGATACCTCGTTGGCATCATCGGCGTCTTCCTGGTTGTAGGGGTGCTGTGGGAAGCATTTGAAACGATAATTCTACCGCGCCGCGTCACTCGTCTTCTTCGTGTCACCAGTTTTATTTACTTCATCACTTGGCGCCCGTGGGCGGCGCTGGCTCGGTTGATCAGAAAAAACCGGCGCCGAGAAAAAGTCCTCGCATTCTTTGGTCCGCTTTCTTTGCTCCTGCTGTCGGGAGTTTGGATCTTTGCCATCATCGTCGGCTTTGCTTTAATTCATTACGGAACCGGCACCACATACCAAAACCAAACGCTGAGTGGCTTTTGGGGCCACGTCTATTTCAGCGGCACTACCTTTTTCACTTTGGGTCTCGGTGACCTGTCCCCGACAACAACCTCAGGTCGCGTATTAGCCGTCGTCCAATCCGGTGTTGGCCTCGGCTTCTTTGCGATGGTCATCAGCTACCTGCCCGTACTTTACCAGGCGTTCTCGAGACGCGAGGTGAACATCTCGATGCTGGATGCGCGCGCGGGTACACCACCGACTGCGGGTGAATTGCTGCGCCGGCATCACGACGCCGGCGACATGGAAAGTCTCGGCAATTTGTTGCGCGAGTGGGAAAGGTGCTCAGCGGATCTGCTCGAAAGTCACTTATCTTATCCAGTGTTGTGCTATTTCCGATCGCAGCACGACAATCAGTCATGGCTGGCGGCGCTCAGCACGATCCTCGACACCTGTGCATTGGTGATGGTCGGGATCGACGGAGTGCCAAAATGGCAGGCGCAACTCACCTTCAAAATGACGCGGCACGCGATTGTCGATTTGACGCAGGTGTTCAATACGTCACCCCTCAAGAATGACGGCAAGCGCCTCACCCCGGAAGAGCTTACGCGCCTGCGGACCGTCCTCGGGCAATGCGGAGTTGCGCTGCGCGATGAGCCTGGCGACGACGAAACGCTCGCGGACCTGCGTGAGATGTATGAGCCTTATATTCAGGTGTTATCGGACCATCTGCTTATGCCTTTGCCAGGATGGCTCCCGCAACCGCGCGCAATTGATAACTGGCGGACGACCGCCTGGGAAGTAAGCGGACCTGCGCCCGACGAACCTTTTCGCAAGTGCATGGTCGAGCGTGGTGCGCGACCTCAGCCGCAAAGTGTTCTGGCTCCGCGTGACCTGCCTGAATAGATCACCGTAAGTCTCAGTTGAGGATATGGGATACGGCCCGATCCCATTTGGAACATTCTTTTATCGGCGAACTCTCATGGCCCTCCAATTCGAGCCCTCTCAATCTTGTGAATTTCTTGCAACGTGTTGGATTCATCGCGTGAAGTACGCTGGATTACGTTCAGTCGCGATTTATGCGGGATGTTTGCGGCGCGAGGCACGCATGTTGCCACTTAACTTCAATGTTCACGACCGGAAATCTCCGGAATTCAGAGATAATTGAAGGAGAAGTCAAAATGCTGATCACGAAAAAAATGTTACTCGCAATCGGGTTGATTGCGGCGCTAGTCGGAGGCGGAATCGGTGCGCTGGTGACGAATTCGTCCCAGAAGACTGAGGCTGCAAACGATAGTTATCAGAACACCCAGGCGGCGAATACGGGCACCACGGCGGAAGTTGGCAACCCGTCGCAGTTCAGTTCGTCAGCCGAACAGGTTGCATACCGCGAGGGTTTCGAAGAAGGCTATAACTCTTGCGCGTCGGCAGCGTTAGGGAACGGATTAGGTACCGGCACGACCCGTAGCAATGTAGTCTCGTCAAACAATTACACGCAGACTCGCGCACGACGCGTTTCGAATAACAGCGGCTCGCGCAGGGTTTACTACGACTATGAGACTCAGACTCGTCCGAAGGGACGCAG
The DNA here is from genome assembly GCA_049273695.1 of Pyrinomonadaceae bacterium. GTDB lineage: Bacteria > Acidobacteriota > Blastocatellia > Pyrinomonadales > Pyrinomonadaceae > UBA11740. The sequence continues at coordinate 22,936 of JBASRE010000028.1, forward strand.
CTTCTGGTCGAAGCATCGCGACAAGCTGACCATGGCGATTGGCACGGGCGCGGGCGCCGCTGTTGGCGGCCTGGCTGGTGGCAAGAAGGGCGCAGGCATTGGCGCGCTGGTCGGCCTTGGCGGTTCGGCTTTGTACACTTACAAGCTCCGCAAACGTTCACCCAGGTACTAACTGAACAGGAGCGGTTTCGTGAACAGCAAGCACAGACTTCTGTTTGCAGCCATCCTGTTGGTCGCAACAGGTGGAAGGGCAGTTTCAATGGAGACTGCCCTTTTTGCTGCCCCACAATCCGCGCCGCAGCCTGCGGCTCGCGCGACGACCGTGCGGCCTGTGCGTTTACGGGAAGTCCGCGGACGGGGGCTGTTGGCCGATGTTTGGGTCAATTCCTTCGGGCCGTTCATCTTTGCAGTAGATACCGGCGCCGGAGCAACGCTCGTGTCACCGCGCCTGGCGTCAGCCGCGCGTCTAGACGTGCGCTCGAATCGCAGCCGCTCAATTGCGGGTTTAAGTGGCCGCGTGACTACAGCTCACGACGCCAACGTTCAGAGTTTGGCGATTGGCGACCGGACGAACTACGTGCCCGGCTCGCGCACAGTTGTCGTGACGCCCGGGTTACCGAATGATATCGACGGAGTATTGGATCCGACGGAAGCTTTCTCACCTTTGGGTTACATCATCGACATTCCACGACTAGAGCTTTCCACGTTCGATTCCCGCGCGCTGCCTTTGCGTCTTGAAGACCAACCGCGCGAGGGAGCGGTGGTGCGCTGGCTGCGCCAGGGATCCAGTCACCGTCCCTTCGTCCAGCTGGACAACGGGGACCGCGCGCTAATCGATACCGGTTCGAGCCTGGGTTTAGGGATCAGATCAAATTCTGAGTCGGATCGCGGCCGCGCTTCTTACTCGCGAGACATCGGCGGCGGCCAGGTCTCGACCCAACGCGTGCGACCCATGACCGTCGCGATCGGCGCGCTTAAATTGAAAAACATTCCTACCGATGTCATTTCCGGCGCCGAAGCCAACGCGCCTACGCTGTTGGGACTCAGCGCGCTGCGGCCGTTCCGGCTTGTCTTCGATCCGGTTAATCGCCTGATTGAAATTGCGCCAACTTCGCGCGGCTAAAGCGGGCCGAATAACCTGCCAGCTAAAAGTTTTAAAACTCCCGCGGTTGACACGCGCCGTCGTTCTTCATATTCTCGCGCGTCACTTCTCGAGTTTTCGGTTACCTCTCGCAAAGTAGGTCCTGCCCGAGAAATCTGGTTTAACAAATAATTTCAAGGAGAATCAATGAAGAAGAAGTCAGTCTTTATGCGGGGAGCCATTGTCAGCGCGCTCTTTGCTGTCACTATTCCGGTCGCGCTGGGCCGCACTTATGCAAACAACGACCCCACGGTGGGACACAATTCTGTAGCCAGGATGGACGACCCCGAGGCCGTGTATCAGGGCGCGCGTATTGTTCACAACGTTACGGTCAAGGGTCAAAAGGGAATGCGCGTGCACGCGAAGTTCACCGTCAAACATGGCCATGACGTGGCCTGCAAGATGATCGCGTATTTTTATTATGACGACTCAGACAATACGCCGCTGATAGCCGGTGATGCGCGTTACCGGACAAAGACCGGGAATGTCTCGGCCCAAACCAACTTTACGCCGGCATACGACCCGGCGGTTTACAACGATTTACAGATCTTCATTCCTTATGACGCGCTCAACATGGAGAGCGGGGAAGAGCACGACCTGAAGTTTTATCTCGCGCTCTATGACACCGAGGGTGAAAGGTTCTTTGGAAAGTCCGGCTGGTATAAGTTCCAACTGACCATGCCTTAACGACTGTGGACATCAAACAGCGGCAGCCCGGCCGCGCTCAAAAGGAGAGAACATTTTTATGAATTCTTACTTTAGCCAAGTTCGTGGGGGCGGGTCGGGGCTGCTTGCTGTTTTGATTCTGATCGTTTGTGCGATGAGCACGTTTGCTCAGGCCGAAGCCGGCAAAATCGATGTGTCGCGTATCCCGGCTCAGGCGAAGGACGCCGCGTCGTTTGTGCCGGCGGGGTGGAAGATCGAAGAACAGGTGACGGGAGATCTAAACGGCGATTCACTTCCGGACTTTGTAATCAAGCTCGTCGAAGATAAGCCGGCCAAAGACGCCGACGACATGCCCACTGAACGCGGCCGGGCACTGGTCATCGCCCTGGCTGAGAAGGATGGCAACCTCAAACGCGCTGGCGTCGCTGACAAACTGCTGCAGTGCACGCGGTGCGGCGGAGCGTTCTATGGTGTTGTCGAATCGCCGGCGGGTGTCTCGATTGAAAAAGGGGTGGTCGTAGTTGAGCAAGACCACGGCTCGCGCAACCTAACCAACACCACGTATAAGTTCAGATTCGAGCCGGCGACGCAGCGATTCAGGCTGATAGGTTTCGAGTTGGCCGACGCTGACCGGCTGACCGCCCAGGTTGTTTCTGAGAGCAGCAACTACCTGACCAACTCTCGGGTAATCACACGCAGCAAAGGCGACCGCGACATCAAAACGAAATCGGGGTTGTCGAGAACGAAGTTCTATTTGGAAGACGTCTCGTCGGAAGAGTTTGAAATAGCGTCTTACAAGCGCCTGGGGTTGTACTAGGGCAAGAGTCCAATGTCCAATGTCCAACGTCCAAAGTCCAACGTTAAAAGCGAAGTCCGACGTTTAAGTTCGAGGGTTCGGCTAACGAACTTTGGACATTGGACGTTGGACATTGGACTTCAGCCGTGGGACTTTGGACCTTGGACATTGGACTTTAAGGTTGCTCGAATCCTTCAACCACAATCATCTGCGTCTTAGCAGTGGCCTGACGGAGAGCTTTCGCTTCTGCGTATTCGGGTGAACTCCACCAGGCTTTCGCCTGATCTACGGAAGGGAACTCGCAGATGACCAGGCGCTTCGGCGACCAGTCGCCCTCCAGGTTTTCAACCTGGCCGCCGCGCACAAGAAAACGGCCGCCGTACGCAGCGAGCGACGGCGGCACCATCTTCTTGTAGTCTTCGTATCTAACCGGATCTTCTACTTCAATTTCGACAACGATATAAGCGGGCATCTCTCGCTCCTTCGAGGTTCATGCAGCTAACCGCCGCATTGTACCCGCCATCATCTGGATTTTGGAGTGCGGCGGCTCGACGCCGCTTTTGTCTTGCTAATCAAAGCGCCGTCGAGACCATCCCCCCGCCGGCGCACGCCAAGGTTCTTAGCGAATGGAAATGCTCGGCAGTGACGGCCGCGGCAACAGATTCCCCACCCATGAAATCAGGGTCGCAGTGGCCTCGCCTGCCAGCGATGCGGACGGCGAAACCGTCAAAGTAGTCTCGTCGCCGCTCAAAGTGGCAGCGCGATCAAATTCAACATGGCTGTCCACCGACTGATAGATCGAAAGGTACATCTGCGTCTCAGCCGGAATCAGCGAGCGCCAGCCGCTCCCGCCGTTCGCGAGGTAGTCGGGCAACCGGTATGGATTCGAGTTATAGCCTGCCGCCAGCAACTCGGTTTTGGTGGCCGTGCCGGATTGCAGCGCATGCTTCACTTCATCGGTGCTCTGCAGGAATTTCCAGGTGTCGTTGATGTAAAGCAATTGCGCTTTTAAGGCGTTCGCATGGTCCTGCATGCCGCGGACAAAATCAGAGTGGAGCGAAACGTTCGGATGCTGCTGACGAATCGCGGCGTACGTTTTCGGGATCATTTGGATCATGCCACCGGCGCCGGCTGAACTGACCGAATAACGATAAGTGTCGCCCCGATTCAGCGCATAGAGCGAAAGAACCTCAGGATAAATATCCGCCCGATTCTCTTCACGAAAACGCTTGTGATCGGTGTGTTCGACAATCACGAGATGCGACGCAATTTCCACCAAGTCCGCGGGAATGTGGACACCGTCTGCCGCCAAAGACTGGGCCGCCTGGTTGAGCATGCTTGAGACATATGTCTTGCCCGACGCAGCCAGTTCTTCTGAAACCAGCGCCGGATGCGCTGAGACATAGTAAGCCGGCTGAACGTTGCCGCTTTTCTCGATTGGATAACGCACCATCAGCGGGTAAAGCGCTCGCCGCGTCGCCGCGTCACTCACAATCACGGACGTGTTAACACCGTTCGCCCGCACAATCCTCACGCGCAAATTAGCGCCGAGGTTGCTGACCATTTGGTAATCGCCGCCCTTTGTAAGAAAGGATTCTTTGTCGATCGAAAGGACGTTCATTTGTCCGGTCGTCGAGTTGAAGGCTGCCAATTGGACAGCCGAAGTGCTGAAGTCCTGGGTCTGCAGCGTGCGTTTCGCCGCTGCCAGATGTTCGTTGATCTGCGCCACAGGCATAACGTTCGGCCGGGCGATATTCTCGCTCGCCGAAGACACGAGCAGGGCATCGCCGCTGCTGTGCGCCGTCTGTGAAAAGGTGAGGGTTGCGACGAACAGGCACACGGATGCCTGCATGAGGAACTTACTGAATCTTCTCATTCGGTTGTCCTTATTTTGTGAGTTTCAGAATGTCGGGCAAAACTGAGATGCCCTGACCCTGGTCTCGGTTGTTACGAGGAGGTCACGCAAGAGTGTCAATGAGACTGAACGGAAAGAGCACACCTGGAATCGCTTCGATCGCTTGGATTTGACGGGAGCCTCGGTGGCGAGGGTTAGCAAGAAATCCACTTCAAGTGCCTTACTGCTTGTCGCAAGGCTAGGTCCGGAACAAAGCTTTCCTGGTTAACATACGAATACTGGGCTGGTTATGTTTTCCTGCAAACGTTATTGCGTTCCTGCAATTTTGGGTGTACCCTCTGGCCACTTTCTCAAGCGATCTTCATAAAAACTCCTGTTTCCAATACTGACCTTTTGACGGGCAATGTTCTCAAAGAAAAAGACGACTGAGGATCTGGCGCTTAACGAAGAAGGACCTATTGAGGATCGACTCCGCAGTTGCATCCATGAGCGAGCTCCGCTAGGTCCTTGTGATGCCGCCGACATCACAGATCCGGAAGTAGCGGCGAGGCTATTTGATCCGCACAATAAATCCTACAACTCTTTACTGCGTCGCGATCTCTCGGTGGTTATCGGCCGACGCGGTTCCGGAAAGACGGCGCTAGTTACCAGCTACAAGTACCGGCCGTACCTCGATAACTATCACGGCAGTCTCGCAACGAGCCGCAGTGCCGACGTTTCCGGTTACGAAGTAGTTATAGAGGTTTCGACCCACAAAAAATTTGAAGAATTACAACGTCGAGTTGTGAAGGATGATGCGATATTCCGGCCCATTGAAAGCGTGGTCGATGATTGGGCAAAGGTGATTACCGATTATTTTGTGGCCTCGTTACTTTCCAATGTTAAGACAGATAACAATTACAGTGACGATGTCGCGCTTATGCATCAATACCTCATACAGGATGACAGTGAATACGAAGAGCGAGTGAGAAAAGAGATATGGGGCGAACCGCTTTGGGCTGGAATCAAAGCGCTGGGCCGCGGTAACAAAGGGTTCACCGCTCAACACATCTCGCAGGATCAGGTGATGAAGACCGCCACCTCCTATCTACGTCATGAAAAGAAGGAAGCGGTAATTCTATTTGATTCGATGGACGAATATCCCATTGGAAATAAGACTTTTGATCGAACGATTGGGGCGCTTGTGAGGTTCATTTCGCGCTTCAACAACCGGTACACCGGCGTCAGGATCAAGCTGGTGCTTCCGTCTGAGATTTTTCCCGAGGTGCAGCGCGCATCAGGAAATCCATTGAAGGACATGGTCAGTTTTGATCAGGTCCACTGGTCGCCATTGGAATTAATGCGAATGGCCGCCCATCGATACAAGATTTTTCTGTCACTTTATGATCCGGAGTGGGATGAACTACAGCACCTCGACCTGAGCCGCCGCGATGACGTACATCGGTTCTGGGCACGGTTATTACCAAAGACCCAAGTGAACCGTTATGGCGCCGAAGAGGAAACCGTGATTTATATTCTCAGGCACACTCACCTCCTGCCGCGACAGCTGCTCCGGATTCTGGAAAAGATAATTATGCAATCTCACGACAAAACGGGGGGTTATCGGAAACTCAACTCCGACTCTGTGCGCAAGGCGATTGAACAGATGGAATTGGTGATCGCAGGGGAAATATTTAAGGCGTTCGAAAGAGTTTATCCGCACGCAGATAGATTCGGAAGAGCGCTATTCGGAAATTTTCCCACGGTCTTTTCATTTGACCAATTCGAAACCCAGTGGCGCAGGCACGTGCGAAAGTATATGCATTCCCTGGCTGTCGATATTGAAATGGTAGAGTTCGCGGACATGTTCATTAGGATGGGTATTGTTGGTCTGATCGTGCCCGAAAAAGAGACGGAGCGCTATTATCAAGGAAAATTCGGATACGGAGTCCCGGTGCCTTTTAACATCGGCAGCGGTCACGAGCTTTGCCTCCATCCCATCTTCAGCAAAACATTCAATGCCTCAGGTAATCTAAAGTCGAAGGCGATCTTGCCTCAGGACATTACGCTTGACGATGACGATTGATGGCAAGCTTTCGGTTGGTTAGCTCAAGAGCAGCAATTGCTATCTTCGCGCACGGCAGAACGAATTCTCTTGCTCGGGGCCCTCGGGCTGGCGTTGACGGCGGCAGGCGTCGGTGTGTGGCTGGCGATTATGACCGGCGATCCCCATTGGCTGAACCGGGCGGGGGCGGCGATAACCGCAACCGAGGCCGTCATTGTGCTGGCGGAATTCCAGAGACGGGAGCGTCTCGGCCATGCTCGCATAAGGCTCGAGCGGCGCAGACGCGACCGTTCGCTAAACACCGAAAGAGCTGGGGAAATAATCGAGGACGCGATCAGACGAGCTGAACGGCGCGTCCTGTTGGTCGCTGTCTCGCTGGCAATGTTCGGGGAGGTATTGCACGGATTCGGAGATTTGCTGTTTGAGGCAGTAGAGAGTCACCTGCATTAGTGGCTGCTTACATCAGCATCATTGTGCGTGGCTAAATGGAACTCGTGCTCTGGCATCCCAAAAATCAAAACCTAAATCATAGCGTCGCTCCGGCATCGGATACGCCCATCGAACAGCGCCTGCGTCAATTCATGCACGAAAGAGCCCCCTTAGGCCCGTGCGACGCAGCAGAGATAACAGATCCTGAAGTAGCCGCGCGGCTGTTTGATTACAACATCAGTTATCGTGCGTTACTGCACAAAGATGTCAATGTGTTGCTGGGAAGGCGAGGATCCGGTAAGACAACCCTCGTTAATACCCACAAGTACACTCCCTATCTCGAACCCAATGAATATCGAGAGAGAGTCGGCGCCGCGGCGGCGTCGCGTCGATCAGAGATCTTCAAGATTTCCACGCCCGAGAAGTTTGACGAACTGCAGCGCCGAGTGATATCCGACAAACTGGAGAGCCGGCCGATCGAGGGGCTCGTTGATGACTGGGAGAATGTAGTAATCAACTATCTGCTCTGCTCGTTATGTGAGCGCGCACCGCGCACCAGGCAAGAAAGCACGCAGCTCAAACTTTTCAAACGCTACCTGCTGCAGGATGAGACCGAATACGCAAATCAGGTGCGAGAAGAGATCCAAGGACGTTCATTGTGGCGTCGGTTGCGATCCAGTTGGTGGGTTCGAAGCAGCACTTATTCGGAACACTTGTCGCGGGAACGGATCATGACGGCAGTGGAAGAGTATCTCAAGAATGACAAGGTGCAGGCGGTTATCCTTTTCGATTCGATGGATGAACATCCAGTTGGTAACCTGGTATTCGATAGGACAATTGCGGCTTTGCTTCAGCTGGTCCCGCGATTTAATACGCGTTATCAATGGGTCAGGATTAAAGTTGTGCTACCGGCAGAGATTTTTCCGGAAATACAAAAGGCCTCAGCTTATCCGTTAAGAGACTTGCTCAAGTTTGACCACGTTCAATGGTCGGCATCCAGTCTGGCGAAGATGGCCGCTCATCGCTATCAGCTTTTCCTGTCATTGTTTGATCCGAGTTGGGACGAAGCAGTAACCGCGGATCTGAGTCAGCCCGATGAACTCCGTCACTTTTGGACTTCCGTGTTACCACCCACCGTGGCGAATCGATACCAAGTCGAAGAAGAGTCGCTGCTATACATCCTGCGACATACGCAACTTTTGCCGCGCCAGTTCCTGCGAATTTTGGAGTTGGTTATCGTCGACTCATACGCACTCACCGGTGGCTATCGTTCGCTGGATCATGAGGTAATCCGCACGTCTATCGAAAAGATTGAAGGGGTGATTGCTGCTGAAGTCTTTTCGGCATTTCGTTACGTTTATCCATTTGCTGAAACGATCCAAAGGACTGTGTTCAAGAACTACCCCGTAGTGTTTTCGTATGAAGAACTTGAGACGCGGTTGCGCAGATGCACGCGCAAGTATCATCAGATCGGCGTAAACTTTGATATTAGTGACTTCTCAGAAATGTCGATTCGTATGGGCATTATGGGAATTGTCACCCCCGGCCGAAAGAGCGATGGTTATTATCGTGCGAGTTTCGCATACCAGTCGCTCGTGCCTTTCAAAGCAAAAAGTGGTCAAGTGCTATGTTTGCACCCCATCTTCGATAGGTATCTAAATGCTGCCCGCCCTCCAGAACCAAAAGCGATTCTTGCGGCCGATGTTACGCTCAACTTATAGGTTCGACCTTCACGGATCTTTTGCATCCGCGGCTGACAGAAAATAATGTCTCCTCTTTGAGGCAACGCCGGCGCTGCCATCCGGGTTAACCATTACTACCTTGTTCGAATAGAAGTCACAAAGGAATATTTCCGTGCTTCTTTGGCGGATTTTGATCGCGCTTATTTTCCAGCAGCGATAGCGCGCGAATTAGCTTCGGGCGGGTTTGGGCAGGCTCAATTACTTCATCTATAAAGCCTCGTTCGGCCGCGACGTATGGGCTGGCGAACTTATCTTCTAATTCATTTACACGAGATCGGCGCGCCGACGCTTTATCTGAAGCCTCAGCCAATTCTCGGCGATACAAAATATCAACTGCTCCTTCAGGTCCCATCACAGCAATCTCGGCCGAAGGCCAGGCGAAGTTGATGTCGGTGCGAATGTGCTTCGAGCCCATGACGCAATACGCGCCGCCGTAAGCCTTCCGCGTAATCACGGTGACTTTCGGCACCGTCGCTTCGGCATACGCGAAGAGCAATTTCGCGCCATGCTTGATGATGCCGCCGTGTTCCTGTGAAATGCCGGGAAGGAAACCGGGCACATCTTCGAAGGTCACAATCGGAATGTTGAAGCAGTCACAGAAGCGCACGAAGCGCGCGCCTTTGATCGAGCTGTCGATGTCCAAAACACCGGCGAGATACGCGGGCTGATTGGCGACGATGCCCACGGATTTTCCATCCAGCCGCCCAAATCCAACGACGATATTCGGCGCGTAGTCGCGATGCACTTCAAAGAAGTAGCCGTCATCGACGACCGAATCAATCACTTCGCGAATGTCGTACGGCTGGTTCGAAGCCTCTGGCACGATTGAATTCAATTTAGGCTCGACGCGTGCGGGCGAATCAGTTGGCGCCAGGCGTGGCGGGTCGTCGAGATTGTTCGAAGGAATAAATGACAGCAGCTCGCGCACCATGCGCAGCGCGTGCTCGTCTGAATCAGCCGCGAAGTGCGCGACGCCCGACTTACGGTTGTGGGTGGCCGCGCCGCCCAGCTCTTCCTTCGTGACGTCTTCATGCGTCACCGTCTTAATCACGTCGGGACCGGTGATGAACATATAGGACGTGTCCTTCACCATGATGTTGAAGTCGGTAATGGCCGGACTGTACACGGCGCCGCCCGCGCAGGGACCCATAATGCAGCTAATTTGAGGAATAACCCCGGACGCTAACGTGTTGCGCAGAAAGATGTCCGCGTAACCGCCGAGGCTGACCACACCTTCCTGAATTCGCGCGCCACCCGAATCGTTGAGGCCGATAACAGGCGCGCCAACCTTCATCGCGAGATCCATGACTTTGCAGATCTTCTCGGCGTGCGTTTCGGACAGCGAACCGCCGAAGACTGTGAAGTCCTGGGCGAAGACAAACACTTTGCGGCCATCGATCAAGCCGTGGCCGGTAACCACTCCATCGCCCGGATATTTCTGCTTGTCGAGGCCGAAGTCCTGCGAGCGATGCTCAACCAGTTTGTCGAACTCCTCGAACGTGGTGTCATCAAGCAGGAAATCGATGCGCTCGCGCGCACTCATCTTGCCGGCCGCATGTTGCTTCTCAACGCGTGCCGCGCCGCCGCCCTCTTCCGCACGTCGCTCACGCTCGCGCAGTTGATCGAGTCTAGAAAGTTTCGCAGGCTGTTGTTTTTGGGAACTCATATCGAGAGACTAGAGGCTAGAGGCTAGGGACTGGATACTGGGTGAGGCTTGCGCCAGCCTCAAGCCTCAAGCCTCCAGTCTCGAGCCTCTTCCTAAGCGACCATTCGCTTTCGCAAGCTCCTCATCGCCCATTCGCACGCCACGACCGCAGATATTACCAGATAGATGGCCTCGTACACGTGACGTTTCAGGAAGTGGCCGGTCAAAAATGCCCGCGTCAGGTCAATTGATTCCGTCAATGGCATCGCCCACGCCGGTATTTGCAGCCACACCGGCAGGACTTCAATCGGATACCACGCGCCCGACACGTACATGAACGAGAAAAAAGTCGCCATGTAAATGTTGAAGGCATCGATGTCGCGCACATGTGCAGTGACTCCCAGAGACAGCCCGGCCATAAACAACGCGCCCAGTAACAAGGGCAGAGGAGCGAGCAGAGCCCACCACGAAGTTGCGCCGCCAAAAATCGCCAGGACCAGCAGAATGATCAGCGTATCGAAAAAAGCGTGCGTGACGGCCCAGAGTATTTCGGCGAAAGCCAAAGACTCAGCATCCACGGGTGTGGCGAGGATCGCGTCGTAAGTCGATTGGTACACCATGCGAAAGTACGACGCGTAAGTCGTTTCGAACATGGCGCGCATCAGGACGGTAATGCCGAGGATGCCTGCGCCGGCAAAGGTGAGATAAGAGACGCCCGTAACCTGCCCGGCCACCAGGGCTCCGATACCCCAACCGAAGCCCAGCACGGATATGACCGGTTCGATAACCGGGGCGACCAGATTAAGGCGCCACAGTCGCAGGTGCACCATGACATTCCGCCGCCACACGGCCAGCGTATCTGCCAGGTTGATGCTACTAACTGCTAAAGCCATGACTAACTCGTTTGCTCGGCGACGGCCAGTTCTATTTCCGTGAAAGGGAACTGGCGCGCTTCGATCAGCGAAGTCACCTCACTAATTGCCCGCTGAACTTCGCGCCGCAGTTCCTCTTCATAACCAAACACCTTCGCGTTTTGCTCGAACTCATCGAGATCGAGAACCTGGTAAGTGAAGTCCGGTTGCACCAGGACATCAATGTCCAGGTCGATGTAGCTCAACACGCCATCTTCCAGGGTTGGCGGAGTGTTGATGTTGCAGTACCAGAGCCGAGTGTCTCCGTCATTCCTCAGGAACCGAAAAACGTTGTACCAGCGATTGAACCAATAGTACTCAGCGGTGCGAGTTCCTCGGGGAATCTCTCCCAAAACTTCATGCTTAACGTCATACTCGAACTCGGCGTCAAGGACGATGAGCGAATCATCACAGCTCGCAATGCCCGCACGCCAACGGCGGTGTTCCGTGCCGTTGTATTTTAGGACTTGAACTACGACCTGATCGGGCAACGCGCGCTCCTGCTACTGCCCCAACTCGTTATCACCAACAAGTTGCAGGAAAACATCTTCAAGGTTCGACAGACGAATCATGCGGCGGCGGCCCTCATATTCCTTTTCCTTCATAAGTGGCGTTAACATTTCGGCTTCAGCGGCAAAGTAAATATGAGCGCTGTTTCGCGCGATCGCGTTGATGCCGTTATTGGTGGGGCGAAGCGGCAAATCGCCTACGTCCCGGACTTCCAACGCGTAACGCGACACCTTAGCGAGCACAAGATCGCGCGGCGTGCCTGTCGCCAGGATCTGCCCCCGGTCAATGACGACCAGACGCTCACAAAGCTTCTCAGCTTCGTCCATGTAATGCGTCGAAAGCAGAATTGTTACCCCGCTCACGCGCCGCAGCTCTTCCAGCTTCTGCCAGATCTCCTGACGCACTTGCGGGTCGAGACCGGTCGTCGGCTCGTCCAGCACCAGCAGCCGCGGCTCGTGCAGCAGGGCGCGCGCAATCATCAGACGGCGCTTCATGCCTCCCGATAAATGATCGACCTTGGCGTCAGCGCGCTCGGACATTCCGATGAACTGAAGCAATTCGTCAGCGCGTGCCGCCGCCTGCTTCTTCGGCATGCGGTAATAGCTCGCGTAAACGATTAGGTTCTTGATGACATTGAGATCCGGATCCAGATTGTTGTCTTGCGGCACAACACCGATGAGCGCGCGAATTTGCCGGCCCTGCGTGCGGACATCAAGCCCCTCGACAAACAACTCGCCCGAAGTCAGCGGCGAGCGGCACGCAATCATGCGCATCGTCGTGGACTTGCCGGCGCCGTTGGGCCCGAGCAATCCAAACGTCTCGCCGCGGCGGACCTCGAAGTCGATTCCTGAAACCGCCGTTTGCTTGCCGTAGTTTTTGGTGAGTTTGGTGGCCTTTACTACGGACGTGGCCGGTTCGCGGTCAGAGGGCAGAGAAGTATTGCCCTGCGGTGAGGCGCGCAGGTCGACAGACTCGTCGGGCATGTTTCGATCTGTCTCTAACATCTGACATCAAGCCTCTGACCTTTCCGGCTTCAGCCTTTTGCCGCGGACGCTTTCTTCGAATCAGCGAGAAACTGTTCCTGACCTTTTTCCGTGAGCGGATGCTTCAACAACTGCTGGAACACTTTGAAGGGCATCGTCGCTATGTCTGAGCCCATCCGCGCCGCCTCAATGACATGGATTGGATGGCGCAAGCTGGCAGCCAACACTTCGGTCTTCCAATCGTACTGATCGTAGATCTCGATGATTTCTTCGAGCAGCCGTAAACCATTGTCGCCAATGTCGTCGAGCCGACCCAGGAACGGACTGATGAAGGATGCGCCGGCTTTAGCTGCGCAAACCGCCTGCGCCGCTGAGAAGCAAAGCGTCACGTTAACCTTGATCCCTTCCTGGTCGAAGATGCGCGTAGCTTCAAGACCGGCGACCGTGAGCGGCACTTTGATGACAACGTTGGGCGCAATCTTCACGTACTCGCGACCCTGCTTGAGCATCACGTCGCGATCGTCGCTCGTCGTTTCGGCGGAGACGGGACCGGAAACTATTTTGCAGATCTCGGCAATGTGTTGCTTGAAATCGACGTTGCCTTCTTTGGCGATGAGCGTCGGATTTGTGGTGACTCCGTCAGCAAGGCCGAGCGCGGCGGCTTGGCGAATCTCGTCCAGGTTAGCGGTGTCGAGAAAAAACTTCATGCGTCCTCCTGAGTTGTTTTTTGGAATGATAAGCGAAACGCGTCGCGATTGACAGTGACGGCGCGAAAACACTGCGAACGAACCCGATTACGTCTAGCGATACAGACCATATCGTGCCGGTCTTCGTGCTCGTAGACCGTTTTCCAGACTCATCATAGTTGGAACAACGATTGCTCTGTGCTCGGTCAAACCGCTTTCCCCTCAGTTCAGCACGGAGGTCCTTTATGAAATCCAGTTACTTGAGAACGGCTTTGGTGGCCCTGAGTCTCGGCGTCAGTGCAGCCTTTGGCCTCGCCGGCTTTGCACAAGCGCAAGACCCGGGCGACCGCAATCAAAGACAGAATGCGCGGCGCCAGCAAAGAGAGGAACGTCGGGAAGAACGCCGCCAGGAGAACAATCAGGGGAACAACCAGAGGAATGAACAGCGGCGCAATGACGAGCAGGCGCAGGAGCAGCGTCGCCAGGCTGAGGAAGCGCGTCGTCAACGGCAGGAGCAGGAACGCGCCGAACGACAACGCCAATCCGACCAGCAACGTCAACAGCAGGAGCAGCGCCGTAACGAGGAACTTCAACGGCAACGCAATCAGGAAAATCAGCGCAACGAAGAGCAGCGTCGCGCCAACGAAGAGCAGAGACGACGCGCCGAGGGAGAGCGCAGAAATAACGATCAAGAGCGACAGCGCGAATGGCAGCGCCGGCAGACTGAAGACCAGCGGCGAAACAACGACCAGCAACGCGAACTTGAACGTCAACGCCGTCAGAACGAAGACCAGCGACGTTTGAATGACCAGCAGGGTCAGGAGCAGAGACGACAGCGGGAATTACAGCGTCGCCAGAACGACCAACAACGTCAGGCGCTGGCAGAGCAACGCCGCAATCAACAGCAACTGTCTGAGGAGCAACGGCGCCAATTGGAAGAACGTCGTCGCGAAGAAGAGGGTCGCCGGAACAACAGAGACTGGCGCAACGGGCCGAATCGCGAGGGGCGCGACGGCAACCGAACCGGTAATCGCACTGACAATCGGACGGGCAATCGAACCTGGTCTACCCGCGACCGCGAAGACTGGCGTCGCCGGGAAGAGACTTCGTGGCGTCAGCGTCAGACCGACTGGCGGCGACGCGAAAGCGAGCGGGACAACTGGTGGCGTCAGCGCCAACAGCAGATCCAAAACCAGAGACGCCAGAACTACTGGCGGTTTCATCAACGGTACCTGGAGCGGCTGCGTCGCGATCGGGATCGGCGGACGCGGTTCGTGTACGTCAACGTCGGCTCGCCGACTTATCAATACTACCGCAGCAACCAGTACTACTACGTGAACCAGTACGGCGCGGACATGCTGCGTCGCGCGATCGACCAGGGTTACGAAGAGGGATACCGCGCGGGCGCGGCCGACCGTCAAGACGGTTGGGGCTTTGATTATGAGAACTCGGACGCTTACCTCGACGCGACCTACGGTTACGACGGGTACTACGTTGATTTGAGCGAGTATCAGTACTACTTCCGCGAGGGCTTTCGACGTGGTTACGAGGACGGCTATCACAGCCGTTATCAATACGGACAATACTCAGGCGGGAAGTACAGCATCCTCGAGCAGATTCTCAGCGTCATCTTGAATCTGCAAGGCTTCTAGACCCAGAAGCACTTTCCAACTTAACTTCGGTCCGTGCGCTTATCAACGTGCGGACCGATTTTCTTTTCAGGCTTAAGGAACGGTTTCGGAAACGACTTCCGATGGCTGGCTCTTGTTTCCGGCAGCGTCTACGGCTACGACGTAATAATGGTAAGTCTTGCCCGCGTCGACATTCTCGTCCGTCAAAGTTGTGCGAGAAAGCAGCGCAGGTGTAAGCAACGTCCAGGGCTTCGGCGCGTTGCCATCGGTGGACCGATAAACAAGATAACCAGCAATGTCACTTTCAGGATTCGCGGCAAAGAAGATCGCGAGGCGTCCCGGCGCCGCCGCGATACTCACGCCCGTAGGCGCAGAAGGTTCAAACGTATCGACCGGGGTGACGTCCACGCTGTTAGAGTTCAAGCTTTCAACCGGCTGCGCCAGCGTTCCTAGGGAAACCGAACGCACAACGTACGTGTATTTCTCGCCGAACTTGAAGTTACGGTCCTGGTATTCAGGCGTAGTAATCAGCGCTTGATTGATGGGAATCTGGCCGGGTTCGTTTTGTGACGCGGTGACGCGGTACACGTTGTAGCCCAGCAGGTTCACCGGCGTGGAACCGTCGATGTTCTGTTTGGGCGGCTCCCATTTCAGCGTGATCGCGTTCTGAGAAACCTCGGTTTTCAAGTTGGCCGGCGGTTCGGCAATCTTCGCGGCCGGCTCAATCAGCAGGAAATTCGAAAACGCAGCGCGCTGGCCGGCGGCGTTCACATAACGCACCGCGTAGCGCAAACGCGAAGGCTCGCCCGCCAGTTCCAGGCTGTCAATGTAAGTCAGACTGTCCGTCCCCGTTTGGATTGCGCCGTAGGGAACCGACCCAATCAATGTCGCCCGGGCGCCGAACTCTTCCTCGGTCATCGGTCGCGGCGCATCAAGCTTTTCCGCGACGCGATATACGTCCACGCGCCGGATGCTCTGAACACTGCCGCTGCTGGCGTTACGGCGTGGCGCGGGCCAACTCAGGATCACCTGATTGCCGCGCTGCACACCCGACAGCGCTTCGGTGCGTTGCGGAATCCGCTCAACCGGTGGTTGCGGCGGCCGTCGCTTCCCGCATGTCGGCGCCATCGACACGGCGACCAATGCCAGCAGCAACATTAAGTGACGGGTGGCCGACTTGCGCGAAACTACTGAAGGTGTGGCGTGTTGAGGCACGTTCGGTAGAAGCGTCGCTTAGAGGATGTAACGACTGAGATCCTGATCCTTAACCGTGTCGGCGAGCATCAGCTCCACGTAAGCAGCGTCGATCGTTTTGTTCTTCGGCTCGAGATCAGGGCCCTCGAAGCTAATCTCATCGAGCAGCCGCTCCATGATTGTATGCAGACGTCGCGCGCCGATATCTTCCGTATTGCTGTTGACGCGCGCCGAGAAGTTCGCGACGGCATCGATCGCATCCTGAGTGAACTCAAGCTTGACGCCCTCAGTTTCCATCAGCGCCAAATACTGTTTGACCAGAGAGTTCTTCGGCTCGACCAGAATTCGTTTGAAGTCTTCGATCGTCAGGGATTCTAATTCGACGCGGATAGGGAAGCGGCCCTGAAGTTCCGGAATCAGGTCTGATGGCTTGGAAACATGGAACGCGCCGGCGGCGACGAACAGAATGTGGTCCGTGCGGACCATGCCGTAGCGCGTGTTCACGGTCGTGCCTTCGACGATTGGCAGAATGTCTCGCTGCACGCCTTCGCGGGACACGTCGGGGCCATGACCGGATTCGCGGCCGGCGATCTTGTCGATTTCGTCCAGGAAGATGATGCCGGATGATTCGACGCGCTCGAGCGCGGCGCGCGCGACCGTGTCCATGTCGATGAGGCGTTCTTCCTCTTCCTGCATCAGGTACTCCATCGCCTCGTCCACGCGCATCTTGCGGTGTTTGGTGCGTCCCTGAAACATGTTGCCCAACATGTCTTTCATGTTGATGCCCATCTCTTCGACGCCCATCGGCCCCGCGAATTCAATCGTCGGAAAGCTCTTTTCGCGCACTTCGATTTCCACCAACCGGTTGTCGAGCTTACCTGAACGCAGTTGAGTGCGGAGCTTCTCACGTGTGCGCGCAAAGTTCTCGTCTTTAGGTTCATTGTCCGGAACGAGCACGGGCGCCGTGATTTCTCCCGAGTCAAAGTCGAAGAGGGGAGCGCCCGACCCGGATTTGGGTGGCGGCAGAAGGATATCGAGAATCCGTTCCTCGACGTTCAGCTCGGCCTTGTCGGCAATCTCTTCGACCTTTTCCTGTCGCGTCATTTCGACTGCGATTTCAGTGAGGTCGCGAATCATGCTTTCTACGTCGCGGCCGACGTAGCCGACTTCCGTGAACTTCGAAGCCTCGACTTTCAGGAATGGCGAGTTCGACATCCGCGCCAGCCGGCGGGCGATCTCAGTCTTACCGACCCCGGTCGAGCCGATCATGATGATGTTCTTGGGTATGACATCAGCGGCGAGATCCGGCGCGAGTTTCTTGCGACGGACGCGATTGCGCAACGCGATCGCCACCGCGCGCTTGGCGGCGTTTTGTCCGACGACGTGCTTGTCGAGTTCCGCGACGATCTGCCGCGGCGTAAGGTCGTCCAGACGGACGTCCTGTTCTTCCTGCTCACCTGCGAGATAAATAACCATTTCTTGAATCGATGCTAACTAAACTTTCCCGTAACTGTCGGCGCGCCTACGCCTGAGCCGCGCTTAACTCTTCCACGATGATGTTCGAGTTACTGTAGATGCAAATCTCGCCCGCGACGCGCATCGCTTCCACCGCGATCTCTCGGGCAGAGAGTTGGGTGTTCGCCATCAGGGCGCGCGCTGCGGCCAACGCGTACGACCCGCCGGAGCCAATTGCCAACACGCCATCGTCGGGTGAAATCACATCGCCATTGCCGGAGAGAAGAAACGACGTCTTGTCATCGGCCACGACCAGCAACGCTTCCAGGTGCCGGAGGATCTTGTCCGTGCGCCACTCCTTGCTCAGTTCAATCGCGGCGCGCTCAAGATTGCCGTGGTACTGCTCAAGCTTACCTTCGAACCGCGTCAGTAAAGAAAACGCATCACCCGTAGCCCCCGCAAAGCCCGCGAGAATCTTATCGTTGTAAAGGCGACGGACTTTTTTCGCGCTGGCCTTCATCACGGTTTCGCCCATGGTGACCTGGCCGTCGCCCGCCAGCGCCACCTGGCCGTCACGACGCACCAGCAAAACAGTCGTGCTGCGGATTTTCGGGGATTCTTTTTTCGTCATGAAGTGAAACAGCACTATAGGAATGACGGCGAAGTTTAGTCAAGCTAAGCATCTGCGCTATTATGGCGTTTGCGATAATCGTTCGATTGATAGCAGCACCGCGAGAATGACGACACGAACACGGCCGCGCATCGGCATCACGATGCGCCTCGAGCTGGAAACTGACAGGTTCTACCTTTCCCGTCACTACAGCGAAGCAGTTGAAGCCGCCGGCGGTTTGCCGGTGCACATTCCGCTGATTCCTGACGCTGGTTTTCTGAGCGAAACGGTGGCGGGACTCGATGGAATTTTGCTGCCTGGGAGTGATTCGGATGTCGATCCCTTGCGGTACGGGCACGACCCGCATCCGAAGCTCGGCGCTGTTCACCCAATTAAAGATGAGACGGATGTGCTCGTGTTAAATGAAATTGAAGAGCGCGCGCTTCCTTTGTTCGCGATCTGTTTTGGAATGCAGGTACTGAACGTCTCGCGCGGCGGCACATTGATTCAGGACATTGGCAGTCAATGGCCAAACGCGATCAAGCACGAACAGGGTGCGCCACGCGATCGTCATTCACACAGTGTGCGTTTGCTTCAGGAGAGCTTGCTCCACCAATTGGCCACCCGCGAGCGCGCGCCGGTGAACAGCCATCATCATCAGGCGCTGGAAACCCTGGGAAGGGAACTGGTGGCGACGGCGTGGGCCCCGGACGGGTTGGTGGAGGCGATCGAAGATCCGCGCAGCGATCGTTTCGTGCTGGGCGTGCAGTGGCATCCCGAGCTGGGCTGGGAACGCGATGGATTTGCTCGCGCGTTGTTCGATCGATTTGTTGAAGAGGCCGCCAACTTTGCCACGCGTCGAGCGGGCGCTCGCGAATCGGTGGGAGTCACTGCGTGATTTCTCTGAACCTTGAGAATCGAATCGCAGTCGTTACCGGCGGTTCGCGCGGCATTGGGCGCGCGGCCGTTGACTGCTTCGCCAGGCTCGGCTCAGGCGTCGTAGTGAACTATGCGAAGGACAAGAAAGCCGCCGATGCGGCCGTCGGATTTGCGGAGGAACAAGGCGTGCCGGCGCTCGCCGTTAAGGCAGATATGTCTTACAAGGGCGATGCGCAGCGGCTGATCGACGCGACCATTCATAAGTTTGGGCGCCTCGACTTTCTGGTTTGCAACGCCGGCATCTGGGAAGGCAGCGCCATCGATCAGATGACCGAAGAAGTCTGGGACCGCACCATCGATCTAAATCTGAAGGGAACCTGGGCTGCTTGTCGAGCGGCCGTCCCTCCAATGAAGCAGAGTGGATTCGGGCGAATCGTGATCGTAAGCTCCACGGCCGGCCAGCGCGGGGAGGCGAGCGTCTCGAACTACGCGGCTTCGAAAGGCGGCCAGATCTCGTTCACGAAATCGCTGGCAGCCGAGCTGGGCCCGTTTGGCATCAATGTAAACTGCGTCGCGCCGGGCTGGGTTGATACTGATATGTGCGCCGATGCTTTCGCGCGACCGGGTTTCCGAAATGAGCTTGAAAAAACAATTCCCGTCGGTCACGTAGCGACGCCGGAAGACATCGCCTGGCCCATCGCGTTCCTTTGCACGGACTGGGCGCGTCACATTAATGGTGAAATTCTGAACGTCAACGGCGGCTCTGTTCTCTGCGGATAAGTTGGTGAAGCTTAACGTGTCGAACTGCCGACATCAAATCAAACTTGGTCTCGAGCGGCTGCTCGATGAACGTGTCGGGTCGCTCGCTGGCGTGCGCGTCGGGTTGGTTTGCAACCAGGCGTCAGTCGATCACAGCTTTCGCCATGCTGCCGATCTTTTCCACGAGCATTCGCAGATCGAGCTAACCGCGCTGTTCGGTCCGCAGCATGGCATTCGCGGCGACGTGCAGGACAACATGATCGAAACAGGGCATGCGGTCGATCGTCGCACGCAGGTTCCGATCTATTCGCTCTACAGCGAAACGCGTGAACCGACCGACGAGATGCTGCGGGACGTCGATGTGATTGTTGTCGATCTACAGGGTGTTGGCTGTCGCATCTACACGTTCGCGTACACGATGGCGAATTGCATGCGAGCGGCAAAGCGTCTCGGCAAGAAAGTCGTCGTCTGCGATCGGCCGAACCCGATTGGCGGAGAAATGGTGGCGGGCAATGTAACTGAGCGGGGACACGAGTCCTTCGTCGGGCAGTTCTCGCTGCCGACACGTCACGGGATGACCATGGGCGAACTAGCGCGTTTGTTCAACGAACATTTCGGCATCGGCTGCGAACTGGAGGTCGTAGAGTTGGGCGGTTGGTCGCGCGACCTTTGGTACGAAAACACGGACGGCCCCTGGGTACTCCCTTCGCCGAATATTCCCACGCCGGACAGTTGCAAAGTCTTCCCGGGTACCGTGCATCTCGAAGGCACGCAGATGTCTGAAGGGCGGGGAACTACTCGACCGTTCGAACTGGTTGGCGCTCCGTACATCGATGCTGACGAATACGCGGAAGCGTTGACGGGGTTGAATCTGCCGGGCGTAGCCTTCCGGTCATGCGTCTTCATGCCCACGTTTCAGAAGCACGGCGGCAAAGCGTGCGGTGGCGTTCAGATTCAAGTTACCGACCGGGCCACCTTCGAGCCCGTTTCGGCAGGCGTGGCAATAGTGAAGACGGCCCACGATCTCTACCGGGACGACTTTCGTTGGAAAGATCCGCCCTACGAGTACGAGTTCGAACGCAACCCATTCGACGTGATTTCAGGGACGACCGAGATGCGCGCCCAGATCGAGCGCGGCGATTCGCTTGACTCGATCATCGAATCCTGGCAGCCGGCTTTAGAGGATTTCAAACGCATTCGCGGCGCGCACTTACTTTATTGATTTTCTCAGGCGTGGAAGGGCCGACAGCTAAAGAACGGCCTAAAATAAGGGCCTTCGGTATTTCAGAGTTAACAGATTACTTTAGGTAAAGGGCGAGGGAGGAAATTTGGTAGCTAATCGAATTGAAAGAGAGCGCGACGTCGAGACGCCGGGATTCGCGTGGCTCGTTGGTCTGGCCGCGTGGGCCATACCAGGCGCCGGCCATCTGATGCTGAAGCGTTGGCGTAGAGGCGCTTTGGCGGGCGGCGCGGTGTGGGTGATGTTCTTAACTGGCATGTGGCTCGGCGGCCATCTTTACGGCGTCACTGGACAGGAACAGGGCTTCAGCGTGTTCTTTCAGTTGCTGCCGATGATCGCAAACATTGGGACGGGATTGCTTTATATCTTCTGCTGGATTGCCGGTGTTGGATTTACCGAACAGGCTCAGCTCGTCACGTATGAATACGGAAACACGTTTCTGCTCGTGGCCGGGTTGTTGAATTATTTGGTCATGCTTGACGCATTCGATATCGCGGCTGGGAGAAAGCGATGAGACACGTTCTGTGGATGGTTGTTTTCGCGGCGCTCACCGCGGTCGTGTTCGGCATTGCGGCAAAAGGCACGGAGCGACAGCGGCTCATGTACGGCATTAAGGTCTTTGGCGAATTCGTCGCGATCGCTTTTCTCCTCGGCTGGATTCTGTACTTCATTCCTTCTCCATAAACCTTCGGAGCGTGGTTCGTTGTGAACCTGGTCACCACCGATGCAATCGTCCTGCGCAGTTACAACCTCGCTGAGGCTGATCGCATAGTAGTCTGCCTGACGCGCGACGCGGGGCTTGTGCGCGCGGTCGCCAAAGGCGCGCGCCGGATGAAGAGCCGCTTCGGCGCTGCACTTGAGCCGTTCACCGTCATCCGCCTGGATTTCTACGAAAAGGAAAATCGGGATCTGGTCACGATTTCGCGCGCTGAGATCGTCAAGTCCAACTTCGAACTTGCCGCACAACTTGAAGTAGCGGAAGTGCTCGGTTACATGGCGGAACTTATCGGGGAATTCGCGCCACCGCATGAAGCAAACGACAAGCTCTACCGCATGCTAAACGCGTGCGTCGAAGCATTGGCCGCGGCGCCTGACTTCGCCACACTGGTGCTTCGTTATTTCGAAATCTGGCTATTGCGTTTGGCCGGATCGTTTCCGGACGTGAGCGAATGTGTGGTTTGCGGCACGGCGCCGACAACGGCGCAGCCGCTATACGTGGATTTTGAAAGTGCGGTGCGTTGCGCTTCGTGCAGCCGGGGAATCGGAACGAGGCTGATGCCGGCGATTCAACAGGTTCTGATTAGCAGCCAGAGGCTCGGCCCGTCGGAATTCGCAAACACGTATCAGGCGAGCTTCGCTCAAACAGATGCCGAGCTTGCTGAGTTTACTCACCGCCTGATTGTCCGCGCGCTCGATCGGCGTCCCCGCACAATGGTCGCTCCCGTGCGATAGATCTTGTTATCTGCAGATTTTACAGATTCAGGTAAATTGGTTCATTAATTCATTGACTCATTGATTCAATGGATCAATGGTTCAATGAGTCAATTTCCCTAATCTGTGAAATCTGTGCATTAAACTCATGGCATCCCGCCGAATAATCGAGCGTTACATCCTCCGCACCATACTTCCGTACGCGGCGGCGGCGTTCGTTCTGCTCACCGGCATCCTGTTCGTCCAACAAAGCGGCCGGTACTTTGAAACAATCTTTCGCGCCACCGTCCCGGCGCAATTCTTATACGGACTTTCGCTCGCGTTGCTTCCCACCGTGCTCGTCTTCACGATTCCGATGGCGGTGCTGTCGGGAACGATCATCGGGCTTGGTCGCATGGGCAGTGACAGCGAGTTGATCGCGATGCGGGCGGCCGGCGTAAGCCGCTGGCAGATCGTTATGCCTGCGTTAGTAATCGGGCTGATTGCCACCGTGGTCGCATTGCAGCTCAATCTTAGTGAGGCGCCGCACGCCCAGCAGGACTTGCGCGCGCTGGGTGCGCGAGCGGCGCTCTACAAACTCGACTCGCCCGTCGAGCCGCAAACGTTCACGACGGACATTCCGGGGTACGTCATCTACGTCCGCGAAGGCGACAAGTCGCGCGGCCAGTGGGGCGGTGTTTTCATTCAAACTAAAGAGGCCGACGGCTCAACGAGGCTGATAACCGCGCGCACAGGCCGCATCGATTCATCCGCCGAAAAATCCGAGCTCGTGCTTCAGGATGCCGTACAGACCAGGCTGCCTGCGGGCGAGGCGGCCGATCAGCAATACGTCGTTGAGCGACTGGATCAGTTACGCATTCTCTTCAACACCGGGCGCAACGACCTGATTGCGCGGCTACAAAAGTCCGAGAACAAGCCTGACGAAATGGGGTTTCGCGCGCTGCGCCGCTTTATAAAGGAAAGCACTGGGCCACAGCATCGCGAAGGCGTGTTTCTGCTTCACAAGCGAATCGCGCTCGGTCTGTCGCCGCTGGTGTTCGCTTTTTTTGGCGCCGTTCTGGCGATGCGCTTCCGTCGCGGCAGTCGAGGCTTTGGCGCGCTCACGTCCCTCCTCGTCATGGTGACTTATTACCTTTTGGTCGTCGCCGGCGAGCAGTTGACGCGCGGCGGGACGCTGCCGCCGGTTATAGGCGGGTGGCTCGCAACGTCTCTGGTACTCATCCTCGCGGTGATACTTCTGCTGGTGAACCGGACATTCAGCTTTTCGCTGCGGCGTGCCAGGACGGCCACCAGGGATTTGGCGGCACAAGCTGAAGTGAAGACTCCGCAAGCGTCAGCTCGGCGCCGGTGGACCGTTCGCTTTCCCACGCTGCTCGACACGAGCGTTGTGCGCACGATGGCATTGAGTTTTCTGTTTGCCTTTGTGGCACTCGTCATCGTCTTCAATATTTTTACCAGCTTCGAGCTTTGGCGGTTCCTCGTTACTCGTGGCGGAGGTGTGAAACTTCTCGGCGAGTATCTGTTCTTTCTGCTGCCTCTGGTTAGTGTGGAACTATTTCCCGGAAGCGTGCTGGTCGCGGCGCTGCTGACGTATGCGTTGATCGCACGGAGAAGGGAAGCCGTCGCCTGGTGGGCCAGTGGCCAGAGTGTCTATCGCCTAATGCTGCCCGGTTTGGTTTTCGCAATGGTCATCGCCGGCGGCCTGTGGCTGATTCAGGAACGGGTCATGCCGGCTGCAAACGTTAAGCAGGACGATTTGCGCGCGCGGATCCGTGGCAACGTCGCGCAGTCCACGCCCGGCGAGCGGCGTTGGCTGGTGAGCACCGACGGCCGGCGCATCTACTCATACGAGTTCGACGATCGCGCTCAAGCGTTGATCAAACCCTCGATTTACGAATTCGACGCGTCGCGGATAAGCGAATTGAAGCGGGTGATGAATGGAGAGTCCGCACGCTGGGTCGGACCGAACCGCATCGAGATCATAAACGCTAAATGGTTTGATTTGGATAAGCCGCAGGTCTCGACTCAGTCTGCACAAGCGATCACGGCTGACGGTGTTGATTCGCCCCGCGTGTTCCGGCCGACTGTCGATCGACCATCGCAGTTGGACGCGAGCCGTTTGCGCGAGTACATCAAGACTTTGAAAGCGCGCGGCGCTGACACCGCAGTGCTCGCCGTTGGGTTGCAGCGAAAGTACGCCGCGCCCTTCAGCGTAATCATCATGGCTTTGATCGGTATGCCTCTGGCGATTTCGCTTGGTCGCAAAAGCACCGTGCTCGCACTTTGCTCGGCCGTCGTGGTGAGCCTGCTGTTCTGGCTTCTCTCCAGCGGCTTTCAACAACTCGGCGAGCACGCGCTTCTGCCTCCGCAGGTCGCCGTCTGGGCGCCCATTGCGATCTTCGCCGGCGGTGCGTTTTATTTCATCTCTAGAGTTAGAACCTGAGGCCGGTAATTTGACAGAAGAGAGCGTCCATTCGTTTAGAGACGAGACTGATTGTGAAGACGCTCCCGAGGTAGAAACAGAGAAAGCTCCTGCTACGGAAATAGATCTCGCATTCACAAAAGAGTTCTTGCTACGGGATTAGTCTCGTCCATAGGTATCGTGCGGCGGACGAGACAAGCGTAGTGATGAGAGGCGTAGCGATAAGAGCAAGAAAGTTCCTTGTCTGATTTAGACTCATCGGCCATGTTGGATAGCTCTTTCTAACTAAGTCGTGCTCCTGTGCAAGTTCCGAATACCGTTTTGCTTCTTTTTCGTGATCTAAACCGTCCAAATCGTCCGTCAGTTGCCTTAGCTTCCGATTACGATTATCGATCATCGCCTTGTGCGGCACCCACAGCCACCCCCAAAGAAACAACGGAAAACAGGCGGTTGCCAATAGCGCCATCAAAACCTCGCTCCGTCCCAAAATCAGTCTAAAATCGTCAATCGACGATAAGATCCGCCCTGCTGTGGCAAGTGAAACAAAGACCGCAAGCACAATTGCATACTTTAAGAGGATGCGTCCTATTGGCCTGAAACCGCCCACACCATCAATATGAAGTGGGTTGACTCTGACCTCAAACAAATCGAATAGACGCTTTGTTGAGAACAAGGCTAAGCAGAACTTAGTGAGTGTCACGACAAAGGCATAATAGGGTAGGGCGTAGACGATGAAGAGAGCCGCTAGCTCTAACCAAAGGGATCGTTTGTGTGAATAAGTAAGTAGACGGCGGATCCAAAATGCAACCAGAAAAAGGAATCCCAAGACTGTACACAACCGACTGTCAACTCTTCTGATCCGATCGCTTTGAAAATCATCATAGTCGTAATCGCCCGACCGCGAGCGCACGATCACCCTATTCTTTTCGAGGCCGTTAAAGAGATCGGCGATCCAACCTGGTTGCAGAAAATAGACTGACAAACCAAAGGCGATAATTAGAATCTTTCTGAGCGAGGTGAATGCTTCGAGGGGTCTTTCATTGGGCGGTTTCCCAAGAATGTCCGCTAGAAAAACAAGTCCGGCAAATAGTACGTTGATTATGACTGTCCAAGTAGCTGACAACTTGCCGTGAAACAGGCGGAACACTGGGTCTTTAGTAACCAACTGCTTGGCTGACAACGCGGAGGAGTGGCTGCCATTTATTGAGGTCAGTCTTGCTCTTGAGGATTGGCGAACCTTGCTCATGATAGGAACCGTTCTTAATTATCGGGTTTGCCTCACCTCGACACCGCGTGCAATTTTCACGACCAAGTCCAGCCAGCGATTGATTCAGCAGTTCATTTAAATAACGAAAATCCAACACTTATCATGTTGTCATTAGTGCCGATATTCGCCTTCCTGCTGATTGCATCCGAAGCGTGGTAAAACTTATACGCGACAGTTATCGCCTGCTTTCTTCCAGTAAAGATATCGAGGCCGGCGTCGAGGCTGTAAGTAACGTTCAGCTTCCTTCCTTCTAACGGAACGCGTCGCGTGTAAAACACGAGACCACCACTGCCACCAGCGAAAGGCTTAACACGCGAACGCCGCAAGTAGGACACTTTCACGCCGCCGTAGTTAATGCCAACACCGTAAACGTTCCGGCGAATCCCTTGTTCATCAGGCTGATTGAAGGCGATTTGTATAGGAATGATGTCGGCAACATAAGAGAGAGTACCCAAGTGATTCGTGCCAACAATCCGTCCATACCTAAGGCCCAACATCGCGATCGGCCTATGATTGCTCCCAATGGGGGTCGGCGCATCGAACGAGCCGACTCCCCAGGCGCCAAACTCCTTGGACCCTCTCCGAAGCTTGTAGTCATCCTTTGTGGCCGGGTTTTGGGCGTCTGTGTCGGAGTCGCTGGATGCTTGTGCGCGGATCTGGATCGAATTCAATAACACGAAAATCAAGATGAAAAGCGACGCCTGCGACATCCTTCTCAGGATCCAGGGACAGTTGTACTGACATGGGCTCGAAGTCCAAACATGGAGGATTCGCCGTAGGCGTTCTTTGTTGTTCCGGGAGGTCTTACCCATAGCAGGTGCGCAATGAGCGCCGATCGCAAGTCTCGTCGCCGGCGGCTTTGAGTTTCATTTCGCGGGCAGACGAGACTAGCTCTGCGGGCCGCGAAATACCATATTGAGAATCTCATTCACAATGTGAAGAATTCTCTCAATACTCTTCTTCCTTACAATGAAGCGCTTCCACCCAATTTCCTCTTTGAGGAAGCTCAAGAGAAACTGCTTGACGCTATCCACAACTTCTTTGCCTGAACTGCCATGCTCTTGCGCTTGCGCCGCACTATCTGCGGTGGCCACGGTGGAACAAAAGATCCTACTTTCCTCGACGGTCCCGGACGCAACCATTTCAGCGACAAAGGCAGCCCGCAGTTCAGGTTCTTCTGCAAAAACTTCCTGAAGTAGACGTCGCAAACGAGCCAGACCCTCTTCCGAAGCGCGATCATAAAGCGGTAGAAATTCGCGCAAATAACTTCTATCGACAACCGCCGGTTCGACGTTGGATTCCGCTGGATGTTTCGCTTCATCCGCTTGCAGTGCCGTCCATGCTATGTTTCGCATCACTTCAAAAAAGCAAGAGACGGCGTCAAAGTATTTCGCGACAAGGTCACTCAGAAGATCCTGGTTTTCTCGGGCGTATCCGGCAAACTGTTCCGGCTCAGCCTCCGTGAGGTCAATGGTCAATTCCTTGAGCGCGTCGGCCATACGCTCAATGTCCGTGGTGTCCACGTCATAGCAGGTCATGGGACGATCCCTCCCGTCATTACTTACGTGACAATTGTTTTAAGCGGCTGAGTCGGCTGGTTGTTGCGAGGACAACACGTGGGGAATCAGCCTCGGATTTTAGTGTCTAAAGCTCTTCGCAAGGACGGGCGACTTATACTGCAAGCCAGAAGCGGAGTCAACGATTTCTTGAAGTGGGAAAAGGAAACGAAAAGGCGGGCAGTAGCCCGCCTTTAACGAAGTGTTCACGGTGAGTGCCGATGCGGAAAGGATGCCTGCGCTCCCACTACGTTCCTGTTTCCCAACTCGTCATGTACTCGATTTGTTCGGCGGTCAGCGTGTCGATTGAAATTCCGAGCGCGCGGAGCTTAAGGCTCGCGATTTCCTGATCGACTTCCGGTGGCAAAAGATGTACGCCCGGATCGAGCTTGCCTTTGTTCTTCACCAGGTACTCAACCGAAAGCGCCTGATTCGCAAAGCTCATGTCCATCACGCTGGCCGGGTGGCCTTCGGCGGCCGCGAGATTAATTAAGCGACCCTCGCCCAAAACCATGACGCGTCTGCCATCCTTCCTCCGGTATTCCTGAACGAAGGGGCGAACGTGCGTTGGTTCGCCTTCGGACTGCTCGCGGAGCGCCACCAGATTCAGTTCAAGATCGAAGTGGCCGCTGTTGCAAACGATCGCGCCGTCTTTCATCGAAGCGAAATGCTCGCCGTCGATTACGTGGCGATTGCCGGTGACCGTAACAAAGATGTCGCCCACCTTTGCGGCGGCTGAGATCGGCATTACGCGGAAACCATCCATGACGGCTTCCACTGCCTTGATGGGATCGATTTCAGTCACCACGACATTCGAGCCCATGCCGCGGGCGCGCAACGCGACACCTTTTCCGCACCAGCCGTAACCAACCACAACCAGCGTGCGCCCGGCCAGCAGAATATTCGTCGCGCGAATGATGCCGTCGAGCGTCGATTGGCCGGTGCCGTAACGATTGTCGAAGAAGTGTTTGGTCTGCGCGTTATTGACGGCAATCGACGGAAAGGTCAGTACGCCGGCTTTCGCCATTGCCTCGAGCCGAACGATTCCGGTAGTCGTCTCTTCCGTAGTGCCAATGATCTTGTTCTTAAGCTCAGGCTTTTCCTTGATCATCGTTGCGACTACGTCTGAGCCGTCGTCGATGATGATGTCCGGTCCAAACTCGAGCGCGGTTTGCACGTGGCGGCGATAGGTGTCGGTGGACTCGCCCTTCATCGCGTAAACCGGAATGCCATAGTCGGCCACCAGCGACGCGGCGACGTCATCCTGAGTCGAAAGGGGATTCGACGCGATCAGCATTGAGTCAGCGCCGCCGGCCTGCAGTGCGCGTGCAAGGTTCGCCGTTTCAGTCGTGATGTGCGCGCAGGCAACCAGGCGGACGCCTTTCAAAGGCTGCTCGGCGGCAAACCGTTCGCGAATTAAGCGCAGCACGGGCATCTCGCGCTCCGCCCAATCGATGCGGCGCTTGCCGTCGGCTGCGAGCGAAAGGTCTTTAACGTCATGATCCATTGCAGGCATAGCAGTACTCATTATTTGTTCCTTTGATTTCTTTCTGTTGCAGCCGTTCACGGCTGGGATCTAATGTTTCAAAAGCCTCCTTCAAAGGAGGCTTTTCGAGAATCTCCCGTTTTGTTACCCAGGCGTAAATGCCTGGGGCGAGGCGATTGTGAACCCTAGACACGAGCTGCAGAGCCCAGAGCTTCGGCGGCATTGCGCAGGGCTTCAGCCTTGTCTGTCTCTTCCCAGGTGAAGCCATCACCCGAACGTCCGAAGTGGCCATAAGCGGCCGTCTGGCGATAAACCGGCCGGCGGAGCTTAAGCTCGCTAATAATTTCTTTCGGAGTAAGAGGGAAGTGCTCGCGCACGAGTTTTGAAAGTGCGGATTCACTAATTCGACCCGTGCCTTGCGTGTCTACGTAAACCGAGACAGGTTCAGCCACGCCGATCGCATAAGCGAGTTGCACTTCGCATTTGTCAGCCAGGCCGGCGGAGACAATGTTCTTGGCGATGTAGCGAGCCATGTACGCGGCCGAGCGATCAACCTTCGTCGGATCCTTGCCTGAGAAGGCACCCCCACCATGTGGCGCATAACCGCCGTACGTATCGACGATAATCTTGCGGCCAGTGAGACCTGAATCGCCCTGCGGCCCGCCAACCACGAAACGACCAGTGGGATTGATGTGATACTTCGTGTCGATATCCATCAAATCGCCGGGTACGGTGTGTCTGATAACGTGTTCGCGAATCTCCGCGCGAAGCTGATCGTTTTCTACTTCGGGCGCGTGCTGCGACGAAATGACGACGGCGTCAACGCGAAAGGGTCGTCCGTCGCGATACTCAACCGTGACCTGAGACTTTCCGTCGGGACGAAGATAAGGAAGCTGGCCCGATTTACGCGTTTCCGCGAGCCGTTCAGCCAAGCGGTGCGCCAACTGAATAGGCAAAGGCATCAGCTCAGGCGTTTCATTGCAAGCGTATCCGAACATCAAACCCTGGTCGCCGGCACCGCCGGTATCCACGCCCATAGCAATGTCGGGCGATTGCTGGTGAATCGCACATAGGACGCTGCAGGTTTCGTTGTCGAAGCCGTACTTGGCTCGGGTGTAGCCTATGTCGCCGATTACACGGCGGGCGATGCCTGCGTAATCGATGTGAGCCCTAGTCGTAATCTCGCCCGCAATGATCACTAGCCCGGTCGTCAGTAACGTCTCGCACGCGACACGCGACATTGGATCTTCAGCAAGAGCTGCGTCCAGAATCGCGTCGGATATTTGGTCGGCGATCTTGTCGGGATGGCCTTCCGTAACAGATTCCGATGTAAATAGTGTTCCGCCGTTGTTCAAGTCGAACGCCTCCAAAAAAAACCTAACGACTATAGTTGTCGAACTCTATAAAAAGACCGGAAACGATAACAGTCATTTTAAAGCACTGTCAAGGAGGCCCCGGTTGAGAGGTTGACACGCCATTGCGTGCAGCACTATAAAACACTCCATTTGACAAGACCGTAACTCACATAAAGAAAAACCTGACCTCATTAATCTCCTCATTCTCATGAACCAAATGCCGGCCCAGATAGGAAGTGCATGGATGGTCATCCAAGCCGTGAATTTTGAAGGCTGGACAAGGGGCGAAATACTTACGCTTGTTGGAATTCTCTTGGCAGCATTGGCAGTGGTGCTCGCAAGCGTAACAATCGCGGTCACATTGGGTGGCTGGACAATGCAAGCGTGGCTAAACGAGCGGCGAATTGCGAGAGATTTCGGAGCCGACCTTTACTCAGTTGAAGACATAAGAAGCGCTACTCGATTCTACGTCCGACCGGATGCGGCCAGCATCGATCTCATTCAAGAGTTAGAGAAGGGCGACAATATCATAGCAACCAGAGAAGATTTATTCAGAGCAGTACGACGTTTCTTAGAAGCAGAGTCCTCGCATCGTCACCTGTTGCTGTTAGCCGATTCAGGAATGGGCAAGTCGTCGTTTGTGCTTAATTACTACGCGTTTAATCGGAGTCGATGGCGAAACAAATCTCGCCTCGCCGTTGTCCCGCTGGGACATCACAACGCAGTTGATATCATCAAACAAATTCATCCTCATAAGCGCAGGGAGACGATTCTGTTCTTGGACGCTTTCGATGAAGATCTAGAAGCCGTGAAGAATTATTGGGTTCGGTTAAATGAACTGATGAGTGTTTGTGGCGGCTTTCGTCGAGTTCTAATTACATGTAGGACACAATTTTTCCCACAGGAGAGCGCAATTCCGCAACTCGCCACGATGGTTGTCGGGCCACGCAGTGGGCCGGCCCATCACACGTTTTGGCGTTTATACCTTGCGCCTTTTAGCGACAGGCAAGTGGACGAATATCTGAAAAGGCGTTTCGGATTTTGGGGATTTCAAAAGAAAGCCAAAGCTCGGAGCTTAGTAAAGAAAGTACCAAATCTAACAGTTCGACCTTTATTGCTTTCGTACATCACTGAACTTCTGGAAGCCGACAGCCCCCTCGTCCTCACATGGGAGGTTTATAGCGCTCTTACTACGAAGTGGTATAAGCGCGAAACATTTTGGAAAGATTTCAACCATTTGGAGATGTTTTCCGAGGAACTGGCTATTCATCTCTATCTTGGCTTCTTGGAGCATGGCTTCGATCGGGTTGAACGAACTGTAATAGTTAACATAATTAAGAACCTTTTTTCGTCAGTCCGTGACATAGATGAGTGGAAAGCCACCTCGAGGTCGTTACTTCACCGTGACGCGGCAGGGAATTGGAAGTTTGCTCATCGTTCTATCATGGAATTCCTTTTTCTGAAGAGATTTTTTGAGGGTGATAAGCGTTGCCAGGGCCGAAAATGGAGCGAACAAATGAAGAGTTTCGTTTTAGAGAAAGATGCTAGTGGCAGCTTGCTCCTCTTGAGCCTAGGGCCGATTAGCGGCGCGGATTTAAGCGGTACAAATCTAACTGGTGTGAATTTTCAAGAAAGGGACTTAAGCACAACAGACTTAAGCAACACCGATTTGCGGCGGGCCATGCTAGCTGGCTCTATCCTCCGGGGCGCCAATTTGGCGGGCGCTAATTTCACAGATGCCGAACTGCAAGGTCAGGATCTGCGAGACGCTAAACTCCTTGGTGCCGTTATGCATCACACGAATCTCTCAAACGCTGATCTCAGTGGAAGTGATTTGCGTCGCACCTCTCTCAATGGTGCAAATCTAACGCGCACAAATTTTCGCAAAGCGAATTTGAGTGGCCTCGATCTTAGCAAAGTTGATCTGCAGGTAGCGGTGATTGCAGGGTCCGATCTCAGTGACAGCTTGCTGGATCACAAATCCTTTGTCGGGATGGATCTCTCAAACATACAGTTCAATAGGTCATCCTTGCGTGGTACGAATCTATCGAATGCGGACCTGCGGAACGCGAAACTCCTCGGAGCTGAGCTAAGCGAAGCGAATCTCATTGGTTCTAACATGATGGAATCTCAGGCTCGTGGTGCGAATTTCGGAAAGGCAATACTTCAAAACGGAAATCTACGGAGCGCAGACTTCAGCCGAGCACTCTTTGTAGGTGCGGATCTGCGCAGCACCGACTTTAGAAGGTCGATCCTTCACGAAGCTGACCTGACTCACGCGGACCTTACCGACGCACTCCTTATTGACGCCGATCTCACAAATGCAGATCTTCGCGGCGCGACTCTTACGAATACTGACTTTCGACATGCGAAACTCCTTGGAACCAAGTTGCGCCGTGCCGACATTCAACAAGCCCTCAACATCGACGCGACCGAACTTTCAAAGGCCATCGTAGAGCAAAGCTAAACGTCCACCATCCGGAACGCAATTCACCCAATTCAAAGCCCGAAGAGCCAGCCAAACTAGCGGGCAGCTTGTATAACTGCCCAGTGGCTACTTAGCCAGCCACATAGCTACAGCTATAGGCTTTGCAGCAGAATTCTCGAAACGACAATAATAGAAGCCCCTTGCACATTAAATTATTCAGAGAACAGATGGGGGCCTAAGATCAACTCCTGGTTTGACGACGGTCAAGGGTGCGTGAAGGAATTGCCGAGGTAACACCTTTACTTTCGATACTGAGTTAGGCCATGTCAGAATAATGCGTCGATATTCTGCCGGCTAAGCATGACTGAAGTTATCGAGAGGCGGGACCCGATTCACTTGAGCGCGAGGGCGGAACTTCTTCCTCGGAAAACGGTAGAGTTGCGCGTGATTCTCAACATCACTGGTCCCAGACGCTCACCGCTTCCCAGACACAATAACGGTTGGCGCACTTAGGTGAAGCAGGCCATCTCTCTCATAGGGCCGCAACGCTGCTACGACCTCCATCTTTACCCGTTCGCGGGACTCAGTTGGCAAGCATTCGATCAGTTCGGCAAATCGCCAGGCATGATCGGGCAGTGCTTGCCAAAAGTGCTGGGCTTTACCCGGCCAGACGCATGGCGCCGTGAACATCCTCTCAGAGACTTCTTGAAAGTTTGCTAAACAAAACAGCGCCGAGAGACTACCCGGGAGCCCGAACCTATATATATCCGGTCCCGGAGCGAGCGGTGGGGGTGACGTAGCATGACGCAAGACGACAGCGATGGTTGCCATTATTGCGGTTGTCTCTTCTGCGGGACCAAGGGCAGAGAACACAGCGCGGCCGCCTGGGCGCAGAACGCGATAAGCCTCGCAGAGCGCCTGCGTCGCATCGGGAAAATGCATTACAGCCCCGCGACACATGACCAAATCGAATGTCGCGTCTCTGAAAGGTAAAGATTCCGCGTCGGCGACTCCGAACACGATCAATGACTCGGCAGCGGTTGCGCGCGGTAGCATCTCAGGGACCAGATCGATGGCCGCTACACAGCCGTTGTCTCCCACGAGGGGCAGCACGCGAAGAGCCAACTCACCGGGGCCGCATCCTACGTCGAGCACGCGCATGCCGGGTTTCACATGGCTAGCGCTCAGGATGGCCTCGGTCACGACCGCACCCGCGGCTTTGAACTCCTGCCGCCATTTGTGCCAACCGGGCGCAACCTTGCGGTAGCCTTCTGCCACAGCCGCCTTAACGCAGGCTGAAGCAATATTCGTTGATACATTCTCGGTCATGGACTGATTGGAGAGAATTGGCTCATCAACTCTTGATCAGAATTCGACAGCGTCTGGAAGGCATGTCATTTCACACTCAGCGCGGTTCAAACTTCACGTGAAGCGCTCTGAGACCGCGAATGTTGATTTCTTCTCGCCAGGCAGGGTCATTGTCAACCAGATGCATGTCTGGAAGGCGTGCAATCAATGTGGTCACGGCTGCCTCGAGCATGGTCCGCGCCAAACCGGAGCCAGGGCAGGCGCGCCTGCCGACGCCGAAAGCAATCTGCGCGTTGGGGTCGCGATCGGGGACGAAACGGTCAGGGTCGGCAAAACATTTCGCATCGCGATCCGCAGCCGCCAGCAACAGAATCACGCGTTGTCCTTTAGGTATCGTGACGCCACCGATCTCTATATTCTCGAGCGCGACCCGGGAAAGCATTGGGGCTGTTCCTTCGTGACGCAACATCTCCTCAACAGCCGCGGGAAGGTCATCAGGACAATTGCGCAAGTGGTGCAAAATTTTTGGCTCTCGGAGGATGGTCCGCAGCGAAAGGCTAATGGCGTGGGTCACATTCTCGTACATTCCCATGATGAGGTTTATAGCAATGAGAACGCGTTCTTCGTCAGTGGCGTCGTCGGCCGCCAGCATGGCGCTCAAGGCGTCGTTCCCGGGACGCTCCCGCCGTTGCGTAAATAGCCTCTTGAGATATGCCGTCAGTTCGGCGGTTCCCGCTTCACCGCGGCGCATCGCATCCGTTCCGCTGAAGCCTTCACTGAACGTGTGTATGACGTCATATACCAACTGCCCGAATCTTTCGCGGTCCTCGGCAGGAATACCCAACAAGTCAGAGCCGACGATGGCGGGCAGGGGATACGCGAAATCCATCACGATGTCCATCTCCCCGTCGCATTGAACTGCGTCTATCAATTGGTTCGCAACGGCATTGAGGTGCGAGCTCGTCTGCGGTTCGGGAGTTGCCGTCAGCGCCCGCACCATAATCCTACGCAGCCGTGTATGGTCGGGCGGATCAATTTCGTTTAGGAGGGAACCAAGCAGCCTGGTCACTGCCCGCACACTGTCGCGCTCCTCAATTGGGATACACGCCAGCATAGTCTCGAAGCCGGTGCGGTAGGATAGGCGGGGATCGCGAAAGGCCGCCTTTACATCTTCATGACGAGTGATGACCCACGCCTGCATCGCCTCGCTCCAATGCACTGGATTATCGACTTGCAGACGTCGGTAGTGAGGGTATGGATTGTCATGAACACCGGGCAGGTATGGGTTGTATTGCAAGGGCGTCGTCTCGACGACCCCTGCGGCGCGCAGCAGGTCGTCAGCTATCTCTCTTTCGTTCGGCGGGAGGGAGTCTCGAAGCTCTTGTAACTTGGCTACGACCCGACCAATGTCGCTCATTGCCAGACTGCCATGTCCAGGACTGGTCATCAGAACGGCCTCTCAAAGAGACAGTGCACGGCGCCGGACTCTCCGCAGACCAATCTCCGCGGGAACCCAATGCGCCGGCACGGTCACCAATTCTGCAAATCAGACAAGCGTAGTGTTCGAGAGCCATGTCTCCGAAAATGCCGGAGGGAAGCAGCCCCGACCACATCAGAACATTATGGTCGCCGTTATCCCAACGCCACTGCCGGCGGCAAGGGAACCGGGCCGCATCTTCGAAAACTGAGCAACTCCCAGTGAGCGGCCCAATTGCTGAGAGGGCGAAAGCTTCCCTGCGGTGGTTGTCCCAGGCGCCGTCTGGACCTTGGCGCCCTCGATCTTCTTAACCAGGGTTCCCGTCGCTGGCGGAGCCTCAGCGGCCCGCGACATCAGCCAAGCCAGGACGTTTTGCTCTCCCGGGGGCAATTTTTTCGCAAAGGCGTTTAATTTTTCGCCAACTGACTCGATGTCCTTAGTGTTGACCTTAACGTTTGCCATAACTTTCTCCTTATCTTGGCCCTGCAAAGGGCAAAAGTAGCATTTCTCAGTGAGCTATGCTACGAGGTTCACAGCAACGCGCCCCACAGCCTGCCGCTGGTTACCAGTTTTGATTTACTGGAAGCGCTAAACTTAAGTACAAACGATTCTCTTCCGCCATCAGACCAAGGTTTACGAACTCGTCCAGGGCTTGTTGTACCTCCTCGTGGCTAACTTCCAGGCTTTGCAATTCACGCAGCGACTGAACGATTTGAGATACACCGCGAGCAGTTGTCGCGCAGTGTTCGTACACGGAAGCAGCAGGTTCTCCGACTGAAAAAATTTGCGGCGGTTGCGACAAGTCACGTCCGTCGCTAACCGTGAGGCGTTCAGCCCCTCTCTGATATAAGAGGAACGGTGCTTCAGCCTTCCAGGACTCCTTCCAGCCCTCTATGTAGTCGGCCGCCTCCTTTTGAACCGACGCTGGTACGACATCGGCCGCATCGTACGCGAAAAAGTAGGCGATGCGATCTAAGTCCACGGTGTTCGGGTACACATGCTGGTAAGACGGTTCAGGGCGTACGTTGCTAATGCCGAGCTTCGCGCTCTCTGTATAATTCGGGCTGAACCTCTCTAACCAGATTTGACCGATTGATTCCGGTGGTTGTAGATGAGGAATCAAACGAAACAAGTTGAGTTGCTCAACGTAGTCTTCCGCTCGCTCACCCGAAAAACCCGTAAGAACGTTCCAATGCATGTTAATGCCGTAGTAGAGCCCCCACTTCAACACACTAATGTTTTGCAAGGCTGTGGTTCCTTTTCGCATGAGCTTCAAAACGTTAGTGCTCAGACTTTCAATCCCTGGCTGAAGGTGACGTACTCCTCCGCTCGCCAGTTGTTTAAGTTGAGCGGGCGAAAGGTTCGCTTTTGTCTCGTAGAAGAAGGTGTAATCGTGACGACGTTGGGCCAGTGGCCCGAAAAAGCCGGCGATATACCGGAGATCGAGTATGTTGTCCACCGCTATGAACTGATAGATCGCATGTCGTTCCGCCAACTCATCTATTCCGCGCAGGGCGCGCTCTGGCGATTTGCTGCGAAAGGCCATTCCAAGTCCGTTAAGGCCGCAGAATGTGCAGTGATGCTTGGCGCCCCACCAGCATCCCCGGGCGGTTTCGAAGGGAATGCTAACGTTCAATCCGCGGACCGTTTCCGGCATCTCAAGATCTCTGGCTGTCGAAAAATACTCCCGGTAATCCGGCTCAGGAAGTACATCGAGGTTAGACACCTGCGGAGCTCTACCGGCAAAGCGAACAGATCCATCCGTGTCCCTGCTTGCTACGCCGAGAATTCCCCCGCCGTCCCCGCCCTCCATCAAATGCTTTAGTAAGGCGGGAAACACTTCATCGCCTTCGCCGATAACTGCATAGTCTATCCAGGGCAAAGTGCGAACGTACTCGAGGCCCATTTCGTCCTCGAAGTTGGCTCCTCCAAATACCGTAACTATCCCTGGGTAGCGAGCCTTCAACCGTCTTGCGAAAGCCAGTGCCGCACAGTTCTGCTCGAAGATCGAGGAAAAGCCGACGATGTCAAAATCGGTCCAATCAACTTGCTCTAAGCACTGATCGACAAAGGCTGGCAAAACGCGCTCTCGTAAATCCAAAAGGTATTCGGCATCGCGTTCAATTCTCCGAAGCTGTCCCTCAAGTTCAGCCTGGAAACGTTCGAGATAGGCGCGCGGTTCAGGGGCATTTTCGCCGAAAGCCGCCCGTGAAAAGAGCCACTCCCCAAGAAGTAGAGTCCGATCGTCGCAAAGAAGATCATAGATATGCCATCCGAGAACGGCAGCGAGCTGTAAGTTGAAGTAGAAGGACTTAGCAGGGATTCCGCGGCTGTTTAGAATCGCTTGCAAGAGGCCGAT
The DNA here is from genome assembly GCA_049273695.1 of Pyrinomonadaceae bacterium. Classification (GTDB taxonomy): domain Bacteria; phylum Acidobacteriota; class Blastocatellia; order Pyrinomonadales; family Pyrinomonadaceae; genus UBA11740. The sequence goes on from JBASRE010000028.1 coordinate 61,201, forward strand.
CTGTATCGATGGCGTTCGTGAGGTTGTGAACGGGGCATTTATCAAAGCAACCCGTGGGACGGTTTGCGGTATCGTCTGCGAATTAAGCCCGATCACAGAAGTGGAAACTAACTCTGCTGACATCGTCGAGTCTCCCAATCGGCCGGCGAGATGCTCCGGAGAAAACGCGTCTGCACACCCTTAAACAGGTGGTTTACTTAGTACCAAAAGCCACTTCGACTTTTGCATTGCAAAAGCTCGCTATCGGGTCTATTCCAACCCACAAGACTTTAGGGGAAAACTGGATTTCAACGAGTGTGCGTGAGCAGAGACTCGTGAGGGAAAATCCAGCCGCTACGAGAACGCCCGGACAATATTCTTGTTGCCTGGGAAAGTCAATAGCACCGTGGCTTGTCTTTGCAAAGCCTGGCCGCCGCAGGTCACAAACCAGTGTTTGTTGGGTTCAATGCCTGTTTCGACTGGCAATTTGTAAACTGGTATCTCGAGTCATTTGCCGAAGGGAATCCGTTCGGCTTCGCCGGGATCGACATTAAATCCTATTTTATGGGGTTCAGCGGTTGTCATTGGTCAGAAACGACATCAAGCAAACTTCCACCGGAATTTAGCCCAAACACCCCTCAGACTCACAACGCTCTTGACGATGCGCAAGCCCAAGCCTCCATCTTTGAAAAGCTGCTGAAAGCGGCAAATCGAACTCAAGCCAAACGCCGGTGAGCTCCGTGTTGCGTAATTCTCAGGACCGGGCGACCAAAGTCCCGTGTTATGACTTTTACGTAACACTTGTCGGCAGTTTTACGTAACCGGACTTTAATCGACCGATAACGGCCTTTATGGATCAAAGCCCCGGGGACAGGCTTTGCAGGGAAATTATCGAACTGCACAATAATGCGGCGCGTTCGCACAAATAATAGATTCTATGGGGCCAAAGCCGGGGCTAATTCTGATAAGACTGCACTTAGGTGATCCGAGTGCGTACGTTCAGGATTGATTTTTAAAACCAGAGCGAGGAAGGCAACGTGAGGTAGTTCCTCGACATGATGTCGCACGTTTGTGAGGCCTGGTTCGTTCTAAGTTCAGCAAATCGGAATGACCGACGCTGAGACTACATCCTGCTCCTAGCAGCAGTCGGACACACTTCCTGCATGTAGCAACCACCACAGAGCGGCACGCCGGGTCGACACGACTGACGGCCAATGTCCCACGCTGGAAGCGACGCAAGCTAGCGTGACCACTAATCGTCTAGCCCATTCTTTACTTCTTTTGGACTGACGTTCATTGCGCAGCGCATTTTCGATCAGTCCATCTAACCGTAACGATCTCGGTGTCGGACGATTTGCTATTGTTAAAATCATCGACGGAGGACTCCAAGGTTTCGGGTCCTTGATTCGCTCGCGCCCCAGATGGTCGAAATACGAGTCCAGAACTCAAACGGGAAGCTCTGCCGAATTTCTGAGGCGAGAAGGACATTACGAAAGTGAAGGTCACTTTTTCATAGCCGTAAGTTGTCCAAGCCGCAGGCCTGCCGGTGTCAGTAAGACCAAATGGCTGGGTTTTGTTGCCGCGCTCGTCGAGCGGAACCAATAGATTCAAAGCGTCCCGCAACTCCTCGAAGGGAAGGGTCTGCGAAAGATAATCAGCATTAGCACCAATACGTTTGGGATAGAGCCGCAGTCGGCACACCTGGCCGTCAGCAGCATAATCTGGCGTCATCCAAATGTGCTCGCTTACGGCGTAAACCTTAATCGGATTGCCATACGTCTTCTCAATATCTAGGATTGTCTGAGCGAAGCAGAAACTAGAGCACAACATAAGAACTGCAACCGCAACACTGAATCTCATAACCAGCCCCCTACTAAAAATAATCAAGGTCTTTGAAGCTTTGCTACAATCGTTGACCCCGTGCCCACGGTGAAGCCAAGGTCCGGCTTCACTCCGGCCTTTCCAGGACAGTTCAGCGGGCCGGAGGAAGGACTGATTGCACTCATGGTCTTCGTCGAAACCTCACACTTGAAATGTCGATGGTGTAGTTTCCATTTGGAAGCGTCCTTCCGGTCTGCGGATTTATGTAGTTACGCAAATTACCGTCAGAATCAACATTACTAAGCTTGCGATCATATTCCGCCGTTGCCACCAGGCCGCGGCCGGGCATACTGATCTCCAAAGTCTGCGTGCTCTCCCGCGTTGTCTTAGTCTGATAGAGTCCGACAATAATCTCCCCAGCCCGTTCGCGAGTAACGGGCTCGTCCGTCATAACCCCACGGCAGACACAATCGGTGAATGTACCATCAACATCCTCGAGATTTGGATTTATTCTAACCGGCTCGCCGTCTGGGGACGTGACCGTTTCTTTAACTTGTAGTCCGCTCATCGCCTTACCAGACCGGTCGTTGACGGTGATTAACAGGGTCGAACCAACGCCGGTAAAATACTTCCCGTTTTTCTGCTTTTGGTTTACGTAGTTAGTTGCTGGCAATGCCGTGACCGCAACGCCGGCCGGCGTCGGTTGCTGTTGCGCCTGCGCCTTCTTTTGCTTCCGCTTCTGCTGCAAACTGTCGAAGGCCGTTTTTACCATTTGGTCGTAAGCCTCCAGCGCTTGCTCGATCTCATTCGTCCACAGGGCTCGCTTTCTTGAATAGTCCAGGAAAGGATCAGATTCGCGATTTGGATCAGAGCCATATTCAGCATTCGCGAACATGCCGGTGGGATCGGTGAAGTTGACAGGATTATTCAATGAGTACGTGTACCGATTCCAACTTTGGGGCGCGGAGGCTACGCCGCTCACTGGATCGACGCCCGTAAACCTGCCCTGTGCATGCGCATAGTAGCGTGCGTTGGCGTAATCCAATCCCGTTTCGTTGTCGCGTTCGTAACCGGTAAACTTCTGGCGCACTCCGTCACTGGCCGTGTAGCCGGCCGAGGGTGTGCGGCCGCCCGTGCCGGGGTACAACTCTTCACCGAACGATAGATAATCATGGCGACTCACATTCGCAAGACTCCCACTCTGATCGACGGTCATTCGCGGCGTGCCCAGGTGATCCGTTACCAGCCAACGAACATCAGTAGTCGAAGTACTTACCGACGCAATCGTCATCTGGGAGAACTTCGTGTTGGTGTTACCGGCCCACCATACTCGCGCCTCCACCAAGCCGAAACAGGGATTGTTGAACGGCAACGTAAAAGTCTGCCATTGATTCGCCGCCGTAAACTCGTTTCGTCGTATCTGTCGCACCGCCAGCACATTGGCACCGTAGCCCGTGACCACATCCAGAGTCGCCACCACGTCTGAGCCCGAGTTGTTGTCCACCATCAGCGTGAGTTGAGCTGTGTGCTGGCCCTGCCCAAAGGTGTTGTCGTAAGGCCCGAAGACCATTGCGTGGGGCGAATGAGTCCCAGCGTAGACGGCCCAATTGCTGCCTTCCTGTTGGCCGGTGGCATGACCCAGGCTGGGATTAGTGGCCGTCCAGTTTTTTGCACCCTGGTAACCGACGCCACAGGCAGGCCCGCTGGTTGCCGTAACCAGGAGCTCACCGTTGCGATAACCGTATTCTTTCTGGGGGCTGGAGGGTGAAGCGTTCGCGCCATACTCAGCCAGCAACTCACCGCCTATTCCGTAAACTTGCCACGTCTCGGTGCCATTGATAACGCGCCTCGTTCGCCGACCGCCACCGTCATACGAATAAGTCTGCCAGTGACTGCTCGCCCACGCCTGCTTCATTCGATTCTCGGCGTCGTAAGTCCGCGTGCCCTCGCCCGTATAATTGTCGGTAGTGAGGTTGCCGCTCTGATCGTAACCCATGGTATAACCGCCCGGTGCGGTTAAGCGGTTTGTGTTAGTGTCCACACCAAAATTCGGTTTCGGAATTCCTGCGCCCCAAGTAGCGCTTTGATCGATAGTGCGGTTACCCCAACGGTCGTAGTTATACGCCTGGACATAATCTGTTCCGCTTTGACCCCAGGGCCCGCCGTGCAACTCGCTGAGTGAACTCAAGCGATTGAGCGAATCGTAATTGTAACCCTGCTGGGTGTAGGCGTAATCTGACAGCGCTTCATTCAGCGGCGCCCAGTGCTGCTGCGCGGTCACGTTTCCGTTGTTCGTGGCGCTACTTTGTCCCCACCCTGCGCCCCCGTAGTACAGCGCAAGGCAGCCGCGGTTCCAATCGAACTCATTTTGTGCCAGCGATAACGTACTGACTCGAATGTCATAGAGCTGCCCACGCACGTTGTAGTGCCGCTTGTTGTAAAGCGGCGTGTTCGTCCCAAATTGTTCCTGCGTTAAGCCGCCGAAAGAAGAATAGCTGATGCCCGTCGAATAGGTGCGTGGTGTGCCATCACCGAGATTGCCGGTAAAGCTGGCGGTTCGGCCTGCGGCATCGTAGCCATAACTTACCGTGCGGCCCGACGGATACGTTGCCGCAGTCAGTGTGCCCGCGACATTGTAGCTGGCCGTCACTTGATAATTGACGGCGCTGGTTTGTTGAATCTTCAAATTGGGCCGTCCCATTGCGTCATAACCGAAATAGTCGCCGGCACTTCCACCGTCGTAGGTGATCGCCACTGTTCTTCCGGTCGAATATCCGCGATTAAAAGACGGCGCGCCGGCCGGCACAGCCTGCGCGTCATAGAAGTAAGCAACCGCCGGGGTAATGCCACCATCGTTCTGGTAGGATTTTGCGGTGGGTCTATTAAGCGCGTCGTAAGAGATGTTGGTAACAAAGGCGCGCGCATCAGTCTTTTGTATTAGATTTCCCTGATTATCGTATAAATAGGTGACCGATCCATTTTCGGGATTGGTCGACGACGTCACCCGATTTAATGAATCGTAAACAAACGATCGCGTCTGGCCCCCTTGAATAACAGTTGTCAGATTATCAAGGGCGTCGAAGCTATAAGTTGTCAGATGGTTGACACCGAGGGGATCCTCATATACCGCTGTCAATCTACCCAAAGCATCGGTGACACTCTTCCTTTTCTTGCTGGTCTGATCGCTGGCCGTTGCCGTGTTGCCGCTGTACGAATTACTGGTGGCAGCATTGTCTGGTGTCGTCACTGAAAGGACGCGGCTCAACTCGTCGAAAGTCGTGGTACTCCAGACCGGAGTTTCACCATTGCGGAACGGATTGGATACCTGGAAGACTCTACCCAGCGAATCGTAACGTCGCTGAACGGCGATGTACGCGTTAGCGCTTTCAAACTGGCGAGTTTCGGTTGTCCGTCCCATGCCGTCATAAAGACTTTGCGACTTGAGCGGGTTCGCTTCATTAAATGAATTGAAGTCGCTTGTCGTAGTCATGACACGACCCGCCTCGTTGTAACTGAACAGCGTCTGGCGGCGGAGGTTTACGTCCCGATTTGCGCCGTTAATCATTTGAGTCGGGCGATCTAGGGCGTCGTTATAATAGCCGCTATAAACCGTCCCATTTTCATCCTGCGTATCCACGGGCCTTCCTAAGTAATAATCGAATTGAGTAAAAACAGTATGGTTTAGTGCGTTTGTCACCTGTGTTGGGAAGCCGTAACTATATTGGCCGACGGAATTCAACTCGACTGAACCGTAGTTCGCTTGAGCCTCCCCATCCGGTGCGCCAAATCGATCGCTAAAGTAGAAATGCGTCGGATTGCCGCGCGCATCGATCGTTTTCACGGTATTACCTGCAATGTCGTACTGTACATAACCGCTGATCGAGCCAGTGACGCTGCCGTTAGTCAAAAAATACCTAGTGGTCGCCGTCGGGTTACCGCGCGTCAAGTAATAGATGCTGAAAGAGGGATCGAACCCGCTAATTGACGGCCGGTCAGTCAGCGCTGCATGCCCCGCATCAGTCGTGTAGTTGTCATACTCGAAAGTCGTGCGCGCGCGTTCAACTTCATTCGCGTCGTAAACGGACGTTCTGGTTGGCAGACTGAAACGATGTGGACCGGAAGGGGACGTTCTGTTCGTATAGTCGACGCCGTTGACAGGATTCACGCTCAAGAACTCAGTGTGCATGTGGCGGAGTAACGCGCCAGGCTGGCCTTGGCCGTAGTCGTATATCCAAACGTCCAATGGGTTCCCAAACTGGTCGATCATAATTTGACCCGTTTGCGGATTAACATTGGTTGTTTTCGTTACCTGGCCTGAGTCTCCAAGCGTCGTTAAAGTTTCCTTCACGAATGGATTATTGGCCGGACAGGTCTCGGCGCTCCCGTACCACCAACCCAACGGTTGCTGGTCCCAGCTCTGGTTCGTTCGCCTTAACAAAGTCGATCCGTTGGCAGCATAGAAATCCGTCTGGTACTCATGCCCATCACGGTAAGCAGCAAACGGCGAATAAGTTGGCAGGTACTCTGGACTCGCTTGCCAGGTAAAGAACGAGGTTGCCGGGCTACCATAAAAATAGTGAACCTCAGAAGCTAACTGCTGACCATTCGGGGCCAGATGGCTTACTCCCACATAACCCAGATTGCTTATTGAATTGTCACCATTCTGCGTTTCAGGCCTGGCGTACGTGGTCGAACCCAAAAGGACACTCCCCGTGTCGTAGGCACGACGCGCGAGCAGCCGTCGATAAACTTGCGGCATTTCCTCGTCGAGATCCATCCAATGCGCAGCGTTTGGAACAGGATGTATCAGGCCGCCATTGGCCCCATTCGCCAAACCAGGCCCCCAGTCGTATTCAATCGCACCACCCGTCGGCAGTTCGACACGAGCCAGTTCACCGTAGCTGTTGTAGAAGAAACGGTAACGCCTGGTAACTCCGTCACTGTCGGGTAACCAGATTGCGGTTGTCACGCTCGGATTGTAGGCGTCCTCAGCACCATCCAAAGTTGGAAAAAGCTGCTTCAACGTCTGGATTGTGTAACCGGATCTAAGCGCATCACTTAAAGAGTCCCTTTGCACGCGCACCACGCGATTAGCGCCACCAAATCCTTTGTAAGTTAGCCGATCGTGAGTTCCATAAGGCGCCTGAGTCACGTTGTATTCAATAGTTACTTCCCGGTTGAGTGAGTCTTTAATAGACGTGATACGTTGGCCATAATAGGGGATTTCACTGTAGGTAAAGGTCGTCTTGTTCCCGTTCACATCGCGCATCCATGAGAGCCGTGTTTCATACCAGCAACCCCATTGGTAACAGTGTTCGATCTCATCGAAGCGATAGACCGTTCCGTCCGGCATTTTCAGGTATCCCTTGATGCGGCCAGAGCCCCAAAATGGCGCATCACGAACCTGAATATCAGAAATGAAAGTCATACCGGGTTGATCGCGACTTACAAAAATCGGCCCACGGTTATTTCCATTTAAAGAACACGACGGATAATTGGTTGGTTGTCCCATCGTCGCCTGATCCACCAATTCATGCTCAGTCCCATCTGGAGCCTTGAAGATTATGGATGTAGTCGCCCAGCGGGACGTCGTGTAGTAATCCCAACCGATGTAGCATCCTTCGGGTTTCCAGGTGCTATACCTGACTGTCAACGACCCCGGCCCATAATTCTCGCCGTAGTACTCTGCCACCGAAGGGATGTACCACTTGACCCACGCGTTATTGATTTCGTCGTACCATTCGTTCTTGGTAACCATCCATTTGGATTCAATGGGTACATGAGCCGTATAACCAGCCGCTCCACGCCCGCCAATCTGCTGTACCGGAATACTGAAGCTGAGACCACCGTTGTAAAGATTTACATTCTCAAAGCCGCTGAGCGCATATGCACCTTCAGGCGATCCCGGCGCGAGGCCAAGCGGCGCGCCGTTGTCGTTGGGAGCCTGAGCTCGAACTAACGAAGCAGGGAATAGTAACAGGATTAGTAGGATGCCAAATGCACACACACATTTGGTGATGAAGGCAAATGAGAGTTTGTTGAGATCGATCATTTTCGGGGTCCTTTTCGAAAGGCAAGGTTCAGCGCCATAGTCGATGAGACTCGCGACTATTGAGAAGTGATCGTTATTCGGCACACCCACTTCGCGTGGCTGGCCTCACTCAATACATATTCGCCCGGAGGTAAGTCGAGAATTCCGACGCCCCGTTCCTTCCGTGACTTCCGCGTGATTTCATGAACACGGTTACCATTTTCGCGACTTAGTTGAAGCTTGATTTCACGAGCGCTGGTGTGATTCTCGACGGTTAGGAAGAAGCGGCCCCTCGGCCAACTTACCTGCGCGGGCTCGAAACCGTTAGGACGAAGTACCAGCACATGCGACGGAACGGCTGCTCTAACATGTTTGCGTTGGGAGTCAGGCGTTGTTGGCTCTGTCGCTTGCTCAGCTTTGGCGGCGGCAGTTGAGCGGTTCATTAAAGTTGGTCGGACGGCGATGGCTACGCCGCCAATGCCAACCACCGCGATAGCCCACACGATTGCCATCCGAAGGTTTGGAAGCCGCTTGAAAAGTCGGTTCACCATGACACTCTTCCTCCGTTGATTTGTGCTCTGAGGGCTGGATTCGGCGAGAGCGTTTCGGAAGCAGGCTCAGGGATTCAGCCTCTCTCGATTACTTGGTGGGCGCACGATAGTGCGACTTATTGCAAAAGTCAATAGACTCTTTAACTCAGTCTTTTATGGTCGTTCGGCAACTTCAACTGACGTTTACCGGGGAAATCGGTCCCAAGGGCCATCGTACACGCAGTAGACCGTTTTCTATTCCTCGCAATCCGGCGCAACTGATACCTCGACTGCGTTGTTCTGTGGTGTACTCGGCGCGCTTGCGCGCGTTTTGGGTGGGAAGTTAACACCAGATGCCTGACAAATCAGTGGAGAATGCCGTTTATGCGGTAACGCCTTTCAGGGCCGGACGTTTAAACAAGATGGCCTCTAACTCATTTTCACCACCCGCTGAGCGCGTTCACGTAACGAGGATCACTTTAAGTTTTTGTGCAGCGAGCCCGAGTTTTTGTGCACCAAATGGCTTGCCGGCTTTTCTCGGCAAATAGACTAGTGAGGCAAAACCATTTTTTTCGAGGCAGGAGTCCGGTTAGTCAAATCTCATGACAGTTAACTGTTGCAATCATTGGGAGGGGCCCGCCCGTTTCAGTCTTAGGCTCATTAAGTAATTCTCCTAACTGCGAATACACATTACCTAAATCTCCTGACTGGCAGTACAGATAGCGTTAAAACCCTCCACTGAGGCCTTGACTGTCACGCAGCTAAGTTACTCGATTCCAGTTTTGTAGATTTGGGCTGCTCGAAATGACTATTATGGCGAAGCAGAGGGTGTGCCGGACTTGATGTAATCTTACGTGCCCGATTTGACCTGTTAACTGGTTAGCCTGATGGTTATCTGATTCGCTGGTACGTAGATCCCAAATCAGGCTACGCGATGAAATCACCGCGGATATTGTTGACCAGCAAAGGTGCGGAGTCAGGCAAACATAGTTCACCAGATCCAATGCTTCAGGGGAGCTGAAAATCCAAATGTCGCGAGAGTTGGGGAAACCGGAATATTGGTCCGCGGAATTCATGTGGCTACGAATGTCTACCCAAGGGAGCTTATGTTGATTTGAAGCGGCGCAGCGATCATCGTAAACGCCTTGAGGGCTGTGGAATTTAGTGTGTTCAACGCCGCCCCGGAACGAGTGCTCACGAAACCTCGGAATGGGTGCGCACCACGCCGGATCCTGCAGGGCGTCTCAACGTCTCAAAGTGAAATGGGATGGGAATAGGGTAAAGATATGCTTATCAGTCGAAAGGAAGTGGAGGCGCTCGAAGAGATCTATGATAGGGCATGGAACTTGGCAGGTGAGATGCTTCATCAAGCAGAAGAAGAAAAAAAGGTCAGGCCAGGACTCTTCAACGCACGCCCTTGGGTATCACAAGCCGAGGCTGCTATAGGATTTGATAATTCGGGCTTTTGGTTTAATAACCCACATCTCATTATGGCTGGCGCTGGATTCGATGAGTTTCGTGACTTAGGAGACGCTGACGATGCGAACGCGCGATTAAGAGCCTTTCGGGATTCATTTCAGAGCGTAAATAGTATGACCGATGCTGAAACCTCCGAACTGCTCGCATGGGATAGCCGTCTTTTCAGACCTAAGCATCGCCAGATGGTTTTTCGGGAACCTACTGGAGCTTGGCACGTGCTCGATAGGTTCCCGATGAAAGGTTACCCTTTTCTCTTTCTCGAGCAGGAGAAGCCAGGCTGGTTAATCAAACGAAGCTATGACGAGCAGGATGCAGACGTAGGCGTATTAACGCTTTCACTCGAAGACTTAATAACTAGTCTATATGAGATAGCAGATAAATGGCAGGAGGGCGAGAGTCGGTTGGTAGCCCCTTCGCCTATCGCCTGGACAGGTTACGCCCAAGCACTGGAGTTTCATACTCTTGGGAGGGCACGGGATCTAATACAGGCGATTCGTACAACTGGCGCGCCTTTAGTTGACGTCTCTTGGCGTGAACTTGAAGAGATCGTTGCAGAAGTCCTTCGCGCAAGCGGGATGGAAGTGCATATGAATCGAAAGCACCCTCAGGGAGGGAGGGATATCATTGCTAGAGGCGAGCTAATTCCGGGTTACGATCCGATCACCCTAGCCGTAGAAGTAAAGCATAAGCAAGTCGTGGACCGACCGGAAGTCCAGATGGCCCTTTATCAGAATCGGCACTATCCAGCTCTGATGTTCTTCACGTCAGGACGATTCACAGCGGGTGTTCTTCAGGAACAACGGGACAATCATCTGCGACTTGTTTTGAAAGACGGCGTGGCGCTCGGAGATATGCTCAGATCTTATCCGCTCCTGGGATCACCAAGCCCCAAAAAGAAAACTCCTTGGCAGTCGTAGGCACATAGCTGTGAACTATTAACAAACGGACTGGGGCCCGTAACCTTTTCCCGAAAAACAGTTGGCGCGACTGCGCAGCCCAGTACTACGACCCGGGGACAAGCTTTGCCCGAAAAGAGGTTTAAGGGTCGGACTTTCCGTACCAGATGAATTCTTGCCCGAAAAGTCAAAAACGCTTTAGAAATCGAAGTTACAGGGAGAAACAGCAATGTCAAAACAAAGAGACGTGAGAGGCGAGCTACTTAGACTTCGCCGGAGAGACCCCGTGAAGTACGTAAGACTCTGCAACCGCATCGACCGACGTATTGCGGAGTTGGCTAATGAGCGTCCTCCGCTTCAGCCTGTGCCTCGTCCTCCAAGTCCTGCAAATAGTCGTCGCGATCCTTCCGTTCCTGTGGAGTCAGTTGGTCATCTGGCTTCGCGAGAAGATTCTCCAAGTAGTTCACCCTAGCATCAAGCTCCTCTGGGCTTTCTTCCTTGACGAGCATTTGTGTGTAGATAGTTACTCGTGAGCCGAGATCAAATCGCACGTCAATAGGCGCGGCGAGATAGGTTCTGACCGACACACCTCCATGAAGCGTCCAACCGTCGTCAAGGAGTGGTTGCACGTAATCGTCCATCTGATCAGAGCTGTACCCTTCAATGATTTTGAATAGCATTGTCCTGCGTTATAGCACAGGAACCGAGTCAGTGACACTGAGGCGAGGTTATTTCTTGCGGCGCTTCACAGGGAGCTTTACTGCGTCATCTATGAGGGATTCAACGCTCATCTTTCCCAGTCGCGCATAGGCTAAGAGAGTGCGCAAGGACGGTTCTCTTTTACCGCATTCGTACATCGAAATACTGGCGGGGTAAACGGGCTCATTCTTGACCGCTAATCGCTCTACCATTTGGGCCTGACTCAGCTCTAATCCAAGCCGAATCTGCTTTAACTTCTTCCCCAGTCTTTGAGGCCGGGAGCGGGTAGATCGTCCCATTAGCGGATACCTCCAAGATCAGCATCCGCCTTGTTGTCGCTACTAATTAGTAGTAGGCTTTGCTCACTGCTTTGATTGGCCCGGACGCTTCCGATCCGGGACGAAGGCATTTTAGGTTTGCGCCCTCGCGGTTGGAGACATAATCAGTGAAGATCAAGTCCTTTGCTGTCGCCATAATACTCGCAGTCGCATGTACGGCGATAGTCAACGGGCAACGTCGCACACCTCGCGCGCCAAAGCCCCAGCCGACCGCTACGCCTTCCCCGACGCCAACCGTGGCCTCGCTATCAATCGAGGCTGGATTGATCTACAACTCAGGCGACATTAAGCCAGTAGCGCGGACCACTTTCTTTCTTCTAGACGAGGACTTGAGGATCATCCTAAGGCCGTTTGGTGAGACACCGGGAACGCTGGGCTCGAAAATGGATTTTCTGTATGCGTTCTCTGACTCTGCGAAATCAAAGGCGGAATACCAGCAGATCAAGTCAGCGGTTGAGTCTCACGTCATTGCAACCGTAACGACGGACTTCAATGGCAAGGCGAAGCTGACGGACCTCGTACCTGGGACGCGATTCGTGTACGGCGAGTTTCACGTTGGCGAGAATCGCATTGCGTGGAGTCTCAAGATTGAATGGAGCGCTATTAGAGCATTTCGGCCCCCACGGCGTTGGCAGCTCCTTTTATGGCTCTCACGTTAGTGGTAGCTGGGTCGGTTCGTTTGCAGACTGGACGCGTGGGAAGCTTGAGACAGCTCGTCAGTGGTTGGATGATAAGAATCCCGCGATGCGCGAATGGGCTAAGAGCGTGGTTCAAAGTCTGGAAAAAGAACTGGAACTGCGAGAAAGCCGCGAAGAAGAAGAGAGATTTCGAATTTAGCTACTGACTCCCGAAGTCGCTTAAATGCCTACGCTTTTTGGCTTTTGAGGCAGAAACGTCGTTTGCCTCATAAATCGCTCCATAACGCCCTTTATGAAGCAAAGCCCCCGGGGACATAATATGTATTATCGGACGCAGCCAGTATGGGTGGTTGGGTCGGCGGTATGTCGGAGATGTGTAGGCCGCTAAGGTCCGGGCCTTCTCTGGCGCAGGGTGTTTTGGGCAAAGGCTCGAGGATGTCGTCGGGAGACGCTGAAGGTGTTATTTGCGCAAGCGTTTGCGCGCCCCTTCAAGGTTTGCGCTCTCGGGCGGCTAAGGTGTGCCGTGATCTGTGGGCGGTTGACTGGGACTAATCGCATTGCCTACAGTGCTCTGATCTAGAGATCATTAATTCTTAAAAGAATGCCGATTAAAATCGAGAACCAGTACGAGGGCAATCTGCCCCGGAATACTTTGGCCAATGTCGAGAGTGCGCTGGCTAGTGTGCCGCGCGAGCACTTAAGGGGCGTTGAGCGTCTGCGATTAGTGAGCACGGTGACCGAGCCGCGCGCGTTAATGGCGGCCAAAGGCCAGGAGCTGCCTGGCCTCTATCATCCGAAGCAAGGCGTGAAAGGCGCCTGGTTCGAGATCGCGGTCAGTCCCCTCACCGCGGCGAACAAACCGTTTCACAAGCGGATCATTCCCCGTCTGTCGTTCAAAGGAAACTTAGCGGCGGTGATTTTTTCGTTGGTAGCTCAACACTATCACCTGACGCTGCGCCACTCAGTTAAGCGTGGCCAGGTGGAACCGGCGGTGCGGGCTTATACAGAAAAGCAGTTGAAGGCGTGGAATGAGTCGCAACACAAGTTTCGCGCAAAGTTATTTAAGCCCCTGCAACCGACACTCGAACGCTGGAGCAAGTCTCTAGCAAGAAAAGCGGCCGCCGAAAAGAAGAAGAAGGGTTAAGTGGCACAGACTCTAGTCTGTCCACCTGCCTGATGAAGAGCCGATTCTGGGAGAGCGAAGACACAGACTGAAGTCTGTGCCACTACGAGGCCAGGCCTTCGTCGATGCCCTGCGCGGCGTCGTTAAGCGCTTCGAACAGTTCTTCCGCTGAGACATCTGCCTTCTTGAACTTTACCTCGACCCGAAACTCCCTTCCCGGCGCTTCAAATCGGTAAACAAAGGGTTCCGAACTACCAGTAGGATCGATATAAGCGCGTCGCGCTTTACGGGCGCCATCGCGCGTCAAACCGTGCTCGGCAATTTGTTGCGCCATCACGCGCATTGAGTCATCGTCAGGCTGTCGCACGATCTGAAGCAACAGGGACTTTGAAGTGATCTCGGCCTTCCGGCACATGCCTCTGACGTCGGCAGGCATGGTGGCGATCGACAAAGCTTCTGTCACGGTGCTGCGGCTCTTACCGACTTTGCGGGCCACGTCCTCGTGCGTATAGCCGAACCGTTCGCACAGCGCGCGCAGGCCGTCGGCTTCCTCCCACGGCGTAAGATCCTTGCGCTGCATGTTTTCGATCAGCGCGATTTCAGCCACCGCGCTTTCGTCAACATCCATCTCGATGCACGGAACTTCAGTCAGTCCCGCAGCTGTCGCAGCACGCCAACGCCTTTCGCCGGCGATGATCATCCAGCGACCAAACATCGGTTTGACCAGTAACGGCTCGAGCACGCCCTTTTCTTTGATCGACGCGGTGAGCTCCGTCAGGTCGCCAATCTCCGTGCGCGGCTGGTCCGGATTCGGATCCAGTTTATCGATGGGAATTATGCGGCCCACATGGCTGACGCGCTCCTGCGTCAACTCTTCCACGTAGTGCGCGTCGTGGCGCATGCTTAAACCGGCGGGTAAGCCTCTTCTAGACACGGCTCAGTACCTCTTTGCAAAGTTTCTCGTACTCTTGCGCGCCCGAAGATTGCGGCGCGAATGTGAAAATTGATTCCTTGTAGGCGGGCGACTCCTCGAGCCGCACACTCTTCGTAATCACGGTATTGAAAAGCTTCGGCCCAAAGACGCGGCGAATTTGCTCGAACACCTCTTTGCCGAGCGTGGTTCGCTTATCGTGAAGCGTCACGAGCACACCAAGCATCTCGAGGTTTGGATTTGGCCGGGCCTTCACCTTCTCGATCGTTTCCAGAAGGTCATCCGTGCCTTCCAGGGCGAAGTAGGATGACTGGATTGGAATCAACACGTGACTCGACGCGACCAACGCGTTCACCGTGATCAAACCGAGCGTCGGCGGTGTGTCGATCACGATTACCTTGTAGACTTTCTTCAGCGGCTCAATCCGATCCTTCAGACGGAACGGTGCGTCGAAATCGCCGACGAGCTTCGACTCGAGTTTTGCCAGACTGATTCGCGCGGGAATAATGTCGAGGTCTTTGACCGGCGACTTGTAAATTGGAAGCTCTTCAGTCCCCTGCCCGTCCATCATCAGGTCGTAGGCCGACTTCACGACCGTCAAAGGATCGAGAAATGAAATCGAACTGTTGCCCTGGGGATCGAGATCGAGAAGAAGCGTCTTTGACCCGCGTCTGGCGAACGCCGCGGCGAGATTGATTGCTGTGGTCGTTTTGCCGACGCCACCTTTCTGGTTCGCGATTGCGATTATCACTCTCTGTCGTTATACCTCATCCGCAATTCGGCCTATCTTACATCGGGAGGTCGCCGGCGTCACCAATTACTTCAGGCCATTCTTCTTCACCGGGGGTTGATTCTTCGATCGTCTCGTCGTCAGTGGCGATTGAGTTTCGCGATGCCTGAATGACTTCGAGGTCCACAAAAATTGGACAGTCAGCGCGCAAGGCTAACGCAATCGCATCTGAAGGCCGCGAATCCAGACGCATCGGCTCGCCGTTACCGTTAGTCAGCTCGATCACTGCGTAGAAGGTGTTGTCGCGCAAAGACGTGACCACAACGCGTTCGACTTTCATTCCCAGCTCAATGATTAGGTTGCGCAGCAGATCGTGAGTCATGGGCCGGGGCGGGGCGATCTTCTCAATCTCCAGCGCGATGGCATTTGCCTCATAAGCGCCGACCCAGATGGGAAGCATCGTCTCGCTGTTCACGTCTTTCAGAATAATAATCGGAGTGCCGCTATTCGGATCCATCATCAACGCCCGAATTTTGACCTCGATTTCCATAGCGAATCTCCCGCTTGCTCATTCGACTCCGCGCTCACGCCGCGGTTAATGCTTCCCCGTAAAGGCTGTTCCGTTTGACGTTGGTAATTCGAACCTTTGCCACTTCGCCAAGTTGCATCGATTGCCTTGGAAAGTTTACGACCTTGTGACAGGGCGTGTGCCCGGAAAGGTCGGCCTCGGACTTCGAACTCACCGCCTCAGCCAACACGTTAACTTCACGACCGAGGTAACTCTCGTAAATTGTTTTCTGCTGACGTCTTTGCAGAGTTTCAAGTTCCATGAAGCGCGCCGACTTCTCGTCCGTGCTGACGTCGTCATCAAGTTTTGCGGCCGGCGTGTCCGGTCGCTCTGAATACTTGAAGATGTAAAGCGCGTCGTAGCTAACGTTCTCGACCAGCGCCATCGTATCGCGAAAGTCCTGATCAGTCTCGCCGGGAAACCCGACGATGATATCACTGGTAATCGCGATCTTCCGTCGCGCCTTCTTGATTACTTCGATGCGTCGCAGATAGTCAGCCGCCGTGTGGCCGCGTCGCATCGCGCGCAGGATGCGATCACTTCCGGATTGAACCGGAAGGTGCACCCAGTTGCAGAGATTTTCGTGTTCTTCGATCGCGGCGACGATGTCGGGATGGAAATCGCGCGGAAACGAAGTCGTAAACTTGACTCGCTCGATCCCCGTCGCCGCGACGGCTCGCAGCAGACGCGAAAACAAAGTCGCACCCTTGAAGTTTTCCAGCCCCGCTTCGGTCTTCGGCCGGTAGCTGTTGACGTTCTGGCCGATCAGGTGAATTTCGCGATAGCCGTAATCGCGAAGTTGCTTTATCTCGCTGACGATATCCGTCGCAGATCGACTCTTCTCCCGGCCGCGCGAAAACGGCACGATGCAGTAAGTGCAGAACTTGTTGCAGCCCTCAATGATCGGAACAAACGCGACATATGGCGAGGTCCGCGCGCTCGCCGGCAAGTCCCACTCCTCGCTTTCCCCGCGCTCGTCCAGATCGATGACGCGGCGCTCTCCCTCAAGGGCCCGATTAATCAGAGCAGGCAGACGATCCGTCGCGCGCGTGCCCACCACCAGATTCACCGAAGGCGAGTTATCAAAAAGCGTCTGCCCTTCGAGCTGGGCAACACAACCCATAACGCCCATCACAGGCTCGTTGCCGAGTCGCATGCGCCGGACTTCACCAATGCGCGTAAACACTTTGTGCGCAGCACGCTCACGAACGGAACATGTGTTGAAAATCACGACGTCGGCTTGCGCCGGCCCATTCGTCAGTTCGTAGCCGGCCTCGCGCAGACGCACGACGGCACGCTCGCTATCAGCGACATTCATCTGACATCCAAACGTTTCGACGTAAACGCTCGCGCTCATTCGAGTTCAGGAGATTACGGCCTGAGTCTAACAGATTTAGCAAGCGAGTTTCTATTGACGTAGCGTAATTCCGCTTCACTCTCTGTCTCTGTGAAATCCTCTGTGTCTCGGTGGTGAGTTGTTGTAGAGATATTTTCACCACAGAGTCACAGAGCACACACTGAGACACCGAGAAAAGCCAAGATTCACGCCAAAGCGCCAAGTCGCAAAGACACGCAAAGTAAAAACCTTATCCTGCTTGACCAGTCGCGAACGTCTTAGTAGGATCGCCGCTCGCTTTGACACTCCTGACTCCCTTCTAGGGCGGCAGACTAACGGAGAACGAAAATGTCTTTCAATAAGATTACTCTGGTCGGCAATCTCGGTCGTGATCCCGAGTTGCGCTACACGCCGCAAGGAACTCCCGTTTGCAGTTTCAGTCTCGCCACGAACGAGCGACGCAAGGATCGAACTACCGGTGAGAATAACGACATTACCACTTGGTTTCGCGTGACGCTTTGGGGCCGTCAGGCCGAGACCGCTTCTCAGTACTTACAACGCGGACGCCCGGTGTATATCGAGGGTCGCTTGCGCGTCGAGGAGTGGACGGATCGTGATGGCAAGCCGCGTCACACGTTAGAAGTTCACGCGACGGACATGCAGTTTCTCGGTGGCGGTCAGCGGGATGAAGGTGCTCCGCAAGCCGCGAGAGCAGCGGCGGCGCCACAGGACGCGCCGATACAAGCTCCCGACATGAACGATGACGACGTGCCTTTCTAAGTTTGTTGAAGGTTTAGACGCGGTCGTTGGCAACCGCTAAAAAGCTTGGTGTGAGGTCTTGAAAGTTTAGAGGCGGCGTTGCCCGCCGCCTGTGCAGGCGATCGTTTCAGCGGTTTGAAAATTAGCCAGTCACGGCCTCAGCGATTCCCCACTTACCCATCTCTCGGAGTTTCGCGTAACGGCGTGTCAGGCGGTCTTTCGGGTTGGTGCTTACGGATTCAGCCAGGCGTGAACAGAGGACGGCATCGAGTAGCTTCGCCGTTTCGTCGTGAGATTTGTGCGCGCCTTCCTTTGGTTCGGCAATCACCTCATCAACAAGTCCCGCTCGCTTAAGATCCTGGGCTGTCAGTTTTAGTTCCTCTGCCGCTCGTGCGGCTTGTGATGAATCCTTCCACAGGATGGCGGCGCACCCTTCCGGAGAAATCACCGAGTAGATCGCGTTTTCGAGCATCAGCACTTGATCGCCAACGCCGATCGCCAGCGCGCCTCCGGATCCGCCTTCGCCGATAACAGTCACAATGATCGGCACGTTCATCTTGGTCATCTCGCGGAGGTTGTAAGCGATGGCCTCAGCCTGTCCGCGTTCTTCCGCGTCGATACCGGGATACGCGCCCGGTGTATCGATGAAACAGAAGATAGGTCGATCGAATTTTTCGGCGAGCTTCATCGCACGCAGAGCCTTTCGATAGCCTTCGGGCTTTGGCATCCCGAAATTTCGCACTTGACGCTGCTTGGTGTCGCGCCCTTTCTGATGCCCAATCGCCGCGATCGGCATTCCGTGAAAGCGCGCAAACCCACAGACGATCGCCGGGTCGTCGGCGTAACGACGGTCGCCGTGAATTTCCACGAAGTCTTCGAACAGCCGCTCGATGAAATCGAGGGTGTAAGGCCGATCAGGATGGCGCGCAAGCTGCACACGCTCGAAAGCCGTCGCTGGATTCTCTGTTTTCGCTGTATCCACGATTCTTAATTAGCAGACACTGACCTGCGTTAAAGTTTTCTCAGTGTCGTCTGTGCGTGCTCTGTGCCTCTGTGGTGAAGAAAGTCCGACAACGATTCACCACCGAGACACCGAGAATTTCACAGAGACCAGAGTAACTCGAATTATGGCACTACCTAGTTCGATGCCGCAGCAGCGGCGCGCACCGGCGAAGTGTGGCCTTCCCAGTGAACTTCGCAGCCGAGCGCGCGCAGAGCCTCTTCGAGCTGCGTGCTCCCCTGGACTCTCAATGATGGATGCGCGCGCATACGGACGCGCGAGCCGTTGGATTGCACCTCGAGGAAAACATCGCACTCACCGCGCGCGTTCTCTAAAATTGCTTTCACCGATTCACACACCTTCATCAGTTCGTCCTGCACCGGCAAACGAATTATTACCTCGGTCGCTTTCTGCTGAATAGCCTGATCCAATTCATCCACCTTATCGACGATCAGTGTCGTGGTGTCGTCATTGTTCTCCACGCGACCGGATATCAGGACGACAGCTTCAGCCCTCAACTTGTTGCCATGTTTACGGAACGGTTCGGGCCAGGCTACGCATTTTACGGTGCCGGCATGATCTTCGAGCTGAAACAGAGCGAATCGATCGCCCTTCTTTGTCGTGCGCAACTGCAAGTCTTTAATCAGCCCCGCGACCCGTGCCCGGACGCCACTCTCGTTAGTTGCCAATTCGTTCGAAGCCGACGCGCCGAGCTTCGAAATCGTTTCACTGTAATCATCCAGCGGATGGGCCGTAATGTAAAAGCCCAGGGCCTTCTTTTCCGCCGTGAGCATCTCCACCAGCGTCCACGGTTGCACGTCCGCGCGAACCGTCGTCGCTGCCGGCGGAGGCGCAGGTGCAGCGCCAAAAAGATCGTCCTGCCCCATCGCTTTTGCTTTCTTCACGCGAGCGGCGGCGGCCAGCGCGCTGTCAATCTGTCCACACAATGCCGCGCGCCAAAGATTTATTGGCGTCTCACCCTTCACGGAATCAAAAGCGCCACTGCAAACCAACCCCTCCAGCACACGCTTGTTGATCGATCCTTCTTCAAGACGTTCGGCAAAATCAGTCATCGACTGGAACGGCCCGCTCTGACGCGCTCTGATGATCGCGCTGACACTAGCGAAGCCAATTCCCTTTATCGCGGCCAGGCCATACCGAATGGCGCCTTTTAGAGGCGTGAAACCGACGTCACTTTCATTAACATCCGGCGGGAGCAGCTCAATTCCCTGCCCTCGCATTTCTTTTGTGTACTTGAACACCTTCGCCGTGTCTTCGATTTCGTTCGAGAGCACGGCGGCGTAGAAGTGCTCTGCGTAGTGCGCTTTCAAATAGGCCGTCTGAAATGCCAGATACGCGTACGCGACACTATGCGCTTTCGGAAATCCGTAGTCGGCAAACTGGCGCATCAATGAAAAGATCTGCTGCGCTTTGTCTTGCTTGATGCCACGCGCGACCGCGCCGAGGATGAACTTCTGTTCCTGGAGGGCCATCTCTTCGCGGTTCTTCTTGCCCATCGCTTTGCGCAGGCTGTCGGCTTCGGCCATCGTGTAGCCGGCCAGCTTCTGCGCCAAACGCATCGCCTGCTCTTGATAGACGATGACGCCGTGCGTCGTGTCCAGAATCTCCTTCATCTCCGGGATGATGTAGCGGACGCTCTTCTTCCCGTGGTGCCTTTGAATGAAATCGTCGACCATGCCGCCGTCGATTGGCCCCGGCCTATAGAGCGCGTTAAGGGCGGAAAGGTCCTCGATGTTCTTGGGCTTAAGCTTGCGACAAAGCTCTGCCATTCCGCCGGATTCAAACTGAAAAATGGCATCTGTGCGGCCTTCGCCAAACAGTTGCATAGTCTTCGGATCGTTAAGCGAAACCTTTTCCCAAAGGATTTCCTCTGTAAGCGATTGCTTTATGCTCTTTAAGCAGTCGCTTATGATCGTAAGCGTATTAAGCGCGAGGAAGTCCATCTTAAGAACGCCCACCTTCTCCAGGTCGGTCATTTCGTACTGCGTCGTGACCTCGTCCTTGCCTGAGACGGCGATGGGAATGAGTTCTTCAAGTGGTTCAGGTGTGATGACAACGCCGGCCGCATGCACCGAGACGTGCCGAGCGCAGCCCTCGAGCCGGCGCGCCAAGTCAATTAGGTCACTCACCTGCGGATTTGTTTCCATCGATTTCCGCAGTTCGGGCACCTGTTCAATGGCCTGGGTGATGCTCACGTTCCGGCCGCGCACCGGCGGCGGAATCATTTTGGAGATGCGATCGACCTCCGCATAAGGCATGTCGAGCGCGCGTCCGACGTCTTTGATGGCAGCCCGAGAAGCGAGGGTTCCGAACGTGACAATCTGGCAAACTGAATCGCGGCCATAGAGTTCAGCGACGTGATTAATGACCTTGCCACGACCACGCACACAGAAATCAATGTCGATGTCAGGCATCGAGACGCGTTCGGGGTTAAGGAAACGCTCGAAGAAGAGGTTGTACTTTAAAGGATCTACATCAGTGATCCCGAGGCAGTACGCGACCAGGGATCCAGCCGAGGATCCACGACCGGGCCCGACTGGGATGCCGTTCTCCTTCGCGTACTTCACAAAGTCCCAAACGATTAAGAAGTAACCGGCGTAGCCCATGCGCTTAATGACCTGCATCTCATGCCACAAGCGCTTCTCGTAGTCTTCCATCGGGCAGGTCAGCGTTCCGTCCGCGAGTTCTCCGTCCCACACGCGCGCCTTCCGAGTCTGATAACCGTCGCGCACAACCTTTTCGAAGTAGTCGTCCGGCGAAAGCGCCTCCCCTGCTGGGATCGGATAGTTCGGCAGGTAGTTGATGCCCTTCGGGAGTTGGAGGTCGCACATGGCGGCAATCTCGACCGTGCGATTCAAAACTTCGGGAAGCTCGGCGCCGAAGATCTGCCACATCTCATCTGCCGATCGAACGTAGAAATTTGGCGTGCGGTACTTCAGACGGTTCTCATCGTTAACAGTCTTGCCTGAGCCAATGCACAGCAAAAGGTCATGCGCCCGCGCATCGTCGGGCATCAGGTAATGCGCGTCGTTCGTCGCGACGAGAGGTATTCCTGTCTTCTTTGAAAGTTCGACCAGAGGCTTTCGAATCCTGGCCTGCGCGTCGAGACCGTGCTCCTGAATTTCGAGGAAGTAGTTCCCTTTCCCCATGATGTCCTCGAACTCAAGGGCCTGAGTCGCAGCATCTTCAAAACGATCCTGCGCCAACAAAGCCGACGGCACGCCGGACATGCATGATGAAAGCGCAATCAGACCTTTGCTGTGTTTTGCGAGCAGCTCTTTGTCGATGCGCGGCTTGTAATAGAAGCCTTCGGTGAAGGCTTTCGACGTCAGGCGTGAGAGGTTTTTGTAGCCTTCGAGATCTTTCGCCAGGAGAATCAGATGATGATTCCTTTTTTCTCCCGCGGCTGTAGCGCCGGCTCGATCCTTGCGGTTACCGATCGCGAGATAAGTCTCGCATCCGATAATCGGCTTGATCCCTTTCGCCTTCATCGTGTTGTAGAACGTGATCGCGCCGTACATGTTGCCGTGGTCGGTCATGGCACACGCATTCATGCCCAGCGTTCCAAGGCGTTCCGACAGTGGTTTGATTTGGATTGCGCCGTCGAGCAGGCTGTAGTCGGTGTGGAGATGAAGGTGAACGAACGGTTTTCGCTGCGTCATCATTAGTCCTGGAAGCCTTCAATTAGTACTGGAAAGCCGGCAGCGCGGGAACTGCTTCTCTGGCGGCACACACTATATCACGTGCTGTTGTCATGGCAACTGAACAAGATATGGGAGGGGTGATTTATTGAGCCGGTGATTTATGTGCTTGGTCTTTGGTGTAAGAATTGACAAAGTTCTTGACAGACCCCGCTCAAATCCAATTAGATATTTTTGGACCACAATTAGAGCTTCCCAGCGCTCTCTCCCCCAACCTAATGGAGACATTGCAATGAAAGTTAATGGAAACACACAAATTCCAAACCTGGTAGTTTATGCTGCGCTCTACGTTATTGTTTTCGGGATCAGCATCTGGGTATTGATCACCGATCCGGAAGGCCCTACCAATTGGATCGTATACGCTGCCATGATTGGATCAGTCTTGGCAGGAGCGATTAAGTTCGCTTTAAATTCCTGGAAGCACCGAAGAACTGCCTAGGATATTAGAACCCTCGAGATTGGTATGAGGTCGGGAGCAGTCGTTTCTCGGTAACCTTTTTCTATTCCCACTCGATCGTGCTCGGTGGCTTTGAGCTGATGTCGTAGACAACGCGGTTGACGCCTTTAACTTCTGAAACAATTCGCGCGGAAACGCGCGCCAGAAGGTCGTGCGGCAGGCGGGCCCAGTCGGCGGTCATTCCATCAACACTGGTCACGGCGCGAATAGCGATGACTTGTTCATAAGTCCGTTCATCACCCATCACGCCGACGCTCGAGACGGGGAGCAACACCGCGAAGGCTTGCCAGACAGCGGCGTACATTTCGGCGCGGCGCAGCTCCTGGTCGAGAATGCGATCCGCAGCACGCACCAGCCGCAGACGATCTGCTGTGATCTCGCCAAGGATCCTCACCGCCAACCCGGGTCCGGGAAAAGGGTGCCGTTGAAGAAGCTCTTCAGGGACGCCGAGCTGAGCTCCGATCAAACGGACTTCGTCTTTGAAGAGTTCGCGCAGCGGCTCGATTAACCGCAGGTTCATTTTCTCCGGAAGGCCGCCGACGTTGTGATGGCTCTTGATCGTAGCTGAAGGGCCGCGGACGGAAACCGACTCGATCACGTCCGGATAAAGAGTTCCCTGCACCAAAAAACCCACGCCGCCAAGTTTCGTCGCTTCGCGTTCGAACACTTCGATGAAAGTCGCGCCGATGCGCTTTCGTTTCGTCTCGGGATCGGTAACACCGTTCAGCGCCGAAAGAAATTCGCGACTGGCATCCACCCCGACGATGTTGAGCTTAGTTTCCTGCTTCAGCAGCGCGAGCGTCGTTTCGAACTCGCCTTCACGCAGCAGGCCGTTGTCGATGAAGAAGCAGGTCTGCCGGTCGCCCACGGCTCGATGCACGAGGGCGGCGGCGACTGACGAATCGACTCCGCCTGACAAGCCACAAATCGCGCGGCCGTCTGCGCCTAGCGTTTCGCGAATCCGTTCAACTTGTTCCTCAATCGCGGCCGCCGGCGTCCAGTCCCCAAGGCATCCGCAAATCTCGAAAAGAAAATTCCGCAGAATCTGGGCGCCGAGCGGCGTATGGGCAACTTCCGGATGAAACTGGACTCCGTAAACACCGAGCGCCGGATTCTCGAACGCGTTAATTGCGTCTTCCGTTTTGGCGGTCACGGCAAAACCTTCCGGGACAACCGTCACGTGATCGCCGTGACTCATCCAAACGTCCATCTCCTCGGGCAAACCGGTGAACAAGCGGCTTAAAGGATCGACGACTTGTAAGCGCGCGTAGCCATACTCGCGGCTATTCGAAGGCTGTACGGAACCGCCAAGTTTGTGCGCGATCAGTTGCAGGCCGTAACAAATTCCCAGGATGGGCGCGTGCCCGTTACTCAGCAGATCGTGGGTAAGGCGGGGCGCGGAATCATCGTAAACCGAAGACGGACCGCCGGACAGAATCAGGCCTTTCGGATTGCGCGCCTGAATGTCTTCAGGGGGAGCATTGAACGGAAGGATCTCGCAGTAAACTCCGGCTTCACGAACGCGCCGCGCGATCAACTGAGTGTACTGAGCGCCGAAGTCAAGTATGATTACGGTTTCGTGAGTAGACTTCCGCAAAAAAAGAAAACCCCCGCGATGACTTGCACGTCCAATGTAGCCGAAGTTGTACGGAACGCGAAGTATAGTGCGCGGCGTGTTAATCGACAAAGAGGTTGGTTCTACTGGGACGTGTCCCGTGTGGTTCTAATACTCACACCGTGGCTTTAGCCCGGTGTCCGGCGAACGGAAGCAAACCTGAAACCGTTTAAACGGTTTCCCATCTGATTTGATCGCCACGACGCCGCGCTGAAGCGGCGGCGTGAATGAGAAGTTGATCGAAGTTTCAAAAGTCTTCACGCAAACGCAAAGACGCACAGTCTTATAGGAACGCGAAGAAAACAAATCTCCCCATGACAATGCAGCCCAAACTTCCTCACCTTAAATTCAAAATCGCCAGCTTGCTGGTGCTTCTATCGTTGACGGTGCCGGCATTGCCGGCGACGCCGGAACTGGTCTTAGCGCAGCCTCTAACTTTGCGTTGGGTGTACGGCAAAGACAAGACGACCAATTTCACGCCCGCGACTGACGCAAAGAGTATTTACCTCCCTTTGGCTGACGGAACGTTGGTGGCGCTGAATGCGGCGGACGGGAAACTGCTGTGGAAGAGTGAAGCCGGCGGTAACTTTTCTGCGGCGCCCGCGGCCGACGAAAACACGCTTTACGTCGCCACAGAGTACCCCACCGGTGACGGAAGCGCCGCGCGCGGCACTTTGCGCGCGTTGAGCAAAGATACCGGTATCACCTTGTGGATGCGCACACTTCAGGCGCCGCTGCGCGGCCGTCTGGCGGCGGGACCGAGCGCGGTCTTCGCCGGCGCGGCGAATGGCGTAGTGAACGCATTCGACAAGCGTACGGGCGCGACTATTTGGGCAAATGGTTACGGCGATGGATTCGACTCACAGCCAACGCTGGATGGCGATCGCTTGTATATCGGCAGCCTTGGGGGCTGGCTGCGCGCGCTAAATCAATCAAACGGCGAGGCGCTTTGGGTCGTGCGCACGCGCGGCGCGATTCGCGGTCCCATTGCTGTTCGTGACGGCGTACTTTTCTTTGGATCCGATGACGGTCACGTGTACGCAGTGCGCAACGACAGCGGCAAAATGGTTTGGAAGCGGCGCACCGGCGCTTCGGTCCAGGCAGTTGCCGTTGTGGAAGACGGCGTACTTGCCTCTTCATTCGACAATTTCGCTTACCTGCTTTCGCTGAGCGGCGGCTCAGTCCGTTGGCGACAGTTATTGCCGGGCCGAGTACCGGCGCGACCGGTTACTGCTGCGGACGGCGCGCTCTTCACGCCCCTGTCCACCGACAGTGCGATCGTTCTGAGTTTGAAAGACGGGAAGCCTGTGAACAGGCTGCAGATTGGCCAGGAGAACAGCAGCAGCGCCGCGCCCGTGGTGGTGCAGGAAATTGTTTTGCTGACGACGGCCAAGGGCCTGATGGCTTTTGCGGCCAACCGCTAGTGGATTAAATCAAGAGTGGCAGGCCGCGAAGCGGGCGCAAGCATAAAGCCTGGGGCGTCAGCCCCAGGATCCGAGTGGCAAGTAATTCGAGCCCGCGGAGCGGGCGGTAGCCGATAACCCAATCATTCTGTCAGAGAGCAAGATCAATTGAGACGACTGGTCTGTCGCCCGCTTCGCGGGCTGGGGGACACATTTTGATCGCTCCCTGGGGCTTGGCGCCCCAGGCTTTATGCTGTGTTTGGACCGGAGACATGGCAAGCAAGTGTTCGGAGACATAGGTGACAGTCATAATTGAACCGGCGGCTCCTTGAGGTCAAGAGTTGCGACGTGCTGATGACAGAAG
>JBASRE010000031.1:0-4582 GCA_049273695.1 Pyrinomonadaceae bacterium
AACTAACTCGGTTTTGTGTCAACGAACAAGCGGACAAATCGAAACTTGCTCAACTGCATCCGGCGGGATGCTAGTAGTGTCCGTTTGACAGCAACGTCTGCTTCATAGATGCGTCTTGGCGTGAAATGCCCTTGTGACAAATGGTCGGTTCACGCAAGTTTGAAGTAAGAATACTGTCCAACTTCAGCCTAAATAAGAACGTTGCAACACACCGCGCTACTTCCCCAAAGACCCTTGACACAGTGCGTCGTGGGCGTATAGTGGTGGCCATTAACGGCTCCCTGCGCCCACGTCATCGGATGTCTCCGGTAGTCAGCCGTTCGACGCTCACCCGAACACCGCTTGGAGGGAACATGACAGGCAAAGAAGTCTCAAAGCCGAGAACCATCTTGAAATGGCTTCTGGTTCTCACGGTCATCGGATTGGCGGCGCAGGCTGGACGTTTCACGCACTTGCGGAGCAAGGCTTGGACCAACACCACCGCGCAGTCCGCTCCGGTTGGCAGGGCAATTCCTTACACGGTGACGTTAAGACATACTATTCATGGCCCTGACGGAAAGGCAACACCGGTCGGAGAGATCACTCAGGCAGTTCGCTCGGACGGATCGACTCTGTGGAGATGGGCAGGCCGAGGTTCACAACGCAGCCTTAATTTTTCATCGGGTCTCCAGGTGGAGACAAATGATCTGGACAATACCAAGAGTTCGACGACGACGCGGAATCAGAGTCCCAGTTTGCAGAGAAACCCAAATTCCAAATGTCTTAATTCAATCGCCGGAAAGCCGGTCACTTCTCCGCCCGAAACGTTCCTCGGGGAAGAGACAATCGCAGGATATCGAACGGTGAAGCTTGTTCGGGGCACAAGTACGATATGGCACGCTTTGGATTATGGTTGCGCGATGGTGAAAGCCAGGTGGGTATTTGATACGGGCGATATTGACGAAAAGGAGTTAGTTGCGCTCGTTGGCGGAGAACCAGATGCAACTTTGTTCGATGTCCCGGCCCATTACCGCGAAGTGCCACCTTCGGAAAGAATAATGGGTCCCAAACGGGATCGGCAGCCCTGCAATCAACATGGGCTTCAAGTCCTTCAGAAACTTGACGAGGATTACAAGCGTAATGCGGCCAAACCGCAGTAGATACTTACACTCTGAGACGCCGCTCCCAGACATCTGAGGGAATTAGGAAATGAAATCACGAACCCTCCTTATTCTCGCCGGTCTATCGGCTACACTTGGATATAGCTATAGTGCCCTAACGTACCGTGCAGCCGCTCAGTCCGATCCCAACTGCAACAAGACGTGCGGCTGTGGAGGCTTTCGCCAGACTGGGTACAGGCCCTGTACCGGCGGTCGATGCTATGTCTCGGAATGCAACGTCCACGTTGTTGGCTGCGGCTATCCAGGCGAAACATATAACGACATCTGTTGGGACGTGAACACTCAAGTCTAGATTTGTCCAAATTGTTCAGGTGGTGGTGAAGGCGGCGGTGGCACGCATTGCAATGCGGGCGAGGGCGAAATTCTGGAAGGTCAAGAGACGAACTGTACGCCAGTCTTGGTTGATGTAGCCGGAAATGGCTTCAATCTTACGACCGCAGCAGACGGAGTTAACTTCGACCTAAACCGCGATGGCGCAGCCGAACGGATCTCGTGGACGGCTGCAGGCTCAGATGATGCCTGGCTGGCTCTCGACCGCAATGGTAACGGCATAATCGACAACGGAGCGGAGCTATTCGGCAATTTCACGCCGCAGCCACTCCCGCCAGCCGGTTTTTCCCGCAACGGATTCAATGCGCTTGCCGAATACGACAAGCCGGACAACGGAGGTAACGGCGATGGCGGGATCGACAATCGAGATGCGATCTTTTCATCTTTGCGGCTATGGCAAGACACGAATCACAACGGTGTTTCCGAAGCGTCGGAGTTGCAGACACTGACACAACTCGATGTCGAATCGATCAATCTGGATTACAAGCTGTCGAAGAAATCCGACGAGCACGGCAATCAGTTTCGCTATCGCGCTAAGCTAGGCGACGCGAAACATTCGAAGGCTGGGCGTTGGGCGTGGGATGTTCTCCTAATCAGTCGCCCGTGATCGCCTGCAGGCGTAGCGCACAATACGAACACCCGCGAACTCGAAAGAGTCGCGGGTGTTTGCTTTCAAAATGAGGTAAGAGAAAAGAGTTCAGTCCGGTCGCTATCCCGACTTGTCGGGCCCTTCAGAATCCTGGAAGAAAGTCAGGAAGGGCCTAAAAGTCGTAAGACCCTGATCCGCCACAACCTACCAATCTTTAAGTGACCAATCTGTCGATTATCGACTCGCGAAGCTCTGCGAGTAGATGCGGTTGTGATAAGTTCGATGCAAATGGCCGAAGTAAGCATCACGTCGCGGGGAGCTGCCGTCTCTCTTGCGATACTGGTTGCAGCAAACACTAATGTCGTACCTGTCAACTCTTTGGCGAGAAAAGTTGAAAGAACTCAGTTGCGCGAAACTCCAAACTCGGATTATTCTGCCCTCGCTATGAAAGCGGTGTTTGCGACAGTTCTGGCTACTTGGCAAAACCCAGTGAGCAAGACAGACTACCAGCGCGTCGCCAGTGAGAGCATCAGTGGCAATCCAAATGTTTAGGATTGCAAACCGCTAGGGTTGATCAGCAAACGTAACGCTGGCGGACCGCTGGGTTAGAACAGCGACAACGCCCAGAGCACAGCTTCCGTGATGTCGGTCATATCAACCACGGGCAGAGCCGGTGGAGAGTTCGTTTGACCAGGAACCACAGGGTCGTCATTCACAGACTGAGCAGGGCATGGCGGTGTGTTGGTTTCGCCGGGAGTGCACGGGGGCGTGTTGGTTTCTCCTGCGAACCCGGCTGCTGCCAAAATACAGATTAAGGTTAGAGAGAGAGACAGTTTTCTCAGGTAATTCATTTCGTTTCTCCTAGTTCGTTGATTGACTTTGCGAGGTCGAACAACCAATGCGAAGCCTTTCAGCCGTTGAGTGAGTTTTGTTTCACTCAAGAGATCGGCGCCGATCTTCGCAGCGCCACGATTTTATCATTGATGGAGAAAGGCCCACCTCACATGAACTTAACGTCGCAACTAACCGCCCTCCGAGACGAAAGTCGCGACCTTACACTTCCCGAACGTGCTGAATTAGCCTGTCGGCTGGCAAAGCGGCTAGAGAAACTTGGTGAATACGAGCAGGCTCGTGAGGCATTACGCGAGTTCTGGGCAGAACAGTTCACTGCCTCAGCTCTTGATGGTCTCACAGAAGCCGCAACGGCTGAGGTACTTCTTCGGGTTGGGGTGCTGACCGGGTCGTTGGGCAGCGCGGCACAGGTTCCTAATTCGCAAGAAACCTCAAAAGATCTAATTACAAGAAGCATTGAATTGCTGGAGAGACTCGGTGAACAGGAGAAGGTGGCTGAAGCGCGTGGTGACCTCGCACTTTGCTACTGGCGGGAGGGCTCGTACGACGAAGCGCGAATTACTCTGCAGAAGGCTTTGGACGGGATAAACGATGGTGAGCTTAAGGCCATGTTGTTAATTCGGGCGGGCATCATCGAAGAGCGAACACAGCGATTGCATAATGCGCTACAGTTTTACAACGGGGCCGCGCCACTATTGGAGCGAAGTCAGGACCATGCGCTGAGGGGCGCACTTCACAACGAATACGGCCTAGTCTTTAGACGTTTGGCAGCACCCGAGGATCATGGAGATTACCTCGACCGCGCGTTACTTGAATATACGGCTGCCAGTTTCCATTTCGAAGAGGCCGGAAACACTCGCTACCTCGCTCGCGTTGAGAACAATCTCGGATTTCTTAAGTTCACCATCGGGCGCTATCAAGACGCGCACCGCCATCTGGATCGCGCTCGCGATCTGTTTCTGCAACTGAAGGACGTTGGAACTGCTGCGCAGGTTGACGAGACGCGTGCGCGGACTCTTCTTGCCGAGGGTAGTCTTAAGAACGCCGAGCGGACGATCAGGGCAGCAGTCAGAGTCCTCGAGAAGGGCGGTCAACAGGCGGTTCTGGCTGAGGCGCTCACGACCCAGGGAATTATCGCGGCCCGCACGGGCAACCAGGCGCGCGCCGCATTGCTGCTACAGCGAGCGATCGTCGTTGCGGAAACAGTCGGTGACCGCGAAGGCTCAGGTCGCGCGCACCTGACGATTGTCGAAGAACTCGGCAGTCAAACGGGAGTCAGGCAACTCGTCGAAATCTACCAGTCGGCCGTAGAGTTGCTCGAACAGTCTCAGGATCCGGCAACGCACAAGCGTCTGATTTCCTGCGCGCGAAAAGTGATTACCGCATTACTGGTGGAGAAACCCGGCGGGGGCTTTATGCCGAAGCCCGATTCATGGGAGGGATTTTCCCTGCGCCGGGAAATCAAGAAAATCGAAAGAAACCTGATCGAACGCTCGCTTCGCGATGCATCTGGTTCCGTGACCAAAGCCTCGCAATTGCTGGGCTTCAAACATCACCAGAGTCTGGTGTCGCTGCTCAACAACCGGCATAAAGATCTGATCGGACACCGCACCGCCGTGCGAAAGCGGCGACGGCACTTGTTTTCGCAACC
>JBASRE010000032.1:0-9995 GCA_049273695.1 Pyrinomonadaceae bacterium
CCCTCACCCCAACCCTCTCCCAGTGGGAGAGGGCGTATAAAATTCTAAACAGGGTTTATTCACGTTTGTTCAGGAGCACCTCGATGAAGATCCTAATCAAAGCAACCGCCACGATTCTATCTCTGGCTATCACTATCACTGCCCAAAATGCGCCAACCACCTGGACGCCTGAGCTTCAGGTCAAGACGCGTGGGGTGGGGACGCCGCGCGTGTCACCGGACGGCCGGCGCGTCGTTTACACGATCTCTGACGCAGTGATGACGGCGGACAAGAGTGAGTTCGTAACGCAGATTTGGCTGGCGAGCACGGACGGCAAGGAAAACTTTCAGCTCACCTTCAACGACAAGTCTTCAACGAATCCGAAGTGGTCGCCGGACGGAAACTGGATTGCCTTCACTTCGAACCGCAAGGACAACAAGAACAATCTATACGTGCTGCCTTTGCGCGGTGGCGAGGCCGAGCAGATCACGGACGTGAAAACTTCGGTGTCGAATTTCGAATGGTCACCGGACGGAAAGTGGGTCGCTTTCACGATGGCCGATGCGAAAGCCGAGGACGAAGAGAAGAACGACAAGGCGCGCAACGACTTTCGTTGGGTCGATGAGAACCTGAAGCTGGCGCGGCTGTACGTGATTCCAGTCCAGAAGGACGCGAACGGGAAACGCGAGTCCAGGAAGCTAACGACCGATAACTACCACGTCAGCGGATTCAACTGGGCGCCCGATGGAAGTCGCATCGTGTTTAGTCACGTGAAGTCGCCGATTGCGAACGACTGGACTACCTCGGATGTCTCAATCGTTGAAGTCGCGAGTGGCAAGACGACAATATTCGTAGCCACGCCCGCGGCTGAAGATTCTGCGCAGTATTCGCCGGACGGAAAATGGATTGCGCTCACGGTCAGCGACAATCCGCCGCGTTGGGCGCAGAGCGATCTCATTCAGGTCTATTCCGTTGCCGGCGGACAGCCGAAAGCGCTCGCCGCGTCGCACGACGGTCAGCCAACCATCGCCGGCTGGTCGGCGGACGGCAAGCGCATTTACTTCAGCGAAGCGAAGGGAACGCGAACGCAGCTCTATGCGATTGACGTCGCCGCGAACAAGATTGAAGAAATAAAAAGCACGCCTGCTCTCTACAGTGGATTCAATTTGAATCAATCAGGAACGATGTTCGCTTTTGCGCGGCAGACGTCCGATACCCCGTCGGAAGTTTTCGTCGCGCCGGCGACGACATTCGCGCCGGTACAAGTCAGCAAAGCGAATACAGGTGTGAAGCTGCCGGCAGTTGGAAAGACCGAAGTGATCACCTGGAAGTCGACCGATGGCCGCGATATTGAAGGCCTGCTGACTTATCCGGTCGGCTACCAGGCGGGACAAAAGGTCCCTCTCATTCTGAACATCCACGGTGGACCGGCCGGCGTGTTTCAGCAAGGCTTCCTCGGCGGCCGGGGCTCCTATCCGCTGGCGACTTTTTCCGCGAAGGGTTACGCGATCCTGCGACCGAATCCGCGCGGCTCGTCCGGTTACGGAACTGAGTTCCGGCGCGCGAACGCAAAAGACTGGGGCGGCGCCGACTATCAGGATTTAATGACCGGCGTGGACAAGGTGATCGCCATGGGTGTCGCCGATCCCGATCGGCTCGGCGTGATGGGCTGGAGCTACGGCGGATTCATGACCTCATGGATCGTTACGCAGACCAGCCGTTTCAAAGCCGCTTCCGCCGGCGCGCCGGTCACAAACCTGATGAGCTTTAACGGCACGACAGACATTCCATCGTTCGTTCCGGATTACTTCAGCGGCCAGTCATGGGACATCATCGACTCCTATCATAAGCACTCGGCGATGTTCAATGTGAAAGGCGTTAAGACGCCGACGATGATTCAGCACGGTGAGGCCGATGTCCGCGTTCCGATCTCCCAGGGTTACGAGTTCTATAATGCTTTGAAGGCGCAGGGAGTGCCGACGCGCATGCTCGTTTTGCCGCGTCAGCCGCACGGACCGAACGAGCCGAAGATGCAAGTAGCCGCGATGCAAGCGAACCTTGAGTGGTTCGACAAATACATCGGAAAGAAGTAGGTCGCGCAGAGGGGGGCAAGTTATGACGCAGAGAGCAATCGTTCTTAAAGGTGTAGCACTGCTGTTAGTTCTAATCGTTTCGAGCGCAGATGTGCTTGCGCAGAAGCGTATCCGCTTTCAGCGCGGAAAGAGTTCAGCCACTCTGCGTGGACCAATCGGCCCCAACGGCTACACCGAATACGTTATCGACGGTCGAGCCGGCCAGGTCATGACGATCGAAATCACCTCAGGTAACGGCGCCGTCATCGTGAATGCCGGCACGGCGAGCGGCAAGAGTTTCAGCATAGACATGACCGGAGGCGACCATCTGCTCTCGGTCGTTAACACGGGACGCCGCGCGACGAACTACACCTTAACAGTGTCGATCAGGTAGGGAACTATAAGGAGTGTTTCGAGATGACCAAGAACAGGCTTAGGCGCGCAATGCTACTCCTGTTGGCCTGCACCATCGTGCCGGCAGGCCAGGTGGCCGCACAGGAAACGCCTCCTCAGCCCACGCGGCTCGCCTTGGAGGTCAAGTATTATCCAGGTAGCACGCCAGGTTATCAGGCGGTTAGGAGATCAGCTGAGGGAAGCTGGGCATGGTACGGCCGGTTTGCCCGAATCGATGCCCCGAACGCTGCTCGCAACGCTGGATTCAGCGCTGTACATGTACATTCATACCTTGAGCAGGACACGGTGCGCGTGGTCATTTCTCTCTTATCCGGCGAGAAGGGACCTGAAAACAAAAAGCAGATTGCAGAGTATGTAATTCGCGAAACCGAGAAGATCACGGTGGAAGAGCTGAGGCAGTTTGGAATTCAACCGTTTGAAATAAAGTTGGTTCGGCTTGCGCCCACCCTTGGGCCGGTCCCCCGGGTTGTATTGAAGGACATCCAGTCGTTACTGGTCGTTAAGTCTGTAGCCAATGACTCAACCTTGCCGTCTTTTAAAATCTCTTTTTTGAATCAATCGGGTAAGGACGTTATGGCGCTCGGTGTGAATGTCACCGCAAGCGCAAACCGAGAGATGACGTCCTTGCCCCGCGGCGTGGAGGGACACCCCTTGATCGAGGCGGGCACAGTGCAGGAGTTGCAAATAGCCGTACCGCTTCGGTCTCGTGAAGCGATCGGAGGGTACGAGCCTTTCACCATCGCAAATCAACGGATAGAAATCACGACAGTAGTATTTGCAGACGGTACCTTTGAAGGCGACCCGTCGGGTGCGGCAAATTTCAAGTCGATTCGCGCGTCCGAAAAAGCAGAACTGTCACGCTTGATCCCACTGCTCGAAAGCGCGATGGGTTCTACTGAGGACATAAGCGATGCTTTGAAAAAGCTGGAGCGTAATGTCCGTTTTCCCGGCAACAATGCGGCGACTAACCCCAACGCGAGCAACGGTCCCACGACCGCGCCACGCGAGCCGGGAAGGAACCAAGCGGACGAGACTTTCTTCCCGCCAATTCGAGCCGAACTTATGAAAGAAATTCGTATTCTCCAGAGCGAAGACCGACTCGACAGGAACCGCTATATGCGTTGGCTGGGCTTTACAAAGAAAAGGTTTGAGAGGTGGCTTGCCCGGCTCTAGCCGATCCATCATGCAGACCTTCGCTCAAGCCGTTTGATCTGTTCTCGGAGAAATAGTCCTGCTCCCTCTTTTCGTCCCGTTGATACAGACCATCAATACGTGACCCAATCTCATCGAAACGTTTCCGACCTCAGCACGGAAGGGCTTCAATTCTGCCTGCAACTCCTCACGCAAGAGCAAACGTAATGCATTCAATTTGTCTTCGGCCATCGGCATGCCGCAGAAGCTAGCACGCGCGAAATTAATGTCAAAACAAAACAGAAAGCAAAACGCCGGTAAGGCTAATAGTTTGTGCCGCGCCTGACTTGGCAGGGGTTCTGAATGGAGCCGTTCAAGTAGTATCCTCGACTTGCGATGTCCCTGCTCGAGGCCCTCCAGCTAATCGGTTACAGCTTGGGCGCCGTGCTGCCGCTGTGGCTCGGATACGTGCTGCTGCGCCAGCGCGTGGGCCTGGTTACAGTCGAGCGTCTGTTGCTGGTGCTGGCAGCGTGCATGGTTGGCTGGCACGGCGGAAACCTGATTGTGACGTTGCGCAGTCTGCTCGGACTGCCACATGCCGACTGGATCGTTCCGCTGCGCATCGCGAACACGATCGCGGTGATCAGCATCACGCTCTGTTATTCAGTCCTGCTCCACGTTCATCTGCACCTGTGGGCCGGCGCGCACGGCAGACCGCTCAATCGCACCGAACGCATTCGCGCGGTCTTATCTTATCTTCCGTGTGTCTTTCTCGTCCTCGCAATTCCGCGCATTTGGTCGGGCGATTATCAGCCGATGATCGCGAAAACCTCTTCGTTCGTGTTGCCGTTCGCGCTGTGGGTCGTCTATTCGTTAAGCGTCTGCGCGATTACTGAGCTGCTCGTGGCGCGCCGTGCGGATTCGGCAAGCGAGCGACGCATCCTGCGTACGCTGGCATTTTCGTTCTTCGGAATTGCGGTGCTGATTCTGTCGGCGCTCGGGCTCGGTATGGGACGCGGAACGACCGCCGGTTTGTACCTCCAGACGTTTGCGAATCTCGGCTCGCTGCTGCCCTCGGCGCTGCTCGCTTACTACATCTATCGTTATCGATTCCTCGAATTAATCATCAAAGAGAGCCTCGTAGTCGCGAGTTTTGCGGCGGTAGTCCTCGCCGTTTACGTTTACGGCATCCGCCGCATTGCCGAATGGGCGGACGGACGGTACGGCGTGCGCGCCGGTGTGATCGAAGCAATCTTAATCCTCGCGCTGACCTTTTTGGCGGCGCCGATGCGTGGCGCACTGGAAAGATGGTTTCGATCGCTGTTTGAGCGCGAGACGGCTCTGTACCGTGATGTCATGGCAGGCGTGGGCGCGCAGGTCGGACAGTTTCGAGAGTTGCCGGAACTGATCACTTTTATTGAAACACAAATCGCGAACGCGCTGCCGTTGCGGAGAGTAAAGATTGCCCTGGCGGGCCCTGCGGCTGCTTCCGACGGAAATGCTTACGATGTTTCTTACCCGTTGATGCGCGAGGATCAAACTATCGGCGAGTTGCGGGTTGAAGCATCACCCGGCGCGCTAACTTCCGACGTGCGCGCGGTGCTTGAAGTTCTCGCCGGCCAAATCGCGGTCGCCCTGGACGATTGGCGGCTGGTGGAAGAGAACGTGCGGCTGGAACGGAAGCTCGCTGAGGGCGAACGACTCGCAGCGCTGGGCCAGATGGCCGCGACAGTCGCGCATGAGGTGAAGAATCCGCTATCGGCCATCAAGTCAATCGCGCAAGTCATGAGCGAAGACGAAGCACTCAAGACACAACACGCGCGCGATCTAAGTCTAATCGTCGGCGAAACCGATCGCCTCAACAACACGGTCACGCAACTCCTCAGCTTTGCGCGAACGCAGACGCCTGCATCAGCGCCGAGCACTGCCGCCGAAATCGTCGGCACTGTGGTCAGCCTCTTTCGCGCTGAAGCCGAAGAAAAGGGCGTTACCCTTAGATCCGCCGCGCGTTGTGACGCGAAGCTTGACGGAGTGCAAACCTCGGCCGTCCGTGACGCGCTTTCCAATCTGCTTCTCAATGGTTTGCAGGCCACGCCACGCGGCGGCCTGGTGAAGATCGAGTGCGACATCGATGCTCAATCGCTGGTGTTTACGGTGAGCGACAATGGTCCCGGCATTCCGGAAGCGATGCGCGAGAAGGTCTGGCAACCGTTCTTCACGACGCGGCAGAGAGGTACGGGGCTCGGCTTGGCCATCGTTCGCAAGCGGATGCAGGAGGCGGGCGGCTCGGCCGTACTTGCTCCATCAAGTAACGGCGAAGGCGCGCGTTTTGAGCTGCGCGTGTCGCTCTCAGAAGCCAGACCGTAAGGAAAGGCCTGGTGAGATTTCAAATTTCAAAGCTGAGATCTCAGACATCCTCCCTCACGGTCGGGCTTCCGAGACTCTGGAACTTTTGAATGCCCACAGCGTGACACCTACGGACGAGCACTCATCCTGCCGACGAGCAATCGTCAACTTACTCGACTAACAAAAAGGAGAACCGATAATGATCTCGATAAGAATGCGTGTGGTCGTGTGTCTTGCCGTTCTATGTGCGGCAGCCATTTTCATGGTACCGGCTGCGGTTTGTCAGGAGTCAACTCAGCCAGCTCGCGCCACGCGTCCCACAACTGATGTTACCAATTTCGATACTCACCTCTATCTCATTCTGGGCACGAACCGAGAGATGCCAGAGGGAAAAACTCCGGCGATTCTGGATCCGATAGTGAAGACACTGCGGGAATCGATGGCCTTTAAGAACTATACTTTGGCCGCCACGTTTCTCAATCGAGTCACTAATAATGAAAGGTTGGAGGTGAGCTGGGTCGGCGGTCCATTTCTGCTTCCGGTGTCGACCGCAATTGGCCATCCGAGCTTTAATCAGTTCGGCGCAACCGTGCGGTTAATTAAAGACGACCGTGGCAACGAACTTGTGCGCATGAGCGTGTTCAGGTTCGGCTCAAAGGTTCCAATCGTCACTGCGCAATCCAGCATCACGAATGCATCCACCTCCAGCTCCACTTTCCCAGTGGTTAACTACGAGACGGTCGGCTTACTCACGGACATCAGTATGCGAGAAGGCTCTCCCGTGATCGCCGGGACACTTAACCTGGGCCCGTCAGGGGACGCGATTGTCGTAGTGATCTCCGCGAAGCGGTCCGCGAATTAGGCAACTGTCACAATTACGGCTTGGTAGAGGCGGGATACTGGCCCGCCTCCTTTTTATTGGGCTCATTTTGGGCGGCCCGTAGCTCCCCGCTAAACCCCCGGTCACGTTTTGGCACAGAATGCGCAAGGTCAGAGCCGGAAAACTACGGTGGCGCGAGCGTCCTCGCCCGCTCTGTATTAAACTGGGGAGTCCTGAATGAGTACTAATAATTTACGTTTGTTGATTGTTGACGACGAAGAAGCCGCGCGCTATGGCATGCGCCGCGCGCTGGAGACGTTTGGCTGCGACATCGCCGAAGCCGAGAGCGCTGAGTCGGCGCATGCTTTGATGCGGACGTCGAAGTTCGATTTGCTGCTACTGGACGTGAACCTGCCCGGCCTGAGCGGCCTCGACTTCTTAAAGCAAATTAACAACGAGGCAGAAGCTTCAAAGGCCGAAACGCCACATGTCATCATCATTACGGCCCATGGTTCCGAGCGGCTGGCGGTTGAAGCTGTAAAGAGCGGCGCGTACGACTATCTTTCAAAGCCTTTCGAGGTGGACGATCTGCGTCTTGTCGTCAAGAACGCTTTCGAAAATATTCAGCTTCGTCGTGAGAACCAGTCGCTGCGACGGCGAATTGAGATCGAGAGTTCACAACGCGGTGCTTTGCTTGGCAACTCAGAAGCGATGGCGCGCGTGCGCGGTATGATCGAGAAGGTCGCCGACACGGACGCGACGGTGCTGGTGCGTGGCGAATCGGGCACGGGCAAGGAGTTGGTTGCGCGCGAGTTGCACGACCGGAGCAGCACGCGCAGCAGCGGTGCGTTCGTCGCGGTGAACTGCGCGGCCCTGCCGTCCGAACTGATTGAATCTGAGCTTTTTGGCCATGAAAAGGGCGCTTTTACGGGGGCGGCAACGCGTCGTAAGGGCAAATTCGAGCAGGCCAACGGCGGCACTTTGTTCCTGGACGAAATCGGCGACATGAGCGCCAACGTGCAGGCGAAGCTGTTGCGCGCGCTGGAAGAGAGACGCATTGAAAGGCTGGGCGGCGATGAATCCATTCCTGTCGATGTGCGGATTGTGAGCGCGACGCATCGAGCTTTGGAAGAAGAGATTGAAAAGGGAAACTTCCGCGCCGACCTCTTCTATCGGTTGCGCGTGGTGACGATCGACATCGCTCCGTTGCGCGAGCGACGTGAAGATATTGCCGTGCTGGCGGCGGCTTTCGCTCGCGACGCAGCCGAACGTCACGGTTTGCCGGAGCGGCCGATTGCGCGCGATGCTTTGAAGAAATTGGTGGAGTTCGATTGGCCCGGCAATGTTCGCGAGTTGCGCAACGCGATCGAGCGTGCCGCGATCATGTCCGAGGGCGAAGAAGTTAACGCGATCGAGACGGGCATCACAGCGAAAGCTGCGCAAGCAAATGATGCTTCGTTGAATGGCGGTCTTGTCGTTCCTTACACATCAGATTTTCGTGACGACCGGCGCGAGTTCGAACGTCGTTACATTGCAAGGTGCCTGGAACAGTCAGGCGGCAACGTCACCCGCGCGGCTTCAGTTTTGGGAATGCATCGGCAGTCTTTGCAGCATAAGTTGAGAGAGCTGGGACTGGGTCGGCGCTACGTGGCGGTGGGCGATGACAAAGCCGGACAAGAGTGATATTTTTCCGACAGGCTACGGAATCAAAGCCGCTTAAGCAACTCCTGAAAGAACTTCCTCCAGAAGCGCAGGCCGAAGTACGCGAGTTCGTGGAATCTGTTATCAGAAAGCGAGCACGGCAGACTAATGGCCATCTGCGTCAGGGCTGGGCGGGAGCTTTAGAAGACTACCGCGAACAATTCACTGCACTTGAATTGCAGAAGAAATCGTTGGAGTGGCGAAGTAGCTGATGTACCTCGTCGATACCAATGTCTGGCTTGAAAGACTCTTGAAGCAGGACAAAAGCGACGAGGCTCGGCGCTTTCTAGAAATGACGCCACCGCCGGAACTCTACATCACAGACTTTAGTTTCCATTCAATAGGTGTAGTCTTGGCGCGCTTTGGGCGTCTGGACGTCCTACTAGACTTCACCAGGGACTTGTTTATCGAGGCAGGCGTAAACCTAATCAGTCTAACACCGGAAGACGTACCCGACTTAGTCGGTTTGATAGGCGAGTACAAGCTGGATTTTGACGATGCTTACCAATATCTTGCAGCTCAACAAAATGGACTAACACTGGTCAGCTTTGACTGATTTTGACAGAACGGACGGTGGTAAGAAAACGCCAGGTCAAATCCTGCGTGAGGCGAATAAATAAGCACCGAGCCAGGGAGCAAACTTAGGTAGAGATTCATGAAAGCTAAACTCGACGCCATTCTTCATCGTGAGCAGGCGGAATATCTCGATCGGCTGTTACCGTCCGGTGACGAACTGCTTGCTGAGATGGAAAGCTATGCCGCGGAGCATCGCGTGCCGATTGCCGATCGCGAGGTGGCGCTCTTTCTCGAAATCACTGCGCGCGCAATCAATGCAAAGCGAGCGCTCGAGTGTGGGATGGCGATTGGCTATTCCGTCATCCATCTTCTGCGCGGCATGCCCGCCGATGGGCGCGTGGTCACGATCGACCCGAGCGATGAAATGATTGGGGCCGCGAAAGGCTATTTCACGCGCGCAGGCATCAACGAGCGCGTGCAAATCGAAAAGGGCTACGCACTCGACGTCATTCCTCAACTAAACGAGACATTCGATCTCGTGTTCATCGATGCCGTGAAGGAAGAATATCGAGGCTATCTCGATCTGAGCCTGCCGAAGCTGCGCACGGGAGGCGTTGTCATCTGCGACAATCTGCTTTGGGGCGGCAGGGTCGCGGGCCAGAACGAACTAAACGATTACAAAACCTCAACCGAGGCGTTGCGCGAATTCAATCCATACTTCGTCAATCATCCACAGTTGCGTGCGGTGGTTCTGCCGGTCGGAGACGGGCTGGGTTACGGAGTTAAGATCGCCTAACCACAGAGGAAGTCGAGGAACGTAATCTCCTTTTTGCGATCCTTTGCGCCTCAGCGCCTTTGCGTGAACCAACCAATGCCAAAATAAGACGCGATTTCACGCCAAGACGCATCTATGAAGCAGACGTTGCTGTCAAACGGACACTACTAGCATCCCGCCGGATGCAGTTGAGCAAGTTTCGATTTGTCCGCTTGTTCGTTGACACAAAACCGAGTTAGTT
>JBASRE010000044.1:0-162381 GCA_049273695.1 Pyrinomonadaceae bacterium
GCGCAAGCGTCTCGCTTGCCAATACGTTTGCAAGCGGGCCGCTTGCGCTCCAGTCTAAACCGAACGCAGGCCTGTGGGAACGTCCGTTCCCGAAGTGTACCGCGTCAAGACCCCCGGGCTCGTAGCGTTAATTGAAGAAGTGCGTAATGCTTTGAAGAAATTTGGTAGCGCATACGGGACTCGAACCCGTGATCTCTGCCTTGAGAGGGCAGCGTGTTAACCAACTACACCAATGCGCCGTGAAGTTGGGATTATATGGGCCACGCATTTTGACTGCAAGCATTGCGACTTTAGGGTGCGCGAAAAGTCGTTGCGGATCTAATCTCCTCTTTAGGAATGATCATAACTGTTGGATACTCATCCGGTGTGATTTTGCTTTCTACCAGGTAATACAAATCGTCGTGATACAAGACAAGAATGAAGTCCTTGTCTTTCAAATGGCCAAGTTTATCGTCTTTCGCTTCAATTTTTATTCGTCGTGTCTTCCCTTGGAGCGTTGTTTTCCCAGTTACGTTGCCCATGACGGTTGCCATGAAGAACATGACCATGAACAAACCAAACAGCAAGAAGACTCGTTTATAGGGGGACGCACTATTCCATAGCTGACCCGCAGTTACACGTGCCAGGGTGAACCCGGCGAACCCAAGGCTTAAGATGATCGCGTAAATCCAACCTAATGTTCTTAGCGGCCCACCCGCCACATACATGAGTAGGCAAAGTAAGCCTATTGGGAGCAGGAAAGGGGAATTCGCGTTGAACGCTTGCCCAAGACCGTCAGCTTTTTCTTTCGCCCTGGATAGAGATATCGCGACAGCGATGGAGATCAGAATAACGGGCAAGGCTCCATATCTTAAGTAGTAGTCAGGAGGAAAATTGAGAGAGTCGTGGATGATGCCGACTCGCTGGAAATAAGAATTAGCGTATGCCCAGCCGATGCAGTACATACATCCAATACTGATGGTTAAAAGCGCAGCAGACTCGAAAATTCTTGGGAAATAACTATTGGAGTCGCGAGTCGTGTCAATGGGCCGGTGCATTTGGCTATCTCTCCACCACGTTTTCTGAGTTAAGCGTTCGAATTAATAGTCACTCTCACAGCTCACTAGGAACTCATATGACATAAGTATTCGATAAAAGCCAGAGCGAACCATGATCAAAAAACGAGACGCTCCTGACCAAGACCTCGCTCGTGCATGTTATACTCCGCTTCGCAATTCTTACTTCATCCGAAGTCGGTGATTCTGACCCAAATTAGATGAACATCGCGGTGCTGAACGAAACGGCCGGCGGCGAAGCGCGTGTAGCGCTGATGCCTGAGTCGGTGCAGAAACTCGTCGCTGCGAAAGCTTCTGTCTCGATCGAAAGCGGTGCGGGAATCGGCGCGGCGCGTACTGATGAAGACTTCGCGAACGTTGGCGCGAGGGTTGTTGCTGATCGAAAAGCGCTGCTCGCTGAAGCCGACGTGCTGGTCGTCGTTAGCCGGCCCTCCGAAGAAGATCTCAAACGAATGAAGCGAGGCGCGGTCCTGCTCGGATTTCTGCGCCCGCTCGATGAGCCTGCCAGGTTGGTTTCCGCGCTGGAAAGTGGACTGACGACTTTTTCCATGGAGCTGGTGCCGCGCATCACGCGCGCGCAGGCGATGGACGCTCTGTCGTCGATGGCCACGGTCGCCGGCTACAAAGCGGTGCTGCTCGGCGCCGACCGCATCCCGCGCATGTTTCCTTTGTTAATGACCGCCGCCGGAACAGTACCGCCCGCACGCGTTTTGGTTTTGGGCGCAGGCGTCGCGGGATTGCAGGCGATTGCCACGGCCCGAAGGCTTGGCGCGGTGGTCGAAGCGTATGACGTGCGCGCGGCCGCGGGCGAACAGGTGCGTTCGCTCGGCGCAAAGTTTCTCGAAGTCGATCTCGGCGGACTGCAAACCGAAGACAAGGGCGGATACGCAGTCGAGCTTTCAGAAGAGGCTTTGAAACGCGGCCGCGACTTGATTGCGGAACAAGCCAAAAGCGCCGATGTCATCATAACCACCGCGCAGGTGCCTGGCCGGCGCGCGCCGGTTTTGATGGATGAGACGGCCGTGAATGGAATGAAACGCGGTTCAGTCGTAATCGATCTCGCCGGAGCGACTGGCGGCAACGTGACGGCGAGCAAGCCCGACGAAATCGTCGAGCGCAACGGTGTCACGATCCTGGCGCCAACGAATTTGCCGGCCACTGTGCCGGTGCATGCGAGCCAGCTTTATTCACGCAACGTCACCGCGTTTCTGAATTTGCTGATCAAAGACGGCGAGCTGCACATCGACATGAACGACGACGTGGTCGGCCCATCGTGCGTCACGCATGACGGTCAATGGGTGAATCAAAAAGTCGCCGCGGCGGTGGGAGCGGTGGTAAAGTAGACGAGAAGATTGATAGGACGATGGCCCAAAACATCGAGCGCGAATTGAACGAACAGATCAGCCAGCTTCCGGCTGAGCAGCAGCTGAGAGTCTTGGACTTTGCTCGTTCACTGGCCGGCGCCCTCGAAAACAGAACTAACGGCCACGCCCTGCTTGCTCATGCCGGCACCATCGATATCGACGATCTAGCCCTGATGAAGCAAGCCATCGAAAAAGACTGCGAAACTATCAACTCTGATGAATGGTAGATTCCTGCTGGATACCAACATCTTGATTGCCCTTTTCGCGGCAGATCACACTATTCAAAGACATTTGAATGAACCGGGCGCGTTTTACGTGCCCGTCGTTGCCCTTGGCGAACTGTATTACGGCGCCCTGAAATCATCGCGTGTCGACGAAAACGTCGCCCGTATCGATCAACTCGCGGCAAGTTCTTCATTGCTCGGTTGTGACAATCAAACTTCACGCCACTACGGCGAAATCAAAAATAACTTACGAGCGAAGGGACGGCCCATCCCGGAAAACGACATCTGGATCGCAGCGGTTGCGAAACAGTACCGCCTCACGGTTGTATGACGCGCACTTCCAAGAGGTCGAGTCAGTCGGTATTGAAGTGTGGTAGCGGTGCTACCAATTAACACCGGGAGCTAACCATGGTCTTAATGGAGAACATCATCGCACTCTTGCTGTTGGCGACGAGCGGCAGCATGTCTGCCGCGGCAATCATCGCCGCCTTGTACGTGTTCGTGCTGGCCGCGTTCCTCGGCTATCAAGTTATCTCGCGCGTGCCGCCGCTTTTGCACACGCCCTTGATGTCGGCCACGAATGCAATCTCAGGCATCTCGCTGGTCGGTTCAATTGTGATTGCTGGTTCGGGTCACGGGCGGGTTTCAACGATTCTCGGTTTTATAGCCGTCGCCTGCGCCAGCACAAACGTTGTCGGTGGATTTGTCATCACGGATCGGATGTTGAGGATGTTCAAGAAGAAGAAATAATTGTCAGTAGTCAGTCGTAAGTCGTCAGTTAGCGCAACCAGAAAACATTTGCTCCAACTGACAACGGACCACTGACAACGGACCCTTCATGCACTGGCAAACCTACTTCATCGAATTTAGCTACCTGCTCGCTTCAATCCTTTTCATTCTCGGATTGAAGGGCATGAGCCACCCCGAAACGGCCAAGAAGGGCATGCACATGGCCGAGTTCGGAATGCTGATGGCCATCATCGGCACGCTCATGCACTTCGAGATCGTCAGCTACACCTGGATCATCGTTGGACTGCTGGTCGGCTCGACGTTGGGTGCGGCAATGGGCGTGTGGGTGCCGATGACGGCGATGCCGCAACGGACCGCTCTGTCGCACGCGTTCGGCGCGTTCGCCGCGGCGCTGGTCGGCATAGCCGAGTACTACAGCTAC
Organism: Pyrinomonadaceae bacterium; assembly: GCA_049273695.1. Taxonomy (GTDB): domain Bacteria; phylum Acidobacteriota; class Blastocatellia; order Pyrinomonadales; family Pyrinomonadaceae; genus UBA11740. Next base: position 3,815 of record JBASRE010000044.1, read on the forward strand.
ACGCACGGCATCAAGCCTATCGCTGAACTCGGTCACGTAACGATGAGCGCGCTCGGTTTCGAGATCATGTTGGGCTCGCTGACGACGACGGGTAGTTTGATCGCGTTCGGAAAGCTGCAGGGAATCATTCCGGGGCAGCCGCTCGTCTATCGCGGGCAAAACATCTTCAACATGACTTTGCTGGCCGTGATGATCGGCCTGTTCATTTATCTGATTTTCGTGCCCACGGCCGTAATTCCGTTCTACGCCATGCTCGGCCTGGCCTTCGTGTTCGGCGTTCTCCTGGTGATGCCGATCGGCTCGGCAGACATGCCGGTCGTGATGTCTCTGTTGAACTCGTACGCCGGACTAGCCGCCGCGGCCACGGGATTTGTGCTCGGCAACAACGTTCTGATCATTGCGGGCACGCTCGACGGTTTCTCGGGCTTCATCCTTTCGATCCTGATGTGCCGCGCGATGAATCGTTCAATCACGAACGTTCTGTTCGGCGCATTTGGCAGTCCGGCTACCGCGAGTGAACAGGGCGAGCAGGGCACGATGCGCGAAGTGGGCATGGAAGATGTCGCCGTCCAGCTCGCGTATGCAAGCAAGGTTGTGTTCGTGCCGGGCTATGGCCTGGCGACGGCGCAGGCGCAGCACGCGGTGCGCGAACTTGCCACCGTTCTGGAAAATCGTGGCGTGACCGTCAAGTACGGCATTCACCCGGTCGCCGGTCGCATGCCTGGTCACATGAACGTTTTGCTGGCCGAAGCCAACGTGCCTTACTCGCAATTGTACGAACTCGAACAGATCAATCCGGACCTGGCGAGCACGGATGTCGCCGTGGTGATCGGCGCCAACGACGTCGTAAATCCCGACGCGCGCGACAACCCGGGCAGTCCGATTGCGGGCATGCCGATCATCGAAGTCGATCGCGCGAAATCCGTCATTGTTTTGAAACGCGGTCAGGGCAAAGGGTTCTCGGGCCTCGAAAATCCTCTATTCTTCAAACCTGTCACGGGAATGCTTTATGGCGACGCGAAGGACACCCTGACGAAATTGGTTGGGGCAGTGCAGCACGCGTAACCCACGCGCGCTCCGTCGGGAGCGAAATGTTTTATAGGTTCGGGGCCAGTTTTCGGAACTGATCTCCGTCCGGAGCGTGATATGGGACAGCTGAAATTGCGCTCCTACGGAGCTTGCTGCATCATAATGCCGCTTGCGACTCTATAAACATCTCGTCCCTCCGGGACTCAGAAACAAACAATCGATCATGCGTAAACAATTCCTGTCCCTGGCACTCGCCCTTAGTCTATTGGTCCTGCCGTTTGCTGTGGTTGCACAGCAGCGTGCTCCTAAACCAAAGCCAATTTCTGCGACGGTGCTTGCCGCCCGCGGCATTGAGACGATTAACGCCGAACAGCTGCGCGCGTACCTTTCTTTCATCGCGTCGGACGAGATGGAGGGACGCGACACGCCCTCGCGCGGGTTGGACACGACGGCAAAGTTTCTCGCGCTGAACCTCAGTCGTTGGGGCTTCAAGCCTGCGGGGGATGACGGAACCTTCTTTCAAAAGATTGCTCTTCGTCGCGACGCGATTGACGGCGCCAAATCATCAGCCGAAATCGACGGCAAGAAATTTTCTTTCGGCGAAGACTTTCTGCCGAACTCGGTGCAGGCGGCGCTGCAGGGGCCGTTGGTGTTCGCCGGAAACGGTTGGGTGATTAAATCCAAGAACCTAAATTCCTACGAGGGCGTCGATGTAAAGGGCAAGATTATTGTGGTGATGGGCCAGCCTTTCCCCGGCTTCCCGCGCGGAGTGACGCGCGCTGATCTGGCCGGCCGGCAAGGCGTCGAGTGGAGCAGTCCCGGAATTTATGCGCAGCAACAAGGCGCGAAGGGCGTTCTGGTGATTGCCGATCCGCAGACGCTTCAGAACTGGGAACAGTTTCGCGCGCGCGCAACCCAGGGAGGACGGCTCAGCGTCGAGAAATTCACCACGACGCAAAACACTCCGGCAGTTTCGAACACCCTGATGTCGACGAACATGGCGACCGCGTTGCTTAAAGGTGAGAAGTTCGACGCAGCCGCGCTGGTTAGCAAATTCAACGCCGGCGAAACGCTGCCGACTTTCGAATTGAGCTCAGGCAAGAACGTGAAGGTCAATATCACGGTCAAGAATGAAAGGCCGATGACCCAGAACGTCGTCGCCGTTTGGGAAGGCAGCGATCCCAATCTCAAGAATGAATACGTCGCCCTGGGTGCGCATTACGATCACGTCGGCACCTGCGCGCCGGGTTCGGCGGATCCGATCTGCAACGGCGCGGATGATGACGGTTCAGGCACGACTGCAATGTTAGCGATGGCGGAAGCGCTTGCGCGCGCGAAGCAGCGGCCCAAGCGTTCAGTGCTTTTCGTTTGGCATTGCGGTGAAGAGAAAGGACTGTGGGGCTCGCGCTATTTCGCCGAGAATCCGACAGTGCCGCTCGACAAGATCGTGACTCAGCTAAACATGGACATGATCGGCCGCAGCAAAAAAGACGGCGACACGAACACACGCAATCAAACTCTCTCAGGCCCGAATACGGTTTACGTGATCGGCTCGAAGATGATGAGCACTGAACTGGGCGAGTTGAGCGAGCGCGTCAATGCGTCTTATCTCAACATGCAACTGGATTATCGCTACGACGATCCGGCCGATCCGAATCGCTTCTTTTTCCGCAGCGATCACATCAACTACGCGCGCAAGGGAATTCCGATCATCTTTTACTTCGACGGCGTGCATGAAGACTATCACCGGCCCGGCGACGAGCCGCAAAAGATCGACTATGAAAAACTGCAGCGGATAACTCGGACTGTTTACGTCACGTTATGGGAGATCGCGATTCGCCCGGCGCGTCCGAAAGTCGATAAGCAGTTGCCGCCGGGGACCTGAATCAGCGGTAACACAAACGGTGTCAATTTTCGTAATAAGTAATTGAGCGTAAATCGAGGTCTCGGCGTTGGGCTTCATTGGAATCGCCCGCGAGCAGAAGTCGCTCTCTTTTGATCCAGTTGCCTCTGGCGTCGAACTCGTAGGAGAAAACCTGTCTCATTACTGACCCTTCCGGATTTCCATACTGCGTTTCAACGAGCACATTGTTCTTGTCATCGTACGTTGAAGTAATCCTTTGAAACAGGGTTAACTCGTCGCCTTTAAGCAACTGCTCCGTCCATTCAGTCCGATTGCCTTTCGTGTCAAAAGTCCACGTCAGCTTGCGATTGATTTTGTTGTCGCTGCCGAACGTGCTCAGACTTGTCATATTTCCGCGGTCATCAAACGTCTGTTCGTGCCGCCTTCGCAAATTGCCCTTGCCATTCTGTTCCACCACTTCTATCACCCGGCCGGCTTGGTCATGGGTGAAAAGTATTTTTCCCGCCAGCTCGTTGTCAGGCCCATAAAAGGCGCGTTCTACCACCTGTCCCTTATCATTGTGTTTGACCGTGCCGCCACCGCGACCATTTGCTGATTCCGAACCGCCATCCCGAGATCGACCGCCGTTTTCTTTCTCATCATAGGTCCGCACTGACGTAGTCGTTTCTCCATCCTCTACCCATTTGTCCCCGGTTCGCACGAAAGCGGTGTGCACAGTGACGACCTTATGAACCGGGCCGATGAGCCCATCTATCTCTCTTGACGTTTTTTGTTGGGAATGAACGCCGACGGTTGTCAGCAGGATGAGTCCGCCAGCCAGGAGGCGTGGGTCGATGATCTCGCGATATTTGGGCCTGGTCACGATGTGGAACACTGGAAAAAAGCGCGGCCTGATAAAGAGTTTCGAGTCCCTTGTTTAGAGCTTTCGGGTTGGGTGGGACTCGAAGTAAGTACGTAATTGCGCGAGGCGGGCGAAGCTTATTCCTGCCCTAAATTAAAGTCAATATTTTGTTGAGTCCGAGACGGTCCGAGAGTATGATGCCGCCGCCTTCGCCCCCAAGCTCATCAACTCAATTTCGACGCCGACGGGCGTCTGATGCTCGCCGGCGCCTCTTACCCAGGAGGTAGCTTATGAAACGAGATTTTTTACAACAGCACAGAAATAGAATGCGCGCGGCGCCGGTGTTTGTAGCGGTGTTCGCGGTGTTGTCGACGGCGGTGCTGCTCGGGTACCGGCCGGCAGCGGACGTCGCGTCGGCAAGCGCCGCCAAACCTGCCATGCAGGTGCAGTCCCGACCGTGGACCGCCGTCGGCTCGACTGGCGTCGTAGACGAGGCGACGTTCAAGAACTTCGCGTTCGGCACAACCGACATTGGATTCGCTGCCGGTGCGACGGGGACCGTGGTTGTCGCTCGCTACAACGTGACCAACACGTTCGATAACAACGCAAATCCAAATAAGCCGGGCTGGACAACGCTGGAGATGGGCTCTAACGCTCCGCTCAACACGATCATCGAGGCCAGGCTGTATCAGGTTAAGACCTGTGACCAGCAACAGACGCTGATTTGCACGGCGAGGAACCGAAGCATGGACAACCCGTGTGCGAAGTGCACGATTCAGGGCACCATCGATTTCACAAACAATCTGTACTATGTGGAAGTAACGCTGAACCGCAACAGCCCGAATAATCAGGCCCCACGGATGTACACGTTGCGGCTGCTCTGAGACGTGATGGAAGTGATGGGTGCGGCGATTTTGAACGTCTAGACGTGGGCCGCCAGGCGCGCGGCGATCGCGTGTTTCGGCTGTGCGCCCATGATTAGATCCACAAGCTTTCCGTTTTTGAAGATGAGCAGCGTGGGTATGCTGCGGATGTGGAACTGCGCTGCCGTTCTCGGATTCTCGTCCACGTTCAATTTCGCAATCGTGTAACGCCCGTTTGATTCAGCTGCCAATTCCTCCAGCTCCGGCGCGATCATCCGGCACGGCCCACACCATTCAGCCCACGCATCGACCAACACCGGATGATTTGATGAGGCCTCGACTACATCGCGTGCAAAGCTGTCGTCGGTAACAGGATGCGGCTTTCCAATCGCCGTCGCTTCAGGTGCAGGCAACGGCGCTCCGCACTTGCCGCACACCGGCTGCATTTCTGTCGCCGTTTGCTCATCAACCCGATTCTTTGCGCTGCATTTTGTACAAGCAACAATCATGAGCCAACCCTTCGTTTAGACGTAGGCTACTGCCCGCATGGAGGGCGTTAGCCCTCCTCTAAACAGTCGATTAGGAAAAACCTTTCTTGAAATGCTGGAGGACGCGTTGCCACGCATCCTTCGCGGCTTCGGGGTCGTAAACTTCGGGACGTGTGTCGTTGAAAAACGCGTGATCGGCGTCGTAGGAAACTACTTCAACGGGCAAGTTATGCTTCGTCGCCGCTTCTCTTAAGCCGTTCACTTTCGCTTCATTGATCCATGCGTCGAGTTTGCCGGCGATGAAGAGCGTCGGCACAGTCAGCTTCTGCAGCACATCTACTTCGGGAATGTCGCCGTAGAACGGCGCGGCAGCTTTCAATTCGGGAATCTCACACGCAGCGCGCAGCGCGAAGGTGCCGCCCATGCAGTAGCCGTTGATCACAAACTGATCGAAGCCGTATTTGTCGCGCGCGGTGTCCATCGCCTTGCGGATTGTCTCCATGCCGTCTTCGATAGCGAGCGCATCCATCAGCGCTGATGCTTCTTTAACGTCCTGCGCGACGCGCCCGCGAAACAGGTCGGGTGCGACGCAGTTGTAACCTTCCTGCGCATAGCGACGCGCGAGATCGCGAATGTGTTGATTAATGCCCCACCATTCATGAATCAGGAGGACGGCGGTGTTTGTATCCTCGACCGGTCGATCTACGTAAGCAGTAGTCGGACCGGCAGTGGTATCAATCGGCAGTGAATCGACTCTCAAGCGGCTGCTCCTTCTCGACGAAACGGCGACCCCGCTACTCAGGCGGTTCGCTTAATAGTTATTGACAGTGAGTTGATTATAGAGGACGCCATGTGTCGAACAAATGGCAGCGCTCATCAGATCGGTCGTGTCTTACTTTGCGTGTTGGCCCCTCCCCGCAAGCGGGGAGGGGTTGGGGGTGGGGTTGGGCCGCGCCGCCTAACCTCTCCCCCTGCCCCCTCTCCGCGCGCGGAGAGGGGGTTAACAGCGCAGACCAGTTTTGTGACTGCAAAGTAACACTGTGATATAAAAATCGGCGGTCGCGATTCACGGAACGCCTGAGAGGCCCACATGAAAACCCTATTCGCGGTTCTTGCTGTATTCCTTTTCGCTTCGGCGCCGGCGAGTGTTCAGCCGTCGCAAACAGCGGACCTGGTTTTTACTAACGGCAACGTTTACACGGTCAACAATAAACGCCCACACGCGCAAGCGATTGCCGTGAGGGGCGATCGGATTGTGTTCGTCGGCACCAATGCGGCGGCGAAGAGATTTCAGGGAAAGAACACGCGCGTAGTCGATCTGCGCGGCGCCACTGTCGTTCCCGGACTTGCTGACGCGCATGCCCACTTCACCGGCGTCGGTCAGCGCGAGATGACTTTGAACCTCGAAGGCATCACGACTTTGGAAGAATTTCTCGCCAAAGTTAAAGAACGCGTCGATCAAGCGAAGCCCAACGAGTGGGTCACCGGCCGCGGTTGGATCGAGACGTTCTGGAAGCCGCCGGTGTTTCCGACACGCGCCGATCTCGACAAAGTCGCGCCGAACAATCCGGTGTATCTCACGCGCGCTGATGGCCACGCGTCAGTCGCAAACAGCGCCGCCATAAAGATCGCGGGCGTAACGAAAGACACGCCGGATCCTTTCGGGGGACAAGTCCTGAAAGATAAGCAGACCGGCGAACCGACCGGCATGCTGATCGACACCGCGCAGGGCCTCGTGTCACGGCACTTTCCACCGCGGGGCGAAGGCAGCGCCGAAGAAGCGATGGTGCTCGCGAACAAGCGCAGCATCGAACTTGGCTGGACGCAGATTCACGACGCCGGCGGCAGCTATCGCGAAGTCGATCTTTTCAAGAAACTTTACGGCGAAGGCAAGCTGAAGATTCGCCTTTACAAAGCAGTGCACGGACCAACCGCCGACGCACAGCGTCTGTTGAAAGAAGGGCCAACGATTGGCGCGTTCGACAATCGCTTCACTTTCCGAACAATCAAAGTGGTTTCAGATGGCGCGCTAGGTTCGCGTGGGGCGGCGTTGCTTGAACCTTACAGTGACGATCCCGGCAACAAAGGCATCCTGCGCGTGAAAGTGGAAGAGCTGCGGCCGATGCTCGAAGAGGCTCTGCGCGCGGGAATTCAGGTTGAGACGCACGCGATTGGGGACTGGGCAAATCGTTTCATCCTCGACGAGTACGAACGAGCTTTGAAAACCGTGCCGGCTCAGAGCCGTAGGTTTCGCGATCCGCGTTGGCGCGACGAGCACACTCAGATCGTTAACCCGGCGGATCTTCCGCGCTTCGCCAAACTCGGAATCATTCCGTCAATGCAGCCTTCGCACGCCATCGGTGATCTTCACTTTGTTCCCAGTCGCATCGGGATTGCGCGCACCGCGGGCGCTTACGCCTGGCAAACTCTAATCAAATCGGGCGCGATTATCGCCGGTGGCTCTGACGCCCCGGTCGAACGTGGCGAGCCGATGATCGAGTTCTACGCCGCCGTCGCACGCAAAGACATTCGCGGCTTTTCAGGCGACGGCTGGCATCCCGAAGAAAAGGTCACGCGCGAACAGGCCTTGAAGATGTTTACGATTTGGCCCGCGTTTGCGGCCTTCGAAGAAAAACTTCGCGGCTCGATCGAAGTCGGCAAACTCGCCGATTTAACAATCCTATCGGCTGACATCATGAAGATTCCCGAAGCCGAAATCCTCAAGACGCGTTGCGTGATGACCGTGATTAATGGTGAGATAGTCTACGAAGCCCGTTAAGTCTCATTTGTAGTCGACCCAACTACCCCTTAGTTGGAAAATGAGGGAGGTGTTTATGAGACTCATTAGATTAGTAGTTCCCGCAACTCTCGCAGTGCTGATCGGTAGCGTTTCGGGCTTCGCGCAGGAAACGCATCCACACAAGCACGAACTCAGCGAAAAACTTGGACGGGTCAACTTTGCCACGTCGTGCAGCAAATCGGCGCAGCAGAAGTTCAATCGCGCCGTGGCGCTTCTGCACTCGTTTTGGTACGACGAAGCCGAAAAGGGCTTCGCTGATGTGGTCAAAACCGATCCTAAATGCGGCATTGGACACTGGGGTGTGGCGATGAGTTGGTATCACCCGGTCTGGCAGCCACCTACCAAAGTGGAGTTGCAGACCGGAATTGCCGCCGCTGAGAACGCCGGCCTGGTTAGCGCCGGCACGCAAAGAGAGAAGGATTACATCGCCGCAATAGCAACCTACTACAAAGATTCCGACAAATTGGATCACCGAACGCGTTCGCTCGCGTATGAAAAAGCGATGGAGCAACTGCACCTTCGCTATCCCAACGACCGCGAGGCCGGGATCTTCTACTCACTGGCGCTGCTGGGAACTGCGCTGCCTACTGATAAGACTTACGCGAACCAGAAGAAGGCCGCCGGGATATTGAATAAAGTGCTCGCGGCTGAGCCGAACCATCCGGGCGTTGCTCATTACATAATCCACAGTTTTGATTATCCGGCGCTTGCCGATCTGGCGCTGGCGGCGGCGCGAAGTTACTCAAAGATTGCGCCTGATTCTCCGCATGCGCTGCACATGCCGTCGCATATTTTCATCAGGCTCGGGCTGTGGCCGGAATCGATTGAATCAAACCTCGCCTCGGCCGCGGCCGGCAGAAAACACGCGTCCGCGAAAGACGAAATTCACGCCATTGATTACCTTGCTTATGCCTACCTGCAAACGGCGCAGGATGGCAAGGCGAAGGAATTGAACGATGCGGTTTATGCGATGCGCACCGTTGATGCGCAGATTTTCCAGGTGGCATACGCGCTGGCAGCAATACCTGCGCGTTACACCCTTGAACGACGCCAATGGGCGGAAGCCGCGGCGTTAAAAGTGCCGGTGGAAAGTTTCCCCTGGAACAAGTTTGCGTACGCGGAAGCAAATGTGTATTTCGCCAGGAGCTTGGGCGCCTCAAGAAGTGGCGACAAGGCGGCCGCGAGCACGGACATTGAACGACTAACGGCCGTGCAGAAATCGCTCGCGGAAGCGAAAGAAGTTTATTGGGCTACGCAGGTCGAGATTCAGCGTCTCGCCGCGTCCGCATGGCTCGCCCATGCCGAAGGAAAACGCGACGAAGCTTTAAAGCTGATGCGCGCCGCCGCGGATTTGGAAGATACAACTGAAAAACATCCGGTGACGCCGGGCGCGGTCCTCCCGGCGCGTGAGTTGTTGGGAGAGTTGCTGCTGGAACTGCGTGAGCCTGAACAAGCGCTAAAAGAGTTCGAAGCTTCGTTGCTCCTTTTGCCAAATCGGTTCAATGGACTGTATGGAGCTGCAAAGGCCGCCGAAAGTGCCGGCGACCGAAACAAAGCCAGGAACTTTTACGCTAAACTGACCGCGCTTGGCGAACGTGGCGATGGCAGCCGTACTGAACTCCAGGATGCGAAGAAGTTTCTTGCGCGTAAATGAGGCGTCTGATTTGAGAGCCTGCGGAGCAGGCGACGGCGTAAAGTCTAGCACCCCAACCGAGCTGCTCGGCTGGGGACCCCGCCCTGGGGTGGAGCGAAGCGGAACCCCGGGGCGAGAGTAAATCGAATCCAAAGCCCGCGAAGCGGGCGACAGCCTATGAGTATTTGCTTGCGGAGTTATCGGCTGCCGCCCGCTTCGCGGGCTGTTGGTTTACTTGGTACCTTTCCTGGGGCTTACGCCCAGGCTTTATGCTGCCGCCTGCTCTGCAGGCTGGTCGATTCATTAAGCTGTAGAGAGTCCGCGTAAAGGAAACCGTCATCGATCTAACCACCGGCAAAATCCTAGTTAGCATCGGCATCATCGTCGTTGCGACGCTGCACGGCTATGGCGCGGCGTGGCTGGCGATCTGGATGCTGTTTCACCCGTACAAGCCGGTGAAGCTTTTCGGCATCACGATTTGGCCGCAGGGAATGATCCCGCGTCATCGGGAGCGTCTGGCGCAATCAATCGGGAACGCGGTCGGGAACGAACTCGTTTCCCAGGAAACCGTTTTCCAGGCGCTGTTCGAAACGGGCTTCTTTGAACGCAGAGTAGAAGGCTTCGTTAACTCGTATACGACCGACCTGCTTTCGACCGCCTATCCGTCGCTGATAGAAGCGCTGCCCACTGGCGCGCGTGCCCCGGTGCTCGACACGATTTCCGCGTTGCAGTACCGGCTCGCGGAACACATCGCCTCGGTGCTGAAGAGCGGGCAGACGGCTGAGGCGATCGAACACTTTGTCGATCGTCAGGTCGATAGTCTGTTGGAACGGCGCCTGAACGACACCGTCAGCGAAGAGACCTTCACGCAAATTCTTGGGTTTGCGGAAGGGCGATTTACCGATCTCGTCAACGACGAACGGTTCGAAGCAAATGTCAGTTCGTTCGTGAGCGAACGACTTGGCGATCTCGCCGGCACGCAAGCGTCGCTGGCTGAGATGTTCACGCCGGAAACTGTTGCGCTCATCAAAGATCGCGTTACACAACAGGTCGGACCAATTGCGGACCAGTTGGCTGAGATTGTCACCAGTCCCACCACCCGTAATCAGATCGGCGGACTAATTAAACGTGAAGTTGATGATTACTACCGCGACCTTTCCTTCCTGAAAAAGATTTTCATCTCGCGTGAGCGTATCTACCACGAAGTTGATGACCTGGTTCACGCGACTATGCCGCGGCGCGTTGATGAATATCTGCGCGGGCCGGCGTTCGCGAACGAAGCCACAGTGTTCATCAACACCACGATCGATAACTTCATGACCCGGCCTTTGAGTGAATTGGTGGGCCAGGTTTCTTCCGAGCGATTTGAGGCCATTCGCCGCGAAGCAGGCGCCAGATTTGTAGCCATGGCCCGCAGTCCGGAACTGGCGCGATCGGTTTCGACTTATCTGACGGACGCAGTCGCGCGTTTGCGGCCGCAAACATTGCGTGAACTGCTCGAGACGCTGAATCCGGAGTCGGCGCCACGCGTGAAGAAGTTCCTGACTGGCAGCTTGCTGACCGTGCTGGCGCGAGATGACACTGCGCGGACAATCAACGCAATTCTAAGTTCGCAGATTGAGCGGTTTTTGGTTTCGCCGATTGGCCGGCTGGCGGATCACATGCCTGAAGGCGCGATTGAAAAGGCGAGCGTCGCGCTCACGGAAAAGATCACCGCGGCCGCGCGCGAACGTTTGCCCGCGGCAATCGCAGAATTCGACGTCGGGGGTTTAGTGCGGAAAAAAGTTTCCGACTATCCGCTCGACAAGTTGGAAGAGTTAGTGCTGATGGTGGCCCAGCAGCATTTGAAGACGATCGAAATGTTCGGCGCCATCATCGGATTTTGGATCGGCGTTGCGCAGGCAATCTATTTTTGGTTTACGTACGTGCCGGGGTGATTTGGAGTGTGCCGGCAGAACGAAGTGACGACGGCGCTTTTGATCCGAATGTGGACAGCATACAAGATCCAAAGCGGCGTCGCGCTACGCTTGCCGCCGCACTCCAAATATTTTCAGTTGACATTCATCGCGATAGATCATAAACAATTGCACTTGTTGAAAGGAGTCATCCCTGAATGACGTACGTTGTTGCTGAACCGTGTGTTGATTGCAAGTACACCGATTGCGCTGCGGTTTGTCCGGTCGAAGCTTTTCACGAATTAACAGATCGTCTTTATATCAACGCCGACACCTGCATCGATTGTGACGCGTGCGTGCCCGAGTGTCCCGTCGAAGCCATCTTCGCCGACAGCAGTCTTCCGGAAAATTATGCCGAGTGGTTGCAGATCAACATTGACGAGGCACCGAAGTATCCGGTGATTAGTCAGAAGATTCCCGCTCTGTTTGGGCCGAACTGCAAAGGCCAGCCAGAATAAGATTCATTCGTAACTAAAGTTTGAATTGGAAAGTGTACGTGGAAGTGTGCCCCGCGGCTTTACGGACCTTCTAACCGCCGAACTCGTCGATTTCCCGCAGCGTTCGTTTCGCTTCTTCCAATCCGAATTCGTGGGCTTGTCGCTCGAGCACTGAGCGCGCCACATCCGCATCGATCGGATCGTGAAGCAGTGCGCGCAACAGTGACGGCGGCGCCTGCGTCAACACTTCATTCGCCAGCGCACGCACCACGACGTTTTGAGAGCGCGCCATGTCGCACAACTCGCTGGGCGCGAGTCGCAACGCCATCGCATTCGCGAGCTCATCCAGCCGCGCAAACTGCTGCCGCTCGTGCGCCCGTTGAATCAGTTGCCCGAAAACTTCGGCGGACTGCGTCTGTTGCGTCAGCATCTGCACGCATGTATCCGCCAGCCGCCGCGCCTGACGCGCGGACTCGTCCTCGGCTCCGGCGTCTTTGCGCTGAGTGCGCTCATCAAGCGCCGCCAAAAGTTTGCTTAGCTCGCGGTCGGCCCGCGGATCGTACGCGCGGGACTGTTCGACCGGTGCAGGCGGCGTCGATTGCCACGCGCGCTCAAGCAGGATGCGGGTTTGCGGGCGCAAATCGTTCCAGGCGCTGGTCACTCGCGAACCAAATTTTTCGTTAATCATCGACATGGCAAACGTCGGGTCGCATTGTACTACAGCCGCTACAACTATTCGGGCAATACTGCTAAGCTTGCTGCCTTCTCATGCGAACAAGACTTCTGAGGTTTTGAGTATGGCAATCAGCGAACAGTTGCTCGAAATTCTGGTTTGCCCGGCGTGTCATGCAAAGGTCGAGTTGAGGCCTGACGGCAGCGGATTGAAGTGTGTTTCGTGCCGGCGCGTCTATCCGATTCGCGACGACATTCCGGTGATGCTGATCGACGAAGCGACCATCGAGGATGAGTAGGTACGCACGCCTCCGGCGTGCCTTCGCCGAATTCACAGAGCAGCACGCCAGAGGCGTGCGTACCGATGAACAGCCTGCGGGAAATAATTGAAGCTTCACCGAGCGTTCGCCACCTGGCTTTCGCGGATCAGGAGACCTCGGAACCGCAACCGCTCGCGGCCGCACGCTGGGATTGGTCGGAAGTGAAACGCGTCCTGGTGATTCGCCTTAGATCAATCGGCGACACCGTGCTCACGACCCCTACATTGTTCGCCCTGCGAAGATTCTTACCTCATTCGCAAATCGACGTGCTGTTGGAAGATTGGGTGGCCCCGGTCTTTGACGGTCTGGACGTGATCGATCGCATAATCGTGATTCCGAAAGAGAGCACATCTGCCCGCGCGCGAATCGCCCGCGAGCTGCGCACCGCGCACTACGATGTCGTTTACAACTTGCACGGCGGCACGACGGCGACCTTCCTGACCCGCGCCACCGGCGCAAAGCATCGCGTCGGTTTCGAAAACTATCAGTACGCTCGTCTGCACAATCACGTCGCACCATCGCCTCTGCAAATCTGGCAAAGACCGACGCTGCATTCGGTCGAGCAACAATTGGCGTTAATTGGTTGGACCGGCGTCCCGGTCACGGATCGTCCGCCGACGCGCCTGGCGGTGACAGAATCTGCGTTGCGATCCGCGTCAGAAAAACTTCGCATCGCCGGCTTCGAAGGTTTTGATCGAGGAGAACCGTTTGCCCTGATTCACCCGACCGCGGCGTTTGCGACAAAGCAGTGGGCAACGGAAAACTTTGCTCGCGTCGCGGAAGACTTGAGCAAACGTAATCTGAATCCGATTGTCGTCGTTGCCCCGAATGAAAAAGGCGTAGCGGATGCGCTTCACTCGCAAACTTCGTCAACCATTTCGCTACACGATCTTTCGCTACCGGAGGTCACCGCGCTCGCGTCGCGCGCGCGGCTCTTCGTCGGCAATGACAGCGGAATTGCGCACATCGCCGCGGCGGCGGGCGCGCCGTGCGTCGTTATTTTTGGCTCTTCAAACCGAAATCACTGGCGACCCTGGACCACGAAGCCGAATGAAATTGTCTTTGAAGAACTTCAGTGTCAACCGTGTCCCGGCTATTTCTGTGGCGAATTTGAAAAGCCAGAATGCATCCTGCGTGTGCCGGTTGAGCGCGTAATCTCGGCGATCGATCGGGTCATTAAGCAGACTGAATTTCAGCAACTGTGAGTTCATTATCTAAACAACGCGTGCAGGAAATCGCGCAGCAGATGGGCGGGCGAAACGTGGTCGTGCTCGGCGACGTCATGCTTGACGAGTTCGTCTGGGGCGACGTTTCGCGCATTTCTCCCGAGGCGCCGGTGCCCGTGGTGGACGTCAAGCGCGAGTCAACGCATCTCGGCGGCGCGGCAAATGTGCTGGCGAATCTGCTGGCGCTCGGCGCCAACGCGTGTGTGATTGGCGTTATCGGCAACGACTACGCGGGAGATCGCATTCGACTATCAGTAAAAGAGAAGAGCAATCTGCACCGTGACGAGTTTCTGGTTTCTGCCGACGGGCGTCCGACGACGATCAAGACGCGCATCATCGCGCATCATCAGATGGTGGTGCGTGCCGACCGAGAGAACCGCACCCCAGTCGATCCGGATACCGAAACGCGAATCATTAGCGCGGCGCGCGCGGCACTTGCGAACGCGCACGCGCTGATTGTGTCTGATTACGACAAGGGTGTGCTTACGCCGCGCGTACTGCGCGAAGTCCTGACCGCGGCTTACGAAAAAATGCCGGTGCTCGTCGATCCAAAGATTCGCAACTTCGATTCTTACCGCCCGGCGACGCTGGTCACGCCAAATCATCACGAGGCGTTGCGGCTCACAAATACCGAGGAAGATTCGGATGGCGCGCTGCAAACTGCTGCCCACAAAATTCGCGAGCGTCTGGCTTGCGACGCGGTCCTGATTACGCGCGGCGATCGCGGCATGGTTCTTTTCGAGAAAGACAATGAACCCGTTAATGTTGAGACGACGGCGCGCGAAGTTTACGACGTCACGGGAGCGGGAGACACGGTTATCGCGACTTTGGCGGCGGCGCTGGCGGGCGGCGGCTCATTAATTGAAGCTGCGTTGCTCGCAAACTACGCGGCCGGAATCGTGGTGGGAAAACTTGGCACGGCTACTGCCACGATGGAAGAAATCCTCGACTCGGTTACCTGAAGATTGGCAACCTTCCGTCGCTTAATCACGTCTCAGGCTGGTTCCGATTTTGGTTGTCTCGATTCGCTCCTAAGTGACGGGTGGATTTACACCTTTCCGCGCGCTTGGCAGGATTTAAGCGGATATGCAAAATGCCAAATTCCGACAGTGAGCCATGAGGGTCCACCGCCTAAATGGCAATTCCTAATACAACTGATTTACAGGAGTAAGTAAGTTTTTGAAGTACGCTCCCCGGTCCTTGTAGTTTGCACAGTAGGTGAGAATCTGCCTGTCGCGAAGTCTGCTTTGAGCCGGACGATTTTGGCCTAAGAGTGCCAAAAGAGTGCCAAAAAGGAAGCCCCGCTACCACGGCTAGGTGGCAACGAGGCTTAATCAATCAACACAACCCTGCCGCAAAATGCTAAGCAGAGGTGGCATTGCCTGACAGCAGTCATCTTAACGCAAAATGCGGCGGGGTCTCAACCACAAAGGAGATTTCGCAATGAAAAACTTAGTTCGCTTTGCAACGATTGCGGTACTCATGGCCGCAACTTTTGGCTTGGCAATACCAATGTTCCCCCGTGCTGCGGAAGCAAGCTTGGGAGAACCAGGCAAAGGCATAAAGGACTTTAAGATCAAGAAAGGGCCTGAAGTGGCGGCCAAAGTTCGCAAGCTCAAAGAGAGTAGCGAAAACGTGCGTGCCGCTCTCAAATACTTTGACAAGAAGGGACAGACACCGAAGATCGACGATGCTTTCGCCATCGTAGGCTCAACTCCTCCCTCAAAGACTACAACAGCGTCAAACAAGCACAACTCGCTGTTCCAAATGGCGAGTTTCACCACGAGTTTTGCGCCACAAACTATTAGCGACGGTAACGTGGAAATCATCTTCGTTCCCGCGTACAGTGTTGCAGGCGAATGGCAAGGAACAGTAATCGCCAATCGCTACGACGAATACGGCAGTCTGCTTGAGCAATACGTGGCTGAAAGTATTCTGACAATGCCAGATCCGAATACTTATTTGTGGGACGAGGTCTACGAAGCGCCTGTGTTTGGAGGCGAAGTCCAGGCTCCGATTAACGAGCCGGGAATGTACACCGATTATAACTGGGGCACCACTAGGGAACAGCAGCCGACGGACTACATGTATGTGAGCAAGTCAGGTTCTCACAATCGGCCCGAGTTTGTGAAAGCTAGTCTTGTGCAATCCCGGCGGGCGCGTATACGTGCCTGGGCGCGATGCTCGTTCGCGTGGTGCGCGGGAGCCGGGATTGTCTGTGTCGGCGTCAATATATGGAACGCTGAACTGTTGGCCGGTCCATGTTTTGCGGTCGGTTGCGGAGGGGCCATGGTTGGCTGCACCTGGGGAACAATCTGGCAATAGGAGGAAATCATGCGTAGTACCAGAATTGTGGGCCTGTTGATTGCAGCTGCTGCCGCGGAGTTCTTAGGTATTTTCCTAGGCAGATACTTCGGGCTCTCTCAATTCGCTGCGGTCGGCATCGGATTGGTTCCAGCCATGCTGCTCGTTTTCCCAATTATCCGACATTGGTACGGCGGGCGTCTCAGCTTCAGACTGTGGTTGCTGATGATGGCGGGTATCATCATCGCTGGTACGCTTGTTCACCTCGTGTTAGGCTAATCATTCATGAAAGCTAACAGGCAGAAGAGCCGCGTTCACTTGGGCGCGGCTTTTTCGTCTTCTGCGCTCTTCTCAGCCATTCTTTGGCGTTGGTTGTTGCTGCGGGACCGTCACCTTCATCGCAACGCGATCGCCGGGTCGCCACAGTTCCGACGCCAAAACCGTCGGCCTCGCCCTCCAACGGGCCAAAGACTTCGCGTGAACTAAACCCCGCGACGGCAACCATGGACGAAGTTTTGGATTCAATTGGATCATGATGTTTCGACGCACAGCACTACTCTTAATCGCTTTTCTATTTGTCGCCCCCACGATGCGGCTGGCCGTCGGTCAGGAGTCGCAGCGCCCGCGCACTACTGCGGTTACGACACGCGAATTTCCGGTCGAGACCAGCTCGGCGCAAACGCTCACTGAATTACGGACTCAGATTGAGCAGATTGTGCGCCAGCCGGCCTTAGAGGCTGGCTTCTTCGCCGTGAAGATCGTTTCGCTCGATACCGGCACGGTGATTTTCGAACAGGACTCTCACAAGTTCGTGCGGCCCGCGTCGAATATGAAAATTTATACGGTCGCGACAGCCTTCGATAAATTGACTCCGGACCATCGCTTTATAACGTCCGTTTACGCCAAAGATAAGCTGGATGACGAGGGAAAGATAAAGGGCGATCTGATTATCTATGGTCGCGGCGATCCTTCAATCGCCGCGCGTTTCAACGACGGTGATTATTTCAAGGGTATCAACGCGCTTGCCGATCGGATTGTCGCGGCGGGCGTGAAACGAGTCAAAGGCGACCTGGTCGGCGACGAAAGCTATTTTGACGGTGACAGCTTCGGCAGCGGATGGACTTGGCAGGATTTGCAATGGTCGTACGGCGCGCCAGTCAGCGCGCTCACCGTAAACGATAATGCTATCGACTTAACGGTGCGGCCGGGCAGCAAACCCGGCGCGGCGGTCTCCATCACCAGTGGACCTCCGGCGACATCGTTTATGACGATCGTCAACCGAGCGACAACGACTGCCAAAGGCGCCAAGAGTGATTTGCGGATTCATCGCGGGGTAGGCGCGAACACGCTCGAAATTTCCGGCACGCTGCCCGTCGGTGATGATGGCTATACCGGGGCTGTAGCGATTCCGGATCCGGCGCTTGCATTCGTCGCGATGCTGCGTGATGCGCTGGTCAAACGTGGCGTGAAAATTGATGGGCGTCTGCGAACGGTCAATGCGCGGTCGGGTGGCAGCATCATTCAGTATGCTGCCGCGATTAACGACGCGAGCAAAATGTCCCCGGCGCTGGTCCCAATCGAAATCGCCAGCCTGCCGTCGGCTCCTTTCAATCAGATTGCCGCGCATACCCTGAAACCGAGCCAGAATCTCTATACGGAATTAATTCTGCGCACGCTTGGGAAGATGCGAAAGAGTGCGCCGCCGCCCGACGAGACTCGCCGGGCGAGTCAGACTGACGAAGACGCCGGATTGGCCGCCGTGCGTGATTTTCTAAAGCAAGCCGGTGTCAGCGAGAGCCAACTGAATCTTGACGATGGCTCGGGCCTGTCGCGCAGCGACATGATCATGGCGGATGCGACGGTGCAATTGCTGACGTTCATGACAAAGCATCGGTACTTCACGCAATTTCGCGATGCGCTGCCGATCGCCGGCGTTGATGGCACGCTGCGCAATCGCATGAAGGGAACGCCCGCCGAGAAGAACGTGCGCGCCAAGACCGGGAGCTTGAGTTCCGTCGCGTCGTTAGGAGGCTACGTCACGACGGCCTCAGGCGAGCGCCTCGTGTTCTCAATGATGCTGAACAACTATCCTGACGCATCAGCGTTGCGCCGTGATTCGATCGACGCGATCGCAGTTCTGCTGGCGTCGTTTGACGGCAAAACACAGTGAGCGCACAACGATTGCGCGCCGCTGGTGAAGCTGATTTAATTAATCCCGAAGGGAAATGACCATATGAGTGCAAACATCAAAGAAGAAGCACGCCGACTAGTCGATTCATTACCGGATGACTCGACTTGGGAGGATCTCATGTATCAGATTTATGTCCGGGAGGCGGTCGAGAAGGGCCTCGCTGATGCGGAGGCAGGCCGTGTGACTGACGTCAAGAAAGTAAGAGAAGAATTTGGACTCCCCACGTGACGTTGTCTGGAGTGACACAGCGAAGCAAAGTCTGCGTGCCATACACGACTACATAGCGCAGAGTTCACCAGAGTTCGCGCGTCGCATGGTGGACAGGATTACACATCGCTCCGAGCAAATTGCCACCTTTCCACTGTCCGGGCGAGTAGTTCCGGAATTCAATGTCGGCCAGCTCCGCGAGTTATTCCAACGACCGTATCGAATTATCTATCATGTTCGCCCGAACAAGATCGAGGTGGTAGCCGTCGTTCATATGTCGCGGCGGATTCAAGAAAACCCGGAAGGAGAAACCAACAATGTCAGTTGAGCCAATCATCGGCGGTTGGCGTGAAGTTCGCGCC
Organism: Pyrinomonadaceae bacterium; assembly: GCA_049273695.1. Classification (GTDB taxonomy): domain Bacteria; phylum Acidobacteriota; class Blastocatellia; order Pyrinomonadales; family Pyrinomonadaceae; genus UBA11740. The sequence continues at coordinate 23,007 of JBASRE010000044.1, forward strand.
GGCTTGATCGACGAAGTTTCCCAGATTCCCGCTGACCAGTTCTCGTTCCGCGCCGCCGACGGCATGCGGTCGGTCGCCGAACTGCTTCAGCATTTGGTCGAGTCCCAAAAGTTTCTCGTTGGCGAAGCCTGCCGGCCTGACACGAACCTTTTGCGGAAATCGTTTGCGGAGAACGTCAAAGACTACGCGCCCGACGTACGCACCGTGAACGACAAAGAAGCAATTATTCAGATGTTGCAGACGGCGATGGACGATTGTGAAAAACACTTGCGCGAGCATGCTGACGAAATGAAGAACACGATGAAACGTTTCGACGGCCAGGAGATGACGAAGCTGGGCTTCATGTCATTTGCGATTGCGCATGAGATGTATCATCGCGGGCAACTCACCGTTTACGTGCGTCTGTTAGGCATTGAACCGATGCTGACGCAGAAGTTCCGCAAGGCCTTTGGCGCGTCGCCTCCATAATTTGGAGTGCGGCGGCAAGCGTAGCGCGACGCCGCTTTGGATTGTTCACGAATAGGATATCGAAAGCGCCGTCGCCGCTTCGTTCTGCCGGCGCGCTCCAAAACATGCCTCGTTTCACAAAATTCCACGGTTTCGGCAACGACTACTTAGTTTTCGAAGCTGATCAGTTGGCGGACGTCACTGACCTGGGCAGCTTTGCGCACCGGATCTGTGATCGACATTACGGCGCCGGCGGCGACGGGATTGCCGTGGTTGCGCGCTCATCCGAAACCAACTCCGACTTTACGGTTCGCATCTTCAATCCCGACGGCAGCGAAGCCGGTATGTCCGGCAACGGCACGCGCTGCGCGGCCGCGTACCTGCACCATCACAAGCTCTGGTCAGCCGAAGAGCTGCGTCTGCAATCGCGGAATGGAATCAAGCGTTACTACTTACTCGAACATTCCGGCGGGGCCTTTACCTTTCGATCGGAACTCGGCCAGCCGAAATTCGATTCAACTTCGATTCCCATGACCACGGACGAACCGTTGGAGAAGGTAATTGATTATCCGCTCACCGTCGGTGACGAAACGCTGAACGTCACCGCGCTGCAAATGGGCAACCCGAACTGTTGTGTCTTCGTCAATAGCTTCGACGAGATTGATTGGCGCCGGTTGGGACCACTGATCGAGAACCATCCGCAATTTCCGGAACGGACCAACGTGATATTCGTTAGAGTACGTGACCGCGCCAACATCGAAGAACGCATCTGGGAGCGCGGCGTCGGCGAAACGGAAAGTTCCGGCACGTGCTCGTGCGCCGCTATGCTGGCGTCGGTAATCAACGATAAAACTGACCGGGCCGTAGACGTACACGCGCCCGGCGGCATCTTACCCATCGAATGGCGGGATGACGGCGAGGTTGTGCTGACCGGACGCGCTGAAGTGATCTACAACGGCGAATGGCTGGGGCGGTGATATGGAGAACTTACAGAAGAGTTTTTCCGGTGGGCGCCTGTTGAGTGAGCGGGGTGTATCCGGCCTCCGTCTCACAGATGGCATCTATTTCGCGAACACCAAGGTGCCCAACCACTCACATGAATACGCCGTATTTTGTATCGCCTTGAAGGGCACCTGCCGCGAATTATTTGCGGGCCGGGTCCGGCATTACGAGGCTTTTAGTGTCCAGTACCTTCCTTCTTACCAATGCCACACATTGGACTTTTCTTTAACAGACACGCGCGCTTTTAGTATCGACGTCGACCGGAAGTGGCTGGACCGTGCGCGGGAATACTCCCTCAAACTCGAGAACTCAATTCACTGCCATGGCGGTTTGCTGTCGGGGCTGATGATGAAGCTCTACCGTGAGTTCCGAGAGCTCGACAACGCTTCACCGCTTGCGATTGAAGGGTTGACGCTCGAGCTGCTGGCTGAAGTCTCGCGTCATCGGGAAAGCTCACGAGACAAGCAGGCTCCGCAGTGGCTCGAGCGCGCGGTTGAGATGCTGCGAGAGAGATTCGCCGAACGGCTAACCATATCTGAAGTTGCGATGAGTGCAGGTGTGCATCCAGTTCATCTCGCCCGTGAGTTCCGACGATTCAAACGGTGCACCATTGGCGAGTACGTCCGCCAGTTGCGCATTGAGCGCGCTTGTCATCAACTACACAATCCCGAAGAACCGCTGGCGGCGATCGCAGCTGGGACTGGGTTCTCAGACCAGAGCCATTTTTGCCGCACCTTTAAACGCTTCGTAGGCATGACACCCTCCGAATACCGTTCGGCCCTCACCGCACACTAATTCCATTCCAGGGCGTTAGGATAGTTCAAGACAGGCACTCGCTGATTGTGCAGACTGCAGTCGGGACGGGCCTGATTGAACGATGGGAGTTTCTTTAATGAACGTTCTTACAATTCGTGTTTTGCGTGTTCTGCTGATTCTGGTTCTCTCGTTACCGGGCCAGGCTACGGCCCAGGAAAGTCCGCTACTTGCCCTCACACATGTGACGCTGATTGATGGGAACGGCGGTCCGCCACAGGCTGACAGGACGATCGTAATTTCCGGCGAGCGTATCGCGGATATCTTTCCTACGGGCACGAAACCGTTGCCGCGCGGCGCCACCACGATGAATCTCAAGGGTCATTTCGTTATCCCGGGCCTGATCGATTCGCACTATCACTTCATGATTGGCTTGCGCAGCAAGGAAGCCGAGGAAGAGTTGCGGCGATTCGCTCTCATGGGCGGAATCACTACCGTCCGTGACCTGGCGGGGGACGCGGTCGCGCTGGCGGAACTGGCAAAACTGGCGGCGGACGGCAACGTTCAGTCTCCACGCGTCTATTTCTCTGCTTTGATGGCCGGTGCGTCTCATCTGTCGGGCGATCGGCGCGTCGATCAAGTTTCGCGCGGACTCAAACGCGGTGAGGCACCCTGGGCCAGAGCGATTACGCCGGAAACAGACATCGCTAAGGCCGTCAGCGAAGCGAAAGCGACGGGGGCGACGGGAATAAAAATCTATACTGATCTGTCACCGGAAATTGTGGCGAAGATTACCACCGAAGCTCACCGGCAGGGCCTGAAGGTTTGGAGCCACGCGTCGATTTACCCTGGCAGACCGAGCGACGCAGTTCGCGCCGGCGTCGACGTCATCTCTCACAGCAACCTGGTGATTCCGGAAACGATGGCCAAAGTGCCTGAGCGATACGCCGGCAGTTACCCGATGCTTGATTACTCGACGGGGATCGAGCGGAAGGAGATCAGCGATCTCCTGGCCTTGATGCTCCAGAAGCGTACTTATCTCGACCCGACTCTCGTAGTTACCGCTCGACTCGGTAATGGCAAGCCGGGCGACATCTTTCGCGATCCAAAACAAATGCTTGAGTGGACTTACTTGTTCACCCTCCGGGCCCACATTCGGAAAATCCCAATCGTCGCCGGAACCGACGTGTTCGAAAGCCCGGCGACGCGCGACTTTCCCAATCTACACAGCGAGATGGAACTGTTGGTGAACAAGGTAGGCCTCACGCCGCTCGAAGCGATCACCACGGCCACTCGCAACGGCGCCCAGGTCCTGGGAATTGCTGATTCATATGGAACGATTGCGACCGGGAAGATCGCTGACCTCGTAATCCTCAGCGCCGATCCGTCCACCGACATTCGCAACACAACCCGGATCGAATACGTGATCAAAGGCGGGAAGGCGCATAAGCGCGACACTTCGAAAGACCAAAAGGATCTCGGAGACCCCGTAGAGATCGCGAAGCTTCGTGAATTGGTGCGCGCCTGGGATGAAGCCACAGTGAAAGGCGACGCCACAACTCTCGATCGATTGCTGGCTGCCGAGTTCACCTTTGTCGGCGGAGTTCGCCGGGCGGCTTACCTGGATTTCGTCAAATCAAAATCGACTGAAACGTATGTGGAATCCGCGGTCAGCGAAAATATAGAGGTGCAAATTTACGGAGCTGCTGCTGTAGTGACAGCGATTAGCACAGTAAAAGGGAAGAATCGCGGACAGCCTTACGAGAACCGGTACTTGTACATGGATGTCTGGGTGAAGCGAGACGGGCGTTGGCAGTGCGTGAAAGTTTATTCAAATCCGACTACCAACTGAGATGAAACGGGAGGGAGCGCACGCAAGATGCGGGCGCTCCGGGAGGACTACGCGGATGCTAGCCACGAGAGAAATGATGATGTCTAACACATTCAAAACTCTGGCGAAGTGCCTCGTCATTTTGGTGCTGCTTGGCAACGCCGGCGAGCTACGATCTCAGACGCCGAGCAGGACAAATCTTTCAAGCCTGGATAAGAAACGCCTTGACCGTTTTGAGAAGCAGGTCGAAGAGCTCCGCACTCACCTGAAAGTCCCCGGCATGTCTGCCGCCATAATCAAAAATCAAAAGGTGCTATGGGCGAAAGGGTTCGGTTTCGCAGATCTCGAAAAGCGAATCCCCGTCACCCCGGATACGCTCTTTCACCTGGCCTCGATAACCAAGACATTCGGGGCGATGGTGATCATGCAGCTTGTCGAGCAGGGGAAGCTTAGCCTCGATGAGCCGGTATCCCGTTACTCGCCCGATTTCAAGGACGATTCGGTCAAGATCAAACACCTTGTCACCCACACGGCAAGCGGGACGCCCGGCGAACGTTTCCAATACGACGGGAATAATTATGACTACCTGACCACCGTCATCGAGAAGAAAACCGGCAAGGAGTTTGAACAGGTGGTCGTCGAAACGTTCCTTGATCCTTTGGAGATGACGAATAGCGTTCCTTATCACAACGTTGTGGTCGATGCGGACCAGTGGATGACGTCGCTGGGCAAGGAACGACTGGAGCGCTACAAGAAGAACCTCGAGACGTTCGCGCAACCTTATACATATTACGGCGCCGGAGAGATGATTCACACGTCCTATCCGGGAAGGCATTACAGGGGGGCCGCGGCAGGGTTGTTATCGACCGTCCGGGACATGGCGAAGTACGACATCGCGATAGACCGGCACATGTTTATCAAGAAAGAGACGCAGGAAAAAGTCTGGACGCCGTTTATTTCGAATGCGGGCAAGCGACTCCCTTACGGGTTAGGATGGTTCGTCATGAATCATCACGGGGTCAAGCTCGTCTGGCATACCGGACACTGGGGCACCGGATTCACGGCCTTCTACCTTAAGGTGCCGGAGAAAAATGTCTCGGTTATCATGCTCGCCAATAGCGAGTCACTTATCGACCATCAATATCAGATAGGTGAGGTGATGGTCGATGACATCATTAATAATGTCTTCGCGTGCAGCTTCCTGGGCTTGTGGGGCCTTGCATACGACTGCGAAAAGAATTCTCAAACAGCCGTGACAAAGTGGATCGAGCAGCGCCGGGCGAGTGGGCGCATTGCCATCCGGGTGGACCCAATGATCCTCGAAACCTATGTCGGAGAATATCAATTCGAGACGCTGAACAACCGGATCTTCATCATCACGCGGGAGGGTGACAAGCTATTCATGGGTAGTGCCACGGGCGCCAAAACGGAGCTGTTTGCCGAGTCAGAGTCGAGATTCTTTCTGAAGATCAGGCCGTACCGGTTGATATTCACCAAAGGTGTTGATGGGCAGACCGCTCAGCTGAAAATCGTCGAGGGCGACAGCACCTTCCTCTCGAAGAGGATCAAATAGGCAATCTTCTTCGATAACCGGCTCAATCCTCTGCGTTCACATATCGCATTTGATCGATGCGAACAGTAAGCCAATCCGGCCCTACTTTCACCGGCAGCGCGCGATTTTTGCCACAAACCGGTTTATGGTGGTGTTTTCAATTTAGGATATAGATGCGCGCAGGAGTTCAAACCATAATCGAATCCATTCGGGATGAATCTTCTTCGCAGGAGACCGGCCTGAGCTTTGATGAGGTTTTTACGCTTCATCACCGGGCGGTTTTCGCGACCGCCCGCGGCATTGTCCGTGACACTACTTTGGCGGAGGAGATCACTCAGGAAGTTTTCCTGAAGCTCTATCGACATTTCGATTCCAAGCCGAATGGCGAGTTATTACGGCCGTGGTTGTTGCGCGTCACCTTGAACGAAGCCCGTAATACGCTGCGCGGTCAACATCGATCGACGGCCCGCGATACCACCTATCAAAAAAATACGGATCCGGCCGTGCTGCAAGTTGACTACGAACGGCGTCAGGAAGTGGAAACTGCACGCCGTGCGCTGGACAAGATCAAAGAGCCAATGCGCACTTGTTTGCTGTTGCGGCATCAGGGACTTTCCTATCGGGAAATAGCCCAGACCCTCTCGTTGAAAGAAAATTACGTAGGCAGTCTGGTTGCGAGGGGGCGCAAAGAGTTTGTGCGCTACTACCCCGGGATTGGAGTTAAGCGATGAGAAAGTGCATTGACGAAGGGACGCTCCAGGCATGGTTTGATGGCGAGCTGGAAGGGAACGCAACGGCGGATGTCGCGGCACATTTGCACAGTTGTATTCCCTGTGGCGAAGCGGCCCGGACGCTTGAAGTTGAAAACCTGATTCTGTCACAAGGGCTCTCGGCCGAGTTTGTTGAAGCAGTTCCAACTGAACGTCTACGCCAACGCGTCAAGTCTGTATGCGCTTCCGGATTGCCAGTCAAGAACGGGCCGACCATCAATGGTTCGTGGGTCAATGCCGTTCGCAATTTGTTGCCGTCGTTTCGAGCGGTGGCCTACGCTTCAATCGCCGCAGCAATTCTAATCGCCGGTATCTTTCTCGCCGTTAACCTGAGGAAAGAAAGATCAGCGCCGTCGGTTGAGAAAGTAAAACCGACAGAAGTCGTTGCTCCTAAACCTCAGACGATACCTGAGTCGCCGCGAGAGGCCGTTGCCAGTGGGCCGTCAAGAACGCCGGCGCTGCTGCGCCCAAAACCATCAAGAATGCGTCGGACTTCTGAACCTGACGCGATGTCATTGGCGTGGCAGGAGGACCAGTATCGAAAAGCTTTTTCACAACTGAACGAAGCCATCAAAGCCCAAGCGCCGCTCAGGCCGTCACTTCGGTTTGAGTACGAATACAACCTTGCCATGATCGATAGCGCCATTAGTAGCACCCGCGAGATCGCCCATAAGAATCCGAAGGACCCCCTGGCTGCACAATCTATGCGGGCCGCCTACCAAAGCAAGATCGATTTGATGAACCAGATCGCCCAGGCGCGGTTTCCTGAGCAATAGATGCTGAACGGTCGCGCCCCGTATTTCAATTCGCTTGCCACAAAAAGTCCGGCGTTGGTGTTCTACTGTTAAGAAACCGACAACCGAATTCGAGAAGGAGATGAAATGAAAAAGCCAGCTTTATTAATCGTCATGTTGTTAGTCACAGTGGTCACAATGGCCCGCAGTCAAGCTACCGTAGTACGAGACCACAATGCCATAGCGCCTGAGCTGGCAGCGTTCGAGCCGATTCAGAAACCGAAAGGTGACGAACTAACCGAAGAGTTTCATCAGTCTTATCCGCTGACTCTGACGGGTCGCGTAAGCATTGCGAATATTAACGGCGACGTTCACATCAGCGCCTGGGATCGTAATGAAGTGAAAATCGACGCCGTTAAGCGCGCTTACAGCCGTGAACGGCTCAGCGAAGCTACTATCGATGTCACCAACACCGCCGACAGTCTCAGTATTAGGACCAAGTACCCAGAGCGAAATCAGACTTTCGATGGACGCACTTGGAGTCGGGAAAACAACCCGGCCAGCATTGAGTACACGCTGACCATTCCGCGCGGAGCACGCATCGACGGCGTCGAGCTTGTTAACGGATCGCTTGACATCGAAGGAGTTCACGGCGATGTGCGTGCGTCACTGGTCAACGGAAGGGTGAAAGCCAATGATCTGTCCGGTGAAGTAAGCCTTTCATCTGTTAATGGCGCCATCGAAGTTAACGCGGCGGGACTGGCCGCATCCAAGGACGTTAATCTGAATGCGGTGAACGGTTCGATTGTTTTGAGTGTGCCATCGGGTGCGAGTGCGCAAGTGAGGGCGAGTACCGTGCATGGTCAGATTAGCAATGACTTCGGACTAACTGTTGAAGAAGGCCAACATGTCGGCCGGAATCTTTCGGGGCAAATTGGCTCAGGCGGACCGCGTATTCGATTGAACAACGTTAACGGTTCGATCTCCATCAAGCGGGGAGGACTAGCGTTCTAAAAGATGGCGGTGCGGATAAGGTCCACACTGTTTCGGAAGATCAAGGGGTAAGTCACGGAAATCAAACTGCCTGGTCACGGGACTACTGTACTCACATTGACGAACGCGTCTCAGTTTCCGGGCAGAGGCGGGCCGAAAACCGCCAACGAGAGAAATAATGAGGTCTAACACCCTCAGAACTCTGACGACGAGCCTCGTCACTTTGGTGCTGCTTGTCAACGCGGTCGCGCTGCGATCTCAGGCGGCGGGCAGCGAGAATATTTCAAGCCTGGACAAGAAACGCCTTGACCGTTTTGAGAAACAGGTCGAAGAGCTCCGCACACTTCTGAAAATCCCCGGCATGTCTGCCGCCATTATCAAGAATCAAAAGGTGCTCTGGGCCAAAGGGTTCGGTTTCGCAGATCTCGAAAGGCGAATCCCTGCGACGCCGGACACGCTTTATCACCTGGCTTCGATAACCAAGACATTTGGAGCGACGCTGATCATGCAGCTTGTCGAGCAGGGGAAACTGAGCCTCGATGAGCCGATGTCCCGTTACTCAAGCGATTTCAAGGATGATTCAGTAAAGATTAAGCACATTATCAGTCACACTTCACAGGGAACGCCTGGAGAACGCTACCAATACAGCGGGAATCGCTACGACTATTTGACGGCAGTTATTGAAAAGAAGTTTGGTAAGCCATTCCTCAATGTCACAGTTGAGACCTTCTTCGACCCCCTGGGAATGTCGAGCAGCGTTCCGTATCACAATGTTGTGGTCGACACCGATAAGTGGGTTGCTTCGCTGGGGAAAGATCACCTCGATCGCTACCATAAAAACTTAACCAGGTTGTCGCAGCCGTACACATTTTACGGCAATGGCGAAATCATTCCTGACGACTATCCCGCCAGAGGTTTTATCGGCGCCGCGGCAGGGTATCTATCAACCGTGCTGGATATGGCGAAATACGATGCCGCGATTGATCGCCACGTGTTTTTGAAAAAGGAGACGCAGAAAAAAGCCTGGACAGCTTTCACCTCGAACAGCGGTCAGCGACTCCCATACGGTTTGGGTTGGTACGTTACGGACTATCAGGGAATCAAGCTGACCTGGCATACCGGACACTGGGGCACTGGATTCACTGCGTTCTATCTCAAAGTGCCGGAGAAAAATGTCACCCTGGTTATGCTTGCCAACAGCGAGGCACTTATCGATCACCTATATCAACGGGGCGAGGACATTACAGATAACGTTTTCGCGTGCAACTTCCTCAGACTGTTTGTACTTGAGGATGTGCAGGGGCGCCGCTTGCCTGACCCCGGTTGGACACAAGGCACAAAGGAGTTCTTAAGTGAAATAGCTCGCTTGAGTACAAAGTCAAAAGGTTATGCATACGACTGCGAGAAGAACTCTCAAACAGCCGTGACGAAATGGATCGAGCAGCGCCGGGCGAGTGCGCGCACCGTCGTCCCTGTGGATCCAGGGATTCTCGAAACCTATGTCGGCCAATACCAATTCGAGACGCTGAACAATCGGCTCTACACCTTCACCCGGGAAGGGGACAAGCTATTCTTCAGCGAAGCCGCCGGTTCCAAGACGGAGCTTCTAGCCGACTCGGAGTCGACATTCTTCCTGAAAACCAGGCCGTATCAATTCATATTCACCAAAAGTGAAGGGCAGCCCGCTCAACTGAAAATCGTCCAGGGCCAGGCCACGTTCCTCTCGAAGAGGATTAAATAAGAATTTTGTTCGCGAATCGCCTCAGACGTTTGCCGGCAACATTCGTCCGATAGATCGCGACGTGGTCAGCGAGCTCGTGCTGACTGGGCCCGCCGAGGTCATTTATCGGGGAGAGTGGTGGGCAGTGAACGCGCCATCGCGGTGCCCGCTCGATTCTGCCTCGCTCTCACAGCGCAACTTAGCGGCCGATTTCGTCATCGTAGGCCGTAGAGCACTTGGCGCCATCGTGCTGCGATCCCAGGTCACACCAACCGCAGGAGGCTAAACATGCTAATTGCTAAGCGCCTTTCAAGCGCTTTCATACTGGCGACGGTATGTTGCCTGTTGAACTCCCTAATTGCGGCCCAAGGTGTTGGCGAAACGGGAAAGAAGCCGCAAGAGTTCGGTGCTACCCTCAAGCGATTCCAGCGCAACACATCTGCAGTTACAGACAAATCTCAGAGCGCCGAGCCCCTGAAAGAATCGGACGGCGTGGTCTCAATGAACACATTGCTGACCCTGCTCGACGTTACCGTCACTGATGCGAGTGGCTCTCGTTTCATCACCGGCCTGAAGAAGGAAGACTTCCTGGTGCTGGAAGACGGAAAGGTACAGGAGATTGACACGCTAACCATGGGCGAGGGCACCGGGAAAATGCCGCGTTCGATTGTCCTGATAATCGACTGGAGCGGGAGCTTGCTGCCCTACCTTGACGAAAGCGTTACCGCTGCCAAGAACCTTGTGGATCAACTTGCTCCTTCTGACGAGATGGCGATCGTAACTGATGACGTTAAACTGGCGGCTGGCTTCACCGGAGATAAGAAGTTGCTCAAATCAACTCTGGACGGGCTCAGAGAGTCTGCAAGGAGAGGTTGGCGCGGGAAAAGCCTTCAGTTCAGCGCGCTTTTCGCCACACTCACAGATTTGATTGATGTGGAGAAGAAGCGGCCCGTCATCATCTTCCAGACTGATGGTGATGAGGCGCAAAATCTGCAAGATCCGCCGCGTGCCCCGTCGACCGCGCCCGGCATTTACTACCTGTCTGACATTCATGCTCAAGTACAGAAGTCTCGCGTCAAGATCTACACCCTGATTCCGGGAGAGAAACTCCTGGGATCATCGCAAAGCGAACTGTTAGAAAAAGGGCGGAGATTAATTAAAGGCTATGGGAACGCATACCAGGAATACTCTAAGCCCTATGAGCGAGATATTGGGAAGCGCCATGTCCCGGATGAAGTCGTCTTGCTTATCGCCGAGGGCCACGTACGGGGGCAAGAAGCAGTCTCTCGGGTCGCCGCACTCGCCGGTGGTTGGACTTCATTCTTTGAGACTCCGGAGCAGGTTAGACAAGTTTATAGGCGGATCCTGTCCGACATGAATCATCAGTACCTTATTAGCTACTACCCCACGAACCGGGAGCGGGACGGAAAACTTCGGAAAGTGCGAGTCGAGGTGCGTAACCACCCGGAATACATCGTCCAGGGGCGCGAGAGTTACTATGCTCTTCCGTAAGCTCAACCTTTCACGCTCTGCTCCCGTTAAGAACCCGTTGGATAGCATTCTGTTAGCGAAGACCGGCAACAAAACTAAAGTCTGCGCAGTCATGGCGGTCCGGGCATGCTTGTTCGTTTCCTGCCGCCAACGGCCAAGACTCCTTGCCCGCTGAGCGCTTTAATCTGCGAGTCGTTGCCAGCCGGTTAACGAACCGCATGAACTGGTTTACAATGGCGACTGGCTCGGGCCGACAACCTAGCCTCGCTGATTTATCGAGGATTCCTTCTCTTGCCACATCTGACTTTTCCCCTCAATTTCTCTCGACTGATGATTGTCGTCTGCGCGCTGGCCTGCGGCGGCGGATTGTTAGGCTGCGGTGGCAGAGCTGCCGTGGAAGTTAAAGCCGATCCGGTCGTTGAAAAGCCAAAGCCTCCAAGTGCAGTCCCCATGTGGTTGGGCAACGCCGAGCGAAACTTCTACGGCACCGGTCCGTGGAAAGATGGCGAGCTAACAGTCATCTGGGAAGTTGAAACCGGCTTCATCTCCGGCCGTCTGCACAAAGACCCCTGGGGTGGCACTTCGTGGCCCGGTCAACCCTCGATCAAAGATAATCGCGTTTACTTTCCTTCCGCCGACGGCAACGTTTACTGCCTGGACAAAGATGACGGCAGCGTCATCTGGAAGTTCAAAGGCAAAGACAGCTTCAAAGCGACGCCGGCAATTTTCGGCGACAAAATCATTGCCAGCGGTTTGGATCACAGTATCTATTGCATCAGCGCGAACGACGGCACGTTGATCTGGGAATACAAGACTGGATTCGAAATCGATGGCTCGACGGTGCTGGACGGCGATCGGCTTTACTTCGGCGCCGAAGATCGAAACTTCTATTGTCTGAATTTCACGGACGGTTCACTCATCTACAAAGTGCCGGTCGGCTCGGTCGAAGGCAACATCACGATGAAAGAGGGTCGCGCTTACTTCAGCACAGAACAGGGCGATCTCTACTGCGTCGATCCGGCCGACGGACGAACGATTTGGAAGACGAGGATTGGCGCCGATTCCGATTCCACGCCGGCCGTCGTTAACGGATTGGTTTACACCGCGGCTGAAGACGGTGTGGTACGCGCGTACAAACAGGGCACGGGCGAACTGGTTTGGCAGTACGTGACCGAAGGCGGCCGCGTCGGCCACGCCAGCGAGAGAAACGGAATTTGGGCGAGCCCGATCTACTACAAAGACCGCATCTACATTGGTGCGGGCAATCACTATCTCTATTCCCTGACCGCCGACAAAGGCGAACTGGTCTGGAAATACAAAGCACGCGCCAGCATCTGGGGCACTTCGCCGGTGGTCGAAGGCCGCGTCATCTTCGGCGATAAAGCCGGCTGGATGCACATGGTGGATGCGGACAACGGTGAGCTGATTTCCGAATTAAAGATTGGCGACAACATCAACTCTACGCCGGCGATCCTCGATGGCCGCATCTACATCGGCGCGTTCAATGGGAAGCTGCATTGTTTGGGAATGGAAGAGCCGCAGAAGTCAGACGTCAGAGATCAGACATCAGAGGGCAGCAATCAGAAGTCGGAGGTCAGTCATCAGACATCAGAGATCAGACGTCGAAAGTCAGCGGTCAGACGTCAGAAGTCAGAGATCAGAAGTCAGACGCCAGAAGTTAATCTAATCGCCCCTAGCCCGACTCCCTTTTGATTGCTGATGTCTGATATCTGACCTCTGTTCTTTATGCTGCTTATCATCGACAACACCATCGAAGGCGTCGGCTCCAGCCCGCGTGAGATTCGTTCGGCGCTCGAACGGATTGAACCGGGAGTTCGCATCGTTACTGAGCGCTTCGAAAAAATTTCGCCCGAGCACGTTAAAGTCCTGAACCCTTCCCACATCTTCCTCAGCGGACAAAGCCACCCGTGGGATCGATACAAACCGTCAGAACTCGCGGGAGTATTTCACGTAATTCACCACGCGCCGCAACCGATTCTCGGCGTATGCGGCGGTCAACAACAAATCGCGCTCGCGTACGGCGCGCGCGTCGATTTAATCGAACGCATCGGGCCCGGTGAAGGTTACGAAGGCGCTTTGCGTGAACGCGGTTATTGTTCAGTTGATCTGCAAACGTCTAATGGAATCTTCGGAGGGTTACCCGAAACAATTACCGTCTGGGAATCACATTGTGATGAAGTGAAGAATCTCCCGCCGGATTTTGTGCAGACCGCCACGAACGAAACTTCATGCATTCAAGCGATGCAACACACCTCGCGACCACTCTTCGGTGTGCAGTTCCATCCCGAACTCTTCGATGAAGAGCATCCGCACGGTCGAACTATCCTGGAAAATTTTCTGAAGCTGTGAAGTGGCACAGACTTTAGTCTGTGTTATTCCGCGCGCATTCGTTTAGAGTCGGGCTACTGCCCGCGGGCGGTAGCCCGCTGCTAAACGATGGGAAGGACTACACCCTTACCGGATGATCTTTCGCGTACGAGTAGGCGCACCAGGCCGAAATGATGTGAACTATCCAGCCAAGCGTGCCCGCCGAGCCAATCCACGAAATACCGGTGACCAGCAGCCAGAGAATGCCAATTAGAATTCGGCCGTTATAGATCTGTCCGACACCTGGTATCAGGAAACTAAGAATGCCGGCGAGCATTGGATCGCGCATGACTGAATACCTCCGCGCGAAAATATACGTTGGCTGTCAGGGATTTGTTCGCAAGAAGTCGGCACTTGGTACGCAGGCCTCTGGCTTGCTGAAAAAAACTAAAAGCAGGCGGGACGCCTGCGTACCCACCTCACTTTTTCTCGATGTGCGAATTTTGAATTTTGGGAGCGATTTCATTGAGCTCGCTGTCAAGCGCTGCCTGTGCGTACCATTTGCCCTTCAGCATTACGCCAGCACGGTCCTTTGTCGCCTCAATATCCACGAGCGGATTGGCATTCAACAGGATCAGATCGGCCCGTTTGCCTTTCTCCACAGTTCCGGCGCGGGCAAGCGTCCCCAAAAACTCGTGGGGATTCCTTGTTCCGGCTGCGAGCACGGCATAGTTAGACAGGCCCGCATCTTTCAAAGCCCGCAGTTCGTGATGCAGGCCAAAGCCGTAAAGGAACAAAAACTCGGGCGTGTCGGATCCGGTCATAATCTTTCCACCGGCGTCGTGAATGGCTTTTATTAACTTCTCGCGCAGCTCGATCCAGCGCGCGCGTTTCTCGAGCGGCACTGCGTTGAGCATCCGGTTCCGCTTGTAAAAATCGAGCCACTGCTGCTGAACTTTTGTCGGATAGAATTTAAAGTCCGGCTGGGCGCGGATCGATTCCTCGCTCCGGGCGCATCCGAATGAGTTCTTCATGAAGTGATGAGTCGGATCGACGAATGGATTCGCCGCGACGGTCTTACGCGCGATCTCGGCGATCCTGCTTTCGTCCATGTAGTCGAAACTCTTCCAGTTGTCGGGATTGTAGATGTAGAGGTCCGAAACGGAGCCCTTCATGGGGGCATCGGGCTTGAGCAGCAGCTCCATGTAACCGTCGAGATGTTCGATCTGCTGGCGCGCTTTCCACGCTCGCTCGACGCCGACGAACCGGCTGTCCGCGTGCCCGACGACCCGAATGTTCTGCTTCGCGGCTTCATCGACCGCGGCTTCGTAAACTTCGGCCTTGATAAACGTCGTGATCTTGATGAAGTCGTAACCAGCGGCTTTCGATTTTCTGACCGCCTCGCGACCTTCTTCCGGCGTATTGACGACAAAGTTGTTGCCTTGCTCGCGGCCGGTCAGATGCGGCGATGCGACAAAGATCGTCGGCGCATCGATCTCGCCTTTGGCTGAGCGGGTTCGCAGCGCGAGCAGCTCAGGCGTTCCGATCATGAACCGGACAGTCGTCACGCCGTTGGCGACCATCACGCGCAATTCGTTTTCAGCGATCGAATCGGGATACTCGTCGCTGTCCGAAAGCAGGTGCGTGTGCATGTCGACCAGCCCCGGAATCAGGAACTTTCCATTGGCGTTGACGCGAATCGCGTCTTTCGGGACTTTTACTTTTCTGGCGTCGCCGATCTCGTGGATGAGTCCATTGCGAACAATGACGGTCTGGTTCATGAGGAGGCGTTCGCGATCCATCGGGATCACATTCACGCCGACGAACGCCGTGGTCTGGGCCTGCACTGCCGAAACAAAAACAAGCAGAAGCGAAACTAGCAAAAATACTCTCTTCATGGGATCTGTTACCGTTCTTTATCTAACTCTTGCTGCCGGATAGGACTAGCTCTTTCGCCCAGCTTGAAGCCAGGTGAGAATTCTCGCGTTGAGAGATGTCCCCTACTCCCGGGAAGGATAAGCTAAGAATGCCGGCGAGCATCGGATCGCACATTGAATGAATACCTCGGGCAAAAATATTCAACACGGTTCAGGTGATTGCTCGTGGAAAATGTACAAGAGACGGCTTCCCTGGGAAGCGCGGCGCCGTTCTAGTGCCCGAACAGACCTTCCAGTAAGTCGGCCATTCGATATCCAGCCTGAGCAATCGCTTCTTCTGACACGTCCAGCGTATTCCCCTGGTAAGTGGGACTGGGGCTTTGTCCGCGCTTTAGACTTCTGGGATAGGCGTTGTCTTGCGCCAGCTTCACGCTTTCGCGTGCCCACTTTTCAAACTGGGTCGCCTCGAGGTTTCCGAAATGAGACTTCGGGTATTTCGTTTGGAGCTCGGCTGTAAGGCGAATGAGATATGCGTCAAACGTCTCAGTGTTCTTTCGGCGGTTTGCGTTGTCAACGATGTTGTCCCAATAACCATGGAGCTTGTTCCCATTATTTAGCAGGAACAGGTTTCCGCCCTGGTCTCCGTCAAGCTCGGTCGATGTTACGCGACCGCTGGCGTGCAACGGCTGGTGAATGTCGCCAACCAAATGAAGAATCCAAGCAAGATTAATTGCCCGGTCAGCGTCCGCATTGTTGCTGACGACGAAAGGTCGAAAAAGCATGAGCCGCTCGACGGCGTTGATATCGGCGATTGGCCGGTCCAGATTCTGCGGCGGATTTGTCGTGTCACCTGAAAAGCCTGACCAAAAAAAATCAACAAAGTGCCAGTCTCGTCGGTGGAACTTCTTGCACGGACGCGTGTCGTCCTGGCCCCTTGGTCGAACAATGTCAGGCCAAGTCGCGGTCTTCATGAACAGCAAACGCTCGCGGGCTGACAGCGATGAACTGTTACCAGTGGACAGCCGGGGAAAGCATGCGCCCGACGGCGCTTTCATGAGCAACGCAATGGTGTTCCCTTTCGCAGTATCCGAGAGGTTGTCCCAAGCGATGCTGGCCACCAGTTGATGGCCGGTTGCGTTCCACGCAAACGCGGTTTGCGGCAAAACGAGGGTTACCGTAAGGATCAAAATCGAGACTAGTTTTCTCATTTCTTTTGACGCCTTTCTGCTCAGGTGAGCTTTCGAGTATTGGGTGAAAGTATGATTCGGTAAGAACGGTGTCAAGGTATTGCCTTGACTCCTGGCTCAGGCGGCTGAGCACCTTCCGCACACCAGGCGGCAGGAACCGAACTGAGGAAAGGAGAATTGACTACAACTGTGAAGCCCCCACTGCTTCAAGCACTTTGCCGCCGGTCAATTC
The DNA here is from genome assembly GCA_049273695.1 of Pyrinomonadaceae bacterium. Lineage (GTDB taxonomy): Bacteria > Acidobacteriota > Blastocatellia > Pyrinomonadales > Pyrinomonadaceae > UBA11740. The sequence continues at coordinate 39,924 of JBASRE010000044.1, forward strand.
TGCTGCCGCTTTTGATGTAGCTTCCAAGGCGGCGTGCGCGGCTGCGAGTCGCGCGACGGGCACGCGATAGGGCGAGCAGCTCACATAGTTCAGACCAATCTCGTTGCAGAAGGCGATTGATTGCGCGTCGCCACCATGTTCGCCGCAGATGCCGACCTTCAAATCCGGCTTAACGCTGCGGCCGCGTTCGGCGCCGATTCGAACCAGCTCGCCGACGCCTTCGCGGTCAAGCACCTGAAACGGATCGTCCAGAAGAATCTTTCGATCCACGTAAGCCGGCAGGAAGCGGCCGGAATCGTCACGGCTCAAACCGAAAGTAGTTTGCGTCAGATCGTTTGTCCCGAACGAGAAGAAGGCGGCATGTTCGGCGATCTTGTTTGCGGTAAGCGCTGCGCGTGGCAATTCGATCATGGTGCCGACTTCGTATTCGATCTTCTGGCCGTGCTCGCCCGTCACCTGTTGCGCGACTTCATCAATCAAAGCTTTTTGTTGCGCCAGCTCTTCGCTGATCGAAACCAGCGGAACCATAATCTCCAGGGTGACTTGTTTGCGTTCGCCTTTGACCTGACACGCGGCTTCGAAAATTGCGCGAATCTGCATTCTCGTAACTTCAGGATACAGCAGGCCCAGACGACAACCGCGGAAGCCGAGCATCGGATTGGATTCGCGAATCTTGTTAACGTGACGCAGCAATTGGCGCTTCTCGTCAATCTCGTCGAGCAGGTGATCCATGTCGGCGAGCGTCTTCGCCTGCCGCAATGCCATCTTCAGTTCCGACAGTTCACCGAGCAGTTCATCGACGTTAGGCAGAAACTCGTGCAGCGGCGGATCCAGTAAACGAATCGTTACCGGAAAGCCGGCCATCTCGCGAAAGATGCCGACGAAATCGCCGCGTTGCAGCGGCAGAAGTTGTTCGAGCGCTTTCTCGCGCGCACCGACACCGTCAGCAAGAATCATCTGGCGCATCGCCGCCAGTCGCTGATCGCCAAAGAACATATGTTCTGTGCGACAAAGCCCGATGCCTTCCGCCCCAAACCCGCGAGCGGTTTTCGCATCCAGCGGCGTATCGGCGTTTGCCCGAACGATTAGCCGGCGAAACTTGTCCGCCCATTTCATCAACTCGTGGAAGTCAGAACCGAGCTGCGGCTGAATCGTCGGCACCTTGCCGAGAAACACGCGGCCTTCCGACCCGTCAACAGTGATCCATTCGCCTTTGGTGACGACTTCGCCGTTCACGCTGAACTGGTGCTGGCCGTAGTCAATGTCCAAATCCGACGCGCCGCTCACGCAAGTCTTGCCCATGCCGCGCGCGACAACGGCGGCGTGACTGGTCATGCCTCCGCGCGCAGTCACGATCGCTTGCGCAGCGACCATGCCGTGGAAATCGTCGGGGCTGGTTTCGATTCGAACCAACACGACCTTCTCGCCTTCGCGCGCCATTTCTTCCGCTTCGTCCGGACTGAAGACGACTTTACCTTGCGCCGCACCCGGACTCGCCGGCAGGCCAGTCGCGAGCACGTGCTTGGTCGTCTTCGGATCGACCGTCGGATGCAGCAGCTGATCAAGTTGCTCCGGACTGACACGACGAACGGCGGTGGCGCGGTCGATCAATCTCTCGTTCGACATGTCCACGGCGATACGCACCGCGGCAGCGCCGGTGCGTTTGCCGGTGCGTGTCTGCAACATCCAGAGCTTGCCCCGCTCGATCGTAAATTCGCAGTCCTGCATATCGCGGTAGTGCTTCTCGAGCAACTGTGTGATCTCGGCAAATTCCTGGTAAACCTTCGGAAGTTCTTTCTTCAGTTGGCTGATCGGGTGCGGAGTGCGCGTGCCGGCGACGACGTCTTCGCCCTGAGCGTTCAGGAGATATTCGCCGTATAACTCTTTCTTGCCGGTTGAAGGGTTACGCGTAAATGCGACGCCGGTGCCGCTGTCCTTGCCCATGTTTCCGAAGACCATCGCCTGCACGTTCACGGCAGTGCCGAGGTCGTCCGGAATCCGATTGATGCGACGATAGTCAACGGCCCGCTTACCCATCCATGAATCAAAGACGGCCGCAATCGCAACGCGAAGTTGTTCGTAAGGGTCGTCAGGAATCGCGTGTTGCTCGGCGAGAATGATCCTTTTTTCGGCGGCGATGATCTCGCGCAACTCTTTCGGTTTCAGATCGGTGTCTTTGCCGCCTTTGGTTTGAGCTTTGAAGCGATCCATCACGCGCTCGAACTTTTCGTGCGCTACATCGAGAACGATTTCCCCAAAGAGCGAGGCGAAGCGACGATAAGCATCCAGCGCGAAACGCAAATCCCCAGTTTGTTCTGCTAATCCCTGGACCGTTTCTTCGTTCAGCCCGAGATTCAGGACCGTGTCCATCATTCCCGGCATCGAGAACGCTGCGCCCGAACGCACGGACACGAGCAGCGGATTGTTTGCATCACCGAATCCCTTGCCGACTTTCTTTTCGATTTCGTGGAGCGCTTCGACAACCTGTTCCCACATGCCTTCGGGGAACTGTTTGTTATTGTCGTAATACGCGTTGCAGGCTTCAGTCGTGACGATCAGGCCTGGCGGAACCGGCAACCCGGCGCGAGTCATCTCGCACAGGCCGGCGCCTTTACCGCCAAACAGCGATTTGTTTTCGCCGTTGCCTTCTTCAAACAGATAGACCCACTTGCGCTCTTGGGATTCAGTAGGGTCGGTTTCTTCGGGTGCTTCCAGGATGGCTTCAGTCACGTTTGGGGTACCTCAACAGGGGTCGTCGGCGGGCCTAATCATACACTGAGAATGCGGACGCGCGCAGCCGCGGATTGCCCCGAACTGGCGAGCCAGGTGATGCGTATCACAAAGGGCAACTTGGTTTTTGCGGCGCGACGTGCAAAATTTTAATTGACGTAAATCATGAATGAATTCAACAAAGGTGCCGAGGCCTCATCGCTTCTTTTTCGTATTCTTAGCTCGGGCCGGATACCGAATCTGAAGTTCCTGAAGCGCATTGTGGTCGCCATCCTTGGTTTCACCGTGCTGCTTGTCGGAGTCGCGATGATCATCCTGCCCGGACCGGCATTCATCATAATTCCGCTGGGGCTCGCCATCCTGGCGACGGAGTTTGTCTGGGCCCAGAGACTTCTGACGAAGGCGAAATCCTATTTCGAGAAACAGAGACAGCGCGTGGCCGACAAGATGCGAGGGAAGAGGTAGCCTCAGGGTACGCACGCTCTGGCGTGCCGCTTTCGTTCTGAAAAGCACGCCAGAGGCGTGCGTACCGATCTCAGTATTTGGGCACGCTCGGATCGACTTCATTCGACCAGGCCGTAATCCCGCCTTTTAAGTTCATTAGCCGGCCCGTGAATCCCGAACGTTGCAGCGCCTCGATCGCCTTGGCGCTGCGGCCACCCATCTTGCAGTGAACGACGGTCTCGCGATTGGGATCGATCTCATCCATTCGATTCAGCACTTGTCCCAGTGGAATCAAGTTGGAGTTTGGGATGCGTCCGATTTCGAATTCGTGCTGCTCGCGCACGTCGATGATTTGCAGATCGTCGCCTTGATCGATGCGTTGTTTGAGTTCAGTTGCGGTGATTTCTTCCATGAGTCCCTTTTGCTTTCTAAACTTGATCTTATGATCCCGTCGCTACCAATTTGGAGTGCGGTGGCAAGCGCAACGCGACACCGCTTTGGATACTATTAATCCAAAGCGCCGTCGTCGCTCCGCTCTGCCGGCGCACTCCAAATTACCGTTCCGGGGTACTGACACGATTTTCTACCCCGTCGCTACCGCTCCGGGTACTGACACGGCCGCTGCTTCGCGTGCCGACACGGCGTTCAGAGCCTGTTCGATGTCAGCAATAATATCGTTGACGTTTTCAATCCCGACAGACATGCGAATAAGCCCTTCGCTGATTCCAAGTGCGTCGCGGCGCGCCGGCTCCAGGTCTCTATGCGAAGCGGTTGCCGGATGCAGCACGCTGGTGAAGACGTCGCCGAGACTGGTTGAGCGAACGCAAAGTTTCAGCGCGTCCATGAATCGAAAAGCTGCGTCGCGGCTATTGTCCTTTAACTCAATCGAGACCAATGCGCCGAAATACGGAGTGCGCAGCATGCGTGTCGCGATCCCACGGTCCGCAGGCCTCCCGGCCTGCTGCACGCCAGAGGCGTGCGTACCTTCCATCCCGGGATAGTGAACGCGAGCAACGCGTGCGTCTTTGTTCAGCCACGCCGCGACTGCCGCTGCATTCTCGCATTGGCGCTCCATCCGCACGGCCAGAGTCTTGATGCCACGGAGAATCTCGTGCGCATCCCACGGACTCAACACGCCGCCAACGTATTTCATGACGCGCACCAACGATTCACCGTCGGCCTCGTGTCGTGAAATTGCGACGCCGCCCATGGCGTCGGCGTGGCCACCGAGAAATTTTGTCGCGCTGTGAACGACGATGTCGGCGCCGTGCTTCAGAGGTTGGCAGAGATACGGCGAGGCAAACGTGTTGTCGATGATCAGTCGCGCGCCGGCTTCGCGCGCAATCTCAGCACAGGCATCGATGTCGCAAACTTTAAGGAGCGGATTCGAGATTGTTTCGGCAAGCAGCACGCGCGGCTTGTTTTCTTTCGCCAGGGCGCGGACCTGATCCAGATCAGCGAAGTCAGCCGTGATTGTCTTAACGCCCAGGGCGCCGAAGATAGTGTGAAGCAGACCCGTGGTCGCTCCATACAGATCCTGCGAGGCCAGGACAGTTGTTCCCGCCGACACACCGCACGTGAGCAACGCCGCGTGCAGCGCAGCCATTCCGGATGCATAAACACACGCGGTCGCACCATTTTCGATTTCGCACAGGACGTCAGCCAACGCATCGGTCGTCGGATTGCCGTGACGCGTGTAAAGGTAGCCCGGCGCTTGCCCCGCGAACACGCGATCCATTTCCGCTACTGAGTCATACGTATACGTGACGCTGGAGTAAATGGGCATCGAGGTCGGTTGCCCGGGAGGCGTCGGTTTGTGCGCGCCCGCGTGCACCACCTGGGTGTCGATGTCTGTATCGGATTTCTTCTCAGGCATGATCGTGACCGGCGCAGATTCTATAACGTCTGGGCTGAAAGCTACCAACCAGTGAGATACGCGCGCAGCTGCTCCTGCATCGCGGCGAACGATTCCGCGCAAAACAGCACGGGCTGAAAGTGCGTCGGGTCGTAATTCTGACGCGTGATCGCAAGGAGGTCGAGTGGTCGCAACTCGGCCTGGTGCATCTCTTCAAGTTCGCCGGCCGAAGAAAGAAGGCCGGTGCCGTAGGCCTTCAATTGTCCGTCTTCGCGCAGCACACCAAACTCGATCGTGAACCAGTAGACACGCGACAAAGTTTCGAGCGCGTCCGCGGAAGACGCGCGCTTCACCGCTTGTCCGAATAAACGATTGAGTTCCGCGAGTTCCGTGCAAGCGAGGGTCACGCCGTGGCCGACGATCTCGTGAACGACGTCCGGCTCAGGCGTGTACAACGGCGTCGAGTGATGACGGATGTACTGCGTGCAGAGAAAGACACCGTCCGCAAGGTTTTCGAGAAACACGCGCGGCTGCACGAGTCCGGCGACCGGCTCAAGCCGAAATCCACTGATGGCCTGGACCTTCACATTGATTTCACGCAACTGCGGGATGCGATCGTCGGCAAAATTCATTCGCTGTAATGCATCGCGGTACTGCGCGCAAGCGTGCTGCTGGTGCGCCGGACGCAGCGCTTTCCAAATCGTCTGCCAGACTCGGTGCTCGTCATCGGTATATGGCGCATCGGGAATCGGATCGCCGGGATGATAATTCACTGCGAGCTGTGCGATCTTATTTCTGCGCGCGCGATACTGCTCATCGCGAAAGCCCGGATGGTCCGGATCGAGCTGCACAGTGTCATTCCGGCCGGCCGCAACTTCGCCAGTTGTAGATACCGGTCGCGCGTCAACGTGGTCGGAAAGCAGTGATGGCTGATGATCAGTTTTCATTTCGCCGGTTCCTTCTGAAATAGTGTGATCTTTTACATCGGCTGGATATAATCACGCCACCCCGTCCGCTCTGACGTTATGCGGCTCGCACATACACTAAGGAAGCGAATTTACAAAGCCCGCTTCCTGCTGGTAGTTCCTTACCTAACCATAACTCTGTTCTTATTGGGTCGTGCCTATTTTTTTCCAGACTACACGTCGTTCTCGCTCGGTCTTTCAGACATGCTCTTATTGCTCGCTATTTCGCCGTGGATATTTCTCTTTGGAGCGCTAATAGACTTCTTCGGCCTCGAAGGGAATCTAATCGCGAATATTGCCCTTGTCAGTAGTGTTGGGATAAATGCGCTTCTTCTTTACTGTGTCGGGATACTTTTTGAAAGCGCGGCCCAACAACTGTTTGAACCGGAGCGCCGGGAATTTCCGTACCATGCTCCCGTAGTACAGAATTCAGATTAGGACCCTACCCACGCGATTGGCCCAGTGCCTTACCCGCTTTGAAACGCGCCACCTTCTCCACTATTATTGCTCGCACACTAAGGCGCCAGTAAGGTGCGAAATGCGGGGCCCTGGCTCAGCTGTGAGAACGCATGAATGGCATTCACGAGGTCAGGGGGATCTCCTCGGCTTCACCAAAACCGACACATTCTAAGCGGACGGAACCTCGTCGTTAGCTGCTTTCGATGGAAATCACTACCAGTCTTAGAGAATACCTGGCCCTCGTCGGCTCGGTCGTTCTCTTGACGTTGATTTTCTATCCATTCGAATTGCTTGCTCCCGCTGAACGAAAACAGCCCTTTTCGAAACGCTTGATCAATCTCTTGTACGTTCCGATTTTTCTGGCGCTGGTTGTTCTCGTACTAAACCCGATGGCCAATGTCATAGCGTCGATGATGTTCTCGGTTACGGGCGGCGGCATTCTGCCGTACTGGCTGGTCTCCCCCAGCTCACTTGCTCATCACGTCGTGTTTGCACTCGGCTTTGCGGTGTGGTGGGACCTCTGGCAGTACTGGCTGCATCGGCTGCAGCACGCGGTACCCGAGCTTTGGGAAACGCACAAATTCCACCACAGCGAAACCGCGCTGAATTCAACGACTCAAACCAGGCATCATATCTTTCACCATGCCCTGGCAACGGCCTTCTACTTCCCGGTTCTGTTAATCATCGGGGGCGCGGCGCCACACTACACGGTTCTGTTCGTGATGTTCAGAGTGTGGGGATTCGTGAATCATGCCAACCTTCGAATCCATTTTGGCGTGCTTACCCCGCTGCTTTCAGGTCCGCAGTGGCACCGCATCCACCACTCGACGGTTGAGGAGCACCGCGACCGCAACTTCGCGACCTTTTTCCCCTTCATCGACATGATCTTCGGAACCTATTACCGGCCTCGCAAAGGTGAGTTCCCGCCGACGGGGTTGATGAATGAAGAGAAGTCGCGTCCGTTGGCCGAAGCTACCTTTGAGCCATTCGTCGCGTGGGCCCGACGTGGTCAACGCACGATCAGGAAGCTGAGACCGACTCGCGTCTGACGCACACCTCGTTTAACCGCTCATGCACAGCATCACGGAAGTGATAGGCCCTCTCAATCGCGACACATACGTCTGAGACGGTACTCTCTTCCATGTGTGACCAGATCGGGAGGTTGAGAATTGCACCCGAAAGAAAATCGGTGTTCGGCAGAGAGCCTTCGGCCGGAGCATAAATGCGATAGGCTTTTTGGCGGTGAACCGGAGGGTCGTAATATTTTCGCGTCTCGATGTTTTCGGCTTCCAGGGCCAGGGCTAATTCATTCCTGGTAAGGCCGTAGCTATTGGCGTCAACCGTAATCGAAAGATCCTTGTAAGAACAGCGATCGCCTTGAGCAACTTCCTGAAAGTTAATGCCGGGCAGGCGTCCCAATCGATCTCGATAAATCGCAGCCAGTTGGTTACGTCTTTCCGCGGCCGACTCTAATCCACGCAGGCTATGCAGCCCCAGCCAGGCATTGATTTCCGCGAAACGAGCATTGAGGCCGTTAAAGTTACTATCGTAATCCCCGCAGTTTCCAAATTCGCGCCCGACCCGTACGTGGTCGGCGATGTCACTGTTGTCGGTCGCGACAATGCCTCCTTCTCCCGCGACGACCAACTTGGTTGGGCTTAGACTGAATACCTGAGCATCCCCCTGCGGACCAACCGGCCGTCCTTGAAACAACGAACCGAAGGCATGCGCCGCATCAAAAATCAGCCGCAAATTAAACTTCCGAGCCAGCTTCCAAAGCCCGTCAATCCGCGCGGGGTTGCCAAAGTTGTGCACGGCCACGATCGCTTTCGTCTGCGAGGTAATTGATGCTTCCGCGGCGGCAAGGTCAAGGTTTGTGGTGCGAGGATTCACATCTGCAAAAACCGGACGCGCTCCGACCCATCGTAGAGCACTGACGGTGGCCATAAATGTGAAGCTTGGGACAACAACGTCAGCTCCGGCCAGACCGAGAGCTTGATACGTGAGCATCAGACCTGAAGTACAGCTGGAAACCGCCACCGCGTGCTCGACACCCAAATGGTCGGCCACCGCGTCTTCAAACGCGTCGCGTCGCGAGCCCTTGCTTAGAATTCCACTTTCGAGGATATCGGTGAATTCACTGGTTACGTCGGCAGCGCTAGGCAACGTAGGTCTGGCGATTGGGATTCGATTCGGGAAAATCGATTTGTTGCCCAGCAGGGCCGGCGCGTCATTCATGCAGGTTGAATGCCCTTGATTATTCTGGCAGGAACGCCGGCTGCAGTGACGCGGTCAGGAATATCGCTGGTCACTGCCGCGCCGGCGCCGATTATCGCCCACGCACCGATCGAAACATTCTGAATTACGCTCGAACCAACGCCGAGATAACAACCTTCACCGACGGAAACGTTACCGGCCAGATGAACTCCCGGGCCAATGGTTGCATAACACTCGACGCTCGTATCGTGACTCAAGGTCGATCCGGCATTGACAACTGTGTGATCCGCCAGTCGCACATTTCTGCTGACTACTGCCTGCGGAAAGATCATGACGCCGTTGCCGAATTTTGCGTCAGAAACAATATGCGCTGAGGGGGAAATTGCGTTAGTAAACACAAGCCCCAACGACTGGCCCTTTTCCACGAGCCGCTTTCTTACGGCTGGATCGCCAACAGCGCAGATGACCGCCAGCTCTTCACGATCAGCCTTTTTGAACCAGGTCCAGTCGCCCAGAATCGGCGCACCCGGATCGCCGCTCTCAGCCAGGTATTCCGAATCAACTACAAATCCTAAAAGCGTCGGGCCGTTTTGACTTTGTGCTTGATGGCGAATGATCTCGACAACTTCGCGTCCGTGTCCGCCCGCGCCAATGATCACTACATGCTTCATCGCGGCGATTATCAATCGCCAAGTCAGTGACCTGGCGGTGCGGCCAGAGTAACAGACAATATCCGCCGAAACCAGTTAGCTGGGCTGTGGCCATCTGCGCGACCTCTTTTGCCGAATCCTGTCACGAATGTTCTCGTTTGTGGATTGTCCTGATTGATCCCGGTGGTATCATGCGCGCCGAATAAGATCCCTCCCGGACCGAACGATGCCACGATTGTGACGAACAAACCCGGACAATTTGAAGCGGCGATGAACGATGACGGATTACCAAAAATCAGTGTTCTCGTCGTGACCTACAATCACGAAAAGTTCATTCGGCAAGCGCTGGATAGCGTAATGATGCAAAAAACTGATTTCGAGTTTGAAGTCATCGTCGCCGACGATTATTCCCAAGATCGTACCCCTGAAATTGCGCGCGCATACGTGGCTGCCAATTCCATAGTCCGTGTTCTTCAAACTGATGAACATTTAGGCATTACTCGCAATTATCAACGCGGATTCGCTGCCTGTAGCGGGCAATATGTCGCAATCCTGGAAGGAGATGACTATTGGATTAGTCCAAACAAACTCGAGACGCTCGCGGCTTACCTCGATCACAATGAGGAATGTGTCTGCTGCTTCCATCGAGTTTTCACACATGATGCAGTGACTGATTTGATTTACGTCCCCGCTCCATTTGAGCCGCGTAATCAAACACGCGTTTTCACCGCCCGTGAGGTAGCTCGCCAAAACCCCGTCAGCTGCTTTTCCACGTGCATGTATCGTAGAAATGTAATCGCCAACCTTAATCCTGCATTCTGGAAGCTGAAACTCCGCGAGTGGCCATTCAACATCGTGATGGCTCAACACGGATTGATCGGTTACCTGCCGGAAATCATGTCGGTTTATCGAGCTCAACCCGGGGGCATCTGGTCCCAAAAGTCCCCCGAAGAGCAGTTCAAACAACTGCTGGAGATCATCGATCTCTATAACGAGTTTCTGAATTTCAAATATGACGCGGAGTTTCAGGCAATTAAGCGCAAATATCGCCCGCAGGCAGAACTGCCGCTAATTCAAACCGGGGCGCAGGGTTTTCGCCGGTGGGTGCAGCCATTTGTGCCCCCGGTGTTGGTGAGCCTCTTGAGAATAATTTATTATCGCATCCGTCCTGCCGCCAAAAACTGACCAATCTTCGTGCCGCCGATGGAAAGGTGAAGCAGCATTTGAGTTGCTCGCACGATGGATCGAATACAGACCATACTGACGCCAGGCGTGTTTACTACCTTCCGTAACGTTGTGCGAACTCTCCAAAGAAGAAGCGTAAGAAAAAAGCTGCGTGGTCAAAATAGACTGCATTTGGGTTGCGGCGCAAATATTCTTGACGGCTGGGCGAACCTTGATCTTCAGGGCAACGGATCAGTTATTGGTTTTGATTTGACGAACCGCCTGCCCATCGATTCGAACACAATTGAGCTGATTTATTCCGAACACTTCATCGAACACTTGACGTTAAACCAAACAACCGCACTACTGGCTGAGTGTCATCGCGTGCTGCAAAGCGGCGGCATAATCAGATTGAGCACACCATCCTTAAAGAAAATAATTGATGAGTACCTCGTCGGTCGGACCTCGGAATGGCTGGACGTTGACTGGACCCCGGGAACTCCCTGCCAAATGGTTAATGAAGGCCTTCGTCTTTGGGGGCATCAATTTGTCTTCGACGCTGACGAATTACGGCGGACTCTTGAGGACGCCGGATTCAGACGAGTTATAGAGACGACCTGGCGCGAGAGCGCGACACCGGCGCTTAGGGGGTTGGAATCTCGACCGTTTCACGGCGAAATAATTTTCGAGGCGGTAAAGTAACAATCAGAGACGATCTCGCGAAAAGAGGCGGTGTTAAATTCGGCGGGCCGTTCGGGGACGAGCCTGATGCCGTAGTCCCATCGCCAAATAATCGGAGACCAGTCAGGATCTGTCACGTCGCAGCCACGGCAGATGGTGCGACTTGGATGTTCGAACAGCTTCGCGATCTGCGCGATCGTTACGGATATGACGTGACGGCAATAGTCTCTGGTTCGCAAGGCAATCTCATAAACAAACTGAAATCAGAGAATATTCCATACCACGTCATCGATTTTGCGGCTGGACCGGGACCGTTGATTGAGACTCTTCTAATGCCTCTGGCGATTCTGAAACTCGCGCTGATTTTTCGGCGCGAGCGATTCGACCTGGTGCAGCACCACATCTTCGTGAGCATGAGAATTGCTCGACCGGCCGCCTGGCTCGCTGGCGTTCGCATTCGTATCTCTATGCTCTCTGGGCCCTTTCATCTGCAGGCGCCAACCTCACGATGGATTGAACGGCTCACTCATTGGATGGACACCATGTTGATTCCATCCTGTGAAATATCCGCCGATCTCTGCCGCGAAATCGGAATACCCGAGGATCGTATTGGCCCAGTGATTTATTACGGTCCGGATGAACATCGATTCGATCCGGAAAGGGTGAAACCTGTGGACATTCGCGCCCAGTTCGGCTGGCCCCCAGACACGCCAGTTGTGTGCATGGTCGCCTTCTTTTACCCGCGCCTTTCAACCGGCTCGTGGGTGCCACTCGAGGTGCGAAACCGCGGGATTAAGGGTCATGGCGATTTAGTCAGAGCCGCGCCGATAGTGCTCAAGGAAATTCCGAACGCCAGATTTCTACTTGTTGGTTCGGGTTGGGGTGACCACGGGGAAAGGTATTTTGAAGAGGTCAAAGAGTTGGTGCGCGATATGAATCTGGAGTCGGCAGTGGCCTTTCCGGGTTACCGCGAAGATGCCAACGGAGTTTTGTTGGCTTCCAACGTCGCCGTACAGGCCTCCCTAAACGAGAACCTTGGCGGGACGATTGAAAGCTTGTTGATGCGCTGCCCTACGGTTGCAACTCGTGTCGGAGGTCTGGTCGATTCAGTCAAAGACAATGAAACGGGCGTGCTCGTAAATCCGTCGGATCCACAAGATCTTGCTCGCGGAATTATCCAATTGCTGCGCGATCGTGAGACAGCCTCAAAGCTGGGGCATCGCGGTCGAGAGTACATGCTGGAAAGATTTACTCTCAAACACACCGTCAAGAACCTGGACTCGATTTACGTTCAACTGAATGAGATTTGTGGCCAGCCGCGCAAAGTTTACAGTCTCTTTGTTACTGCAGGTCGATTGGTAATCGCGGTTCCGTTGTTTGCTTGGATCGGCTTCCGTTTATTCTTTATCGACGGGTATTTCATATACAAACTGGGGCGTGGTATTAGGAACACAATCCTGGGTCAGAAGCCTCGAGAGGTTTGATCTGAGCGATACGCTCAATTCATCCGCACGGAGTCTCAATTTGTCGACGAAGCCGATGCCACTTGGAATCACGAGTCCTTCTCCACTATCATTGCACGCACCGCAAACGCACCGATCAGAAGGTGCCACGAATATGGGGGGCCGTAGCTCAGCTGGGAGAGCGCATGACTGGCAGTCATGAGGTCAGGGGTTCGATCCCCCTCGGCTCCACCATTTCACCGCCGTTGGTTTCTAAGACCGAAAACTAACTTCAAACTATTGAAGCCTCGAGATTCATTCGACGAAACCCAGCGCCGTTACTGGGCTAAGGCGAGTTTTCGGTCGCCGCTGGATCCAGTCGTGGCCGCGTACGCCGATCCGAAGATCGAATTTCTCAACCAGCACGTGTCATTTAGCAATCGGCGCGTGCTCGAGGTCGGTTGCGGCAATGGGACCTTCACCATTCGTCTCGCGAAGAAGGCCGCGGCCGTGATCGGGGTTGAGTTGTCGTCGCACATGCTCGGCGACAATCCACACAAACTTTGCGTCGTCGGCACCGCCAATGGCCTTCCTTTTCCTGATCAATCTTTTGATATCGTCTTCGCCGCGAACTTGCTTCATCATGTCAGCACGCCACACGAAGTACTGTGCGAGCTGCGCCGTTGCAGCGCGCGGTATCTGATGCTCGTCGAGCCAAATCGGTGGAACCCGTTGATGTTTGGCCTGGGCTTGGTCGTGAGAGCGGAACGCGGAACGTTGCGCAGCTCGCGACGAACGCTCTTGCGACAAGTAGAGCACGCAGGACTGCGCATCGTCGCCCACACAACCACGGGAATGATTTCTCAGAATCGAACGCCGGGTTTCGTTGTCCCCTGGCTCAAGCGGTTTGATCGCGAGATGGCCCTGGGCGAGTACATTGTGATTTGCGCCGAGCGAGTAGTTTAGGGACCAGCTCAACGCTGATCGATTGATGAAGCAGAGCTTTTAGCCGGTGTTGCTATTCGGCTCTTAACCGGCATAATGCGAAAAAATGGAAGCCGCGTCCCCAGCCGTGCTGCGCGAAACGGAAGCTCTGCCTCAGGCTGAGCCGGCTGTCGAGCTGTCCGTCGTCATCCCTTGTCTCAATGAGGCCGAGACGTTGGCGGGCTGTGTGCAGCAAGCGCAGACGGCGATGCGCAACCACAACATCAATGGTGAAATTATCGTGGCCGACAACGGCAGCGAGGACGGATCGCGCGAGGTTGCCGAACGGCTGGGTGCGCGCGTGGTGCGCGTCCAGGCGCGCGGATACGGCAACGCGCTGATGGGCGGAATCGACGCGGCGCGTGGCAAATTCATCATCATGGGCGACGCTGACGCCAGTTATGATTTTTCAGAAATTCCGGCCTTGCTGGCCAAACTTCGAGACGGCTATGACCTGGTTCAGGGGTGCCGCTTTCCATCTGGAGGCGGCAGCATCGCACCCAACGCGATGCCTCTCTTGCACCGTCGAATTGGCAATCCGCTGTTTTCGTTGATGACGCGAAAGTGGTTCAGAGCGCCGGTACATGACGTCTACTGTGGTTTGCGCGGATTCTCACGCACGCATTACGACAGCCTCGATCAGCGTTGCACGGGGATGGAATTTGCCACCGAGATGATCATCAAATCGAGTTTGTATCGGGCAAAGATTGCCGAGATTCCTATCACCCTCCACCGTGATGGACGAAAATCAAGGCGGCCTCATCTCCGCACGGCGCGTGATGGTTGGCGCACCCTGCGATTTTTCTTGATGTACAGTCCGCGTTGGCTTTTCCTCATACCGGGGTTGTTGCTAATTCTCATCGGGCTGGTCGGGTTCGCCGTCGCCATGCCTGGTTTAAGATTGATGCAGTTGACCTTCGACGCGCACACGCTGCTCTTCGCGAGTCTGGCAATCCTGTGCGGTTATCAATCAATTGTCTTCGCAATCTTCGCCAAGACATATGCGGTCAGCCAGGGCCTGATGCCCGCGGACCCTTTGCTGGATCGTTTCTACCGGGTGATGAACCTGGAAAGAGGGTTGCTGGTCGGAGCCGGATCACTGTTGATTGGCGTCGCATTCTTGCTCGGTGCGGTTAACCAGTGGCGATTAAGAAACTTTGGAAGTCTCGATTACGCGCAAACGATGCGCTGGGTCATTCCGGGCGCCACCTTGACGGCGCTGGGATTTCAAACCATTCTGTCCAGCTTTTTCGTCAGCATATTGGGAATGCGGAAGCGTTGAACTGTCGCGCGTCGGCCGCCATTACTAATTTCCCCTGTCGTAAAACATAGGCATGAACGATCACGAAACCCACGCGAGGACCTGGAACAAGATTGCGCTCGCCATTACTGTTTTGGTGCTGGCCCGAGGCATTCTTTGGCTATCTGTGCTCCCGCCGTTGGAAGGCCCGGACGAGTATCAGCACATAGCCTATCTCGTTTACCTGAAAGAAAAACATGTAGTGCCCAACTATGAGACGGCACGGATTTCCGAGTCGATGAATGACGTCGTCAAGGCATTTCCGCATCCGGTACACAGCGCCTCGCAATTGGCCCCGCGCGGATGGAGCGCGAGAACGTATCCCGAGTTCTGGAACGACACACCGGCTCAATCGCCCGAAAGATTAACGTCGCTGCACCTTTACCAGTCTCAACACCCGCCGTTGTTCTATGTGGTCAGTCTTCCGTTATGGCTCTTGTTTGCTTCGCGGGATTACTTGTTGGCCATCAATGCAATCCGGCTACTCAACGTTTTGCTGCTGGCAGCGAGCGTTTTTGTTTTCCTGAAAATACTTCAATCGTGGGTGACGAAGTTGCGTCATAGAGTGTTCATCGGTCTTCTGGTTGGTTTCTATCCCATGCTACTGACCATGACCGCGCGAGTGTCCAACGATAGTCTCGCTATATTCCTCGCGATGTTGGCGCTCTATTTCATCACCAAACCCGCAACTGAGAAGTCAACGCGAAACGTCGTCATCGCCTCTGGTCTGGTCGCCTTGGCCATGCTGACTAAGTCCACCGCGCTGGTAATGGCGCCCGCCATCATCGTTTCGATCGGGCTCGCGTTTTACCGGGGAAAGCTGACGTTTGTGAAGGCGGCTAAACACGTGGCCCTGGTCGCACTTGTAATCGGCATCATCCTGGCGCCCGTGTATGTCTATTACTATGTGGCCACCGGAGATTGGTTTCGTACCGGACGTAATGTGACGTTCAGATTGGACGACCAGAGCCTCTGGTGGATTTGGTCACACGCGCGCTATATCGGCTGGAGTACTTCGTTAATTGACTGGGTGTTCGCCCCACACTTTTGGACGAGTGGTTGGAGTTTCGTGCTTGAACCGACATGGTTGTGGTTTCCATACATGGCCATGATGTACGGTTTTTGGATCGCGTTCGTGGTCATCGGACTGTTTCGAGGATGGCGGAGGAGAAAGCCGGCTGCGCGCGAGCATATTTTTGCGCGAAACGATCCGGCCCTGATCTTCGGAACCATAGTGCTCTCGAACGTCCTCGCCCTGGGCGCTTACTCGACGCTTTCAATCGCAAATTGGGGTTTTAACACCGTAGTTCCGTCGTATTTCATGATTGCATTGCCGGTGTGGATGGCCTTGCTTTATCAGGCCGCAGTGTTTTTGGGTCCCCGATTCGCCGCGTGGTTTGCCTGTGCATGTTTGAGCTTCTATGCCGTTATGGAAACGATGGCTGCGGTCTATATCATGCCGAATATGTCGTCAGCCGCGACGGGAATGGAAGCGTGGCGTAGAGTAGCAGCGCTCCATCCTGTTTTTCCGGGTCCGTGGTTTGTGATTCCGTGCCTAATTCTGATCGGCGGTTCGCTGGTTTTTATCTACCGGCATACTCGGCGAGCTGCAAAAGGCGAGGTGATTGTCTAACTTGCCACGCAACGTTTCGCGACTAACGCGCGCAGACAATCGTCAGTTGGTGATATCCAAATGAATCTATTCAATAGGCTCCGGGCGACGTTCGGCAGACACCAAAAGGCCGAGCCGCGACCGGCCGTTACAGGGGGACCCAGCGTTTGGGAAACCCACATCGGCCACTCGACTCCTCGCCCGCAGCGTGATGAGTACAAGGCAACGTGGACTGAACTTACGCAAACATTTGAGCAAGCGAAACAGTTCGCCGTGAATATCCAGGACGAAGAACGAATTCGGGCCACGGCCGAGAAGACCCGAGAGGTCCTCGAGGCAACCGTAGGGGTGAAACCCGAAGATCACATCCTGGAAATCGGATGCGGATTCGGACGAGTCGGCGCCGAATTGGCCCCGCGTTGCGCACGTTGGATAGGTTGTGACGTCTCTCCTCGCATGGTCGCTTATGCGCGCGAGCGATTATCAGGTTTCGATAACGTCGAAGTCATTGAGATTTCAGGTTTTGATTTACAGCCGGTCCCTGATGAGTCAATTGATGTAGTTTATTGCACGGTTGTCTTCATGCATTTGGACGAGTGGGATCGCTACAAGTATGTATTGGAAGCCCGCCGCGTTTTGCGGCCGGGCGGGCGCGTGTACATAGACAATTTTAGCTTGTGCTCGGACATGGGCTGGACGGTCTTTGAAGAACATCGCGAGATCCCTCCGCATGAACGTCCGCCCCACATCTCCAAGTCTTCAACTCCCCAAGAGCTCGAAACCTATCTGAAACGCGCAGGCTTTCGCGATATCGAGCTGAAAGAAGATGACACGTGGCTGCGTGCTTACGCGATTAAGTGAGATTCGTCTCCGCAACATGGGCCTGCAAAGATGCTCGCAGGCTTTCGACGACTGCGGCGGGGTCCGCTGAATAAACATCTCCTGATTCCGTGTCATAAAGAATTTCACGCGCGCCGCCGACCAGCGTTTGGACGGTCTGCGCGCGGCCGTCCGATCTTTGCCTGCTGAAAAGATAGGGCGGGCGGCAGACTGAGTCGACCAGACCATGAAAGCCGCAGGCAAAGCTGTCGTGCGGCGGAATGTCCAAACCCTGCCTGATTTCATTCCAACGCGAAGTTCCGGACACCTGCAAAGAGTTGTTCAGTCCTTTCATCTCGACGATTGTCGGGAACACATCAATCAGATCGATCACGCCACCGAGACGGGCGCCGCGCCGATGCTCAAGATGCGAGGGAATTTTCATTAGCAGCGGAACGTGGATCGTGTCAGGAGTGATCAATAAATGGTGATAGGGAACTTTGTCATGGGCGAGGATCTCGCCGTGTGGCGCCGTGACGACAATCAAACTCTGATCGTAGATGTCGTTTTCCTTCAAATATGAAACTAACGTGCCGACTGCTGAATCGAAATACGAAACACCGCCGCGGTACATCGCCAGCGGGTAACGAAAATCAACCACCCCACGTAACCACGAGAGGAGATCTTTTTCCGTTGGATCCAGCAGTTCCGCGATCTCGCTTAACCATTGCAGCAACTCACGCGAGGCCCTTTCCGTTTCGATTTCGCGCGCCTGTCTGGCCAGCCATTCTCCGAATTCAACTCGCTCGCGACCACCCATGGCGCGTTCACCGGGTTCAGGATGTGCTCCGCCAGATCTGGCTTGAAATGGCTCTCGCGCTTCAGGACCGCCGCGGTGTCCTCCAACAACTCAACGATCTCAGAAACGGGCTCGCCGCGTTCGAGCGCCGGCATCCCGATCTGCAGCACCAGAAGCGATTCAACCGCGCGAATCTTTGGCACGTCCTGCGCGAGATAAGTATTTCGCGGGTTTGTCGGATCGCCGGCGTAGTACTTTGAATTGAAAGGCGACGGGGGCAAAGTCGGCGGATGAGCATCAAAGTAATGAAGCCATGAAAAGACGGGTTGATCCGGCCGTTGTTCAAACCAATTGATGAACTGGCGAGTCGTGACCTCGCCGGCTTGCGTGGGATTCGAGAAACTCGGCAAGACTTCCTCGAACAACTGGTCCAGGCGATTGTTCCGCTCGGCCATTTCGCCGGAGCTAACGGTAAGCACCGTGTGATAGCCATGCGCCGCGAGTGTCTGCGGAAGATCAGTATGAGAGAGCGGAAAAGGTTGCCACTCGCGCGTGACGCCGTGTTGAGCGGCATGCACCCCGGTCAAGAGTGAAATGTACGAACCAAAGGTGATGCATGATTGCGACCACGCTTGTTCAAATAGCACGCCGTCCGCAGCCAACTGGTCCAGATGAGGGGTTTCGACGTCAGGACTTCCGTAGCATCCCAGGTGGCGTGCCGGAAGCGCGTCTGCGGTGATCAGAAATACATGAGGATGGCGATCTGCGCGGCGATGGTTTTTTTTGGCGGCGACCTCGTGCACGATCTGCGGGTCGGCCCAGGCGGCCCAGGCATACTCGGTTGATCGTTTTGCTCGCGTCTGCAGGACAAAGACGACCGATCTTCCTTCGTACTTCGACAAATCAACCTCGTAGCGCTGCCATGCACAGTCGGAATAACGTTCGCGGCGGCTAAGCGCCGTTTGAAAAAGAAGCTCACGTCCGGTTTCTGATTCGACGCTGATGCTGAAGGCCACATCTTTTTTGATCCGAGGCCACGCGATTTCCCTGATGCCGCAGCCGAACTGGAGTGTTGCGTTACGCCCGATGACGATCGCGGGGAAGGTTACCTTGGAAGGCGGATGCTGAAAGATCGCGGTTTCTACTTCTCCGCTCAGCACGACGCGCTGCACCTGAACGTAATTGTCGCTGGGCGCGTCAATCCCGGCGGCGGTCAACAAATCAACTAGATACTCTGTTCGATGCATCTTTGCTTTGCGTAAACCTCTTCGTAAATCGTCAACATCTCCCGCGCATTCTCATCCATCGTCTTGATCGACGTATCGGGTTTGATGGGCAGCGGACGAAACGTTGCGATCGCGTCTGCCCACGCTTCCACGTCGCCGGGCGCGATTAACTTGCCGTTTACACCGTCCTGAACTGAGGTTGTCAGGGTCCCGATGTTGCTCGCCAGCACCGGCAAGCCGACATAGCGCGCGGCCTTAACTACCAGGGGTTCATTCTCGTACCACAAGGCGGGCATGACCAGAGCATCGGCAGCCTCCAACACCCGGCCCATCTCGCTTATTGGAAAGGTGCCCATCAATTTCACCCGTGGGTCATTCGCCGCTTGCTGCTTCAATGAGTCCACATACGGATTGGACACTTTCGCATCTCCATAAATCGAAAGTTGTATGTTGGCATTTGGGCGGCGAGCGAACGCTTCCAAAAGGACGTGCACGCCTTTGTGATAAACCAGGCTACCGATAAGGATGAATTTCAGGGGCCCGTCCATCCCGCCGGTGGCAGGCTTTAATCCTTCAGTTTCCAGTCCATGATGCAACACCTGAATCTTGTTTTCCGGATAGCCATTGCTTACGTACAGGGCTTTCTGAAAATCCGACAACGCAATGACCCGATCCGCGCGCTCGACGATTCGCCGCAGATGGTTCTGCCGGTTTCGCACAGCGTCAACGTCGCGCCAAAAACGAAACAGTCGAAAGGCAAGAGTCTGATCAGCAGCCATCCGCAACACGTCAGGACTCAAACCGCGCAACAAGCTGTTGCCGAAGCCATGTGCATCGTGCATGCATTCCAGGCAATCCAAATCGTGCGCCGGGCCCGTGCAAAGCCGCCCATTCCAGCGGACCAAAGTGTGCCGCCCGCAGATAAACCAGAAATCTACCAGGGTCACCACGGTGGGCAGTCGCAAGCGATAACACAAATCCAGCGCCGCCGCGGAAAGCTTCATGCCGTGTAGCGCATGCACGACGTCAGGCCGTTCGCGTTCCAACAGTGGCGCGAGCACTTCGGCGATTTCCGGGTTGTCGAATTCAGCCCGGGCGGGGTCGCTGGAATAGCTTAGGTTGTGATGCAGCTCGGTAACCGCCACACCATCGTGTTCGGTATCGACCACTCTGCACTTCCGATCGAGCGACTCGACGGCAGTGACTACGCGAACGGCATGACCGGCCCGTTGCGCACGGATGGCCAGGCCTCGGGTGTAAACCTCCGTGCCGCCAACGTGTCGTGGAAAATATTGATGAGTGAGATAGAGGAGCCTCAAGCGTTCCATGGCTTTCCGGCGCGAGGGGGCCAGGCCAGCGAGTAATCCTCAGCCGCGAGGGTCAGGTTAGGGTTGTAGAAAGGATCGCGCGCGACTTTGTGATGCCACCGGAATTTGAAATACGCGCACTCGCGCTCGTATCTTTGTTTTTGGTCCGGCGAAAAGTCCGACGGACGCGATGCCGACTCGAGGTGATACAACTCAGCGTGCGGCGTCCACAAAACCCGATAGCCGCGCTCGCGTATCTTCAAGCAGAGATCGACGTCGTTGTAAGCCACCGGCAGATTCACTTCGTCAAATCCGCCGACCTCTTCGAACACAGATCGCTTCAGCACGATGCAAGCCGCAGTGACTGCAGAGCAATCCTGCACCCGATTCAACCTTCCGCCGTGTCCGGCAGCGTCGCGCGGCGCGTAGCGATGCACGTAACCGGCCAAATTACCCAGTCCGAGAATGACGCCGGCATGCTGAATCGTGTCATCGGGGTAATACAACTTTGCGCCGACGGCGCCGACGCCGGGCCGGAGAACCTGGCTTACCATTTCGCGCAGCCAATCGGAGGAAATGATTTTCAAATCGTTGTTGAGAAACCCGAGCACCTCGCCGTTTGCGGCGCGCGCCGCTTGATTGTTTATCGCCAAGAAGTTGAATCGGCCAAGGTGAGAGAGTATTGAAACGCCGGGATGCTTTTCGAGTTCCTTCAGGTATTCGATTGTCGCGGGTTCACGGCTCACGTTGTCCACGATTATCAGTTCGATCGGGGCGTAATCGGTTTTCGCCAGGATATCGCCGACAATTTGCCGCAGTAGATCGACGCGGTCGCGCGTTGCAATGATTAGGGTAACTAAAGGGTTTGGCTGCGGCAGGCGATGTTGGATGCGGCAAAACCCCGACGGTGAGCTCGTGACACTTGCTTCCATGCGCAATCGGTCCAGGTGCTCTTGAAGGGCGCGCGCTTGCTCGTCTCCATTGCGCGATCCGGGAAATGCTGCGGCGCGTCGGTGATAAAGCACGTACGGTAAATGGCGAATGCGAAAACCGCCTAAACCCTCAGTCGCGCGCAGTGACAGATCGTAAAGCGCACTTTCGCCAAACTCTGGCCGCAGGCGCCCCGTGCGTTCCAGCAGCGCCGTTCTGTACAGCGCGAGCCGGGACAGAAAATCACCTGAGTGCAGCAAGTCAGGATTCCAGTCAGGTTTGAAATACGGGTTTAACCTCGCGCCACCCGCATCAATCCAATCTTCGTCGCTGTAGACAATGTCTACACCTGAAAAACGGTTTAGCTGTTCTGCAAACAAGTAAAGCGCGTGGGCTGGCAATTCGTCGCCGGCATGCACGAAACCGACGAAGTCTCCGCCTACATCCGCGAGGGCGCGATTAGCCGTCCCCAGAGGATCTTCATTTGGTTCGCAATTGAGAACTCGAAAGCGATCGCCGGCTGAGTCGAAGTCCGAAACAGGATTGCGTGACGTGTCACTTACGATCACACACACCTCGTAATTCGGATACAACTGCGTGCGCAGCGAATCTATCGTCCGTTCGAGAAATGCATCACCGTGCGCGCACGGCAGCACGACAATGGAGATCCGGGGTCGCGACTTCAATCCCTGGATCCGCTTAGCAATGTTCAGTCGGTCCGTGTTGCTTAACAAATCGTGCTGTTTCACCCAGGCGCGGTAGTCGAGTTCGTCATCGACGGGACCAAAGCCATTCGATGAACGCCGGAGCGCTCGACGCGCGGGCTGCACCACTCGCGCTTTCAACAACGCATACCGATTTACCCAGCGCCAGCTTCGCGAATTGAGGATCGCCGCCGTGCGATTCTGCGTGGCATCGAGTTGATCTGAAATGGCGTCGATGGCCTGATCGCGTATCTCGATCTCTCGATCCAGTTCTCGTGCGTGTGTCAGCAGTTGATCTCTTTCCCGGGCGAGTTCCGCGCAAGTCGCTTTGGTGTTACTGACCGCATTCTCGTAGGTCAACGTCAAGCGTTTGCCTAGTTGATGAAAGAATTGGCGAATCAGCGCGACGTCCGGTTCGGAAAGCGCGAAAAGGCTTTGCAACTCAGGTTCATGAATGTCGCCGGTCGCGACGACCCCCAGACCGTGTTCGTGTTGGAATTCAAAGGTGCGATAGCGCTGCTTGATTTCGCTCCACAGCCGCCCGACGCCAAAACCCGGCTGGCTTTCACAGATGTCATGTATCAACACGATCCCGCGCGCGCTCATCTTCGGCAGCCAACTCTCGAAGTCCTGCTTAACGGACTCGAATGCGTGCGCGCCATCGATATGGAGCAGATCGATTGAAGAGTCCGCGAAAAGTGGCAACGCTTCGGCAAACGTCGACTGAGTCAATGACGAAAAAGATGAATACAACGGATCGTGATAGCGTTTGAGCTCTTCAAGAAGTTCCTGATCGTAGAAGCCGGTGTGTTCGTCACCGCGCCAGGTGTCAATCGCGTAGCAGCGCGTCGGCAGATCGAGTTGCTTTACCGCCTGGCAGAACCCGCAGTACGAAACTCCCGTGAACGTCCCCAGCTCGACAATCACGTGTGGTCGCAGAACGTCGATCAAGTACATCGCGAAGGGAATGTGTCCGGCCCACGCGGACGGCGCGATTCGGTCCGGCTGCGAAAGACAGATCGGATGCTGCAACGGATTGAGCGTTGGCATGTCGGTCATTGACGGCGCGTCAGCGGTCAACAATTTAGCATGTTCGTTGGTCACGTAGCAGTGACAGGCTCGGATGGGGTTTCCTTGACCCGCGAAATTGCCGTCAATAGACTCTTCCCCCACCGTTGGACTGCGCGGTTTGTGCCGCAGACTTCAGCGGCAAGAGCATGAGCAGCCATCACATCATCATTTCGGGCACAGGCCGCGCCGGAACGACTTTTCTGATTCAGCTTTTAACTTGTCTTGGGTTTGATACTGGATTCGCGAACGTTGAGGCGGCGATCGATCCGAATTGCAACGCCGGCATGGAATGGGATCTGCGCCAACCGGACGCCCCGTACATAGTAAAGAGTCCGTGGTTTTGCGACTATCTCGACGCCCTGATGGAGCAGACAGACATCGTAATCGATCATGCAATCGTTCCAGTTCGCGATCTGTTTGCTGCCGCGGAAAGCCGGCGCAACGTGGTGCAGCGAAGTAATAGAGACTTCCCCCCGAGCCAAATTCCATGAGGTTTGTGGCATACGGATCGCGCTGAGGAGCAGGAGGCGATTCTCGCTTCCCAGTTCTATAAACTCATTTACACGCTGGTCAAGCGAGAAATCCCGATGACCTTCTTGCTTTTCCCAAGGCTGGTTCACGACCCTGAATACTTGTATGACAGCCTCAGATTTCTCCTTAATCAGATTCCGTTTGACCGGTTCTTGTCAGAATTCACTTCTACGGCCCGACCAGACTTAGTACATGCCTTTACCAATCAGTACGGGGATTTAGATGTGGCTTAAGGCCATGTCACCGAGCAACTCCGTGAACAATACCTCGCTTTACAGTGGCCTCATCGGGCTGGATGACGACCTACGGGAAACTAGCGCCTTTCGTGAGCCAGCCCGTCGTCAATACCGGGCCATTTCACGCAAAGACGCAAAGTCGCATCGGATCGCAATACTCAGATTAAGTTAGCTCCTACAAGTCTCATCCGTCTTGACGCTCGTGATCTGGTGTCAGTAAACTCAGGCGATCTTCGCGTAAATTGATGCAGCTTTAACGTCGTCAAGTTGATGTGCGTTGTCAGCTCCCGACAGGCACTTCATGATGCCCGACTCGTAACCAATGGAGAACGCTTCCAACATTGTCCATGCCGCGCAAACTCCCGCCGCTGATTTGTTGCCGCCGCAGGATTTGCAAGACTACGTCGGCGAAGGGTTTTACCGCGAGGTGGGGGCTAAGTTCCTGGAATACTTTAAGAGCCTTTGCGGACTTCGGCCGCACGAGGCCGTCCTGGACGTAGGCTGTGGCAGCGGACGGTTGGCGATTCCTCTGACAAGGTATCTGAACGGCGAAGCTCGTTACGAGGGATTCGATCTGTCGCACGCGGCAATCAAATGGTGCCAGGAGAACATCTCCATGCATTTCCCCCAATTTCGCTTCCAGGTCTCGGACGTGCGCAACGATGTCTATGCTCCGGGTGAAAAGCGAAGACTCAAAGCGTCCAAATACACTTTCCCCTATGCTAATGATTCGTTTGATTTTGTCTTCTTGACGTCGGTGTTCACGCATTTGGTACGCGCGGATATGAAGCGCTATGTTTCAGAAGTCGCGCGGGTGCTAAAGCCGGGCGGGAGGTGTCTGGCAACTTTCTTCCTGCTCAATGCTGAGTCACGAGAGCTGATGCCGCAAAAAGCACTGCACGGACTGAACTTCAAGCATCGCAGGCGTGGTTACCAAACGCTCCATCACCAACCGGAACATGGGATCGCGTTCGACGAAGGTCTTGTCAGGAAAATTTACCGCCGGCGTTGCCTTAAGATTCGCGAGCCGATTAGTTATGGCGCGTGGTGCGGGCGCGAAACGCACCTGACTACTCAGGATGTTGTCATTGCGGTCAAAGATTCGACGAACGGTTTGCATTTCAGTTTATGAGCAAAGTCAGCGTCATAATCCCAACCCACAGCCGGCCGCATTTACTGCCCCGCGCCGTCGCGAGTGCGCGCGCGGCGGGAACTGACGTGGAGGTTATCGTTGTCGATGACGCTTCGGTTGATCGGACTGCGGAGGTGTGCGGGGAACTTTCAGGCATCAAGTACGTTCGCGTCGATCGAAATCAGGGAGTCGCGGGCGCGCGGAACGTCGGACTCATGTATGCCGAAGGCGAGTACATAGCTTTTTTGGATGACGACGATTTGCGCTTGCCCGGGTCACTGGATCTTCAGGCCCAGAATCTGGACGCTCATCCCGAAGCCGGGTTTGTTTGCGGCGGGATGGTGATGGCCGACCAGAACTACCGCCCCACCGGTGAAATCGTCTGCCCGAAAATTTCCGGCGATATTTTCTTTTCCTTGATGGAACTTGATTTTCCGATCATGGGTTTGGCCGCGCTCGTGCGCAAAGAATGCTTCGTTCGCGTGGGGCTCTTTCATCGGCAGGTAGACGGAATCGATGATTGGGACATGTTCCTGCGCATCGCGGAGTTGTATACGGTGCTCGTCGATCCCGAACCAGTCGGCATTTACCGTCAGCCTACCGTGCGGTCGGCCCAGGGCTCGTCCGCGCGCGCCGCTCAGTTACTGCGACTCGCAAAGCATCAAAAGAAACTCATGAAATTGCCGCGTGTCGCTGAGCGGACGTGGTGGCAGCGGCGGGGTATTCGCTACCGCACAAAGAATCGGATCGCCGATCATTTGTTGTGGAGCGCTTTGCAGTTGTTGCCGAAACGCGAATTCGGTCCGGTGTACGCCAACCTGTTGGCCGCGCTGCGCCTGGCCCCGTGGCGTCCTTTGCAACTGCGTGGATACAAGCGTTTGGTGAAACGATTGAGTGAGCGGGCGCCCACGATCGTAAGTCTTGAGGCGGACGCTTACCGTCTGTCCGAAGGGCCATAACCCGGTCCTGCACGGATCGTCTAAACGAACAAATTGGGAATACCTCGAGCCAGTATCATCATCACGACACACAGTCGCCCTCGCTTGCTCGTGCGTGCGATAAAGAGCGCGCGCGAATCCGGCACTGATGTCGAGGTCATCGTGGTGGACGACGCGTCATCCGACCAGACCGCCACATTGTGTCGATCGCTGGCCGATGAAATCACTTACGTACGCGTGGATCGAAATCAAGGAGTAGCAGGCGCGCGCAACATCGGCATCCTGACAAGCCGCGGCCAATACCTGAGTTTCCTAGATGACGACGATACGCGTTTACCGGGTTCATTGGACAAGCAGATCGCGAAACTGGAAGCGGCTCCGGAAGCCGCGTTCGTTTATGGGCAGGCAATTGTAGGCGATCAAGACGGGCGCCCCGGCCGTCGTCTTAACCCGACGGAATGCCCGGAAGGAGACATTTTCCTTAAGCTGTTGACGCGCAATTTCATCCCGTGCGGTACCGCCGTCATCCGCCGTTCGTGTTTGACACGCGCGGGTCTCCTGGACAATTCAATCGCAGGACCCGATGACTGGGATCTGTGGATCCGCCTCTCTGAACTCTTTCCTGTCATCGCGGTCGCTGAGCCGGTGATCATCTGGCGCCAATCTAATCCATCTTCGGGCCAGGGCACGTCACAGACGGCCCGACTCGTCTCATTGGGTGTCCGGCAGTTTCAAAAGTGGCTGATGCTGCCGCGCATGTCCGCCGTCACGACGAGCATACAGCGATCGCTCTGGCGTTCGTTTTCCGAACGAATGGCTGAACGTCTGCTGTGGGATTCGCTCAGGGCGCTGGCGCGCGCTCGGCTCATTCAGGTGGGCAAGAATCTCGCCACGATCGCAATGCTTCACCCGCTGGTAATTCCCAGCGTAATTAAGAACCGGCTATTCAGCGAGCAGCGAACTGAGCTGTTCAGCATGATCCGATCTGCCATATCCGGGGGCACCCCCGATTCGCCTTCCCGCAGTTGATAACCACCTATTTTTGTTTCCTGAGTTTTGGAATCTGCCTCGGATTGACTATTTCTTTGCTCTGAAAACCCAAAGAAGTGTCGAAAAGACAGCTTTTGCGGTCGGAGAGAAGCGTTTGCCCCCGCATCTCTCCCACTGAAGCCAGTCTGCAAACTTAGTTCACAGTCTTACACGGAGCAGTCATGACAACAACTTTTCGCCGGATTATTCGAGGCAGCGCGCTGGCCTTCTCGCTGTTGGTAATCTTGGGAGCTACCCACTCTTCGGCCCGAGCGGACGAAGTCACGGTTTCAGGTTCTACGACAGGCGCGCTAACGGCGCCGGGCGTGCTGTTTACCGGCAGTGAGTTCTTTACGGGGACCACCGCCCTCGGCATTGGGTCTCTTAGCGGGGTGAATAGCCTCGGGACCTTCTTTGTGAACACTGGTCAGCTTTCAGCGACCGGCGGCCTCTTCCAGTTGGACATTACCTTCACTTCGCCAACGGGAATTCTTGGTGGTCAGGGGGCGACGTACGTCGCGACGATCGTAGGCAGCATCTCGCCGAATGTCGATCAGGGTGGCGTGCACGTTGACTTCCTGAATCCGACGCAAACCTTCACCTTTAACGACGGCGTAAACACTGGCAGCTTTTCGCTGACGGTGGCCGATCTGTTTGTCCAATCCGGACGCAGTGCCTTTCTCACGGCGGGCATAACCGGTGAACAGACGCCTGCGGTTCCCGAGCCGGCTACTCTGCTGCTGTTGGGCAGCGGAATTACGGGAATCGCCGTCAAGCTTCGCCGCCGTAGAAAAGCGAAGCTCGCCGCGGAAACAGCTGAAATTTAATTTTGATCTGACTAGATCGGAAGATACGAAAGCCGGCGGTCTTAACTGCCGGCTTTTTTGTTTGTGCTCGGCGGTCATTCGCCGTTGATTATGAATTCCAGCAGTTGGCTGGTTGCGGTGATTCCCGAAAGCCGATCATCGTCAGAAAAAGAGAGATGTTGCGGGGATTTCAGGTTTGCAATGAACTGTTCATGTCGAAGTTGCTCTCGCTCGAACGCGATCTCACGTTTCTCTTTTTGACGTGAAAGCTGCAAGCCTCCGCCGCGGATGAATTCGATGATGCCGCGCAGCTCGTCACGATCAAACCAGGTGCCGTGGCCGCGGCAGACATCAATGATCACGCCTGAGCAGCGCGCGAAGTTCATCCGGTTCATCAACTGTCCGCATTGAGGGCAGGGAAAGTAGCGGACTTTAATGTCCGAACCTGGATCCATTCGATGACCGGTAACCGGAGATGCCAGGCCAAGCACGGCCGCCTGATGCTCGCGATCGGCGCAGATCTTTTCGAAGGCAGCCACCTCGAGCCACAAGCCGCCGCAGGTTCCGCATTCGCGCATCGCTGAGCCGCCGAGCGTAATCGGCATCATGTTGCTCTTGCATTTCGGACACTTCAAAGTAGCGAGCGAGGACGCTTTTGTTTCGGCAGCGGCCGCGCCGCAATGCGGGCAATGACGGCTGCCGATAAACATCATGGCGAAGCATGACGGGCAAGCTACGGTCGCGAGCTTTGATTCGCAGAACTGACATCGCGGCGAATCAGAGGAAATCGCGGCGCCACAGTTTGGACAATTGAGAGTTTCTGCTTTCATCGAATCGGGGGCCCTGATGAGGCCCGCTCTGCCAAGCTTAACATCGCCGGGACGTGTCTTCCGCAAAATCTGAGCGCCGGAACTGCGTTTGAAATGAACCAAATCGGCGCTGAGATGAACGAATTTGAAGCATAGTCAGAGGGGTTCGAAACTGTTAATCTCAGGCCGATTGGGCAACCGTGGCAAATTGCGGCTGAACCTGTAAGTGAAAGATGAAACGCAAGATATTCGTAAGAATCACAATCAAGCCCGGCGACTGCGATTTAGAGTGGCATCCTAATTGATTGTGAGAGCGTGGGAAACAAACGTCTCCGCCTAGACCTCTCTCCAGTTCGAGACGTGGATCTCAATATCGGGAGGAGTTTCAAATGAATCGAACAACGCACCGCATCACAGCTAAATTTTCAGCCTGGTTGCTGGCCGTAGCCATAGTCGCCACGCCAATCGCGGCTCTGGCGCAAACCCAGATAAAGCTACACAGCAACAAGTATAGTATTGCCGACGACGTGAAAGTGGGCCGGCAGGCCGCCGCGGAAGTCGAGCAAAAGTTTCCGCTGTTGCGCGACGCCGAAGTGCAGCGCTACGTCGAAACGGTTGGCCAGGATCTGGTTGCCGCAATTCCAGCTGAATTTCAGCACGCGGAATTTCGTTACTTCTTCAAGGTTGTAAACGCGCGGGACATCAACGCGTTTGCGTTGCCCGGTGGTCCGATGTACGTGAACCGCGGAATGATCCAGGCGGCCCGTACGGAAGGGCAGATGGCTGGCGTGATGGCCCATGAAATCAGCCACGTGGCGCTGCGTCATGGAACGGCGCAAGCGACCAAGGCCCAGAAGTACGCGCTGGGTGCCGGCATCGCGGGAATATTGGGCAGCATCCTCGGTGGCCCGGCGATCGGACAGATTGCGCAGGGTACGATTGGAGTTTACTTCCTGAAGTTCAGTCGCGAATACGAAACTGAAGCGGACATTCTCGGCGCGCGTATCCTGGCAAACGCCGGATACGATCCGCGTGAACTCGCCGCCATGTTCCAGACGATCGAACGCGCGGGTGGCGGCAGCAGCGGTGGTTTTTTTAGCAGCCACCCGAGTCCGGCGAATCGTTACGCGCGTATCAATCAGGAAGCACAGTACCTGCAGGTAAGGAACGCGCGGCGCGACAACCGCGACTTTCTCGCGATTAACGAGCGACTGCGGAGCTTTGGATCGGCGCCGACATTGGCTGAGATCGAGCGGAGTGGTCAACGCTATCCGAACCAGGGCGGGGGTTACCCAACCGGCGAGAGCACGGGTTATCCCAACGCACCGACCGGCCGGGTTGAGTCTCCATCGTCGCGTTATCGCAGCTACTCGATCGGCGTTGCGCAAGTGAGCGTGCCCGAAAACTGGCGGCAAGTCTCTGACAGTAGCTCGTCCGTTTGGTTCGCGCCGAATGGCGCAGTCGGCAGCATGAACGGCCAGCCGGTCTTTACGCACGGCGTTAATGTCGGTGTGGCGCAAACCAATAACCGGAACTTGCAGCAGGCGACGAGCGAATTTCTCAGCAGCCTGCAGCAGGGGAATCCCAATCTCCGTTCGCGTAGCGGTCTCCAGCGCAGTTCGATCGATGGTCGCACGGCTCTGACAACCAGCTTAAGCAATGTTAACGAGGCGACTGGACGTCCAGAGGTCGTGAATGTGATTACAACTCAGCTGCGCAGTGGTGAGTTGCTATTCTTAATCGCGGTCGCGCCCAACGACGAGTACTCAAACTACCAGGGCGTCTTTCAGAATGTGCTGCGGTCGTTGCGGTTGAGTGCCTAAACGAGAGGTCAGGAACAATTAAGCAAGAGGAGCGCTCGCGGGCCAGGCTCGTGAGCGCTTCTTTTTTTGGTGGTGCTCCGTGAGTGTGTTTGTACTTCAATCGTTGAGCGTGGAAACCTCAGCATCCGAACCAGTGTGCGCCGCCTGACGCGCTTAACAAATGCGTTTAGTAAGAAGTGGGTCAACCACAGAGCGATGCTGGCGATCTATTTCGCGTTCTATAACCTTCTGCAGGATTCACAGTTCGATCCGTTGCACTCCGGCGATGGAAAGCGGAATCACTCAGCACGTATGGACCGTGAGGGATTTACTTCAAGCTACTTAGCAACAGGATAAAGGCTGCGCACGACTGTTCTAAAACTAAAGCCAATAACACCATCGATTACACCAAGTGCCATGCGTGTGCTGCATCCGGTCCAACTAGACCAGCCTTCGCACGGTGTCCAAAAGAACGACACTATTAAGATTACTGAGAACACAACAAACGCTGCTAGCAAGAAGCGAAAGATCGTCTTGGTTTGCTGAATTCGCTGGAGACCGGCTAAGGCATCGACCTGCTCAGGCGTGGGCGGTGGAGGTGCGCTCTCGAATTCTTGACGAAGTTTGGTTGAGAATCTAGAGTGGCGTGTATTCTCTTTGGTGCATTTGGTGGTCCTGGTTGTTCAAGTAAATAGCAACCGTCTTCAAGGTTCTTTGCTTTGCGGCCAGCACTCTTAATCAACTTACATCGAAACGCCCATCGCCTAGGTGGATACCCTCATGACAAAAGACGCTCATCTTATGAAGTCCTCCGTTCGCAAAGCCCTAAAGAAATCCCGATGCTGCGGAAACATGCGCATGCCACGTTCGGTGATTGCGCTCTGTCTGCTCTCGTTCTTCACATATCTCATGCAAGCCCAATCGCTGCCGAATTCTGCCGCGAGCCGGGCGAATCAGGGCGAAGAGCTACCGACGCTGGTGTCAAATCAACCCGTCACAAAAGAACTGAGCGCATCCGATCCGCATGAGTATCAGTTTTCCCTCGCTGCGGGCGAGTTCCTGCACATAGACGTGGAGCAGGTTTCAGTTGACGCGGTTGTGGAATTGCTCGGGCCGACCGGTAATAAGCTCACGGAGGTCGACAATCCGAACGAGACACTTGGGGTCGAGACGCTCTACTGGGTGACGGAGGCCGCCGGCACGTACCGGATCCGCGTTCGAGCTTACAGCAGCAAGACGCGAGCCGGAAGCTACGTGGCCCGACTGGTGGAGCGGCGGCCCGGGACCCCGCGTGACAGCATTCTGATTGCGGCAGCGAAGGCTGAAGCTGAGGCGGACCAGCTCCGCGCCAAGAAAACGACTGAAAGCCTGGCTCGCGCCGTCGAGAAGTATGACGAAGCAGTGACGCGGTGGCGCGAGTTTGATGACCGTGAGCGAGTAGCCGCGACTCTTCATAAGCAGGTGCGTGCCCTGGTCGCTGCTGAACGCGTGCCGGAGGCGTTGGCGCCCGCATTGAAAGCGCTGGAAACTCAGATCGAGGTCCATGGGAAGGACGGTACACCAATCCTGCCGGCGTTGTTTGTCCTCGCCGACCTCTATCAACGTCAATCGGATTTCGTCAAAGCGCAGGAGCAGAATGAACGCGCGCTTGGAATCCTGGAGAAGAACAATGCGGCCTCGTCGCCGCAGGCGAGTGATGCCTTCTTCGGCATCTCCCGCGCCCTGCTCGCACGGAAGGATGCCGGCGCGGCCCTGGCAGCTTATGAGAAGGGGCTGAAGATAGTTGAAAAAAATAGGGGCGCGCAGTCGCTGGCCTACCTCGACGCACTGATTGGCATGATTCGAATATACGACGAGCTGGGGCGGCGGGACGACGCGCGCGACCTTCTCCGAAGAGTCACGGACGCGTTGGCGAAGCAAAACGGCGAACTAACCCGAGAGCTCTCGCGCGTGCTGTACGCGGCGGCCAAAGCGGCGGCCGACCGCGACGATCATGCGACGGCGCAGTCAGTATACGAGCGCTTGGCCGGCATCTATCTGGCGCTCAATGGTGCGAATTCGTCCGCCGAGGCGGGGGCCCTGAATGGTGTAGGAGACGCCCTCTCCGCGCTGGAGAAACACTCTGATGCGCGCGCTGCGTACGAGCGCGCCCTGAAAATCTATCTGGTTCTTTACAAGGAAGATCATCTGACTGTCGCCAACCAGTTATACCTCATCGCCCGTGAGTCAAATTCAGAAGGCCGTTACGACGACGCCCTCAAGGCCGCCGAACGCGCGGAGAAAATTTATGAGCGGAAGAAAGGTCCCGAGTCGGAGACAGTGGCGAATCTGCTCGTTTTCAAAGCCAAGATTTATGGAGGACTAAATGCGCGCGAGTCGGTGCTCGCTGCCTACGAAAGGGCGATAAAGATTTATGAGAAGACCGACGGGCCGAAATCCCTGGCCGTCGCCAGCGCCTTAACGTCGGTCGCGGACGTCTACTCAGCGAAGGGCGATTATCCCGCGGCCCGCGCCCGGCGCGAACGTGCGATAGCCATCTATGAGGAGAAAGAAGGGCCCGAGGGACGCTCCATCGGCTATCTGCTTGAAGTCACCAGCGACGATCTCTCTGTGGAAGCTGCCGCCGCCGCTGCGCGGCCGGTGCTCGAACGGGCTGCGCGGATCTACGAAAAACATTACGGGCCCGATTACTACAGGCTCGGCTACGTCCTTAGAGACTTGTCAGGAATCCTGTTGGCCCAGAACGACCTCATCAACGCGAAGCTAAAGGCTAATGGTGCGGTCAGAATTCTGGAGAAGCACTTCCCCAGTTCCAACTCGGTTGCTTCGGCACTCACGTTTAATTTCCTCATCAGTTATATGTTAGGAGACGATGCGGGAGCCCAGCAGGCGGCAGAGCGGGCCTTAGCGATCTACGACAAACAACCGGAACCGGATTACGAGACGATGGTCGGCCTGTTCGGTGAGTATGGCATCTACCTGGCGGGGAAAGGTGACTTGAATAAGGCGCGCCAAATGCTCGATCGGTCGATGGACATCGGCACGCAGAAGTTCGGTTCCGCGCACGCCGTAATGATCCAACCCCACAGCAATCTGGCCGTTCTCCTCGCCATTCAGGGCGACGGTGTTGCAGCTATGGCGCACCTCGAACTCGCACTTAAGATTGCAGACACGACGGTCGAAGCAGGGAGTCCGCAACTCGTCAGCACGCTTCAGAACCTTGCTTTAATTTATCAGGAACGCGACGCCGTAAAGGCGCTCGAATTGATCGGACGGGCCGAAGTCATCGCCAGGAAAATATTGGGCGTCGACCACTTTCGTATGGGGTTCATCCTGCTTACGAAAGCCCATATCTTAGTCAACCAGGATGACCTTGTGGGCGCCGAAAAGTTGATCGAGGAGTCACTGAAAATCTTCGGAAAGAATCAAAACGTCGATTACTTCGGGGCGGTGCAGGCACTCAATCTTAAGTCCACCGTTAAGCGCCGGCAGGGAAACACGACCGCCGCCCGCACGTCTCTTGAAGAGGCACTGCGCTTGCTGGAGAACACTCAGAGCCTGGGCGCTTTTATTGCCGTCCCGATTCTCAACGATCTTGGCTGGCTCGAAATGTCGCAAGGCAACTTTCCAGAGTCGCGCAGCGCCTTTCTCAAAGCGGCAAACCTCACCAATTCACACATCAAGAACACGCTCTGGGCGCTGTCATTCGCCGAACAGAAAACCTTCCTCAATCAGGAACTTCCGCAGCAGGTGTCGGGCGCGCTCTCGTCTTTCCGCATGGGCGGCCAACTCGAAAAAGCATACGAAATTGTCTTCCGTTGGAAGGGAGAGTTGGTCCACGCACTGCGCCGGCAGACGACCATTGCACGTCTGGCTAATAGTGAGATAAACAAGGCGAGCATCGCGAAGCTTCAAAGCCTGAAGAATCAGATTATCGGTTTGCGTTACCAGGGCGACGCGATCGCGCCTGAAGAGTGGCAACGGCGAAACGACGCGCTGACACGAGAGAAGGAGGCGATCGAAAGGGAACTCGGGCGAGCGCTCCCACCGGGCGATTTGGAAGATCCCCTCGCGGGCGGGATCAAGGAGTTTCAGAAGCTCTTAAGGTCCGACGAAGTCTTCGTTGATATTTACAAGTACGACGTCAAATGCCAGTGTGGGGATGAGTACTACGCCGCCATTATCACGGGACCGGCAGGCCTACCCGTCTTGGTGGATTTAGGGTCGGCCAAGGTTGTCAACCGCGCCGTGTTCTTATGGCTCGATGATACTCTCAGCGGGCGCAGGGCAGACGCATCATGGCAGAGCCTGGCTGCGCTACTGTGGGCGCCATTGACTAAATCGCTGCCCGCAGGGGCTCACAAAGTGTGGCTCAGCCCCGAAGCCGACTTATCACGTATTCCCTGGCATCTGCTGCCTTCGTCGTTCGAGCGAGAGCGCGGCCTCCTGCTTTCGCAAACGGACTCGGCGCGCGAGGTGGCGCGGTTGCGACGCACGCCAATGACTACTGGCATGGAGGGCAAGACGGTGCTGTTGGCCGGTAATGTTGACTTCAACGCCGGCGCCACACCCAAGACGACATCCTCAGGGCGGTCGTTCAAGCCGCTAAGCGAGACCGCGCTCGAAGCCCGGGCCTTGCAGGATATGGCGCTACGGCTCAAGGCCAACGTCCTCTTGCTGACCGGATCGGCCGCCGATAAGAAATCCATCCGGCAGAAATTACCGTCGGCATCTTACGTCCACCTCGCGACGCACGGCTTTTTCTTTCGAGGGATGATGAACTCGCGTCCTGAGAACAGCCTCTTCTTGCAGAGCTCTTCGAACCTCGACGCGGCCGTCCGGAATAGCGGGCGTAATCCGCTGGTTGAATCCGGTATCGCGCTGGCGGGCGCCAATGTACGTAGTTTAGACATGACGGAAGGGCTTCTGACGGCGGAAGAAATCACAGGTCTTGATCTCAGCAAGTGTGAGTTACTGACTCTTTCCGCCTGCGAGACCGGTCGCGGCGAAGAAGTAACGGGCCAGGGCATCATGGGACTGCGGGCCTCGGTGATGGCCGCCGGCTCACGCAGCATGCTGATGTCTCTCTGGAAGGTCCCAGACAGGTCAGCGTTGAAATTCATGGACGCCTTCTACTCCAACCTCTGGGTGAAAAAGATGCCAAAGGCTGAGGCACTGCTGCGTGCGCAGGAACAAGTGCGCGACGATGCCTCGGGCCTTTACAAGGAACCGATTCACTGGGCAGCGTGGGTCTTAGTTGGTGAGGGCTGGTAGAAGTTCTGACATTCATGTAGGGGGAACCGGACATGCAGCAATGTACCAAGCTACCGTCTCAGGAACTCGGTTACCAGGAAGAATTCTTAGCGCGATCGTCCGTCTACTCGGCTCGCCTTTGCTCCGCTGTCGCCAGGCGCGCGGCCCGTGCGCTATTGCCTGTCTTCGGTTTTCTCCTGCTGTCGTCGGCGTGCGCCCAGACGGCACTCGCCCAAGAGTACGCCGGGCTATTGCTTGAGATGAGCGGCAACTGGACCGTTCGTGTTAACGGTGAAGAGAGAAAGCTTGAACCGGGACAGGGTCTGCGAACGGGCTCGCTTGTGCGACCTGCTTCTCAAGACGCGAGAGTCGTCATCCACCTGGGCAACGACCGCGTCGTTAGGTGCACGGACAAAGACTACTCAGCTTGCTCGCTTCCCTTCGTCGCGCCGAGAAAGTCCACTCCGAGAGGGCGCTTTTGGAGGACCATCGTATACCTCATCAGTGGAAAGCAGATCGAAGGAGTCGAAACAATGAGCCGTGGAGACACGGGGGCGTTGACGGAAGCCGTCATCCGACTTGACGGCGAGAGAGTGTATCTGGGCGCGGTCTTCAAAGACATGCAGCCGAGCGCATACTTGCTGCGCTTCGAACGCCGGGAATCCACCGGCCCAACGCACGATTTGCCCGAGTTCCGCTACCAATGGGAGCCGAAAAAACCCGCCGGTGTATTAGTTCCAGGCCTCACGCCGGGCTTCTTCCGGGTGTTGGAACTCGACGAAAACCGACTGCCTAAAGGCAACGCTTCATGGGTGCTGGTGGATCCTCCCGCACGTCATAAGGAAGACGCAAGGAAGTTTCGTCAGGCTGTCGCATGGACAAAAAGCTGGAGCAGCGATCTTGGCACTCCGGCGGCACGCACCTTCCTGCGCGCCTACCTTCTGTCACTTCACGAGTCCGCCATAAAGAAGAAAGCGCTATGAACCGGAAGTGGATGGCAACTATCAAGGCGCGAATACTCGCTTTTCTGCGGCTTTTGAAAAATTGTCTCGCAGACCTTCGAAAGATTCTGACCGCTAGGGGGCTGACGCTCGGCGCGCGCCTTCTCAAAGCGATCCCGCTCATTCTGATTTTCATCCTGGTGACGCTCTTTCTGGAGCATGGCGGTTGGCTACGCAGCTTCGAAACGGCGGCGCTCGACGCTTTCCTCTTGCTGCGCCAGCCATTAGAGGCAAAGCAAGTCGTGATCGTCAGCATAGACGAGCACGATTACAAAGAAGACTTCAATGAGACCAGCCCACTCGCCCCTGACAAGCTCAACAAGATCATTGAAGCGGTGGCGAAGGGCAAACCCCGTCTCATTGCCATCGACCTGGATACCTCAGCCCAGGTCTTCCGTAACCTGCAGCCGCCCGCCGGCACTCCGATAGTTTGGGCGCGTGGGGCGAAGCCGACGGGAAACGAGCCAGGAACCACCGCCTCTGCGGGCGGCGATAGCGCGGAGGGAAGTTTTTCGTCCGTCAGCAGAACCTTATTCAATCGCCTAAACCCCTTCCACAGAGAGGAACGACTCTACGAGATCGGCGACGTGCTGGGCGGCGCGGGCAACGATCTCCCTTCGGGCGCTGCCCTGCTCCTTCGTGACGTGGACAGCGGAGTCCGCCGCTATCGTCGCACGTTTAAGACGACCGACCAGAAGCATCCCGCCATTGAGTCCTTCCCTTGGGCCGTTGTCCGCGAGTACAAAAAGCAAGAGTCACAACGAGAGGGCGGTGGCGACGAACCGGAGGAGGGTTGGGTCATTAACTTTGTCGTTGACGAGAAGTCTTTCCGCTCCTACCCGAGCTCTGCGGTGGTTCGCGCCTCTAAAGGCACTGGATGGGGCGAAGGTGACAACGCCCTCGTCAAGGACAAGATCGTCTTGCTTGGAGGGATGTATCGCGTCGCGCGCGACCTGCACTCGACCCCTTCCGGACCAAAGTATGGTGTTGAGCTGGTCGCCTACGCCGTCGAGTCAGAGTTGCAAGGAAAAACCATTAGCCCGCCGCCGAAGCCGATCATCTGGATCGCCGAGTTGCTCGTCGGCTTTGCGCTCGTGCTCGTGTATGACAGGTTTCAACATCGGAGGTGGGCGCTGAGAATCACCCTAACTGCTATCCCGTTACTCGCCTTGCTCGCCAGTTTCATCGTCTTCTCGTCACTCTCGATGTGGGTTACATTTATGCCTGTGCTCCTGGTCGTCTTCGTCCAGCAGCTCTACGAGGACTTGCAGCATTACCGCAAAAGGAAAATGGAGGACATCTACGAAGAAACTAAGGGACTTTGGGCAGAGCTGCGACAACTATGGAAGGATTTAAGGCAGTTCCGGACGACTCTCAACGCCGACCTGCCGCAGAATCCTGGCCCGGAATTCACCAACAACGAGGCTGTTCCCGGGCCAGGACTCGACGGCCTAAAGTTAACAACTGGAGCGCCTGAGCGCTCCACGGCTCCCTGCATAACCAAAGGCGCCAAGCAGAGCAGCCAAGTCTTGCCGGCACGCGACCGTCCGAAGTGATGTGCAACTTTTCGAAGGGACGAAGGCAAAGCGATGGCCGAAATTAGGGGTTTTGTGCCCAAAAACTTTTTCTAAGACGACCAACACAGATTTACCCCACTACCCTTTTTTTGCGCGCCTTGACACCCCCGGCTTCGCTCCCCATAATCTCTAATTTCGCGTTGAGGCCAAATCGATGTCCTTGGCGCCGCAGTTCAGGAATTCGGAGAGTTTTTTAATGCCTAATCATAAATCAGCAGAGAAACGCGTGCGACAGAGCGAGCGTCGTCGCGTCATTAATAAAAGCAATCGCACGAGATTACGCACCTCGATCAAGAACCTGCGCAATGCGTTAGCGAAAGACACCGGCAAAGACGCCGCCGCGCTCTTGCCGAAAACAGTCTCGGAAATCGACAAGGCTGTGCAGAAGGGCGTGCTACATCGCAACGCCGCCGCGCGCCATAAGTCGCGCTTGACGGTCCGGGTCACCCAGGCTGCCAAGTAACAAGAGTTCAAAGTCACGACACGTGAGGCGGATCGTTAATCGGTCCGCCTCACTTTTTTTGTCGAGAGGTGTCTAGCGGTGCGCACGCCTCTGGCGTGCTATTGAAGAGCGGACACGCCGGACGCGGGCGTACCATGCCCGCTTTCTTCTGGAGGAATGATCATGGAAATTTATTACAAAACCGACGACGAAATTCACGCGCTCGTCTCGGCGTTCGAGGCTTGCAGTTTTCATCCTTCGGAGTTTCGCCACTACCAGCACCTGACGGTGGCGTTGTGGTATGTCCGGCATCTTTCGCCGGACGAGGCGAGCGCGAAAATGACAAAAGGGATTCGCCGGCTGGCGGAGACGTACGGCAAGATGGGCTATCACGAAACCATTACGCTGTTTTGGTTACGTATCGTCGCGAACTTTGTCGCCGAGCATCGAGCAAATGATTCGCTTAGCGAGACGGCGAACGCGCTGATCCATCGCTGCAACGACAAGGACTTGATTGGTCGGTTCTACTCGACTGAGCTTTTGGCGACAGACAAAGCTAAAGCCGAATGGGTCGAGCCGGACTTGAAAGCTTTGCCGGAATCGACTCGGACCGCTCAGGCGCTGACTACTTAATCTCGTCCAGCTTTTCCTTTGCCTGCACGATCATCCATCGCAACTTGGTGAAATCATCGAGGGTGAGCAAAATGCGCGAGCGCTCGAAATAGCCGCCTTCGATCGCGGCCGCTATGCCACCGCTCGTTTGCTTAAAAACGATGATTTCGAAATCGCCGCGCGTACGATAGTGCAGTTCAAAGTGCGTCAGCTTCGTGGTTGAATCGTCGGCCTTCGCCATTGCATCGAAAGCCTTGACGAGGTCGTCGATTTCTTCGTAATCGATCAGGCAGCGAACGTCACCGGGATCCGGGCTATTAATTGTTATCGTCACTCCGGTGGCGCGCGCTGAGTTCCCCGCCTCACGAATCTCCGTTGCCTCTACTCGGGCCGATCCGTTTTGTGCTCTAAGCGTGGCGACCCAGGTGCGGCCTTTAATCAGCACGGCTGATGGCCGGGATTCGAATTCTTCCAGCTTGTTGCGCGGCGCGTAAAAATTAGCGTCCCGCTGAGGTGGTAAACGCCGCCAACGCTCCTGCGCGACCACACAGGTTGAAAAACCAGCGAACAGGATCGCGGCCATGGTTAGTAACCGAGTCAACTTCATCGTTCCGGACTCCTTAGATAGAGGTAACTGAAACGTTCGAGCCAGTTTTTGGGAGAGATAAGACCTGCTGATTGTAACTCACGAAAGCCCTAGTCGTTCCAAAAAGTCCGCACTCTGTGAGCGGCTGGTTTGTGATTGCTTCAGCCGAAAGCACCGTAGTAACGTATGGCCGCTTTTCAGTCCGCGAATTCGAACAAGGAGCTTGGATCATGAAATACAAATCCGTCTTTGCCGTGGCGTTCTTGCTTTGCGCTGTAACGATCGCACCCGCGGTTCCCGATCAACCATTCATGCAGGCAGCGCGCGCCGACCTGCAAACCGCGAAGCGTGAATTGCAACGCGCGAGCGCTAACAAAGGTGGTCATCGAGCCAAAGCGATTTCATTAACGAATCAGGCCATCGCGCAAGTCAACCAGGGCATCGATTATGACCGCCGGCACAATCATGCGAGCCCGCGATTGGCGGGCGGACCTGATCAACCACACATGACGGCCGCGCTGGCTGCTCTGGAGAGCGCGCAGAACAATTTGCAGCGCGCAACCAGCGATAAAGGCGGTCATCGAGCGAAAGCGTTAGATTTTGTGAGAGCCGCGATCGATCAAGTGAAGAAGGGAATTGACGCGGCGCGATAGCTGAGGCGAAGGGCAGAGAGCAAAGAGCAGGGAGCAATGAGCAAAGGGCAAGGAGCAAAGAGCTAAGGGCCAGGAGCTAAGGGCGAAGAGTTGGTTTCTCCTCTTTGCTCTCTGCGCTTTGCCCTTTGCCACTATCATGAAAGCCGTCATCTTCGAACAGCATGGTGGGCCTGAGGTTCTCAGGCTCGCCGAAGCTCCCGATCCGCAATTCAGGGCGAACGAGGTCCTGGTTGAAGTCCGCGCTTGTGCGCTTAATCACCTCGACGTCTGGGTGCGGAACGGCTTGCCCGGCATCAAGATTCCGCTGCCGCACATCCTGGGCAACGATGTCGCCGGGGTGGTACGCGAAGTCGGCGAACTCGTCACGTGGGTGAACGCCGGCGATGAAGTCATGTTGCAGCCCGGCGTCTCGTGCGGGCATTGCGCCGAATGTCTCGCAGGCCGCGACAACATGTGTCGCGACTACGACATTATCGGCAGCGGTCGCGACGGTGGTTACGCGGAGTTAGTTGCTGTTCCGGGAATCAACGTAATTCCCAAACCGAAGAACCTGACGTGGGAAGAAGCCGCCGCGCTGCCGCTGGTGACTTTGACGGCGTGGCACATGCTCGTTGCGCGCGCTGATGTCCAGCCCGGCGAAGATGTTTTGGTGCACGCGGCGGGCAGTGGCGTCGGCTCTGTAGGGATTCAGATTGCGAAGCTCCTGGGCGCGCGCGTGATTACGACGGCCAGTTCGGTCGCGAAACTCGCGAAAGCACGCGAGCTCGGCGCCGACGAAACGGTTGATTACACACAGGACGACTGGCCGAAACAAGTGAAGCGACTCACAAACGGCCGCGGCGTCGACGTTGTCTTTGAACATACTGGTGCAGCGACGTGGCCGGGTTCGATTCTGTCTTTAAAGAAAGGCGGACGGCTGGTGACCTGCGGCGCCACCAGTGGTTTTGACGCGAAGACGGATCTGCGTCACGTGTTCTATCGCCACTTAACGATTCTTGGATCGATGATGGGTTCGAAAGCTGACCTGCTGGCGGCGATGAAGTTTATTGAGTCAGGGCAAATCCGTGCGGTTGTCGATCAGACTCTGCCTTTGTCCGAAGCGCGCAGAGCTCACGAGTTGATGGAAGAACGGGCGCAGTTTGGAAAGTTGGTGCTGATGGAATGATTCATTGAATCAATGAATCATTGGATCAATGGATCAACGCGCTGAATAATCTTCAATCTTGAATCTCTTCTGTAGCGCTGCGACATTTTCTGGTGCGATCGGAAAATTCGATCCGGCAATGTAAGTCTTTCTGTCGTCCAGGCCGATCCAATCGACAACCCTCGGCGCGTTCGTTCGCAGCACCTCGCTGTCCTCGGACGTGAATTCCTTTCCGTCCAAGCGCCTAAAAACCCACACGAATTTAAAGTGACCGTCGCGAACATCTTTCAGCTTCTGCTCGAATTCCGTCGCCGGAGTCGGAAGTGGACGATACGTCGAAGTGTCGGGTGGCCCTTCGTCGTCAGAACTGGTGCGGCGGCAGCCGGTGAGCGGCAGCGAAGCAGCGATGAGCAGGATGCAACTGAGTTGAAGAATCGCTTTCATATTTCCCAGCTACGGCGGCGAATTATCATTCACGTTCCCGCCGCCGCTACCGCTGTCAGTGTTTGCATCGGGCGGCGGCTCGCCTTTTTGATCGCGAATCCATAAGACGCTGCAATCCTCATCTTCATAGACGCGATCGAACCAGCCGCTTTGCAGCGCATTATCGATGAAAGAAACGTGGTCTTTGTTGTCTGTAAAAACCCAGCGCGAGCCAAATCGATCTCGGATCAGCGGCCCCGGATCTTCTTCTTCACCGAGGGTTATTCTGTCATAGAGCTTCGACAACTCGGCATTTCGATTGTGCAGGTAAGCCGGGTCCAGGCCCGAAACATATGCATGGCTCGAGTCGAAGTAAAACAATCTGGGAAAGTCGTCCCAGTCAGTGTTGAAGACGACCTGGTCCGGCGGAATGTTCGTGCGCATCCACGCCGCGCCCTGCGCGTAGTAGTTGCGCGGCTCGCTCTCGCTGATGTCGCGTGACGTGCGATAGACGTTGGCGAAGAACACGGCCGCCAGCGCCAGCGCCGCCAGTGCGATCTTTACCGTACGCCACGTTTCCTCCTGCCGGTGTTCTTTCGCGAGTCCGGTTGGTTCCTGACGATCAAGAAACGGCTGTAAGTCTTCCATCACAGCGTCAGGCAAGCGCGTGAAGACTGCGCGGCCACGCCACAACTGTTCGAGCGAGAATGCGGCAAACAGAATCGCGAACGGGGGAAAGTATTCCGCGAAGCGCTTCCAACGCAGGTTGATCAACAGCAACACAGTCGCGAGCGCAAGAAAGTACAAAGGCTTCTGCGATCGCTTTCGATCGCTGTTGTCGAAAGCGAGATAGCCGGCAACCATCGCTACGAGCGCGACGAAGCAATTTATGAGGAACTGCCAGGTGTCGTAGGGGTACCATTCGTTGCCGACTTTCGTCGCAAAGTCATCGGCGGTGATTTTGACGCGCGCGTGCTCCCAGAAAAGATAGAGGTTGTGCGGGAAGTACGGATTGATCACCAGACCCAGCGCACAGCCGGCCGCGACGTAAGCGAGCGGCCGCCACTCGAAGCGGCCTTCGGTCCAGGCGATCACGCCTATCCAAATCGCCACCGCAACGCCCAGCAGCACGACCATGTCGTACGTCCAGGTGAAAATCAGCGCGAGCGGCAACAACTGCCAGTGCTTGCGCTCGAACAGCAGATAAGTGCCGATGATCAGGAACAGAATTGCCAGCGGCGGCGCCTTCGTCATGTTCATCCGGTAAAGAAACGGCGCGGACGACGCAAGCAAGGCCAACAACCAAAGCAGCCGATACCTGACTTCGTAACGAACGATTAGCCAATAACAGGAAAAGAGCGCGATGCTGGCGAAGAGAATCGCGGCAATCTTCCCGCCGGTTTGCACGTCACGAAACCAGGTAAACGGAATCAGCAGGATGTGATAGAGCAGATGATGATCGACGTAATCGTTCGGATTTAGCGTCGTCAGCGGCAGCCAGGAAAACGTGGGCGGAAAGAAATGTTTCGCCTTGATGTTCTCCCACAAGAGCCGCGCCCACTTCATGTGGTAATAGCCGTCAAAGTCGCCACAGCAAATTGCCGAAGTGGAATACTGAAGACGCCAGAACAGGATGACGATGGCCACAGCACCGACGCCTAACTCGCTAAAGCGGACGGCAGCTTCTGACTTGAGCCAGTCCTGAAAGCGACGTGTTGGTTTCTTGGCAACCGGTGCTTCGGCGGGCGTGATCTCATCCATTCCAAAAGAGAATGCCGGAAGCAAAAAAACAAATCAAACGCTAGAGACTGGAGGCTGGAGGTTACGTGGTCAGTTGTCCGTTGTCAGTAGTCAGTTGTTCGCTCAATGAGAGATGCAACT
The DNA here is from genome assembly GCA_049273695.1 of Pyrinomonadaceae bacterium. Classification (GTDB taxonomy): domain Bacteria; phylum Acidobacteriota; class Blastocatellia; order Pyrinomonadales; family Pyrinomonadaceae; genus UBA11740. The sequence continues at coordinate 84,138 of JBASRE010000044.1, forward strand.
GACGACGGACGACTGACCACTGACAGGACAAGCCTTCAACCTACCGCTAGCCTCCAGCCTCTAATTAGTGAGTCGTGCCCGGTTCGGATTGAGACAGGAGTTCCCGCATCAATGTCAGCAACTCCGTCGGTTCGATTGGTTTGGTGAGGTGAACATTAAAGCCGGCGCGCACGGCGCGGCCGCGATCGTCGTACTCGGAATAGCCAGTGACGGCAATCAGTGGAGTTTTGTTGTAAGCCGCGAGCTCGCGCAGCGCCGCCGCCAATTCGTACCCATTCATGTCAGGCATGCCGATGTCTGAGATCACGAGGTCATAATGATTCAGGCGGGCGAGATGCAAAGCATCCTGCGCCGAGTCAGCCGTCGAGACATCATATCCAGCATGCTTTAGCAGCAGCTCGATCATCTCAGTGACGTCGGGCACATCATCGACGACGAGCACGGTGCCGCGTGGCTTAATGCCGGTCTCTTTACCTTTTCTTTTGCGCGAAGTCTTAGACTTGGCGGGTGGGTTTTTCGAGGCGAGCGTCTCGTAAGCAACATCGACTGGCATTATGCGGTGTTCAAGTACGCCCGCTTGTTCACCAACGACCTTTACGTCTGCGATATCCATATCGAAGGGCTCTGACACTTCCGCAAATAGAAACGGGAGCGGCAGCCGAGAAACAGCGTCAACACAGAGGGCGTTCATAGTCGGGTTACGTTAGCGCGCTCTCTGGAAGCGCTCACTTCAATTGTTGGGGGATGCTTAATCTAGCTCATAATCTCTAGTGCTGTCCAGACAGGTTTTGATTGGACTACTAGTTCAACTTGCGCCTTCTGATTCACACCGCGGCTTTAGCCCGGTGCAACCTGCGGCCATGCAATGGAAACCGTTTAAACGGTTTCCCTGCGCGCCCGCCAACCTGATCGCCGCGCTAAAGCGACGGCGAGAATGAGAAACTCTCTCAAATCAACCAGCACGCTTGTTGAAGTAGTTTCGCTGAAACCTCTGCGTGATATTCTTGCGCCGCATGAGTGAGCCGCTCGAGACACGTTATCGGCTGATGGGTCTGTTGCCGCTCGCGTTCTTTGCCGCGCAGGCGATTCACTATTGGCGCTTCGGCGGCATGGGCCATCTGCTGTGGATGTGCAACGCGGGGAATATTCTACTCGGCATTGGTTTGCTGCTGAGTCATCGCGAATTGATTCGCGCCGCGGCGATCTGGACGATACCGGGACTGGTGGTCTGGGTCATTTACGTGTTGTTACCCAGCGGCTTTTATTTCTCAACCACGCTGGCGCACGTGGGTGGGTTCGTCGTCGGACTGATCGCGTTGCGTCGCGTCGGCATGGATCGGACGGCGTGGATTTATGCGTTCGCCTGGTATCTGTTCACTCAGCTCGCGGCGCGCCTGCTGACATCGGCAGACTTAAATGTGAATGTGGCGCATCGCGTTCAGGATGGGTGGGGAAACTCGTTCACTAGCTATTGGAAGTTCTGGCTGGTGGTGACGATTGTCACCGGCGCGGTTTTATGGGTGATTGCAAAAGCGCTGTCGCTTATTTGGCCCGTCAGTGTCAGTACCCGGAGCGGTAGCGACGGGGTCGAACAAACAAGCTGAAGCTTCTCTCATTTCGTCAAGACGACCGCCTGCGGACTTAAGGTCAACGAGTGCCAGCGCGAAAACGTCTTGATCAAATCGCTGCGAATACTCACGTAGGCAGTTTCAAGTAACATCTTCTCGGGCATGGGCCATTCAATTCGCACGATCGGATTGAATGAAACCGGATCTCCCGCCGTCACTGTCGGCGAGCTGTCGGCGCCTGGCTTTGACTGATCTGAACTCTTGCTCGCATCGAAAGCGACTGACGAGCTGAATAGACGATCGCGGAGAACGATGCGTGCCTGCGTTGGCGCTTTGCCGGCGTCGTCGTAAATGCCGACGTCTACGCCGTATGCGGTCGCGACCTTCGAAGAATCAGGTGACCAGACCGGTGGCGCCTGCGCCAGCTCATCATCCAGCAGTCTCTCTTTGCCCTCCGTGGTGATCGTGCGCGGACGTCCGGCTGGAGTTTTAAATGCCCGTTCTCGCTCTTCCCACTCGGCTTCTTTGCAAGCCAACGCCGCCAACGCATGCCCGTCCGGGGCCCACGACAGCGCGAAATAGATCAGCCCGTCGCGCGTCGTCAGCGGTCTGAGGTTGTAGCCGTCACGATCCGCAAGGTAGATCTGTTCAGTCGAAAAAGTCGCCAGCGGTGCAAACACGGGCATCACCGTTGTGGGCGAAGGAACCGGCGTGTCGAGCGGCAACGGCGCATCCCGATCAACAGGGGTTGGGCTTGGAGTTGGCTGCGCGGCTTTGCGCGCGACGAACGCGAACTGACTGCTGTCGGCGGACCAAACCACTGAATCCTGAAAGACAACCGCTATTTCGGGCGGCGTGACGTTGCGAATAAACGAGCCGCTGGCTGCGTACAAATCGATGTGAAAAGTTGTCGACGATTCGTCCTGTTTACTGTAAAGCGCCAGCGCGCGCTGCCCATCGGGCGAAAGCATGGTCCGCAAGAGCACGAGTGCTTCATCCTTGCGTCGTTCATCAAAGTCCTGCTGGATTGCCTGAACTTGCTTTACTTCGTCCGCGGTGAGGTTCTGAGGTGTTTCAACGTCCGCCGCGAAATTGAACGCCAGTTTCTGCGCCGGCACATCACGCAATTGTCGCGGCCGCACGCGTTGCGCTTCGCTCTCAGTGCGACATCCGGACAGCAGGGCCAGCGTGAACAGACAGAGAGCTGCTGAAAATATGAAGGCGGCAAGTCGAAGGGCTCTGCTATCGATTGGTTGAAACAGGGTCCTGCCGTGAGGGAACTGAAGGTAACGAAACGGACTCATCTGCCGCCGATCTTAGAAAGCACGCGCGCGAACTGTCAACGACGCGGGTTTTTCCACGAATGCCTGGGAATTGCCGGGGCCCAAGAGTTCCCGGGCGAGATCGAGATCGAGACTGAACAGGGCGCGAATGGTGTTGCGCGGCGAAAGATGGTCTTCGTCTGAGCTGTCATCATCAACGCAGTTGTGCTCGACGGCGCGCGCCAGGCGTCGTGGCAGCGGCTCCCAACTCGGTGTCTGGCGAATGAACGCGCGCGTGGCGTCCACGCCCACTAGATCGCATGCCAGCTCTTCCGCGCGCTGACCCTGAATTCGCAACCCGGTGCGGGCGGCGGCGCGTCGTCCAATCGCGCGAAACAATGGCCGCAGCGAATCGGTTTGTCCGCTGGCGACGTGCGTCAGTTCGTGGGCCAACACGCTAATCATTGCTTCATCGGAACGGAGCCCGGCGAGAAAGATTGTGCCGAACTCGATGGCGCGCGGGTCGCGCAACAACACCGAGGCGTTGTCGCGCGCATCGACGTTGGGCCGCACTTGTTTTACGGCCTGCACGCGCGCAGCCGCCGCATTCACACGCCCCCGGGCCAGGCCGCTGTACATGCCGTATTCCTTTGCGAGTTGCACAATCTCGTTCGCGACCAGCTTTTTTGTTATCGGCAATAGACGGTTGGCGCGTTTCGCTCCTGCGACGGCGTCGGGATGGTTTACCGACATCGAAGGCCGCGCCTGCATCACGTCAATCGGCGTGCTGCCCAAAGGATCGCGAATGCGTTCAGCACACGCGCTGCCGATCGCGCGCTCGACAGTGGTGCGATCGGCTGCCGTGAAAGTTTCAGGCGCAGTTGCGTGCGCGCCGCTGCGGCGACGTGTCTGGGCACTGGAAGAGAAATTAATTGTGAGCGAGAGCAGGAGAACGGCAAGGATGACGGATGAAGGATGAAGGATGAAGGAGCGGACGCGGAGACGCGGGGACGGGGGGACGGGGAGAATGCTTTTCATTCCCCGTGTCCCTGTGTCTCCCTTTCTCCGCGTCTTCATTTGTTCTTCCACTTCGGCTGTCGCTTCTCCATGAACGCCCGGACGCCTTCCTCAGCGTCTTCTGTCTTCATCAGTTCGTGCAGGTATAGATTCTCCACGTTTATGAGTGCGGATTCAAAGCTTTGGCGCGTTCCCAGATCAAGAGCCATGCGCGTCATCGATAGCGCCGACGCGGAAAGCGCGCGCAACTTCCCAAGCACTTCCTGAGTCTTTGATGCAATTTCGTCTGAAGGCACAACGTAATTCACCAGTCCCAGTCGCAAAGCTTCTTCGGCTTCAATCAGTTCGCCCGTGAGAATCAATTCGCGCGCGCGTCGCTCGCCAATGATGGCAGGCAAGAGAATCGCAGCAATCGGGGGAAAAACACCGAGCTTGATCTCAGGCTGGCCAAACTTCGCGCGATCGCTGGCAAGGACAATGTCGCAAGCCGCGACAAGTTCACATCCACCGCCCAGCGCCGGCCCATCGACGACGGCAATCGTTGGCTTCGCAATCTGCTGAAGCGTGCGAAAGACCGCATGAAAGCTGTCCAGCATCTGGAAGACAGTCGCCGGCACATGCTCTTCAACGGCAACCCCGGCGCTAAAGGCGCGCGTTCCTTCGGCGGCATCGAAGACGATCGCCGCCAAATCTCTCTGCTGTGCGCAATCATTCAGGGCCGCGTTGATCTCGCGCATCATCGCAATGTTCATCACGTTCAGCGGCGGACGATTGAACGTAACGCGCGCCACGCGATCCTGAACCTCGAATCTGATGAGGTGGAATTCGTGAGTCATCTACATCGTTATGATTGAATATGGATTTACCACGGTGATCCCGTTGTAGCGCTTGAAATCATCGGTATTGAAAGTAAGGAGATGAGTGACATCGTATATTCTCATCGCGGCTACCAGGCGGGCGTCGTAAACTTGTTTGCCTGAAACTTGGTATTTGACAGCAATCGCCTCCCATTCTGTGAAGATATCTGTGCTGTCAGGCAGAAGGGTGAAGAGACGCTTGAGTTTTCCTAAAAGCTTAGATGTGACGTCTACGGTTAAGCCAAGGCCGTTATTGGCTGGTGGTCGCGTTGCCACAGCCCAAAACTCAAGGAGGCTTTGGGGAACGATGCTGAGCGATTCTGGTCGCCCGTGTAATGTGCGAAGGGCGTGAGCTACACTCCTTTGATCATCGTGTCTCGGTTGTGCAAGCCGAACCAGGATGTTCGTGTCGAGGAGATAGCTCATAGCTGGGCATCTTCGCGTTCACGATAAATGCTGTCTCGACTGTCATCCACTTCCCACGAAATGTCCTTAAGCCATTCGCTCCGAGTGAATTCATCGAGAGCCGCTTCCCATTGCTCGGGCGGCTCTGAGTTGCGATAGCGTTCACGCTTTGAAATATCTTTATCCAGAATGTGACGGACATAGTCGTCAACCGACATTCCTCGTAGTCTCGCATTCTCGGCCAATTGATGTATTGTCTCAGGCTTCAATTCCATGATGTTCAAATGGTCAGGCGCTGATTTTACCATCTGGAGCCGAAGACTGTCTCTCATTGCCCGGCCGGCTCAGTTACTACCGGCGCCTTTAGATACCTGGCAAAGAATCGCACGTATCGGCGTACGCGATCCAGGTTGTGACGCGGCTCAGTGAACCCGTGACCTTCGCGCGGATAGACGACGAACTCCACCGGCACGTTCATCTCTTTCAAGGCCATGTAAAACTCTTGCGCCTGCGCGAGCGGCACCCGAATGTCCACTTGTCCATGCATGATCATCGTGGGCGTCTTCACGTTCTTGATGTACTTCATCGGCGAACGGTCCCAGTAAAGATCGGTCGCGTCCCAGGGCGCCTTGTCCGAATAAAACCAGCGCAGGTAACGCTGAATGTCGTTCTGCGAATACATCGAGTAGATGTTCGTCAGGCCGGCGCCCGGCGAAACGGCTTTGAAGCGATCGGTCTGGGTCAGAATCCAGAATGTCATGTAACCGCCGTACGACCAACCAAACGCGCCGAGCCGGTCGGGGTCGGCTAACCCTCGGGCGATCATCGCATCGACACCAGTCATGCAATCTTCGAAGTCGCCTTTGCCCCAGGTGTTCTTGTTCGCCTGGGCGAACGCCAGGCCTTTACCGGTCGAGCCGCGGAAATTTGGTTGCAGCACCGCGAAGCCATTCGCAGCCAGCACCTGGACCGTTCCGCTCCAACTGTTAAGTGACGCGCCCGTCGGACCGCCGTGGGGATTCAGCAGGAACGGCACTTTGCCTGAGCTGTAACCCACCGGCTTCGTGAGCACGCCTTCGACTTCCGTTCCGTCCTTGCTCTTCCATTTAACGATTTCGGATTGCGCGAGCGAATAGTTTTTGAGCCACGAATTATGATCGGTGAGAGGTTTGACCGTGCTGAAGGCGACATTCGACGTGTAGATCTCGGCCGGCTGCTGCGCCGACGTTGTCGTGCCCACAATAGTTTTTCCGTCGCGGCTGATTTCCGTAATGCCCGTCGATCCGCCTCGCTTGGTTAATTGTTTGACGGCGCCAGTGCCCACGTCCACAGCGAAGACTTCATTCGCTTCGAGCACGTTCGTGCTGAAGTAAATCGTTTTGCCGTCGCGCGACCACACCGGCGTGCCGGCATCCAGATCGAACTTTGCCGTAAGTTGTTTTGGTGCGCCGCCGGATGCGGGGAGCAAATAAAGGTAATTCGTGGAGACTCCAGAACCACCCTCAGGGCTTCCGCCGTAAGCGATCCATTCACCATTTGGCGACCAGCGGGCAGAGTCGCTCGAGCCTTCATCGCTAACGATCTTTTTCTTTTCACCGCTCGCGACCGTCACCATCCAGATGTCGCTGAGACCGCCGTCGTCAGCTTTCGGCGTTGGCCGGGTGACGTAGGTGATGCGAGTGCCATCCGGCGACCATTGCGGATCGCCGACCGTGAAGGCGCCCTCCGTCAGACGCTTCTCTTCTTTCTTATCGACATCGAACAGCCATAGGTGAGACATCTTGATGTCGCGATCCATGACGATCGTGTCGTCCTTGACCTTCTTACGATCTTCTTCGTCTTTGCTCGGTTGATCGACGGCCGTGAGCACCAGGCGCTTGCCATCGGGCGAAAAACGAAAGCCGCTGACGCCGCCTTTGTGCGAAGTCACCGCCCAGGCCTCGCCGCCGTCCGCCATCATCATCCAAACCTGGCGCTCGCCATCTTTCTCGCGGTCGGTAAGGAAAGCGATCATCGTTCCGTCGGGCGACCATTCCGGCGCCGTCGCGCTCTTTTCACCGCGCGTATATTGCCGGGCTTTACCGCCGCTCATCGGAACGACCCAGATCTGCGTCACCGATTTCCATTCTTTGTCCTTCTCCATCTTGATCTCGCTGACGGTGTAGAGTACGCGCGAGCCATCGGGCGAAATGCGCGGTGCGCTGACGCCGTGTACCTTCAAAAGGTCTACGGCCGTCAGGAGTTTCTTGCCGTCTTTGGCGCGTGGTTCGGGATCGGCTTTTGGTTTTGAGCTTTCCTGGGCCGTAATCGTACCGACTGCGATTACGACCACGGCGAATAGAATTGCGACGAAGCGTTTGGGGTTCATGTGATTCTCCTCGAGCAGTCGAGCCTGCGGAGCAGGCGGTAGCATAAAGCCTGGGGCGTAAGCCCCAGGAAAACATAACCCAAATTGAAGGAGCCCGTGAAACGGGCGACAGAGGCTACGAGATGAATAGCGGAGCGGCTGTCGCCCCCTTCGCGAGCTCTGTTTCCTCTCGACGTTGGTTTCCCTGGGGTTCCGCTTCGCTCCACCCCAGGCTTTATGCTTTCGCGCGCTCCGCGCGCTGCACACGTCAAGATTGATGAAGTGCGCGAAGCTCACCAGCGGATTGAATCGAACGGGCTCTTCCGGCAATGGTGTCTGCAGCTACTCGATCATCGGAATCTTGACGCCCTTTTCGCGCGCGGTATCTGCGGCTTCCTCATATCCCGCATCGACGTGCCGCGCGACGCCAAGGCCGGGATCGTTGGTGAGCACGCGATTCAGACGTTTGGCGGCTTCGTCGGTTCCGTCCGCGACTGAAACCTGGCCGGCGTGCAGTGAATAGCCTATGCCGACACCACCGCCGTGGTGAAATGAAACCCAACTCGCGCCGCTCGCCGTGTTCAGCAGCGCGTTGAGAATTGGCCAATCAGCGACCGCGTCGGAGCCGTCTTTCATTCCTTCTGTCTCGCGGAACGGTGACGCCACCGATCCGGTGTCGAGATGATCGCGGCCGATCGCAACTGGCGCTCTTAAATCACCACGCTTCACTAATTCGTTAATCGCCTCGCCCATTTCAGCGCGCTCACCATATCCGAGCCAGCAGATACGCGACGGCAGGCCCTGAAACATCACTCGATCGCGCGACAGCCGCAGCCAACGATTCAAAGTTTGATCGTCCGGGAAAAGTTCGAGCGCAAGATCGTCCGTCTTGCGAATGTCTTCGGCTTCACCCGACAGAGCGACCCAGCGGAAAGGCCCTTTGCCTTCACAGAACAACGGACGAATGTACTCAGGCACGAAGCCGGGAATCTCGAACGCGTCTTGCGCGCCGGCTTCGAACGCCATCTTCCGAATGTTGTTGCCGTAATCGAAGGCCACCGCGCCGGCGCGTTTCAACGCCAACATCGCCTCGACATGATGCGCCATCGATTCCATGGAACGCTGAACGTACGATCTAGGATTGGTGCGTCGAAGTTCGCTCGCGTCTTCAAGCGACAGGCCCGCCGGAACGTAACCGTTCAAAGGATCGTGAGCGCTGGTTTGATCCGTAACCGCGTCGATCTTCACGCCACGGCGAACAATCTCCGGTAAAAGTTCAGCACAATTGCCGACAAGGCCAACCGACACAGCGCGTTTCTGTTCACGCGCGTCTTCACAGATGTCCAGCGCCTCGTCCAGATCGTGCGCCATGCGATCGCAGTAGCCAGTGATCACGCGACGCTCGATGCGCGCCGGGTCAACTTCGATGCCGAGAAAGACCGCGCCATTCAGAGTCGCGGCAAGTGGCTGCGCGCCACCCATGCCGCCCAATCCACCTGACAAGAGAAGTTTACCGCGCAAGTCGCCGCCGAAATGTTTGTCGGCCATCGACGCGAACGTCTCGAACGTGCCCTGCACGATGCCTTGCGTGCCGATGTAGATCCAACTGCCTGCGGTCATCTGGCCGTACATCATCAGGCCTTTGCGTTCGAGTTCGTGAAAGTAATCCCAGTTCGCCCACGCACCGACCAGATTAGAATTTGCAATCAAGACGCGCGGTGCGTATTCGTGCGTGCGAAAGATGCCGACTGGTTTGCCTGATTGCACAAGGAGCGTCTCGTCGTTCTCCAACTCATGAAGCGACCGCACAATCGCGTCGAAAGATTCCCAGTTGCGCGCGGCTTTCCCCGTGCCGCCATAGACGATCAGTTCGTCAGGCTTCTCTGCGACTTCTCGATCCAGGTTGTTCATCAGGCAGCGCAGTGCGGCTTCCTGATGCCAGCCTTTGCAGTTGAGTTGAGCGCCGCGCGGCGCGCGAATGTTTCTAGTCATTTCACAGGAGGGTATCGAATTCCGCAGTGCGGGTCGCGTCCGCGATCGCTTGAATGTCATTAGACATTGAACGATCGGCGGTGAGCCGCGTCACATGTTTGCGGACGACTTCATAGGCGTCGCGAGCGCCTCGGCCCGATTTCAAAGGCTTGCGGTATTCCAAGCCTTCAGCGGCGGTGATTAGTTCAATCGCTACGATTCGCTCTGCCAGATCCACGATCGCGCGCAGCTTGGTCGCGCCGGTCATGCCCATCGAGACGTGATCTTCTTTACCACCGTCAGTCGGCACGTTGTCGATGCTGGCAGGGTGGGCGAGCACCTTCGCTTCGCTCAAAAGCGAAGCAGCCACGATTTGCAGCATCATGAATCCTGAGCCGACGCCCGGCTGAGTCGTCAGAAACGGAGGCAGGTCTTCGTTCGTCAAAGGATTCACCAGGTGATCGATGCGGCGTTCGGTGATGCTCATCAAATCAGTCACCGCTATGGCCGCATAATCCAGCGCCATCGCGACGGGCGCGCCGTGAAAGTTGCCGCCGGAAAGAACTTCGCCCGTATCGGTGAATACGAGTGGATTGTCCGTGGCGCTGCCGGTTTCCGTTTCGATAATTTCACGAACGTGCGCGAGTGCGTCGCGCACCGCGCCATGTACCTGCGGCATGCATCGCAGCGAATAAGCATCCTGCACGCGCGGATCGTTTTCCACATGCGACTCGCGAATCTCACTGTCGCGCAACAGTTCGCGCAGATGCTTCGCAACTTCTGCTTGTCCACGGTGCGGTCGCGCCGCATGGATTCTTTCATCGAATGCGACGGGTGTTCCTTTCAATGCTTCCAAAGACATCGCACCGGCAACATCGGCAAGACGCGTTAACCGCGCGGCACGATGTAGAGCGAGTCCGCCCACGGCCGCCATGGCTTGCGTTCCATTTAGTAAAGCGAGTCCTTCCTTCGCCTCGAGCTGCAGCGGTTCGATGCCGGCGCGCTTCAAAGCGTCCGCGCTCGCCATGCGCTCACCTTTAAAGAAAGCTTCGCCCTCGCCGATGGTGGTAAACGCGAGATGAGCCAGGGGCGCCAGATCGCCGCTCGCGCCCACCGATCCTTTCTCGGGGATTACCGGTGTGACGCCGCGATTCAACATCTCGATGAGCGTCTCGACAACGATCGCGCGACAGCCGCTGTACCCGAGCGCCAGGACATTCGCGCGCAGCAGCAACATCGCCCGCGCTTCTTCCAGCGACAGGGGATTGCCGAGGCCGCAGGAATGACTGCGCACCAGATTCAGTTGCAGCTCGCGAATCTGCGACCGGTCGATGCGAATGTCGGACAACTTTCCGAAGCCGGTGTTGATGCCATAGACCGTGCGATTTTCGGCGATGATTTTTTCGACGACGAGGCGAGACTGTTCGATTCGCTCGCGTGCTTTCGGGGCGAGCGCAACATTTTCTCCAGCTTGCGCCACCGCCGACACTTCAGCGAGCGACAGTTTCTGGCCGTCAAGTTCGATCATATTGGTGAGCAGTAAGCAGTGAGCGGTGAGCAGTTCTTCGCGACTGCTAACGGCTCGCGGTTTACTGCTTGGACTTCACTCGGTCGGGAGTGTCGGTGGTGTGAATACGACGATCGGGCGTACGCGTAATATCGATCTTCTTGTGCTCGCCGGTGGTGCCGCGCATTCGCTGGCGCGCGCGCTTGGCACGACGGACCGTGGCTTTTGGAACTGACGTGGCTGCGCGCGTCCAACTGCTCATGCGTTGTAATGGATGCAGCGAAAACTCATGACGCGGCAAGACTTCGCCCGTTGCTTCACGGAGTTTCACGGTTCCGACTGCGCCAATGAATAAAGCCGCGTTAAAAAGGAACCCGATGATTAAAACGACGAAGCCGGGGATTAAACCCACTTGCGCGCGCAGCAGGAACTCATCGAATGTCCGTGCCGAAACCGGATGCAGATAAACCTTGAGGTTCCAGCTCAACGCCAACAGCGCGAATAGCCAAATGTAGTTTCGCCGCAAGCGCCGGCCGATCGCCTCCCACACGCTGATGGTGAAATGCGGTGTCAGCAAATCCGCCGCCAGATGTGAAGCCCATTCCTGATCGCGCGGCACGTTGTCGGGCGCGAGCATAGGCGCGTAGTATCCGGTTTCCAGGACGCGGACGCGGCTGGCCCAAATTTCGTAATAACGATAGCGGCGTGCTTCCATCAAAAGAAAGATCGCCACGAGGATCGAAATGATCGGAATGATGAAATGCGGATTGTTCGGCGAGCTAAAGGCGAACGAGAGTGCGCCGCCGGCCGTCAGCACTGCCCAATTCGTTGTCGTATCCAGCCGGTTACGCCAGGTGTTCGATCGCTGAATCTCGCCGCGATAGAAGTGCACCATCGCGGTGGTTATTTCGGCCGACGACATTCGCTTGGCCGGATCTACCGGATTCGCTTTCTGCCGATCCGGCGTCACCGTCTCATGCGTTGAATCGACCGACACCGGACGCAGGCGGCCCGCGGGCCGTTCGCCCGGCACGGCCAGCGACGGATCACGAATAACGCCCGACGGTCGTGACGGGATTCGCGAAGTAATCTGAGATTCGTGAATGCTGTCTGTGCGCGCGCCGGTAGTTCGTTGGGTTGGCTCAGTAGTCGTCGGCATCTTAGGCTGAGAACTTGCGGTTTGGGAGCGTCCGCGGAAGCCTTGGTGATAATAACATGAAATGAGTATAGTTGAGCCTTGCTGTTTGAAGCGATGTTTTCAGCCGTGGCAGGTGAAGTGAGTGGTGAAGCGCGAGCCGCGCACGAGCGCTGGATGCGTGAAGCGATTCGTGCGGCGCGCGAGGCCGAAGCCGCGGGCGAGGTGCCGATTGGAGCCTGCATCGTCATCGATGGCGAACTGCACGCCGTTGCCGGGAACCGCACACGCACGGACTGCGATCCCACGGCCCATGCTGAGGTTGTCGCGTTGCGAGAAGCCGCGCGGAAAGTCGGCAACTACCGGCTGGCGAACGCGGTGGTTTACTCGACTATTGAGCCGTGCGCGATGTGCGCCGGCGCTTTGATTCAGGCGCGTGTGCCCCTGCTGGTTTACGGCGCGCCGGACGAAAGAGCGGGCGCCGTCGATTCTCACTTTCATATCTGCGATTCCGATCATTTGAATCATCGGGTCGAGGTGATGCGAGGTATTTTGGAAGCAGAGTGCCGCGCGCTGATGCAAGCGTTCTTTAAAGACAGACGTCAGAGGTCAGAAATCAGAAATCAGAAATCAGAAATCGGACATCAGAGCTCAGCCGAGGAAAGTCTGATATCTGATATCTGATATCTGATATCTGATCTCTGACGTCTGACGTCTGACATCTGTTGTTCGCGCGGAGAGGTCGCATAGTGGATTAGTGCACCGGTCTCGAAAACCGGAGTGGGTTAACGCCCACCGTGGGTTCGAATCCCACCCTCTCCGCCAGAAGTATTTCGGATTGCGAATTTCGAATTGCGAATTGCAAAACCGCTGGAGGTCGACATTTCGAAATCCGAAATCCGCAATTCGAAATTTTCCAGGGGAAAGGTGCAGGAGTGGTTTAACTGGCAGCACTGGAAATGCTGTGTGCGGCAACGCACCGTGGGTTCGAATCCCACCCTTTCCGCCATTTCAACAGATATCAGATGAAAAACAGATGTCAGAGGTCAGAGGTCAGATGTCAGATGTCAGAGATCAGAGGTCAGATATCAGATGTCAGAGATCAGAGGTCAGAAAACCGACGCCAGCATCAGACCTTTAGTAATGTTCAAGATCGTCAGAGGTTATGAGTTGGTCGCGCCCAGTCTGACCTCTGATCTCTGACCTCTGACCTCTGTGGTGAGTCTCATGATCAAATCTAAAGTATTCCTGGCAGTAATGACCGCGGCGACTGCCGTCTTGATCCTCGTTTCTGCCGCCGACGCGCAGCGGAGGACGACGAGGCGTCTGACAGTCTGCGGTAATCCAAACGCAGCGTGTCCGTCGCAGGCCACCTTCGAACCGCACGACTTGCCGTTTCGCGTGCCGAGCAACGCCGTCATTTGGGAAACCGAGTTGTTCTACGCAGTCGTGCTTAAGAGCATGAACGCGTCCGATGAAAACTGCGACGCCCATATCCCCGAATCGGAACGCCTTGCCGCGCAGACGCTGTTTCCTGAGCGTAAAGTTTTCGCTTCGCGTTGCGTTGAACCGGGCACTTTGTATTACACCAACACGCGTGCAAATACTCGTCTGCTGGCCGTATACGCCGGCCCGACTCTGGCGGAAGCGAATCGAGTACTGGCCGCGGTGAAAGCGACCGGGAAATTCTCGGGAGCCTACGTGAAACGGATGCGGGCGGGATTCAACGGTACCTAGTCGCGCTTCAAGCCGCAGCTTCGACGCACATGGCATCGATAAAACTTCTGCTAGTTCTGATGTTCTTTGCGAGCGTGGCTCACGCCCAATCGCCGGCCGCCGTCAACTTTAACGAGAGCGGCAAGTCGCGTTACGCCAACGGTGATCGCGCAGGAGCCATCGCAGACTTCACCAAAGCCATTGAAACCGATCCGCGGTACGCGATGGCCTACAACAATCGCGGCGCAACTCGCAACGACATCGGTGATTTCGATGGCGCACTCGCGGACCTCACGCGCGCAATCGAGATCGACTCGCGTCTCGCAAAGGCTTTTTACAATCGCGCCATCGCGAAAAAGGCGAAAGGCGATTTTGACGGCTCCATTGCCGATTACGCCAAAGCGATTGAGATCGATCCGAAATACTCATCGGCTTACAACAACCGCGGACACATCTGGCTCGACAAACGAGACTTCCAAAAGGCCATCGCCGATTTCGACAAAGCCATTGAAATCGATTCGCGTTTCGCGATGGCTTACTTCAATCGTGGATTCGCCCGGGGACACAGCGGCGATCTCGGTGGCGCAATCGAGGACTTTACCAAAGGCTTGGAACTCGAGCCGCGAAATGTCTCGGGCGTTTTCAACCGCGCCTTCGCCAAACAATTGAAAGGCGATCCGGCTGGAGCCATAGCAGATTACCGCAAGGCTATCGTGATTGATCCGAAACATGCCGAGGCCTATAACTCCCTGGCCTGGCTGTTAGCGACTTCGCCCAGGGACGATTTGAGGAATGGAAAACAGGCGGTGCAGTACGCCCTGAAAGGGGCTGAGCTGACAGCGTGGAAAAGTCCAGGGTCGCTGGAAACGCTGGCCGCGGCTTATGCTGAAGCTCGCAACTTCAGGGAAGCGATCAAATGGCAGACCCGGGCTTTAACATTCCCTGAGGCAAAAAATGAAGAGCCCGCTAACCAGCGATTGAAACTCTACCAACAGCGACGCCCCTTCAGAGACCAATAGCCCTCTTTGCATTCGTTGATTTACCGGAAGGACATCTATGAACGACGACAAACTGGCACTCGAAGAGGCTCGCCGCGCGGGACAACACGGCTCGGTCAAAGCGCAGGTCGAAGGCGAGGTGGAAGCTGAGATCGCTGAGCAAGCGGCGCGCACCGCTCCGCCGGACGAAGCAAGAGTCGAACAGGTAGCGCAAAACTTTCGCGCTAAAGCCGTTGATGAAGTTGTCGACCACGAACACGAGGTTGAGCGCGCCCGCGGGCTGGCGCGAGTTTCACAAATCGTCGATTACCTCTTTTACGTGGTTTACGCGCTGCTTGGACTGCGCTTCCTGCTGGCACTGATGGCAGCTCGAAGCACCTCGGGCTTCGTTCGGTTTATTGTGGCGGTGACGGACCCGCTCTATGAACCGTTTCGCGGAATTGTCGCCAGTCCGCGGACAGATGGCGGGCACACGCTGATGATGCCTTTGGTGATCGCGATCATTGCATATCTGCTATTGCATCTCGGCATCAATGGTTTGCTGCGATTGATTGCGCATCGCAAGACCGCGATCTGAGTGGCGCGCGTATCTTGCGTTTGGTTTCACGGGCGGGACGCCCGTGCCACTTTGCTGGTCGGCCCAATCGACAATCGGCAATCGGCAATCTAGAATGCTCGTATCAGACTTCGGGCTCCGCACAACGCTCGTCTTGTGAACCCCGCCAGGCCGGGAACGGAGCAACGGTAGCATCGACAGCGTGTGTTGCGGGTAAGTCCGGAGTCTGACCTGATCTTTTCGTCGCATCTCTCCTAAGGCCCGGCACTTCAAACAAAGGAGATTCGAAATGAAATCAATCATTGCGGTAACCCTGTTCATCGTTACGTGCTCCCTGTCAGCTTTCAGTCAAAGCGATTCCCGAGCCGAGTTGCTCAAACAGATTGAGACAAAACGCACTGAGCTTGCAAAACTCGAGCAGTTGCTGATTCAGCCGGCCGCCGAAGATCGCGAGGCGTATGCGCAATTTCTCGCTCAACCTGATACGGGCTTAATTCGACTGCTGCCGCGCGAGAAATATGAGTCGCACGCCAACAACAAGTCCGGCCTGACCATTCGCGGCGGTGGCGCCTATTATTCTTTCACGCGTCAGTCGAATGAGTACGGCAGAGCGACCGACCTTGGTTTGCAGCAGGGGAACTTGTCCGTTGGTTTCGCCGGTGCGGACTACGGAATGCTAATCAAACTCGATGGCGCGAATCTGGAGGACGTCTCGACAGAACTTCCCGGCATTACTTTCCTCGCGAAATACACCGCTGTGTCGTCTGAGCCCGATGCCCGCATCGAACAACGCCGTTTTGGCAGCGCGGGCACGGTGATCGACGGCATTTCTTATAAAGGGCATTTGCGAGCCGAGGTCGACGCAACATATGTCTTGCGCTCAATTGCCTTTGAGGCTTCCGACGTGCTGGTCGCATTCAAAGTCGTGCGCCAGGATAGTGACGGCAGCCTCATCATTGCCTGGAAGCTTTTGAAGAAATTTCCGAAACCCGAGCTGAATAGAAGCACAGCATCCAGATAAGCATTAATGTCCTATCAAGTCATCGCCCGCAAGTGGCGTCCACAAACATTTGAAGATGTCACGGGTCAGGAAGTCCTGACCCGCACGCTCCAGAACGCTTTGGAGCACGACCGCCTGCATCACGCCTATCTTTTTTCCGGCGCCCGCGGCGTGGGAAAGACGACCACCGCGCGCCTGGTCGCCAAAGGACTCAATTGTCACAAAGCCAAGGGGCCGACCGCGTCGCCGTGCGCGACAACTGACGAAAAGGCTTGTCCTTCGTGTCGCGAGATCTCTGAGGGCCGTTCGATGGACGTGCTGGAGATCGACGCCGCGTCGAACACAGGCGTCGACAACGTGCGCGACGTAATCATCGGCAGCGTCGCGATCGCTCCCGCGCGTGACCGCTACAAAGTCTTCATCATCGACGAAGTGCACATGCTCTCCGGGCCCGCCTTCAATGCGCTGCTGAAAACGGTCGAGGAGCCGCCGCCGCGCGTGGCCTTCATCATGGCGACGACCGACGCGCACAAGGTGCCGGAGACAATTTCGTCGCGCTGCCAGATTTTCGAATTCCGCACCATCGCCACGGCCAAGATCGCCGAACGGCTGCGGTTCATTGCCGATGCGGAAAAGATTTCGATTTCGGATGAAGCGCTTCGCGAAATCGCCCGCGCCGGTGATGGCTCAATGCGTGACGCGCAGTCGGCTTTCGATCAAGTGATCAGTTTCGCCGGCAAAAAAATCGCCACGGAAGATGTCGAGAAAGCGCTGGGACTCGCGGGCGCCGACGTACTCGCGCGCGTGATGGGTGGCATCGCCGAGAATAAGCCGGCCGAAGCCCTGGCGATTGTCGATGACATCGTGATGCGCGGGCACAACCTGCGCAATTTCTGCCGCGAGGTGCTGGCCCACTTGCGCGATCTGCTGGTGGTGAAAGTCTCAGCCGATCCCAAAATTCTCGATTCAGCTTCGACGCATGCCGCCGCGCTGAAACAGCAAGCGGAACAGTTTTCCGAATCAGATCTCGTCCGGTTCTTCCATTCGCTTGCGGAAACGGAAAGCACTTTGAAGGATGCGGCGAACCCGCGTTACCAGGTTGAAGTCGGCCTGGTGAAACTGATGGAGATGCGGCGGCTCGCGCCGCTTGGCGATCTCGTCGAACGCATCGCGTCGCTTGAATCAGCATTGCGAACGGGCAGGCCTCCAGCGGAAACAACGAGTCTCCGCACGGAGACTGCAACCCCATCTATCGTTCGGCCGTCGCCATCCGCGAGCAACGTGCCTTTCGAATCTGCCGCATCGGCCGAGACGCCATCGTCTGAACCGTCAGCTGCGAAAACGAACACCTTCTGCGACGACGTGAAAGCGAAACTCAAGCAAAAGCGCCGGCCATTGCTTGTTGCCGCACTCGAGGGCGCGGTGCGTGCTGAATTGGAAGGTGACGAATTCCTGGTTGAGTTCACTCAGGAAAACAAACACTATCGCAATACTTTGGCGCGCGCCGATAACGCGAAAGCTTTGCGCGAAGCGTGCGCCGACTCGTGCGGCCGCGAAGTCGGCATCCGTTACATCATCAAGTCTGAAGACGACGCTGTCACCTCAACCGACGTCACTCCGGACGCTCGCGAGGCCAAACAGAAAGCTCGCCGCGCCGCTGCTGCAGATCCAACTGTTCAGCAGGTGCAGCGCACTTTTGGCGCCGAGATCGTTGACGTCAAACAGACCTAGTAAACGCAAAGGAACTCGTCTCTCGCGCATGAACCCAACGCGACAATCTCTAATTGGGAGTTGGGCGTTGCTACTGCTCGTCTTTCTGACGGCCGTTGCGGGCGCACAACCCTCCACCTCGAAACCAACCCCGACGGTCTACCTGCTAAAGCCGGCGCGCATCTTCGACGGCGAGTCTGCGCAGCTTCGCACGGATTGGGTCGTGCTCGTGCGCGGCGAAAAGATCGAGGCTGTTGGTCCTGCGAGTGAGATCAAAGCGCCCTCCGGCGCGAAAGTGATCGAGCTGCGCGGGATGACTTTGATGCCGGGGCTGATCGATGCGCATTCGCACGTATTGCTTCATCCGTATAGCGAGACTTCCTGGAACGATCAGGTTGCGCGCGAGAGCCTGAGCCTGCGCACGGCCCGCGCGACAAATCATTTGCGCAGCAGTTTGCAGGCGGGATTTACCACGTTGCGCGATCTCGGAACTGAAGGCGCAGGCTACGCGGATGTTGGGCTGAAGCAAGCAGTACAGCAGGGAATTATTCCCGGACCGCGATTGATCGTGACGACCCGCGCGATTGTCGCGACCAACACGTACGGACCGAAGGGTTACGCGTCCGAATGGAGCGTGCCGCAGGGTGCGGAAGAAGCCGACGGCGTCGACAATCTGACCCGCGTCGTGCGCGACCAGATTGGCAAAGGCGCGGATTGGATCAAGGTGTACGCCGACTATCGTTGGGGTGCGGGCGGGACAGCGCACGCAACTTTCACTCTCGACGAATTGAAGCTGATCGTTGAAGTCGCGAAGAGCGCCGGCATTCCGGTCGCCGCGCACGCGTCTTCAACTGAAGGCGCGCGCCGCGCGATCCTCGCCGGCGTCGAAACAATCGAACATGGTGACGGCCTGACGCCGGAACTCTTTCGGATGATGAAGGAGCGCGGCATCGCTTTCTGTCCGACGCTTTCGGTTGCCAGCGCCGCGAACATGGAAAACAAGAAGCGAGTTTTCAAGCAGGCGCTCGAATCAGGAGTAGCGATTGCCAACGGCAGCGACGTCGGTGTCTTCGCGCACGGCGACAACGCAAAAGAGATCGAAACGATGGTCGCCTGGGGAATGCCGCTGATCGATGCTTTGCGATCCGCGACTTCAGTCGATGCGCGCGTGCTGCACCTGGAAGACAAAATCGGTTTCGTGAAGAGCGGACTCCTCGCCGACCTAATCGCCGTGGAAGGCGATCCAACCCGCGACATCTTAACGCTGCGTCGCGTGCGGTTCGTCATGAAGAACGGAGAAGTTTTCAAGCAGCCCTAGCCGGCTATATCCAAATTTTCCCAACTTATATGTCTTCCGCGCCCGTCACGAACGTCACGCAACTGCTGCTTGAGTGGCGTGGCGGCAGCCAGCAGGCGTTGGATGCGTTGATGCCGGTGGTGTACGACGAGCTGCGGCGTTTGGCGCAGCACTACATGCGGGGCGAACGGCCTGAACACACGCTCCAAGCCACGGCGCTGGTGAATGAGGCTTACCTGCGACTGGTGGACATGAAGGTCTCGTGGCAGGACCGCGCGCATTTCTTTGCGGTGGCGGCGCGATTGATGCGGCGAATGCTGGTGGATCATGCGCGCGCGCAGCATCGCGCGAAGCGCGAGGGCGGGCCGAAAGTTTCGCTCGATGACGCGTTGGAGGTTTCATGCAAGCCGGCTTCAGACCTTCTGGCGCTCGATGAAGCTCTAGAGCAGCTCGCGACGTTTGATCAAAGGAAGAGCGAAATTATCGAACTGCATTTCTTCGGCGGGTTGAGCAACGAGGAAGTGGCTGAAGCACTCGGCATTTCGCGCGCTACGGTGCAGAGGGAATTGCGTATGGCCAAGGCCTGGCTGAATCATGAACTCAAGAATAGTGAATAGTGAATAGTGAAGAGTGAAAAGTGAGCGAGGTAAAGAGCTATCACGATCTGCTGGTTTGGCAGAAGGGAATCGCCCTTGTGAAGCGAGTTTATGAAATCACGAGGACGTTTCCTGATAGCGAGAAGTTTGGGTTGGTCTCGCAGATGCGGCGTGCTGCCGTTTCTATTCCTTCAAATATCGCTGAAGGTCAAGCGCGTCACACGACCGGCGGCTTTATTCAATTCATCGCAATCGCCGAAGGTTCTGTCGCCGAACTTGATACGCAACTGCTAATCGCGATCGAATTGGGGTATTGCAAGAGCGATCATGTGCAGGATGTTTTCGGCCTCATCCTGGAGCTGCGAAGAATGCTTAGCGCGCTTCGTATCAGACTGGCCTCCTGAAGGTCACTTTTCACTCTTCACTTGTCACTTTTCACTGTTTAGAGCGTGGTTTCTATCCCCGAATCCATGCTTTTGGCCGTCGAGCGAACACAACGTCGCTTCCTCCGTATTGTCCAGCCGATGCTTCACCGGACGCAGCGTGCGCAGGTAAGCGAAGATCGCTTTCAGATCGTCGTCCGTCATGTTCTTGAAGTAGCCGGTCGGCATCACGTAATTCAGTTTGCGCGCGCCGACGTGGCCGGTGCGCATTGTCCGGATGAACAGCGCTTCGTCGTAGTACGAGATACCCGTCGGGTCTGGCGTAATGTTGGCGCTGTAAACTTCACCCCACGTTCCTTTCAACTTGAAGCCGCCGGCAAAGGCCATCTCCATCATCGGCTGCCCCTTTTCATTCATCGGCGTGTGACAGGTAACACAGTTGCCTAACGTCACCATGTAACGACCGCGGGCTACCGGGTTGTATGCATGATGCGCGGCCACCTGTGAAGTGATCGGTTCATGCGGCGGCAGCGCGGCTTTCAACGGTTCAGGGATTTGCGTCTTTGGCAGCTTGTTGCGCACTGGTTCGATCGAGCGAATGTACGTGATTACCGAAGCCAAATCTTCATCCGACATATTTCGGAAATTCATGTAAGGCATCACCGGGAACAAACGCCGGCCGTCGTGGCCGATGCCTTCGCGAATCGCCCGCGCTAACTGTTCATCAGTCCATGAGCCTGCGCCTGTCTCGACATCCGGCGTGATGTTCGGCGCAACGAGCCACTCCATGCCGTCTTCAGCGAACACGGCGCCGGCGCCTTTCTGGCCGGGTTTCGGTTGCGCGCCGGGCTTCGAGTAGTCAACGTCCGAGTGACATTGAAAACAATGTGCGGTTGATTCGACGATGTAGCGTCCGCGCTCAAGTCGCTCCGGCGTCCGGGCAAACTTCACGCTGGGCGCCTTCGCGTGATCTTTGCGCACGGTGTAGCCGACCGAAAGAATCGCACCTGCCACAGCCAAAACGACAAGTGCCATTTGGATGAATTGTTTCCTGCGTTCCATGATCTGTCTCACCTCTTACCCCAGATAGCGACAGATCAACGCGAAATGTGTCAGGCACGGTACGCACGCCTCCGGCGTGCTTAATCGGAGTTTTTTGGCTGATTTTTGGGTGCCGTTATCCGGACGTTAGAGGCGGGCTACTGCCCGCCTGAGTGTCCGAACGTAAACGTAGTTTCAGGAAGGACTGGACTATAAAAAGGGAGCCGGTTAAAGCAGAGCAGGCAAGATGCCTGCGTACCGCACGCAGAGATGCCTGGGTACCGCACGCAGAGATGCGCGCGCTCGACGTTAACTTCGACGGCTTAGCAGGCCCGCGATGAATCCCAGGGCGACTCCGAAGCCGAGGGCGATGCCAATCGACTGCCACGGATTATGTTTGATATAGCGGCGTGATTCATCGATGTAGTCTTCACCTATTTCACATCCCTGGCGCACGAGCCTCTGGGCTTTCCGTTTGCCAATATCGACCAGGTCTTCCGCGATAACTTTGCCTTCGGCGGCCTTCGCGGCCAGGTGAGCCAGCTTAATTCCGGTGTTCTTGCCATCTTCAACAGTTGCAGTTCGCATAATAGATCCTCCAATTATTTCTTTCAGCGATAGTCTACAGCATAGAACGTAAACGCCCCCGGTTACGTTTCAAATGTCTAATGTTCAGATTACGTTGTGGGTTACTTTGTCTTCGTTAATGGGGTAACCGCGAGGAATTGTAGTAAGTACCGGGAGCGGTAACGACCGGGTCGTACCCCGTCGCCATCCACTCGAGTTTATTAGTCGTTAAGAATTAAAAGGCGTCGGTCAATATCTTTACCAGTGATCTCGCGATAACAGGATTTCAGGAATTGTTTACGGTTCTCGTCAGTTTCTAAAGCATATGCCCACACGATTCGGTCCACATCGGCGCTCGCAAAGAATCGAAGAACAGCGAGTTGCTGAGCCGCATACGGAGCGCGGACAGGGTCTGCTCGAATTATCTCATCTACCGATTTGGAGACCACCGATCGGATTTGTAGAGAAAGAACAATCGGAAGTGCGGCCACGAGGAGGAAGCCACAAACTGCGCCCGTCGCCCATGTGAGTCTTGAAGATTTGTTGCCATCGCTGTGCAGCGCGCGCCATCCGTTTCGTAAATACACGATTCCCGTAAAGAAAGGAGTGAAACCGAAAAGGCCGATTCCAACAGCCAGGCCAATGAGGCTTAAGGGAAAAAGCAAAATCGCTATAGTCAGGCAGAACAATCCGCCGTTAAGTAAGGCGCCGCCTATCAACGCATTTGAGACCTCGTTGCCTTTTCCCGATGCGAGCCAAAGGCAAAGGAGAATTATCTCGACACCGCTGAACAAGTAAACGACGCCTTGGTAATCGGGAAGAAACGGAGGCCCTGCAAGACCCCCTTGAAAAACAATCGGATCGAAAACGAAGCAAAGGATTGGCCCGAATACGCCGAATATCAGGTCAAAGATGAGCTGCGGTCTGGTAGTCGTCTGCCGAAACTGCCGCGTCCAAAATCCGTCCTTCACCGGACGAACATCTGACGTAGCCGCGAGTTCGGGGAATATGCGCATTGTCGTTAACCCTCCGATCAGGTTGCTTGAACCGACGAGACAGGCGTCGGTGGCGCAAACGATTCCGGTGGCGGCTGCGGCGCGAACCGATCTTTCCAGCGAATCCGTCCGGTAGCCTGCATCACGACGAACAGCGTCAGAATGGAACCGATGGTGATGGCGAGTCCGGTGAAGCCTTTCAGGAAGAAGGCGTACGAGAACGCGACCAGATAGATGAACTGCGCCAGCGCTGCCTCGCGCATCGCGAAGCGAATGCCGACCACCAGTCGCAGATACGAGATGACCAGAAAGATTGAGACGGCTGAACTGATCACAAACGCGAGATGAATCGAAATGTGATCGACCAGGTATGCCAGCAGCAGATGAAACGAGAAGAACGCCGCGGCCAGGAAGAAGTAGTTCATCGGATGCAGCTCGATACCGCGCAGCGTAGTGATGATTAGCATTAAGAAGAAAAAGAAGAAAAGCGACACCGGCGCGAAGAAACTGATACGACCGGCGAGGGGCCCGGGCTGAAGTTTCTCAGGCATGGTCATCGCGATTTGATAACCCGAGACAAGGTTCGTGTAGTTCCAATCCAATTCCCAACCGCTCCCGCGTGCGCGTTTACTCGACGGCGACAAAGTGTTGTTCGGGAAATCGATGTCCTGGAAGTTCGTCGTCATCTTTAAAGAGAAATCGCGCACGCGCGCGACGTCGTTCGACGACTCATTTCCATTCGCCAGACTGTAAGACCAATCGTTCAGACCTTGTGACTTGTAGCCGACCTTCAGCGTCGCGACTTTCCCGGGAGCGATCTTGACCGTGCCGCTGGCGCTGTTCTTTTCGTTCTTCAGAGTCAGCGGCACATCGTCTACTGTAAAGACCAGGTCGTCGTAAATTGCCTGGGCGGTAGGAAAATTCAGAGCGAAGTTGACGTCCTGTTCTTTTTCGCTGGTGTTGCGAAATGCATAAGCGCCGGCAAAGCCGACTTTGTACGTGCTGTACCAAAGCAACCCCTTCTGCCGATGTTCGAGGTTCAGGTCCGCGTTCAAGCGGCTGCTTTCGAGGGGTAACTCTTTCTGGATTTTCTGCTCGGTTACAGTCTCGATCTTCCGGCCGTTCTCAGTTTTGGTGTTCTTTATTTTGACTATCTCTTCATACGCGGCGACGGGCGGCGTCTGATTTTGTGGCGCGCCCCACGTCGATTCAACCTTACGACCGGACTCGCTGTCAGAATCGTAAGTGCGCTGGAAAATGGTCGCTCCCAGAATTGCCCAGGCGAATGCGGTGCACAGGAAAATGAATGTGATAGCAGCGATACGTTTGATCATCGGCCGTTCCTTTGCGGGATTGGGTTGAGTAAACATTGGTTGTGGCAATTCTCGAATGTCGACGCAACTTCGCCAATGTGGCTTGCCACATGCAGCGCCTGTCAGTAGCCCTTCCGCCTACGATCGAGAAAACGCGGAGGCTAGCCGGTTGTTCCAATTCGGCGAGGCGGGCGCGGGGAAAAAGATATTGCTGAGGTCTTGACGGGGCGTATAGAATGCTTCAAGTCATCCCGAGGTGAACTTAAAATGCGCACACTCGTTCCCGGTGAATGGTACATCCTGTTCAAGTGCTCAGAGTGCGAGACGCGCCAGATCCTTTTTCCGGATCTCTCAGAAGGCCGCGCCCATCTGCGTGCCACTTACAAGGTGCAATGCGTGAAGTGCGATTACACGGGCCGGTACGACAGCGAGATCCTCGAGCGGTATCAGCATCCGCCTACATCTGATCCGCAACCAATCCACGGACTCGCATTCTTTGCGCTATTTGCGCTGCTGCGATCATTCGGTTGGGCGCGAATCAGTTCCGCGCGTGCCTTCAGGTGAGTTTGATCAAGCCGCGGCAGGCTGCGAGTCGGACTTATCGCGCTTTAACAAAACCTTCAAAATCGGTGGCGCGATGATCGAAGT
Source organism: Pyrinomonadaceae bacterium (assembly GCA_049273695.1). GTDB lineage: Bacteria > Acidobacteriota > Blastocatellia > Pyrinomonadales > Pyrinomonadaceae > UBA11740. The sequence goes on from JBASRE010000044.1 coordinate 109,027, forward strand.
AAGCAGAGACATCGCGATGAGCAGCGCATAAATCGTGTCGTTGAACACGCCTGCCTGTTTGCCAAGACTGGCCACGATAATTCCAACTTCACCACGCGGTACCATGCCGACGCCCACGATTAAAGCTTTACGTCGGCCGAGTGACCACGCGCCAAGTCCACAGCCAATCAACTTTGAAACAACCGCGAGCGCCACGATCAGTAACAGCGTTAACAGCGTCGCGATGTTTCCAAACTGGCCCACCTTCACGTTCGCTCCCGTCACCACAAAAAAGAACGGCACTAGAAACGCTGCGATGGGTTGAAGTTGATGTTCGAGCGTTTTTCGCTGCTTGATTTCACCAGCCGCCATGCCGGCGAGAAACGCGCCGATAATGGCGGCCAGGCCGATGTGCGAAGCCGCGACTGCGAGACCTAAACACAATACGAGGCTGATCGTCAGCGGCGACAACGGATTCATCGGCCTCTCTACAACATTTGACGCTCGTCGCATGAGTCGCGTCCCGAAGACTGCGATCAAAAACACGAACGCAAGCGCCTGCGCCGCCACAAGAATCAGGCCCGTCACGTTAACTCCGTTGCCAACCTGTAAGGCGCTAACAAAGCCCAGCAGAAGCATCGCCAGAATGTCATCGATGACGGCCGCGCCGAGAATGACTCGGCTCTCGAGGCGGCTCAGCACGTGCAGTTCCTGAAGTACGCGCGCGGTAATACCGACGGACGTAGCGACAAAAGCGGCCGCGACGAAGAGTGCTTGTGAAGTTGAAAAACCGCTACTGCGCGCCCAGACTGCGCCCATCGCGAATGGAACAATCACACCGATGACGCCGACTAATGTTGCCAGGCGTCCGACTCGTTTCAGATCATCGACCCGTGTTTCCAGACCAATGGAAAAGAGCAGCAGGACGGCGCCAATCTCAGCCAAAACTTGAAGCGGTTCGTTAATCTGAATCCAGCCGAGCACTGATGGCCCAATAATCGCGCCGGCGACAATTTCACCGACGACGCTCGGCAGCTTTAGGCGCTGCGCAACTTCGGCGCCAACCTGCGCGGCGAGGAAGACGATGAACAGGCCGAACAGAATCTCGGTCGTGTGGGCCATGGCGGTGGATTATGACATGGGCGCTTGAGTGAGCGCATTTGGGTAGTTTCTGAGAGTGGTGAGTTCGTTTCGGTCCCCCTCTCCGTAAACGGGGAGGGGTTAGGGGTGGGGTTTTGCGGCACCGACCTCTCCCCCAACCCCTCTCCGCTTGCGGAGAGGGGAGCTGAAACCGGCCATCAGCTATTTGTCCGCTTGTTCGCAGCAGAAGTACTACTACGCTCGGCTTGCTTGCTCGCGCCAACGCTGCTCGTTGACGCCTTTTGCCAGCAGCCAAACAGTCAGCGAACCTTCGCCCAAAAGCGCCAGCGGCACAATGAAAGGCATTAGCCGTGCGCCGACTGCCGGCGCGAGAAATGTTGCCAGTGAACTGACGACGTAACTCGATCCGCCGATGGCGAGCAGGATTCCGAGTATCCGGGGCAGGAAAGTCGAACGAACAATAAGTATGCCGACAAGCATTACCTGAAGTCCGAAAAACACCATTGCAGCGGCAAAACCATTCGCGTCCATGTTGAGAAACATGGATGCCAGGGATTGCAATTGAGTCGTTGAAAATGCGTTCGCGTATTGGCCGTCTCGGAGAACTGCGAACGAGACCAGGCCGGTGAGTGAAGTGGCGCTGCCTACGATAACCCCGGCCAGGCCAAAGAAAGCCGAGAGCAACGAGACACTGCCGCTCACGGGTTGCAAAAGACGAAAGAGGAGGACTGAGACGCCAACGTAGCAGATACCTGCGACAAGATCAGAAACGAACGCGAGCCGAAACAGAGATTCGTTCGCCAGAATATTCGTCGCCGTCGCGGCCGCGTCACCGCGCACGACCAGCGGCGAGCGGAGCATGAAAGCCGCGAGGCCGGTCACGATCACGACTACCCATAACAGGCCGGCGGCTCTCGCCTTCATCCGCGGCGAAGATCCAGCTTTAGTTTGAGTTGTTTCGTTTGTTTTCAAGAGCTTACTCCTTCACTCTGAGCTCAGGATTCCGTGACCGTGCGACGTTTCCACAGCGACAAAACCAGACCAAGAATCGTCAGCCCAAGCAGCGTCAGGTTCATAATGGCCGCTGGAGGCTGGCCGACTCTGACGATTGGGACGACGCGGCCAACTAGTTGACCTGCCGAGTAAGTCACCAGAAGCAGAAGGAACATCAACGGCACGGCCCGCCGATAGCGCACCAACACCACGACACATATCAAAGAGATTACCAGCCGATTGACTGCCGACAGCGCGAAGAGCGCCACAATCGTTTGCGCGGCTGCCGCCGGGTAGGTCTCGAGCGGGATCCCGTCGGCGGACTGAGCGATGGAGTAGCCGTTGACGAGGATCATCACGCTTTGCATTGTTCGCACCGCTATCAGGAGCACAAGAATCCACAGCGCGATCTTTGAACCCTGATACGCATTGTCGATGCGCCGCGGCAAAAGACGATCGAGAATTGTCTCTCTCAAAGGCGTTGATTCGACGGTCGCAGTCATTGTGTTGCCTCGTCGCCTCTCGGGCTGAACCCCTTGATCATCAACCAAACGGACAACGCGAGATAAACGAAGCCCAGGGGCAATCCCATCAGCATCAAGTTAGGACTGGGGTAAGCGAGAAACTGCGGCAAGGTGATGCCGGTAATCTGCAGCACCGTTGCGATCAGCAACAAGCCGACGAGGATTCGCGAAACGACTGCTGACTTCCAGAGCATTAGGCCGAGGGAAAACATCCAACTAACCATGATCAGCAGGTGCGTGTAGTGAATCCACTTCCAGGCCGACCGCACCGTCGCGCCGACGAGCTCGTACACACCGAGATCCGCCGCATTGGCAGTTACATAGTTTTGGCTGAAAGAAAACAGAGACATATACCCGGCGATCTCTCCGCCCTGGAGCGCGAAGTTAACGATTGCCAAGGCGAATAGCCACAGCGCCAACGCGTAACTGGTTTTTCGAAATACGGGCATCGCGGTGATTGCGATAACTATCGGCACAGCGCCACCGGCAAACAACATCATGATCGCAAGTCTGACCTGAAATCCGTTTACCGAATCAATTGCGGCAAACGTCAGCGGCCTCGTCAGCTGCTGAAGCAGCATATAGGGCGTCATCAGGCCGGTTATCAAATGAAGTAGTAACAGAAGGCCGATCAAGCGGCCGGTGCGCTTTGCAGAAATCATTAGTCACCTCTTTGAAACAAGGGCGAGCCGGGAAACTGTTTGAGCCGGCTGGTGTGATAGGTGTACGGCGGACTGGACTGCAGAGTTCCCAACCTGACTCCAGCGGCATGAGCATTGCTCCTCGCTAATGAAACTTTAGGGAGGTACTTTATTCATGGGGATTTTTGACAAGATGTTCGGAAGTGGAGCAGGACAAGCTCAACAACAACCGAACAGTGAGGAGCGCTTTAATACGCTGAAACAGAAATATCAGTCAGTGCTGAATGCTGCGGATCAAGAGCAGCTACAGTTTCAGAATCTGCATGTGCAGGATGACAAGCTGTACATTCGCGCGACGGCGCCGTCCGAGGACGCGAAGAACAAGATCTGGGACCAGATCAAGCTGGCCAATCCGAGTATGGACGACATTACGGCGGACATTTCGGTGGACGCAAAGGCGATGGGCGCGGCGGCCGGCGGCGGCACAGGCACTGGCGGGTCGAGTTACACGGTCAAATCCGGTGACACTCTATCCAAAATCAGCAAAGAGTTTTACGGCGATGCGAACGAGTACATGCGCATCTACTACGCCAATCGCGACCAGCTGCGCGATCCGGACAAGATTCAGATAGGTCAGCAGTTGACGATTCCAGCGAAGTAGACGCGCTGGAGGTTTGTTCAACCACATTCCGTGATATCAGTGGCCGTTGGCGCTTGCTTACGGTCACTGATTTGTCACGTCTTTGGCGTCCGTTTTGGGTCGAGTCCGTGAAACGGATGGCCGACCTTCAGCCGTCCGCTTTAGCGGACTCCGTCATGTTTCAATCGCGATCCCCGCGCTCAAGCGCTAGGCTACTTTCACTCGTCCGCTTTAGCGGGCTCCGACACACGTTTTGCAATAAAAAAGCTAATTGACACCTTACACGCGGTGCAATAAAGTCTCGCTCTCTTCCTCTAACAGCGTCGCGGGACTTCGGTTCCCGTTCATTCTTAATTATCAGGCTTTAGACCCAGGAGGGCTTATCCATGAACAGAAGCATCATGTCGGCTGTGTTGGCCGGCTTTGTGTTGGCAGCAGTGTGCGGTTCGACGGCGCTAACGCGCAATAACGCGACCGCGACCATAAGTACGGCGGCCTTAGCAAAGAATCCGCGCGATCGCTGCGCCACGCGGCATATTGATGAAACGACCGCCACGCAATACGAACAGGCGTTGAGCAAGTTTAATTCGAAACGCTCGCCGGGACAGATTCGCAAGTCCGGCGCCGTCACCATTCCGGTTTACTATCACGTCGTGAACAAAGGCAGCGGAATCGAGAATGGCGACGTGCCGATCAAATGGTTGCGCGATCAAATCAGCGTGTTAAATGCGGCATATGCCGGCGCCGATCCGGCGGCTGTATCTACCGCCGCGAACACGCCGTTTCGGTTTGAGCTCGCCGGTGTCGATCGAGTGACGAACGAAGAATGGTTTAACTCGGGGCTTGGCTCGGAAGAAGAACGCGAGATGAAGACAGCGTTGCACGTCCCCGGCGCTAACGTGCTGAACTTTTATGTGAACAACGCCGGCGGCGTCTATCTGGGCTGGGCCACGTTCCCGTTCTGGTACGCAGGCGATCCGACGCAGGATGGCGTCGTGGTTCTGTATTCGAGCCTGCCCGGCGGCGACTGTTGCGCACCACGCGCTTACAACCAGGGTGATACGGGAACGCATGAAGTCGGACACTGGCTCGGGCTGTTCCACACTTTCCAGGGTGGTTGCGCGGCGAACTTCAACGACTTTGTCGCCGACACGCCGTCTGAGCGTTCACCGGCATTCGGATGTCCGTTTGGACGCGATACTTGTCCGAAGCCCGGTCTCGATCCCATCGAGAACTTCATGGATTACAGCGAAGACCCGTGCATGTATCAGTTCACCGGCGGGCAGTCAGCGAGAATGGAAGCGCTGTCGTTGCTGTATCGCGGACTATAGGTCGCGAGCCGCGTTAGGGAATGCGTAAGGATGAAGGAATGAGCGTAGGCGCGAGACGACGTTCATTCTTCATCCGCGCTTAGCTTTCCGTTTTCAGCGTGGCTGCGCCAACTTCTCAACTGTTAGATCGCAAACTGAGAGGTCTTGAAATGAAATCAAGGTACCTCGGCTTACCGCTAATTTTTATTCTTTCTGTCATTAGCCATTCGGCACAACCTCGGTCGCGTTCCGGTGAAAGCTGGCGAAGCGCTAAACCGAAGACCGTGACGCTCTTTTCTCGCGCGAAATACAAAGACAAGAATCAAGGGTATGGAAAATCGGCGTTTAGTTTTAACCACGGCTTAAGAAGTGATTCCCACCCGCGCATTACAGGCAATAACTATGAGCTGCTGTACGGCAGTATTTGCTGGAATAGAGACTGTGATTGGTTCAGCGTGACAATGGTGGCCGACGATCACAGCCGCATCAAAGACTTAGGTGAGTTGAAATGGTCTGACCCGTTTGAAGTTCCTGACCTGCCGCCCAACCCTGATTGGAACCAGGGGATCAGATGGCCAGGGAAAAACGAAACTCTCGAACAATCATCGAAAGGTCAGGTGACCAAAGTAGTCGCTGGACACATCTACGTTCTGCGATCCAAAGATTCTCGATCTGACCTCTACACTTTGTTTCGCGTTGAGAAACTGGTGCCAAATGATGAAGTCACAATTTCCTGGAAAGTAGTTCGTCGCAAGAGTCCGGACCCAAGACATTTTCCCGAGCCAAGAATTCTTGACCCGCCTTCCGTCATTCGTTCGCCCCCGTCGATGTACCAGGTGAGGCCCCCTCGAATCGTCGTACCGAATTAACTCGCAGCCAAATCTGATGTTGTAATTCGAGACAGACGAGATTGAGTATTCACTCGTCTGCGCTGCGAATCAGGGCAACCCATGTTGTCGGGTCGCTGGCATGTCCTTCGCCTCTGTTTATTCAGATATGGCCACAACTACGAAAGATAAAGAGCATCTCGCGGACGGAATCACCACCTCAGTTTGGGTCGCAACTGCGGACACGCCAGCGCAAAAGCCGCTGGCGAAAGACACAAGCTCTGACGTCGTGATCATCGGCGCCGGCATCGCTGGACTAACCACCGCGTACCTGCTGGCGCAGGAGGAGAAGTCGGTCGTCGTGCTGGACGATGGGCCCATCGGCGGTGGGATGACTTCGCGCACAACGGCGCACCTCTCGAACGCGCTCGACGATCGCTACTTTGAATTGGAGCGATTGTTTGGTGAAGAGGGAGCGCGGCTGGCTGGGCAGAGTCACACCGCGGCCATCGATCGCGTCGAGGCCATCGTCAACCAGGAGAAGATCGAGTGTGAGTTCCAGCGGACGGACGGCTATTTATTTCTGCCGGCGAATGGCCGCGTAAAGGTTCTGGAGGACGAATTGCCCGCGGCGCATCGTGCAGGACTCACTGAAGTTCAGCGCCTGGAACGAGCGCCGCTCGAGTTTTGGGACACGGGGCCGTGTTTGCACTTTCCGCGGCAGGCCGAATTCCATCCGTTGCTTTACCTGAACGGATTGGTGCGTGCGATTGAACGGGACGGGGGCAAGGTTTACACCGGCACGCACGCCGACGAAGTTGAAGGCGGCGACGACGCACACGTCACCACCAGCAGCGGCTACGACATCAAGTGCCGTGGCATAGTTGTGGCCACAAACACCCCGGTGAACGATCTCTTCGCGATTCACACGAAACAAGCTCCGTACACCACGTACGTGATCGGCGCGCGCATTCCGAAAGGATCAGTGCCGTCGATCCTGCTTTGGGACGCGCCACCCGATCTCTGGGATGCGTATCACTACATTCGTGTCACTTCTGGTGAAGGTCACGACGTGCTGGTTGTTGGCGGCGAGGATCACAAGACAGGCCAGCAGCACGACTGCGCGCAGCGCTGGGGCAAGCTCGAGCAGTGGACGCGCAATCGTTTTCCGATGGCTGAAGAGATCGAGTTCCGCTGGTCGGGCCAGGTGATGGAGCCTTATGACGGTCTCGCTTACATCGGCCGCAATCCGCTCGATTCCGACAATGTGTTTATCGCCACGGGCGATTCGGGCATGGGCATGACACACGGCACCATCGCGGGCATGCTCATCACCGATCTGATTATGGAACGCGAGAATCCCTGGGCCGAACTCTATGATCCTTCGCGCAAAACTCTGAGCGCAGCGAAAGACTTCGTGGCCGAAAACATGAACGTGATGGCCCAGTACACGGATCTGGTTACGTCCGGCGAAGTCGATTCAGAGGACGAGATTGCCAAAGGCGAAGGCGCTGTCCTGCGCAGCGGTCTAAGCAAAGTGGCCGTCTATCGCGACGGTGAGGGCACGGTACATCGCATGTCGGCCATCTGCGTGCATCTCGGTTGCGTCGTGGCGTGGAACGGATGCGAGAAGACCTGGGACTGCCCATGTCACGGCTCGCGGTACGATCGATTCGGCAGCGTGTTCTGCGGACCCGCTAACAAAGATCTACCACCCGTCGAAGAGTCCTGAACGATCATACTCGTAGGTGTGTTTTCTCTGTGCGGCTCTGTGGTTCTCGGTGTCTCTGTGGTTTAGTTCTTAAAAACAAATTCACCACAGAGACACGGAGTTCCACAAAGCCCCACAGAGATTCTGAAACCAGGACACTACCGATCGTCCATTTACGATTCAGCCTTCACGCCTTACTATCGTGCGATGAACGCTGATCCCGCAATTCGCATCACGATGCTGCCGCGCGACACGAACTCGCAGGGCACGATCTTCGGTGGCGTCATTCTCAGCTACATCGACATGGCGGGCGCGATCGAAGCGCATCGTCGCACGGGGATGGAGCGGTTCGTCACCGTCGCCATGCGCGAGATTATCTTCCATGAGCCCGTCTTCGTCGGCGACCTGGTCAGCTTTTTTTCCGAGACAGTCAAGATCGGCACTACGTCGATTACGACCCGAGTTATCGTAGAAGCCGAGCGGTACGGATCGCCGGGAGTGAAGGCTCGCGTAACGGAAGCGGAAGTCATTTACGTCGCGGTGGATCGGGACGGGAAGAAGAGAGAGATCAAGGCGAAATGATTTGGAGTGCGCTGGCAGAGCGTGGCGGCGACGGCGCTTTGGATGATTAAACCGAACTTGGCAACGCGCTGATCCAAAGCGCCGCCACGGTCGGCGCACTCCAAAATCACCAGCGATGATAGGCGGGATGACCCGGCTTCACCGCCACGAAAGTTCCGCGACAAGTAGCAGTTACTTTGCCGCGCGCGATTAACTCACCTTCGACGATCGCTCGATCTTCTTTTAATTCAACTACCCGCGCTCGCAGTTCAACTGGCCCGTCAGTCGGCGTCGGTCTCAGCAAAGTGATCGTGTAGTCGGCAGTGACCGTGCACGGCGGACGATCGACTCCGGCGTGCTTCATCAGGTGATATGCCGCTGTCCAGTTGCAGTGACAGTCCAGCAGCGTGCCGATGATGCCGCCGCTCAACATTCCGGGGAAGGCCTCCTGATAAGTTTCGGGGTTGAAAGTGGCGACCACTTCATCACCTTCGGGAAAGCTGCGAATGTGCAGCCCTTTCTCGTTCGCGGGGCCACAGCCGAAACACGCCATATTCGGCGCGTAAGTTTCCTGGATACTTTTTTCCATAAGTCGAATGTCCAAGGTCCAAAGTCCAACGTCCAAGTGCGCGTCTTCAATGACGTTGGACATTGGACGTTGGACTTTGGACTTGCCGTAACTGCTCACGCAGCTTGAACCGCTGGATTTTTCCGGTCGCAGTGTAAGGCAGTTCTGAAACAAAGATGTAGCGACGCGGTTGTTTGAATCTCGGCAGTGCGGATTCGCACAACGCGCGCAAGGCTTGCTCCACTATCTCTTCACCGTCGTTTTCGTTTGCACGCACGATGAACGCACACACGCATGACAAGTTGTCTTTGTCGAGTCCTTCGACGACGGCCGCAGCGCGAATCTTGTCGCACTTCAAGAGCACGCCTTCGACTTCGACGGGTGAAACCCATTGGCCTGTCGGTTTAAAGCAGTCATCACTGCGGCCCATGTGCCACCAGAATCCGTCCGCATCCTGACGATACAAATCTCCCGTGCGCGCCCACCCTTCGACGAACGTATGCGCCGAAGTTTCCTGCCGCTGCCAGTACCGGCTTGCCGCACTCGCGCCACGGATCCAGAGATTTCCTTCCGCGCCTGGCGCCACCGGCGCCCCTTCATGATCGATCAGCTTTGCGTCGTAGCCCTTCACGAGCCGTCCGCTGCTGCCGTAGCGCGCCTCGGCTTTGTGATTCGAGATGAACATGTGCAGCATCTCTGTCGAACCGATGCCGTCGAGCACTTCCACGCCGAGTGTTCGCTGCCAATCTTCGCCCAGTTGCGCGGGCAGCGCTTCGCCCGCCGAAACGCACATGCGCAGGCTCGAACAGTCGAGCGGCGCAACATTCCGGTGATGTTCGAGCAGCATGCGATAGACGACCGGCACACCAAAGAAGATTGTCGGCCGATAGTCGCGGAAGATACGCGACACGACTTCCGGCGTGGGTTTCTCACGACACAAGATCGTGGTGAAGCCGTTCAGCAGGGGAAACGTGAACGCGTTGCCCAGGCCGTACGCGAACGGCAGACGCGACGATGAAAACAAGCGGTCGCCTTCACGCAGACGCAAAACCTCCTGGCAGAACGTTTCGTTCGTGTAGAAGATGTCGGCCTGACTATGCACGGCGCCTTTTGGTTCGCCGGTGCTGCCGGAGGTGTAAAGAATAAAAGCGTCGGCGCCTAGAGTCGTACTACTACTGGAAAAGTCACCGGCAAGTGGTCGTTGTTCAGCGACGTCGAATCGCGTCACGTGAATGTTTGAAACGAACGGGTCAGTGTCGCCGTCGCGTCTCACAACCAGCAGCTTCAGATCGGCGTCTGCCTGGTTTTCATCTCCGAACAGTGATGGCGCCGCTTGATTTTCAACAATGACGAGGCGCGCACCGCAATCCTTCAGGATGATCATCTGCTCGCTTTTCCGGAGCGCCATGTTGATGGGCACAGCGATAGCCCCGAGCGAAATGACTGCGACGAACGACGCTATGAATTCCGGAGAGTCGTTGAGGAGGATCGCCACTCGATCGCCGGCGCGCAAATCGAGCGCGTTCAGTTTCTCGGCGGTCTCGAGCGTCAGTGCGCGCAGTTCGCCGTAAGTGATTTCGCGTTGCTCGAACATGACGGCGACGCGCGCGTCACGCTCAGGCTTGAAGATTTCTGCGAAGAGATTAGCCGCCAAAGTGGCTCAGACTTTATTCCCGTGTTGCGGACTTCGCAACATCCTTCCGGGGTAGTGACCTAATTTCAGAATCTCTGTGAGATTCGGTGGAACTCCGTGTCTCTGTGGTGAATTTATCTTAGCCATTACCACACCACAGAGACACGGAGTTCCACAGAGCATGCACAGAGAAAGACAAATTAAGACCCCTCCCTTCCGCTGCTGTCGATTTGAGAGTTCCTTAAGGCTGTGGTTTGATGAGAGCAAATGCCCGTCGTCAAGAAACGAAACCAACAGACCGAATCGCGGTTGCTGCTTGAATCCGGTGACCCGGTTGAGTTGCCGCCGGCCGAAATTGCCGACAGCGCCGTGCTGGTTCAGTTCGACAAACTCAAGCCGTTCATTCCCGAGTTGCTGGAAGAGCTACGCGATGGAACCACTGCCGAACCAATCGCAGTAATGAACGATGGAGCGACCTTCGCCATTCACGGCGATACGCGCACATTCTGGGTCAAGCTATGGCACGCAGCCGGTACCGAGTTAGGAAAGATCGAGCGTGTACAGGTGATCAGTTGCATACCTTCGACGCGCGGCCTGAATGTCGTCATCGGCGACGAGCCTCAAGAATAGTCCAAAGTCCAAAGTCCCAGGTCCAACGTCAGAGTCCAAGGCCCAAAGTCCAAAGTCCAAAGTTTAAAGTCCAAGGTCCAAAGTCCAACGCCCAAAGTTTAAAGTCCAAGGTCCAACGTCAGAGTCCAAGGCCCAAAGTCCAAAGTCCAACGTGTCCGGAATCGCCTTTGACATTGGACATTGGACGTTGGACATTGGACTAAGAGTTAAACCTTGGACTGAATGGCGACGATCCCCAGTGAGGTTTTGGAAATCGCTCGCGCGGTGCGCGATGAAGGCGGCCGCGCGCTGCTCGTGGGCGGCTGTGTGCGCGATGAACTGATGGGACAGCGCCCCAAGGATTGGGATCTCGAAGTTTACGGCATTCAACCGGCGCGAATGCGTGAACTGCTCGATCAGTTCGGCAGTGTGAATGTCGTCGGGGAAGCCTTCACGGTTTACAAACTGGGCGCGCACCTGGATGTTTCCGTACCGCGGCGGGAACGAAAGACTGGCCGAGGCCATCGCGGGTTCTTTATTGAAGGCGATCCGTCGATGTCTATCGAAGAAGCAGCGCGCCGGCGCGACTTTACTGTCAATGCGATCCTGCAGGATCCGCTAACGCAGGAAATTCTCGATCCTTTCAATGGCCGCGCTGATCTCAGCAGCAAATTACTGCGGGCCGTGTCGCCCGACACGTTCGCAGATGACAGTCTGCGCGTTCTTCGGGCCGCCCAGTTCGCCGCGCGTTTCGAATTTGAACTTGAGCCGCAGACGGCGGAGCTTTGCCGCTCAATCGATCTTTCCGACTTGCCGGCCGAACGCGTCTGGGGCGAGATGGAAAAGCTTTTGTTGCGCGCGCCACGGCCTTCGATCGGATTGAAATGGCTGCGCGAACTTCGCGCGGTCGATCAATTGTTCCCGGAGCTAAACGCGCTGATCGATGTGCCTCAGGAACCGGAATGGCATCCGGAAGGTGACGTCTGGATTCACACGCTGCTGACCGTCGACTGCGCGCGCGAATCAATTGACGATTTGCCGTACGCGAAACAAGTGACTGTGATGCTGGCCGCGCTCGCTCATGATTTTGGCAAGCCCGCCACCACTGCTTTTATCGACGGTCGCATTCGTTCGCGCGAGCACGAAGAACGGGGCGTCCCACCGACGATCAGCTTTCTCGATCGGTTGAACCTTCACACGCTCGATGGCTATGACGTGCGCGCGCAGGTGATTGCAATTGTCCGCGATCATCTGAAGCCGGGTGAGTTCTTCAAGCAGCGTGAGGAAGTCAGCGTCGGCGCGTTTCGCCGTCTGGCGCGTAAGTGCGATCCGGATTTGCTTTATCGAGTTGCGAAAGCAGATTCGCTCGGCCGCAACGCGGAATGGGTGCCAAAACAAAAATGGTTCGACGCGGAAGCTCAGGAATGGTTTATCGAACGGGTCCGCGAACTTGAGTTGCAGGATGGCGCGCCCGCGCCAATCCTGCTGGGCCGCCATCTGCTGGAGATGGGAATGCAGCCGGGGCCGCGCGTGGGTGAAATCACGAGAGCAGTTTACGAGATGCAGTTGGACGGGCGGGTCACGTCGCTGGATGAAGCGCAGCGCGCGGCTGCCATTTTAATATCAGAGACATAGACTTTTTTCGGTGAATCTATTGTGCTTTAATGAGGAATCATGGCGACCGCGACTGAACATCTTTACGTTTCCAGCAACGATCAGATTCTGAGCGGAGAGCCAATCATCCGAGGAACCAGAACACCTGTGCGGGCAATCGTGGAGATGTGGCGAACGGGCATGGATCCGGCAGAAATCCCCAAGCACTTGCCGCACTTAACGCTCGCGCAAGTGTTTGACGCTCTCAGCTACTACAGTGATCATCGGGACGAAATAGATTTATACATCGGACGAAATCGAGTCCCTGACGATCTGTTGACCTAAACCCTTCCTGTGCGTGAGTCAGATATTCATTGAACTGTATCTCGACGAGGACGTCAGCATCCGGTTGGCGGACCTGTTGCGTGCTCGTGGTTTTATTGTTAACACAACTTTGGACGCCGGAAACTTGGGCCGCTCGGATCGCGAACAATTGAAATACGCTGCGGAGAGAAAGCTTTCGTTACTAACGCATAACCGGGCGGATTTTGAGGCGTTAGCGCAGCACTATTTCTCGGCTGGTGTTACGCATCACGGAATAATCGTTGCAGTTCGCCGTCCAGCATGAGAGATCGCGGCCAGGCTTTTCCCGATCTTAAACTCACGTACGAGCAAGAAGTTCAGAACCAAGTGATTTACATTTAGGAGACGCACTTATGATTGACTTTCAACTTACCGACGATCACGACGCGCTGGTGCAAACTGTGCGCGAGTTTGCGCAGAAAGAAGTCGCCCCCTACATCAAAGAGTGGGACGAGAAACAGGAAGCGCACCCCGAAATTTTCAAGAAGATGGCTGAGCTGAATCTGCTCGGCGTTTGTATTCCCGAACAGTATGGCGGCGCGGGATTCGACTACATTTCGCTCGGCCTGGTTTGTGAAGAACTGGAAGCGGTTGACACTTTTTTGCGCGTGGCGATGTCGGTGCACACGGGCCTGAATTGCCTGACACTTTACGCCTGGGGCACTGAGGAGCAGAAGCAGAAGTATCTCGTGCCGCAGGCAAAGGGCGAAAAAATCGCGACCTACGGACTGACTGAACCCGGCGCAGGTTCTGACGTAGTTGGCGCGCGTTCCACTGCTCGGCGCGAAGGCGACGAATATGTTTTAAATGGCGAGAAGATGTGGATCAGCCTCGCCGGTTTCGCCGACAACTTTCTTTTCTTCTGTTGGACAGATGAAGAGAAGCGGCGCAAACGCGATCACTCAGGCATGTCCTGCTTCATCATCGAACGCGGCATGAAGGGATTTACCTCGGGAACGATTCACGGGAAGCTCGGCATTCGCGCCGGCAACACGGGCTACTTTTCTTTGCAGGACGTGCGCGTGCCGAAAGAAAATCGGCTCGGTGAAGAAGGCGAGGGTTTCAAGATCGCGATGTTCGCGCTCGAGCAGGGAAGATACACCGTCGCGGCCGGAGCGACAGGCGTGATTCGGGCATCGCGTGATGCCTCGGTTGCTTACGCCAATGATCGCGAAACGTTCGGAACGAAGATAGCCAACCATCAACTCGTCAAACAGAAGATTGCCGACATGGAGGCTGACTATCAGATGTCGCGGCTGCTTTGGCTCCGCGCGGGTTGGCAGAAAAACGAAGGCTTGCCGAGCGGCCGCGCGACATCGCTCGCTAAGTGGCAGGCTACGGTCCGCAGCGAGAAAGCCGCATCCATGGCGATCGAGGTTCACGGCGCAAACGGCTACTCGAACGATTATCCCGTTGAGCGATACCTGCGAAACTGCAAAGCCGCCGTTATCTACGAAGGCACACGTGACATTCACACGCTGATGCAGGCGGACTGGGCACTGGGTTTGAAGAAAGAGAAACCTGCACGGAAGAGTCTGCCGCCTTGGAAAGCGCACGAGACGCGCGGCGCCGGAGGATAACAGGCGACTGGTTATTGCGACGCGTAGCGTCGTCGTGAGTTTAGCCCAGCCTTTTAAGGCTGGGATCAAGTTCGACAGAACCCTCCGCGTCGCATAGCGACGCTTTGAGAAAATAGTGGAATTTCAATCCGTCGCGACGCGACGGAATCGGTTTGGCTCACCCGGTCCCGGCCTTGAAAGGCCGGGCTAAGTTCATTGCGACGCTACGCGTCAAATTCAAAGCGCCAGGGTGTGGAGGCAATGCTTCAACTCTTGCTTGGAAAAGTCTTCGGCTCCTCTGATACTATGTCCGCGCTTTCGTTAACTCTTCATTTCGTTTCAGCATTTCAATTCGTCGGCCACAGGAGCGAATAGAATGGCGCCAGAACTGAGAACCGAGCGCGAGCTATCCCTGGATTTCTTGCGGGTGACCGAGGCGGCCGCAATTGCCGCGGCACGCACGATGGGCCAGGGGGATCGCAAGTATTCCGATCAGGTCGCGGTTGAGGCCATGCGCGAAGTCATGGACACGGTGCCGATGCGCGGGCGTGTCGTGATTGGCGAAGGCGAACGCGATGAAGCGCCCATGCTTTTCATTGGCGAGGAAGTTGGCGGCGGCTTTGGCGTCGGTGAAGAAATGGCGGCGTCCTGTCCCGAAGTGGACATCGCGGTCGATCCTCTGGAAGGCACTAACCTGTGCGCCCTCGGTGCGAACAATGCGATCGCGGTGTTGGCTGCCGCTGAGCGCGGTGGGTTGCTGCACGCCCCGGACATCTACATGGACAAGATTGTCGTGGGCCCTTCGTCACGCGGCGTCATCGACATCGACGCGCCCGTCAAAGAAAACCTGAAGAACATCGCGCGGCGGCTGGGTCGCGACATCGAAGACTTGACCATCATTGTGCTCGACCGGCCACGCCATAAAAAGATTATCGACGACGTGCGCGAAGCGGGCGCGCGGATTCGTTTGATCTCTGACGGCGACTTATCGGCGGGCATTTCCGCTGCGGTGGCCGGCACAAACATTCATGCCTGCATCGGCATCGGCGGCGCGCCCGAAGGCGTGTTAACGGCAGCGGCAGTGAAGTGTCTTAACGGCGAAATTCAGGCGCGTTTGGTTTTTGATCCGGAACGACTCGGCGTAGATAAAAGCAAAGTGCCGCCGGCTGAAGAAGTTATCGCGCGCTTGAAGTCGATGGGGGTTCACGATCCGTACAAAGTTTACGACACGGACGATCTCGCGCCCGGCAAGAAGATCATTTTCGCGGCCACCGGGGTCACGGACGGCTCGCTGATGCGCGGGGTACGCTTCTTTGGTTCCGGCAAGCGCACGCACTCGCTGGTGATGACGAGCGAATCAAAACACATTCGCTTCGTTGATAGTATTCACATCGAGGGCGGCCCGGATACGGTGATTAGATTTTAGCGAATTATGCGAGCGGTATTCGTTGCGGCTTTCATATGCGTCGCGTTTGTGCCTGTGGCATCGCAGGCCGCTTCCGAGCTGGATTATTCGCGAGTAATAATCACCCTGACGACGGATGCCCGTCACTGCTTATGTATGCCGAAACCGAGCTGTTGTCCGGAATACTCTGCGTCAGTAAACGAGAATGGAACGGTGATCTATAACGGCCTGCGCGGTACGAAGGTTCAAGGCGAAAAGGTTCATTCCGTGCCTGTGTCTGTCGTGCGGGAGCTTGTTTCCGAATTCTTCAGAATCGATTTCTTCTCACTTCAGGATCGATATGAATCCAAGAAGCATCCTAATGGGACTATCGAGAGGATCAGTCACGCCTCTGGTTCGACAATGACAATAGATATCGATGGCAAAAAGAAAAGTGTCTATAGCTTTTATGGCGCACCCGACGAATTAGCTGCGCTCCAAAACAGACTGCTCGAAGCGTTGGAAATTTCCCAATATGTAGAGAAGAGGTAATGGTCTCGCACGCACTCCCTGGGTCATGACGAGCGAATCAAAACACATTCGCTTCGTTGACAGTATTCACATCGAGGGCGGCCCGGATACGGTGATTCGATTTTAGAGAGCACTGGGTTTCCTCTTCGACAAGGGGTCTATCGCTGCAAAGCCTTCCCGATCACGTCAGCGGATGTCTACGCAGATCGGCTTAAGTCTGCAGAGTCTTGCTGAAGACGTTCGCCACTTCCTAGCCTTCCAGGCAGACAGGTTGATCAGCCGAGCTAACCTGTTGTTAACTTGCAATGAGAACACAATCAAAGCCGTAGTTTGACAGGTTGTAACTAACGGAGTAATGAGTGGACAAAAAGGCATTCTCCTCTCAAGATGTTTGGTCAAGTCATGAAAGCATTTACAAACACGCTTGGAATGTCATTTGAATTTGTCCTTGTACGCTCTTGAGAATAGGGGTCGGAGTGATGAGTAGAAACGGTGCCAGATTGCTATTGTCAATTCTAGGAATCGCAGCGATAGCTCTCCTTTTTGTGATCGGGGCGCGCAACTCCCGGAGTCAGAATCCTAAGGAAGCTCAGGCCCTGGATGAAAATGCTCAACTTGTTGACGCCCTTAGACGAGGCGGCATCCGGGAAGCCGCCAGAATAAAAGGCAATTACGTCATTACAAAACGTACGAGTTGGGACGCTGTTTTTTCTGATACAGAAGCCCTAACGAGTCACAGCAGAAGTGTTATTCTCGCGATGCCAACCGAGAGTTCTTCTCGCGTCTCTCCCGCGGGCGACACGATTCTGACCGACTATAAAGTCAACGTCCTGGATGTCTTGAAGGGCAAGGTTCAGCCGGGAGGATCTTTAATAGTGACTTCTATAGGCGGATTCGTTCGTTTTGAAGATGGAACGTCCGCCGAAGTGAAAACTCCTGATATCCACATCCAAAACGGACGGACTTATGTTTTCTTCTTGTCCGCGAAGGCCAAAACTGAAAGTGAAAACCTTTACATTACCGGCGGACCACAAGGGATCTTCGAGCTTTCGGACGATGGCGTGACCATATTGGCGATGGGACGGCAAATAGATCACGTTGTGAAGAAAAACAAGGGAAAGCGTACTGACACTTTTTTGAAAGAAATACGCCTCGCGGCAGAAAAATGGCCCGGCGAGGGGAAATGTTGTCAGTGAGTAACGTCCTGGCCTTTAAGTAACAACCTCGGAAAAATCCCCATATGCGAAATCTGACCCTTGCGGCGATGCTTCTCTTGCTCACGACCGTTGGAGGCGTCGTGGCACAGCCGTGCATGCCCAGTCAGGAACTAAACGCGCTACGCATCGGACGCATGATCCCGGATAGTAACGGCATAATACACGTTACATATCGGTTCGTTGACGCCTCGGGTAACGCAACAACACCTCCTGCACACGTTCTAAGTGCAGTCGAGGCGGCAATTCAACAATGGAACAACCGAACTTCCACTACGAGGGTCGTCATTGAGCCGGCGCAGCCAAACGCCATTCCCACGTTAGAGTTTATGCCAAGTCAGGATCCGGAAAAGACGGGACTCTGCGCAGGTTACGACCCTGAATTGGATCGCGTCCACTACAACTCAGGATTCGAGCAGCGGGCGCAAAACAGCACCAACGATGGTGCTACCGTCATCGCACACGAAATCGGTCATTTTCTGGGATTGGAAGAAGCTGGAACCAGTCCGTCCCAGGCGACGATCATGAATAACCCAGTCGTTGGTCCTAACACAACGTGTCCATCAGCGACGGTTCCGACGAACACGGTTCAAACGGGGGACGCGAGCAATGCCTTTCAGTGCGTGAATGCTGCGCAAACAGCGAACGGACATCCAATGCCAACGCCGTCACCGCCGCCGCCGTGTGACATGAGCAGCCCCTGCTACAGCATTGACGGTTGTGTGCTGTGCGATGCTTACTCTTGCGACTGCCTGGAGGTACACCCCAGCCCGATCCTGATTGACATTCTTGGCAACGGCTTCAACATGACGAACGCGCAGAGCGGCGTCAACTTTGACATCAACGTCGACGACGCAGCCGAACGTCTATCATGGACAGCTGCCGAGTCAGACGACGCGTGGCTTGCGCTTGACCGTAACGGTAACGGCGCGATCGATAATGGTCGCGAAGTGTTTGGCAACTACACGGAACAACCCCCGCGACCAGGCGAATTTAAGAACGGTTTCTTTGCCTTAGCCGAGTTCGACAGGGCGGAAAACGGCGGCAACAGCGACGGCCAGATTGACGCGCGCGATTCGATCTTTGCGAGCCTCAGGCTATGGCAAGACACGAATCACAACGGCACCTCCGAATCATCGGAGCTCCACACGTTAACTGCGCTAAACGTCGAATCGATCTCCCTAAAATACAAAGAGTCGACACGAACCGATGAACACGGCAACCGCTTTCGCTATCGCGCAAAAGTGGATGACGCGAAGCATTCCAAAGTTGGGCGCTGGGCCTGGGACGTATTTCTGGTGCGCCAATAGGCCGTGTTAGGCTGCGCGCACTGTGATCGCCGCCGGCCACCTTCAAAACCCAGACCATTCGAAAGCAGGTTCACCAGCCTTCGCGGTCTGGTTCTTCGTTGCGACGATAGCCCTCGCGATTCTCGTCGCGGTCATTGCCGCCCCGCTGATACAAGCTCAAGGATATGCCAGTTTGGCTGGCGCGGTTTACCAAGCCTTCAGTTACCTCTGTCATCAGATTCCCGAGCGTTCATTTCATCTCGCCGGCCATCCATTCGCCGTCTGTTCTCGCTGCACCGGGTTGTACGCCGGCTTCGCGTTCGCGACGCTCGCGTTGCCTCTGACACGCTCGCTGAGACGCACCGACACGCCGCACGTCATCTGGCTTCTGTTGTCAGCGGCGCCGCTCATGATCGATTTTGGCCTGACGTACTTCGAGATCTGGGAGAACAACCACTTCACGCGCGTGACGACGGGTGCGTTGTTTGGCGCGGTGGCAGCGCTGTTTGTGGTGCCGGGATTGATTGAGTTGAGTGTGAATCTGCAACGGCGGTTCAGTCAGAACCACCTGCGTTAGCGGGTGGGTGATCTGCGGTCGCCCTACGCTCGACTGCGAGAATCAAAGTATTAGTGCCCTAATTCGAAGTCTCTCTGTGCCTCAGTGAAAATCCTCTGTGTCTCTGTGGTGGGGTTTGTTAGATATTTTCACCACAGAGGCACGGAGATCCACAGAGACACTGAGAAAAACTCAAAACAAGACTACCGATCAACCGCCCGCTAACGCAGGCGGTTCTGACTCGTGCTATCCTAACGAAAATCCCAAGAATTCCCCCTGTTTTCCCTGATGATGCCGTGGCCATTCTCAGCATTGATCCGCATTTTCCGCCGCTCGTCTGATGACAGCGGCGAGCCGCCGATTCGTGAAGAGCTTTTCAGCGTCGAGCGACTTGAGCAATACGCCGGAGAACTCGCTGCGCAACACAAGATCGCCGACACGCCACAGCGCGTCAGTTTGCTGTTACCGCGTCTGGAGGAAAACGGTCGCAAGCTGGTTGAGGCTTACAACGCGCTGGCCGAATCAATTCGCAGTGAGCACGTCATCTCGCCCGCAGCCGAATGGCTGGTAGATAACTTTCACATCGTCGAAGAGCAGATTCGCGAGATTCGCGAGGACCTGCCGAAAAGCTACTACGACGAACTTCCCAAACTCGCCGACGGCGCGTTCAAAGGTTATCCACGTATCTATGCGCTGTCGGTCGCGCTGGTTGCGCATACGGACAGTTATCTCGATTCCGAAACGCTGCGCCGCTTCATCAACGCTTACCAAAAGGTGGCGCCGCTATCGATTGGCGAATTGTGGGCGGTGCCGATCACTCTCCGTCTCGCACTCGTAGAAAATTTGCGCAGGCTCGCGACGCGCATCGTGTCTTCGCGCGCTGAGCGCGAAGAAGCTGACAAGCTCGCCGACACACTGCTCGAAACCGCGCAGCTCAATCCGCAGGAAATTGTGCCGCTGATTTCGGTAAGGCTAGGAAAACGAAAAACACTCGGCCGTGCGTTTGTCGTGCAGCTGATGCAGCGTCTGCGCGAGCAGGACCCGGCAGTTCTGCCCGCGGTTGAGTGGCTCGAGATGCAACTGCACAAGCTTGACCTCTCGATCCACGACATCGTCCACGAAGAACATCGAAGGCAGGCCGGGGCGCAGGTCACCGTGGGCAACATCATCACGAGCATGCGCCTGCTCTCGACGCTCGAGTGGCGCGACTTTTTTGAAACCGTCAGCTTAATCGATCGTGAGTTGGCGAAAGATCCGGCCCGCATCTACTCGCGAATGGATTTCGCGACGCGCGATCGTTACCGGAAGGTCATCGAGCGGATCGGAAAACGGGCGAAGGTCAAGGAACTCGATGTCGCGCGTGCGGCGTTACGTTTGGCGGAAGCGGCGCCCGCAGATGATAAAGAGAGCACGCAAGCGCACATCGGCTACTACCTGATTGGCCGAGGCATCGGCCAGCTTGAATCCGAGACGAGCTATCGTCCATTGGTTGGCGAGAGGCTCGAGCGTTGGACGCAGCGGCGTGCGACGCTGTTTTTTCTCGGCTCGTTGACGCTGCTGACGACTCTGATCCTGGCAGTAATCGCCGTCGCCGTGTCCCGCGCGCAACCGCATCCCGTCAGTGTGGTGCTGGCAGTTCTTCTGTCACTGCTGCCGGCCAGCGACCTCGCGCTCAGCATTCTCAATTGGGGCATTACGCACAGCTACCGCCCGCGCCTGCTGCCCAAACTCGATTTGTCCAAAGGCGTCCCTGCAGAAGCGCGCACGATCGTCGTCGTGCCGGTGATCCTTTCTGATGTGGCTTCGGTCGAGGAAATAGCCGAGAAGCTGGAGATTACGTACCTCGGGAACCAGGATGAGCATATTCACTTCGCGATCCTTGGTGACTTCGCCGATGCGACGGTGGAAACGATGCCCGGCGACAAGGAAATCGTGGATGCAGCCCTGGACCGCATCGCGGCCCTCAACAAGCGTTACAACGGCACGCATCCCGGACGCTTCAGCTTTTTTCATCGTCGCCGCCAATGGTGCGAGACTGAAAACTCCTGGATTTGTTGGGAGCGAAAGCGCGGCAAGCTGCGCGAATTCAACCAACTGCTGCTCGGCGCCACTGACACGAGCTTTATCATCTCCACCGCCGGCGACGATCTCCTGTCACAGATTCGCTATGTCCTCACGCTTGATGCGGACACGCAACTGCCGCGCGAGACCGCGCATCGCCTGATCGGCACTGCGATTCATCCACTCAATCGGCCCAGGTTCGACGTGGCGGAAGATCGCGTGACAGAGGGTTACACGATCTTTCAACCGCGGGTCAGTATTTCTCTCGAAAGCGCTTCGCGCTCAACCTTCGCGCGCATCTTCTCAGGCAACACCGGCGTCGATCCCTACACGACGGCAGCTTCAGACGTTTATCAGGATCTTTTCGGCGCGGGCATTTATACCGGCAAAGGCCTCTACGACGTCAAAGCATTTGAGCAGGCGTTGCATGAACGTGTGCCTGAGCAGACGCTGCTGAGTCACGACTTGTTCGAATCGATCTTTGCGCGGGCAGCGCTGGTTACGGACATTGAGTTTCTCGATGACTACCCGGCCTACTACGATTCGTTCGCGCGGCGGCAGCATCGTTGGACGCGTGGTGACTGGCAGATCGCGGACTGGCTATTCGGCACGGTGCGTGACGCGCACGGCCAGAAGCGACCGAACCGCATTGAGGCGATCTCGCGCTGGCAGATTCTCGACAATTTGCGGCGAAGTCTGCTGGCGCCTTCGATTGTGTTGTTGCTGATCGCTGGGTGGACGGTTCTTCCCGTTAGCGCCTGGTGGTGGGAATTGTTTGTGCTGCTGACGCTCGCGTTTCCAGTTTACGCGCACGTCACCAGTGGTTTGCTGATTCATCCGCGTGGCGTGCCGTGGACAAGTCACTTCTGGAGTGTCTGGGGCGACGCGCGCACAAACACCGCGCAGATCGCCGTCGAAATTGTCTTTCTCGCGCACCAGGCCGGGTTGATGCTGGACGCAATCGCTCGCACGATCTACCGAAAGTTTGTCTCGCGGCGTCATCTACTCGAATGGGTTACGGCCGCGAGTTCCGAAGCGTCGAGTAAGCATGATCTTCCTGCTTTCATTCGCTTCATGTGGCCGGCGGCAGTTGTCGTGTTGGTTGCGGTCGCGCTAATTGCGCTGTCGAACGTCGCCTCACTGCCTGCCGCGGCGATCTTCTTACTGGCGTGGGCGGCTTCGCCCGTGATTGCGTTTGTTATTAGCCGCCGCTGCGCTGAAGTTGAGCTCTCGCTGAACGCTAAAGACGTTCGCGCCATCCGCACTGTCGCGCGTCGCACCTGGCGCTTCTTCGAAACGTTCGTCGGTGATGAGGATCACTGGTTGCCGGCAGACAATTTTCAGGAAGATCCAAAACCCGTCGTCGCGCATCGCACCTCACCGACAAACATCGGTCTGTTATGGCTTTCAACTGTCGCGGCTTATGACTTTGGTTACCTCGGCGTGATTGAACTGGTCGAGCGTTTGGAAAAAACGATCGCCAGCCACCAAAAGCTGCAAAAGTTCCGCGGTCACTTGCTCAACTGGTACGACACGCGAACGTTGGAGGCCCTGTGGCCGCATTACGTGTCAACAGTTGACAGCGGAAACCTTGCTGCGTGTCTGCTCGCGCTCAAACAAACGTGTTTGGAAATCCCTGATGACCAGTTGTTTGGGTCGCGGGTTCTGCCTGGGTTATGCGACACGCTGGCCGGCTTGCGCCAGGAGATGTCGCAACTCACAACTGCCCGCCAGCGCACCGACGCGATCAGCATCAAGCAGCTGACGCACGAGCTGGACGCGCTTGCGGAGCTGTTGGCGCTGCCAGAGCCCCAGAATTTGGCCGAGTGGCGCGATTTGCTTGAGCGCGTCAGCGAACAGGCAGCGACGATTGACGACACGGTCGCCGCGCTATCGCACGTGCACCAGAGCGGCGAAGTCGAAGAACTGCATTGGTGGAGCAGCGCTTTGCTGCGGCAAGCCGCTAACTGGCTGCGCGATTTCCAATTGTTAGTTTCGGAAGGCGTCACGGCACAGGCGACGCAACCGACTTTGGCTTCAAGCTCGGACCAGGCGAGTGAAGCGGCGAAAGACATTTCTTCGCGCCTCGCGAAAATTGCTTCGACCTGTCAGCGCCTGTTCGACGAAATGGATTTCAAGTTTCTGCTCGAGCAGGAACGAAAGGTTTTCACCGTCGGCTTCAACGTCACCGAAGGTCGCCGCGATAACTCGTTCTATGACCTGCTGGCCTCGGAAGCCCGGCTTGCCAGCTTCGTCGCGATCGCCAAAGGCGACGTGCCGCAGGAACATTGGTTTCGCATGGGTCGCCAACTGACCTCGGTTAATGGCGGCCGCGCGCTGATTTCCTGGACCGGTACCATGTTCGAATATCTGATGCCGTTGCTCGTGATGCGTGATTATCGCGAGACGCTGCTCGGCGAAACTTATGACGCCATTGTGATGCGGCAGATTGAGTATGGCACTGAACGTGGCGTGCCTTGGGGCATTTCAGAATCCGCATACGCCGCCCGCGACCTGCAGCTTAACTATCAGTACGGCCCGTTTGGTGTTCCCGGTTTAGGTTTGAAACGCGGTTTGATTGAAGACCTTGTCGTTTCGCCTTATGCAACGATTCTCGCGTCCCAGGTAAAGCCGGTTGAGGCAATTGAAAACCTGCGGGCGCTTGAGCGCGAAGGCGCGCTGTCGCGCTATGGGTTTTACGAAGCGCTCGATTACACGCCTGAACGGGTCAAAAAAGGTGAGCACTGCACGCCGGTGCGCGCGTTTATGGCGCACCATCAGGGAATGAGCCTGGTCGCACTAGACAATTTGCTGAACCAGAACGTGACGCAGAATCGCTTTCACAACGAACCGCTGGTGCAGGCAACTGAGCTGCTCTTGCAGGAGCGCGTGCCGCGCGGCGTCACAGCGGCGCATCCGCGCGCGGAGGAAGTTTTGTCGGGTCGCGTAGTGCGTACTCTCACGGGCCTGGTGACGCGCGCGTACGACACGGCGGATCTGCCGACGCCGCGTACGCAGTTGCTGTCGAATGGCACGTACACGCTGATGATCACGACCGCCGGCAGCGGCTACTCGCGATCCGGACCGTTAGCCGTGACCCGTTGGCGAGAAGATCCAACTCGCGATCACTGGGGCAGCTTCATCTACGTGCGTGACATTCGGAGCGGCGCTGTGTGGTCAACCGGTCATCAGCCGATCCCGGCAAAAGCCCAGGACTATGAAGTCGCATTCTCTGAGGACAAGGCCGATTTTTGGCGGCGCGATTCAGGAATTGTGACGCACATGGAAGTCATCGTTTCAGCCGAGGAAAACGCTGAGATGCGACGCGTTTCCGTGACGAACTTTGGAAACCGTCCGCGCGAGATTGAACTGACCAGCTACAGCGAAGTTGTGCTCGCGCCGCAGGGCAGCGACGTTGCGCATCCCGCGTTCAGCAATCTTTTCGTAGAGACCGAGTTCCACGGCCGTCACAACACGTTGTTCGCCCGGCGGCGGCAGCGCTCTTCCGAAGACAAGCCAGTCTGGGGCGTGCACGTGTTGGCGACTACGGCGGAGACGATTGGAGGAATTCAATTCGAAACCGACCGCTCGCGCTTTCTCGGCCGCGGCCACAATACGTCCGATCCGGTCTCAGTGGTGGCGGATCAGCCTTTGTCTAACACCGTCGGCGCCGTGCTCGATCCAATCTTCAGCTTGCGTTGTCGAGTGCGTTTGCAGCCGAACGAAAGCGTCCAGGTTGTTTTCACCACCGGCGTCGCGGAATCGCTTGAACAGGCGCGGGCGCTCAGTGAAAAGTATTTTGACGCCGGGATCTTTGAACGCGAGTCGCGGATGGCCTGGACGCGGGCGCAGGTCGAGATGACGCACCTGCATATCGATCCTGACGAGGCCCACCTTTTTCAGAGACTGGGCGGCCGCATTCTTTACATCGACCCTTCTTTGCGTCCGCGGCCGCACGTTCTGGCGCTGAATCGTCTCACGCAGTCGCGCTTGTGGGGTCACGGCATCGGTGGCGACTTGCCGATTGTGATTCTGCGTCTCGAGCGAGAAGAAGATGTTCCCATGGCGCGACAGCTTTTGCGCGCGCACCAGTACCTCAGTTCAAAGGGACTGCAGTTCGATCTGGTGATTCTGAATGACCATCCGTCGGGTTACGCCCAGTCGCTGCACGATGCGTTGCAGACTGCGGCGCGGACCTCGGGGGTGCAAACTTTGCTCGATAAACCCGGTGGCGTCTTCATTCGTCGCTCAGATCAGATTCCGCAGGAAGAACGCATCCTGCTGCACGCGGTGGCGCGCGTGGTGATCGTCAGCGAAAGAGGATCGCTTGAAGATCAACTTGTAAGACGGCCCGCCGAAGGTCCACTGCCGGCGGAGTTTCAACCACATGCGCCGTCGCAAACTTATTCCGAGACACCACTCGAAATTCCTAAGCTGTCCTTCTTTAACGGGGTCGGCGGCTTCGCGCACGGCGGGCGCGAATACGTGGCCATCCTCGGCGAAGGCCAATGGACGCCGGCGCCCTGGAGCAATGTGATTGCGAACAATGCGGATGCCGGTTTCCTGGTGACCGAAACCGGTGGCGGATTCACCTGGGCGATCAACAGTCACGAGAATCGCCTGACGCCCTGGTCGAACGACGTGGTGAGCGACTCGCCCGGCGAGGTCATTTACCTCCGCGACGAAGATTCAGGAGCGACGTGGACGCCGACGCCTTTGCCGATGCGCGAGAATGCTCCGTACTCAATTCGCCACGGCCAGGGCTACACGGTTTTCGAGCACGCGAGTCACGGTATCTCGCAAGAGCTGCTCATGTTTGCGCCGCTGGATGCGCCGGTGAAGATTTCGCTGCTGCGTCTGCGCAATCGTACCGAACAAAAACGGCGATTGTCGGCGACGAATTATGTCGATCTAACACTGGGAGTTGATCGCCATGCTTCGGCGCCACACATCGTGACTGACATCGAAGAGCAACAGGGCGCAGTTTTCGCCAGAAATTCATTCAACAACGAATTCGCCGAACGCATCGCGTTTGTCGGCACCAGCGAGCGCCGCTGCACCATGACCTGCGATCGCAAAGAGTTCATCGGGCGCAATGGGTCACTCGCTCATCCCGCGGCTTTGCGGCGCGTGGGACTGAGTGGCCGGGACGGGGCGGGCCTCGATCCGTGTGCGGCGATTCAAGCGCAGATTGAGCTCGCGCCCGGCGAAGCTCGCGAGATTGTTTTTCTGCTGGGACAGGCCGACTCGATCGAGCAAGCGCGTGAGATCAATTCCCGTTTTCGCAGCGTACAGGCCGTCAATGAAGCCCTGGAACATGTGCTGAACTTCTGGGACCAGACGCTTTCCACCGTGGAGATCAAAACTCCCGATGCTTCGCTCGATACGCTCGTCAACCGCTGGCTGTTGTGTCAGGTGTTGGCGTGCCGCGTGCGCGGGCGCTCGGCGTTTTATCAATCCAGCGGCGCCTACGGTTTTCGCGATCAATTGCAGGACGTGATGACGTTGGTTTACGCCCGGCCCGAAGTCGCGCGCGAACAGATCCTGCGCGCGGCTTCACGGCAATTTAAAGAAGGCGACGTGCTGCACTGGTGGCACGAACCGAGCGCTCGCGGCGTGCGCACGCGCTTTTCAGATGATCTGCTTTGGCTGCCGTACGTCGTCGCGCATTACGTGAACATCACCGGCGATCGATCGGTGCTCGGCGAGTCAGCACCGTTTTTGGAAGCGGAGTTGTTGAAGCCTGATCAGCATGAGGCTTACATCGAACCGCAAGTGTCTTCTGAAAGCGGAACCATCCTCGAACATTGCACGCGCGCGATCGATCGCAGCCTCGGGTTAGGCGCGCACGGGTTACCTTTGATGGGCTCAGGAGACTGGAACGATGGCATGAATCGCATCGGCATTGGCGGCAAAGGCGAGAGTGTCTGGCTCGGATGGTTTTTGGCGACGGTACTGCAGGGAATTGAACCGTTGCTGGTGTCAGAACCGGGAGCGGACCGGGGTCCCCGCGCGGGCAGCTCGCGTGGGGTGGTGGATGCGACCGGAGCGGGAGGCAAGTTTAAAGACCGCCGCAAAGCTTACGCTGTGCATCTTGAAAAACTTCGCAAGGGTCTGGAGAAGTCCTGGGATGGCGACTGGTATCGCCGCGCTTACTTCGACGACGGCACGCCCCTCGGCTCGGCGCAGAACGACGAATGCCGGATCGATTCGATCGCTCAAACCTGGGCGGTCATTTCCGGCGTCGCCGAATCCTATCGAGCGCAGCGCGCGATGGCGGCGGTAGAACAATATCTGATTCGTCGCGGCGATGGTCTACTTGTTCTGTTCACGCCACCATTCGACAAAAGCAAACTCGATCCGGGTTACGTCAAAGGTTACGTGCCGGGTGTTCGTGAGAACGGCGGGCAATACACGCACGCGGCGCTGTGGACCGTCATCGCCTTCGCTTTGTTAGGCGAAGGTGATCGCGCGGGTGAGTTGTTTGGGTTGCTGAATCCCATCAATCACTCTTCGACGCGCGCGGGTCTGCACAAATATAAAGTCGAGCCGTATGTCGCGCCGGGCGATGTCTATGCTGTGCCGCCACACACCGGTCGCGGCGGCTGGACGTGGTACACGGGTTCAGCGGGATGGATGTATCGCGCGGCGCTGGAATATATCCTCGGGTTTAAGTTGCAGGGCGATCGCTTGCGCGTCGATCCGTGCATTCCGCGGTTCTGGCGCGAATTCGAAATCACTTATCGGCGGGGCAGTTCAGTTTATCGGATTAAAGTTGAGAATCCGCACGCAGTGTCGCGCGGCGTCGCGAGGGTCGAACTTGATGGCGTCGAGCAGGCAAGCAAGGAAATAGCCCTGGCCGATGACGGGAAGTCGCATGAAGTGCGGATCCTATTGGGAGAACGGGTCGATAACGAAAGTACTGAAGCCCCAACAAGAGAGCAGCGCACAGATCAAATCTACCAGAGCTGACGCTCGCAGCCGGCACCCACCTACGATTGGCGGCTCTGCCTTTGCCCTCCACCAAACAACGCTTACCCGTTCTGTGGTTCATCATCTGATAGTGCTATGTTGCTGATCTGCCCAATTCTTGTTGACAGCTAGTCGTCCAAGCTATATCGTCGCGGCCTCTTGCATGCACGTTCTTTGCTAACGACACTAACCGCTATTTAGAAACTTCGCGGACTCCGAAACCGCGTGCTTCACTGACTTGGAGGCCAGCCATGCAGAAAATATTAATCACCGTAGCGATCTTGTTGACGGCACTCGCCATCGCTTGTTCCCCGAGCGCGCCCGGACCGCAAACGACCGCGACGCCGGCCGTGATCAATTGCGCCGCGGCCGAGGTGCCGAGCAACGTGCCGCCGACACCAAATACAATTGACAGCACATGCGCGAAGATCCCGACTGACATGAACGGTACGGGTGACACTCAGCCGGGTCCGGATCTGTATTCATGGCTAACCTTCGTAGCGGTGAACTGGCCGGTCGATCCAAGCACATGCACCGGGAATACGAACGCGAGTATCCTGACCGCGACTCCTGATCCCGTATGGCTGAGTTATTTAAGTGACGACGATATCTTTGTGGCTTCGGGCTCTCCCGCTAATTGGTGCCACGGAACTGGACAGCAGGGAGCGCGGTTCGCAAGCGCAGACGAAGCGCGGGCCGCGCAACGCACTGGCAAACTAGCGAAGCTTCCACCGAAAGTCCGTGCGCTGGCAGAACAACATCCCCAGGTGCGTCTGTTCCTGCATAATAATTCCAAGGCCCACGCGCTCATCTCGACCACTAAACTGACCAGCGTTCCCGCGCAATTGAAAGAGATTCTCGATGCGACTGGCCAGCCGGTGACGGATCAAAACGGACGGTTCCTTCGTTACACGATTAACATTGGACCGATCGAGTACCAATACATAATGACGAACAGTCTGTGGACCGCGGCAGGACAGCAGAAGACAGGGGCGCTAAATTTCACAAACGGGGCGATGGAGTTGAAAGCCGCCTGGAAGGTGCTGGGGGCCAATGATGACCCAACGCACTATTTTACGCAGCAGGCAATTGTCTACAACGATGAGGACGGCAGCCCGAGCCCTGGGCCTAATCCGGTGACTGTCGGCCTTGCCGGTCTGCACATTATTCAAAAGACGCCACGCCAGCCGCATTGGCTGTGGTCAACCTTCGTGCAAACAGACGTTGACACAGCTTTCAATAACCCGAACTGCCCGGCGGCCCAATGCCCGCCCAACGTTCAGACAGCACCCACACCGTACGTTGAGCTCAACTCTGACGGAAGCCCGAAGAATAAGCCCGTTCAGGTTGTCGGCGTCATCCCAACGACTGCCGCCACATATAACACCGCTTTTCAGGGACTGCTGAAGGGAACGCCCTGGGCGTATTACCGGCTGATCAGCACGCAATGGCAGGGTGGATCGGGTCCGCCTACGAAACCTCCGAAACTGGGCAACCCGTTATTGGAAACGTTTGTGTCGCAGACAAACCCGTACAGTTGTTTGGATTGCCACAACTTCGCGCAGACTTCGCCGGGAGGCGCGAAGTCGGATTTCAGTTTTGCGATCAATGCGAAGCAGTGAGGCTTCGTGAGTTGGTGCGGATTTCGTCCGTTATCAGTCAGCCACAGCAGCGTGCGCCTTGGCGACTAGTTCTGCCGGCTTCTCTGTCTCGTCTTTCTTAACTTTCGGACGAGTGCCGTTGTCTGTTGCGCTGGCTCCCGGTTTGTCCGCGGCGCGTTCCTCTTGTTCACGCACATAAGTAAGCCAGGCGCCGGGCGCCGGTCGCTCGCCTTTGGTGATCTCAAAGAACATCTTCTGAATTCTTTCAGTTATTTCGCCACGCGCGCCATTGCCGATCGTGATGCGATCGACGGATCGAATCGGCGTAATCTCGGCAGCCGTGCCGCTGAAGAACAGCTCGTCAGAAACATAAAGCGCGGCGCGTTGAATGCTGCGCTCTTTGATCGTGAGCCCCAGCTCGCCGCAAATCTGAATCACGCTGTCGCGCGTGATGCCCGGCAGAACTGAAGATGAAAGCGGCGGCGTGTTCACGACGCCGTTAGCTACTACAAATATGTTTTCGCCTGAGCCTTCAGAAACGTATCCACGATCGTCAAGCGCGATGCCTTCGGCAAAACCGTTGACCAATGCTTCCATCTTGATCAATTGCGAGTTCATGTAGTTCGCCCCGCTCTTGGCCATCGGTGGTAGCGAATTCGGACTCAGACGGTTCCAACTCGACACGCAAACATCGACGCCTTTCTCAATTGCTTCATCGCCGAGGTACTTGCCCCAATCCCACGCGCCGATATAGCAGGCCAGCGGGTTCGGAAACGGATTCACGCCGAACGCGGGTCGTTCTTCATCCAAACTGCGGAACAAAATTGGGCGGATGTAGCACTGATCCAAACCGCTGCGGCGCACGAGTTCGACGGCGGCGTCGCAAAAGTCATCGACGCTCCAGTCATGATCCATGCGGAAGACTTTTGCGGAATTCAAGAAGCGCTGCATGTGTTCGCGCAGGCGAAAGACAGCCGGCCCGCGTTTCGTCGCGTAACAGCGAATGCCTTCGAAGACGCTCGAGCCGTAGTGCAGAACGTGGGACATGACGTGGACGCGCGCATCGTTCCATTTGATGAACTCGCCGTCGTGCCAAACCAGGTCACAAATGCGCGGAGTGGCAACGTCTTTCTTCTTATCGCCCATTGAATACATGCTGTTTACTCCTTTGGAGAATTACCGCGTTTCGAACCGCGAGAAGTGCTTATTACAGGGTGAATTGACAAAGCACGATACTCTAAACTTGAGGCCGTTGGCAAGATAACTAACCGTGCGGAAAAGTGGTGATTTTGGAGTGCGCCAGCTCGACGGCGCTTTGTTATTGTGCTGAGCTTTTGGGGACGAGTACAGGCAAAGCGGCGTCAAGCCGCCGCACTCCAAGAACGTCATTCGCGCACTCGCTTGCTGAACACGCATCAGTTAAATACGATGCCAATGCTTGCGATCAAATAAGAAGGGCAATCAGGTCGTGATTCCGCGCCGGGCTTTCACCTTGTGGCTGTGTGCCGTGGCGCTAATTCCCTTCGCCAGTTGCCGTAATTCTACCCAACCCGTGGAACCTATAAAGATGACAACAGAGACAAGTGCAAATGACCCCGGAACGATTCATCAGCGCGCGATCACCGTCGATATGCATGCCGACACCGCCCAACGCCTGGTCGATGAAAACGTCGATCTGAATCAGCGTCTGGCGGACGGACATCTTGACGCTGTGCGGGCGAAGGAAGGCGGGCTCGACGCGCAGTTCTTTTCGATTTGGGTCGAGCCGCAATTGTTCGGAGGTGGCGGCGCCGGCGCGATTAAGCGCGCTGATATTCAGATCGAGGCCGTCCGTGATCTTGCCGCAAAACACCCGGAGACGTGGGAAGTAGCGACTACCGCTGAGGACGTTCGTCGCGTCGCCGCGAGCGGAAAAATCGCCGCATTGATGGGGTTGGAAGGCGGCTATGCGATCGACGAGCGTGTCGAGAATGTGAAGCGTTATTACGACATGGGCGTGCGTTATATGTCGCCTGCGTGGAGTGTCAGCACGAGCTGGGCAGGTTCTTCGGGTGACGCAGTCGGCGGAACGCGCGGCTTAAACGAATTCGGCAAAGAAGTCATACGCGAGATGAACCGCTTGGGCATGATGATCGACGTGTCGCACGTGTCCGACAAAACGTTCTGGGACATCGTGAACACCTCGACGAAGCCGGTGGTGGCGACGCATTCCGGCTGCCGCGCCATCGCGAACGTGCCGCGCAACCTGACGGACGAAATGATTCGCGCGCTGGCAAAAACCGGCGGCGTAGTGAACGTCATATTTTATCCCGAGCACATCGAACCCGGCTGGAGTGAGAAGAAGAAAAAAGTTGACGCGGAGATTGCTCCGATGGTGCAGCGAGCTTCGGAGCAAGAGCAGGGAAACGTCGCGCAAAAGAAACTGGCGCGCGATCGCGTCCGCTTCGAAGAGTATCTGAAGCGCCTGCCGCCGGTGCACGTCTCGCGGATTGCCGATCATATCGATCACATCGTGAAGCTGGTGGGCGTCGATCACGTTGGCATCGGATCGGATTTCGACGGCGTGCAAGCAGTGCCGGCGGACATGAAGTCGGTTGCGGACTTGCCGAATCTGACGAAAGAACTTCTGAAGCGCGGATATTCAGTAAGCGACGTTGAGAAGATTCTAGGTGGGAACATGCTGCGAGTGATGGAAGAAGTGATCCATTGATTCATTGATCCATTGATTCATTGGTTCAGTGGTTCAGTGATTCAGTGATTCAGTGGTCATTGGTCATTGGTCATTGGTAAAACTTTATTACATTGACAGCGTTGATACCTTCGACTGGTTCCAATATTTCTCACCAAGGAGGCAGTCGAATCATGTTCCCAGCTGAAGAATTGAAGAAAAGAACAAAGCAGTTTGCAATCAGGATTGTGAAGCTGTTTCGTTCATTGCCACGAACCGAAGAAGCGCGCGTCATTGGCAGGCAGATGCTCCGTTCCGGCACATCCGTAGCCGCAAATTATCGTGCCGTCTGCCGCTCTCGTTCAAAGGCTGAGTTCATCGCGAAGATTGGAATAGTCGTAGAGGAAGCTGATGAAACGGTGCTCTGGTTGGAACTGTTAGTCGACACCGAGATTGTTCGAGCCAGCCGAATGGGCAAGCTGCTTGGTGAGGCAAACGAATTGCTGGCGATTTTCGCGGCTTCACAACATACGGCTAGGAGTAGACGTGTTTATTGAAAAAATGAACCGATGAATCAATGAAACAATCTCCAAGGATCGGATTCCATGCTCCCATCAAAGGCGGGCTCCACGAATCGTTAATCATCGCCAAGGAAACCGGTTGCGACGCGGTGCAAATCTTCTCCCGGAATCCGCGCGGCTGGATGGCCAAGCCGCTGACGCGCGAATCAGTCGAGTTGTTCAAAGCGACACGCAAACTCACGAAGCTTTCGCCCGTCTTGATTCACGCGAACTATCTGATCAACCTTTCTTCGGCCGACGAAGTGATTCTGTTGAAATCGATCGCCTCGTTCCGTGAAGAAGTGCAACGCGGCATTGCGCTGGGTGCTGACTATGTAGTCGTTCATCCCGGCAGTGCCCGCGGCTCGTGCGAAGCTGACGGCATCGCCGCCACCGCGCACAGTTTGAAAATTGCTTGCAAAGGATTGCGATTCGGAAAGCTGCGCATCCTTCTGGAGAACACTGCCGGACAGGGCCAGTGCATTGGCCACCGGTTCGAGCATCTGCGCGCGATCATGGACGGGTGTCCAAAGCTGCCGCTCGGCATCTGCATCGACACCGCGCATTCATTCACAGCTGGTTACGACATTCGCGAACCGGATGGGTTGGAGGCCACGATCGAAATCATTCGACGCACGGTCGGTCTGCGCACCGTGCGCGCCGTTCACTTCAACGACTCGCGCGCGCCGTTCAATTCGCGCGTCGATCGCCACTGGCACATTGGCGAGGGCCACATCGGTCGCGACGCGCTGCGCCGCTTCGCGCAGCATCCTAAGCTGGCTCACTGCGCTTTCATTTTAGAAACTCCCTACGACGATCCGCGGGCTGATTTAAAGAACCTTGTGGCCCTGCGGAGCTTCGTCAGTTGAGTCGGAGCCTCGGCGGCGGAGTCAGTACCGGGAGCGGTAGCGACCGGGCCGGGCCTCCTACCCCGTCGCTACCGCTCCGGGTACTGACCTCATCGCCATGATCTGCTTTACCGTCCGCGGTTGGTCGGTTACAATGCCCTCATCATGCGACGGTCTGGTTATCATTCACTTCTCAAACTCCTCCTTACGCTGCCGCTACCGCGCCGCGCTCGATAGCGCTCCGCTTTAGCGGCGAATCCAGTCAAAACCCGAATGAAGTAACTGCACAAGGGGCTTTGTGCATTTGACCCAAATGACTGTAAGTTAAGAGGAGTTAAGACGATGGACGAGAAATACTTCCCCGAAAAAATCGAAGCGAAGTGGCAGAAGCGTTGGGCCGAGGAACGCGCGTTTGAAGCTCGCGAAGACGATCCGCGAGAGAAGTTTTACGCGCTCGAGATGCTGCCGTATCCCTCCGGGTTTCTGCACATGGGGCACGTGCGGAACTACGCGATCGGCGACGCTTTGGCCTGGTACAAGCGCCTGCGCGGCTTCAACGTGTTGCATCCGATCGGCTGGGACAGTTTTGGCCAGCCGGCTGAGCAAGCGGCCATCAAGCGCGGTGTTCAACCACGCGACTGGACTGAAGAAAACATTGCGCACATGCGCGGACAACTTCAGCGGCTCGGCACGAGCTACGACTGGTCACGGGAAATCGCGGCGCACCGGCCCGACTACTACAAATGGGACCAGTGGTTCTTCCTGAAGATGCTGGAACGCGGCCTGGCGTACAAGCGCACCTCGCCGGTCAACTGGTGTCCGAAAGAAGAGACGGTGCTGTCGAACGAACAGTCGTCAGGCGGCATCTGCTGGCGCTGTGGAACTCCCGTCGTCAAGAAAGAGATCGAACAGTGGTATCTGCGCATTACGAAGTACGCGGAGCAGCTGGTCGAGGACATCAAGGAGATCGAAAGCGACTGGCCCGAGAAAGTCATTAAGCGTCAACGCGATTGGGTGGGTCGCAGCGAAGGCGCGTATATCGATTTCGGAGTCAAAGATCTTCATGAAAAGATCCGTGTGTTTACCACTCGCATCGACACGATCTTTGGCGCGACTGCGATCGTGGTCGCGGCTGAGCACCCGATTCTGACGCAGCTGCTCGAAGGCTCGTCTTTGAAAGACGACGTGCTTAAGTTTGCTGAACAAATCAAAGCGGCGCGCGCGATCAAGGCTGAAGACCAGACGGCAGAAGAAGAGAAGCTGGGTATGAACACGGGGCGGCTGGCCGTCAATCCGTTCAATGGCGAGCTGTTACCGGTTTGGGTCGCGAACTACGTGCTGATGGATTACGGCGCGGGCGCGGTGATGAGCGTACCGGCCCACGACGAACGCGATTTCGAATTCGCGCAGAAATACACGCTGGCGATTCGACAGGTCATCGCGCCGGTGATTCATGGGCAACAGAGCGAGCCGGCCGACAATGTGCCCGGTCAGGATCAATCGATCGAAATGAAACACGCGTTCGTCGAGTACGGCGTGTTGGTGAACAGCGGCGAATGGAGCGGCAAACTTTCGCAGGAAGCGATTCGCGAAATGTCCGAGTACGCGGCGACTAAGAACTTCGGCGGCGGCGCCGTCACCTATCGCATACGTGACTGGGGCATCTCGCGACAGCGGTTCTGGGGTGCGCCAATTCCGGTTGTGTACTGCCCGAAGTGCGGAATGGTGCCAGTGCCGGAAAAGGACCTGCCGGTGATGTTGCCGGAGAAGGCTGAATTCACCGGCACAGGCGAATCACCTCTGAAGACGGTTCCGGAATTCGTCAACACCAACTGCCCGAAGTGTGGCGCGGCGGCGACGCGCGAAACGGACACGATGGACACCTTCGTCGATTCGTCGTGGTACTTCTTTCGTTACTGTGATCCGCGCAACGAATCGATGCCGTTTGAGCCGGAACGCGTTGCGAAATGGACGCCGGTCGATCAATACATCGGCGGCGACTCGCACGCCGTGATGCACCTGATCTACACGCGTTTCTGGACGAAGGTGATGCGCGATTTAGGCCTGGTGAATTTCAACGAACCCGTGAAGCGCCTGCTGACACAGGGCATGGTGACCAATCGCGTCGAAGAGACAAACGAATGGAAAGCGATGTCGAAGTCGCTCGGCAACGGCGTCGATCCGGACGAGATGATCGAAGCGTTCGGCGCCGACGCCACCCGTCTGTTCATTCTGTTTGCCGCGCCGGTCGAGAATGAGTTGCGCTGGTCGGAAACGGGGATTGAAGGCGCGGTGCGATTTCTGCGGCGCGTGTGGACGATGGTGTATCGGTTCGCGGGCCTCAGGACCGCTGAGCAGTCCGGAGGCGTGGGCAGCGAAAAGCACGCCGGAGGCGTGCGTACCGAATTTGGCGACGGGGCTCGCGCGCTGCGCCGCAAGACCCACCAAACAATCGCCCGCGTGACCGACGATTCTGAGAAGCTCGATCTCAACACGAACGTCGCGGCTTTGATGGAGTTGTCGAATGCCCTGGGCGAATTCAACG
The DNA here is from genome assembly GCA_049273695.1 of Pyrinomonadaceae bacterium. Taxonomy (GTDB): domain Bacteria; phylum Acidobacteriota; class Blastocatellia; order Pyrinomonadales; family Pyrinomonadaceae; genus UBA11740. The sequence continues at coordinate 145,868 of JBASRE010000044.1, forward strand.
TCGATCCGGCAACGGCTTCAGACGCTGACGTTTTCGCCGTGCGCGAAGCGCTCGAAGCGCTGGTCGTGATGCTGGCTCCGTTCTCTCCGCACATCGCCGAAGAGATGTGGGAAGGGTTGGGCCATGCCGGCGGTTTGCTGAAGTCTGCGCACTGGCCGTCTGCCGATCCGGAGCTGGCGAAGAAAGATGAGTTGGAAATTCCCGTTCAAGTAAACGGCAAGCTGCGCTCGCGTGTGGTCGTGTCGCCTGACATTTCTGAAGCCGACTTGCGCGCATTGGCGCTGGCTGACGCAAAGGTCCAGAGCTTCATCGATGGTCACAAGATAGTGAAGGTGATTGTTGTGCCTCAGCGGCTGGTCAACGTCGTTGTAAAATAGGATGCTTGCCTGGCTTGTCCTCAGCCGTTAAAATCCTCGCGAACCCAGACTCGCGCGGAGTCGTAAGTTACGTAACGATTCACTGAATGAAAGAGTGTCCAAAGTGTCGCGTATGTTTTGCCGACGACGTGGCTTTTTGTCCTGACGACGGCGCCGCGACCGGTCCGTCGATCGCCGGCGAACCGATCCTTGACGGCCGCTACAACCTCGAGCGGCGGCTGGGCCAGGGCGGCATGGGCATTGTTTACAAAGGCCGGCACATCTTTCTCAAGACCCAGCACGCAATCAAGATCATTCTTCCCGATCTCGTCGGCAACGATCCAAATCTCGTCACGCGTTTTCGGCAGGAAGCTTTGGCCGCCGCCGCGATTCGCCATCAGAACATCATTGCGGTAACCGACTTTGGAGTCGTGCGCGGCACCATGCCTTTTCTCGTGATGGAGTTCGTGCAGGGCAAGTCTCTGCAGGAAGTGATGGCCGCAGAAGGAGCGATGGGACCGGTGCGCGCCTTCGAAATCATGCAGCCGATTTGCTCCGGCATCGCTGCGGCCCATCGTCAAAACATTGTGCACCGCGACATCAAACCCCTGAACGTGATGCTTCAGGACGGTCTGACGATTGCAGAAGGCACAAAGGTTCTCGACTTCGGTCTCGCGAAGATTAAGTCGGGCGAGTTGCTGGGTTCGTTTGTCGCCGCGCAGACCACGGGACTGATGGGCTCGCCGTTTTACATGGCGCCCGAGCAGTGGTCGGATGAACCACCCGACGCGCGCGCTGATGTATACAGCCTCGGCGTGATGCTCTATCAAATGCTCGCCGGTGAGGTGCCGTTCAAAGCCAACGCAATTCCGGCGATCATGAAGAAGCACCTGACCGAGGAACCGCCGACGTTCTCGTCGCGCGGCGTAGAGGTGCCGCCGCAGATCGAAGCCGTCGTGCGTCACGCGCTTGAAAAAGAGCCGGAGCATCGTACGCCATCGGCTGACGAATTCCTTGAAGAGTTTCGCCAGGCGATGGAAGCCGCCAGCGCGCTATTGAAAAACACGGGCGAAGCGCGGCCGCCGGATCCTTACCAGACGCTGGTGACAGGGCCGCCGCCCACGACGGATCCGCAGGTGGGCAGGTCGAGTTACACGCGTGGGACCGAGGACTTGATTGCGGCCGCCATCAGCAGCAAGTCCTGGATGGAAGAACAGGACAAGTTGAGCGTGGCGCGCGAGGAACTGGCGCGGGAAGAAGAAGCGCGGCGACAACTTGCGGCCGAGGCTGAGCGCAAACGAAGAGAAGACGAGGCCCGGCAGGAAGCCGAGCGGCAACAGCAGCTCAAGCAAAAGCAGGAAGAAGAGCGGGTCGAAGCAGAGCGCCTCGCCGCCGAGCAGCGCGCCGCGGAAGAGCGCGAGCTCGCCGCGCAGCGTGTGCGCGATGAAGAAGCCCGACAGCTTCGGGAAGCAGAGGAAGCGCGTCGCCAGGAAGAACAACGGCTGGAGGAAGAGCGTCGCAAAGAGGAACAGCGCCTCGACGAAGAGCGCCGTCGCGAAGAAGAACGCAAACGCGTCGAAGAGTTGGTCACGCAGCAGACGAAAGCTATCGAAGAAAAGCTGACGAAACTCGCGTCGAGTATTCCGCCTCCTCCAGCCGCCGTGGTCACTCCGGAAGTGACAAACGTACGACCAGTGGGCGCGACGACTATTACCGAGAATAGCTATCCGAATTTGGTCAATGTGCCGCCGCCGGCAGTTGCCGGAAAGCGAAGCGTGTTGCCCTACGTGCTCGCGGGTGTTTTGTTGCTCGTACTGCTCGGGGGTGGAATCGGCGCCTGGGTGATGTGGCCAAAGCCCACCCCGACGCCCGGTGGCGGTGACAATCCTCCGATTGAAAACCCGAAGGATCCCGATCCGGGGTCACCGCCCGTCACCTTTACTCCTGAATTCATTTCAATTCCGGGCGGAACATTCGATATGGGCCGCAATGGCGCCACCGTCGCCGAGGTTCCGGTCCACGCCGTTTCTGTGCAGCCGCTGGTGATCGACAAGACAGAAGTTACCAACTACGAATACGCACAGTTCGTCGAGGCTACAAAACACGGTGCGCCGTCCAACTGGATTAGTGGCAAGCCCATAGCCGGACAGGAACTCCTGCCCGTGACGTTCGTCTCATACAGCGACGCGGTTGCTTTCGCAAAGTGGCGTTCAGAACGCGATGGCCTCAAGTGGCGACTGCCGACGGAAGAAGAATGGGAGTACGCGGCGCGCGGCGGCGATCAGGAGAACATCTATCCATGGGGAAACACCTGGGCGGTTGGTTACGCGATCACAAAAGCCTCGGGCGCAACTTCGCCGGGGCCGGTCGGCTCAGCTCCCAACGACAAGACGCGTTGGGGTGTCATGGACATGCAGGGCAACGTTTACGAGTGGACGTCCACGAAAGCGAATTATTATCCCGGCAGCACGAGGCGTGTAGAAGGAGAGGCGCGCAACTGGTACATAGTGCGTGGCGCGTCGTACGACACGAGTTCAGATCCGAAAGAGAACGAGAGGCCGATCTCTGCGACACGTCGCGACTGGTTCAATGGCAACACAAAAGTTTCAGTACTCGGCTTTCGTCTGGTGCGCCCGCAGTGAAGGTGCGTGATTGGTACGCATGCCTCCGGCATGCGGCACGCGGGACGCGTGCGTTTCGTCCGTACCTACTTGAGCCTCGCTACCTCACCGAGTATTATCACCCGCAAAAATCCGGAGACCCTGAGTCTTAATAACATGAACAAACCCTCGATTGCCTTTTCAAAAATGAGAATTAGCGCGCTTATCAAAGTGGCGCTGACGTGCGCCTGCCTGGTCGTTGCGGCGGGTGCGGTGCTGGCCCAGGAGACCGGCGGCGAGTTGGGCGGCGGCGCCGGCATCTTTCGTCCGAAGAATCCCGAAGCCAAACGGAGCGGCAATCCAGCTCGACCGCCGAGACCGAGAATGAGTCCGGCAGAAATCGAAGCGCGATTTCAGGATGCGCTGGCCGACGGCAACGACGACCGTGATGCGCGCAGGTTCGTCCAGGCTGAAGCGGCTTACCGCCGGGCGCTTGGATTGAAGCCACGCGATTCGCGCGCGCACTACGCGATCGGAAATGTGTTAGTCGATCAGCAGCGATGGGACGACGCTGAAGTGTCTTACCGGAAAGCCTTCGACACCGCGGCAACTGATCCCGAAGTTCTGATGGCCTTGAGCTTTGTGCTGGTGCAGCCGCGCACCGGAGGGCTCAACGCGCGGCGATTTACGGACGCTGAGAATTTTGCGCGGCGGGCGACACAGCTCGCGCCAACGAATGCGATCGCTTTCGATCGCCTGGGCGTCGCCATGACTGCGCGCGGCATTTATAACGCCGATGCTGAAAGTGCGTTCCGCCGCGCGACGGAACTGGATCCGAATTTTGTTGTAGCGCAGGTTCACCTCGCGGGCGTACTGTCGCGAATGAAGCGAATGGATGAGGCCGATGCGCTCTTTCGCTCAGCCGTGGATAGAGCGCAGGACGCTCCGACACTCGTTTTGATCGCGGACGCACTGCAAGCTCAACAACGCTGGAATGATTCCGAGCCTGTGCTGCGTCGCGCGCTTACCCTGGACGCGAGAAATCCCGGAGCCTTGTTCCTGCTGGGCCGGTTTCATTCAGTCAATCAGCGTTATGCGGAAGCGGCGGCGATTTTGAAGACGGCCGCTGAGGTTAATGCGAAGAGTTTTATCGTGCGGACCGTTCTGGCGCGGGCCTACCTGGGCGCTGGAGCGCATGACAACGCGTTCAGAACCTACGAAGAAGCAGCCGCGCTGGCCTCCGCTGCCGATCGCAAAGCGCTCGCCGGCCAATTCGGTTTCACGGGCGTCGGCGATGGATACATGACCGCTGGTCGAGCTCGCGACGCGCTCCGCGCTTATCAAAGGGGCCTTGAGTTAGACCCGGCGAATGCAGAGCTGCCGGCGAAGATGGCGGCCGCGCGCGCCAGATCGTAGAAGTTTTAATGTAGCGCAAGCTGGCAGCTTGCGCCCTCGCAAGTTAACAACTTGCGTTACAAACCCCTGAGACAAAACAGACATGAGACGTTGCCCAAAATGTAACCGCACCTATTCAACCGATACGCAGAAGTTCTGCACACACGACGGCGGCTTGTTGTTTACCGTGCAAGCTGAGCTGACAGAGACCGTGCAGTTCGATTCTTCGAAAGTTCGCGATGCCGTCGCCAAACCGACGACCCGCGATCTCAGTGAGCAACAGGCTGCCGCCTTCGATCCCGAAGCGACGGTGGTCTCAAGCGGCGTCAAAGACGGCACACAGCAGGTGAAGACGCGCGACACCGGCAGTCTCGAGCCGCCATCGCAGACGCAACACTATGGCGCGCCACCGAGCCAGCCGAGCACTGGACCAGTAGCGCCGCCACCGGTAACGCCCTCAGGTCCCATTCCACCGCCGCAAACATCTGATCAATTGCCGGCGCAGCAGCAGGCGTCCGGCCCGATTGCGCCGCCGCCGCAAGCGCAAGCCGCCGCCGCCGCCGCCGCTCATCACAGTCAGCCTTTGCCGCCGGTGGCGCAAAAGAAGAAATCAAAGCTGCCGTTAATCCTTGGTCTTCTCGCTGTACTCCTGATTTTCTTCGTCGGCGCGGTCGCGGTCGCCGGCTATCTTTTCTGGTACAAACCACAACAAGAAGCGCGCGCGCGCGAACGCGTGGTGATTACTGAACCGAGTCAGCCATCGACATCACTGCCGACGACGGCTACGCCAGGCCAGGCGTCAGTGCCGTCGAACGAACCGCCGCCGTACAATCCACCGGCTGATGCGGCGCAGTTCGTGAATGCTCAGGATGGACTCAGCGGACGGCTGGCATCGCACTTCGTTGGTTTTTCGTTTTATTACCCAAACAGGTGGGAGAAAGATCCCAAATCCGGGGCCGGTGAATCTCAGAACTTCATTGAAGTGCATCGTCAACTTCCACCGAATTTTACTCAAGAGAGTATCGCGGTGAGTTGGTATGAGTCGAAGGGTTCAATGGAAGCCGATCAGAACTCGTTTCCTTCGTTTGTTGAGAGGAAGAATTCCGAATTTGCGCAAAACATTACTCAGTATCGGAAGGTTTCAGAAGGCCCGACAAAGATAGGATCGTACGACGGCTACGAATTCAGATTCGAAGGAGTCTCGCAAAACACAGAGAGGGGCCAGTTCAAGATTTGGGGACGAGTGATTTGGCTCCCCCCGCCGTCCGGCGGCAACACGGGCGTGACGCTGCTGATGCTGACGACTTCGCTTGCTCCTGAGCTGAAAAGCATTGACGACGTCGGCGTGAAGGGCGAGCTCCCGATGGTGCTCGAATCGTTCCGGTTTGGAAAGTAGCGCAAGTTGTTAACTTGCGTTCATACTCACATTCCGTCAGCGCAAGTTAACAACTTGCGCTACATCTTATGAAAATTGTTCTGGCTGAAGATCGCGGCGGCAAGCTGCTGGGCGAACGCGCGTTTACCAGCGACGTGGTGCTTGTGGGCCGTGACCCCGCCGTCTGTCATTTCTTCTTTGCGCAAAACCAATGGCCGATGGTGTCGCGACGCCACGCCGAGTTTCGTCTGACGAACGGTCGCTGGACCGTTTCTGACGCGAACTCCCGATTCGGCACGTTTGTGAATGGGCAGAAGGCAGCCGCGCCGGTTGAAGTGCGCGTCGGTACGCATGTGCAGTTGGGAACCGATGGCCCGATCCTCCGGGTTGTCAGTATCGAGCAGTCGCCGGTTGCAGCGGCGAAACCTCCCACGAAGCCGACTGAAGTAGATCGCATGGCGACTGTTCGTGATGCGCCTGCGGAGATTCACAAGTCTGACGCGTCGGCTCCGACTGAGGTTCAGCCACCTGCGCCGCCGCGCGCGCCCGTGCAAGCGCCTCCAGCGCGCCCGCCTGTACAAGCCACGCCGCCGCACGCGCCTGTACAAGCCACGCCGCCGCGTGCGCCTTCACAACCTGCACGTTTGGAGTTGCTTGACCCAATCGCAGCGAACGTCCGCCGTTTCGACTTAAACAAAGATGTCTTTCAGCTCGGTCGCGATCCGCAAGGTGACGTCGTCATCGATGCCGCGGCCGCAGTGGTATCGCGGCGCCACGCGGAGATTCGCAAGGTTGATGGTCAGTTTGCAGTTGTCGATCTGAAAAGCTTCAACGGCACGCTCGTCAATGGTCAGCGCATTACAGAGACAGTAAAGCTGTTCGACAAGGATCAGGTTCAATTAGGCACGGGCGGGCCGATCCTGCGATTAATCGATGCGGCGCATCCGGCGCCGGTGCAGCGCGCGGCCCAGCCTGGCGGAGTTGCGGCGCCGCAGTCGATTCCATCCGAGTTTGGCCAGATTGCGGCGATGGCGCGCCGGCAAACTATCGTCTCGACGTCAGGATCCATCTCACCGCAATCCATGCCCGGCGCGAACCAGTCGCAACTGCTCGCGCGAGTCGCGTTCGATGCGCGGATGCAACTCTCTGTCGGTCGCGGCGCAGACAACGATGTTCGGCTCGACGGTTTGCAGATTTCCAATCACCACGCGCGCTTCGCGAGATCCAATGGCAGTGTGACGGTGGAAGACGCCGGCTCGACGAACGGTGTGTACGTCAACGGCCAGCGCGTCAGCGGTCGCCGCGCGGTTCAGCACTCGGACGTCATCCAAATCGGACCGTTCGTGCTCCAGGCAGATGCGCAGCACGGCGTGGCCGTTTACGACACGCGTTCAAAGACCCGCATCGATTGCCTCAACATCGTCAAGATTGTCGCGAACCGATCCGGCGGCGGATCGATCAAGTTGCTGGACGACGTTTCGCTGACGGTTCAGCCCAACGAATTCATCGGGTTGCTTGGCCCGTCGGGCGCCGGAAAGTCCACGCTGATGGATTCGCTTAACGGCATGCGGCCGGCGACCAGCGGCTTTGTCCTCGTCAACAATCTCGATCTGTATCGGCATCTCGATTCGCTGAAGCAATCGATTGGTTACGTTCCGCAGGATGACATCATCCATCGTGAGCTGACGGTCTATCGCACGCTCTACTACGTGGCCCGGCTGCGCCTATCGAGCGATGTCTCGACCAAAGAAATCGATCAGATCATCAACGAAGTGATGGACGTGACCGGCCTGTCAGAGCGACGCGATGTGCCGGTAAGCCAACTCTCGGGCGGACAACGCAAGCGCGTTTCGATCGCGGTTGAGCTAATCACGAAGCCGTCAGTGATCTTTCTGGATGAACCAACTTCGGGCCTCGATCCGGCGACCGAAGAAAAGATCATGAAACTCTTCCGGCAAATCGCCGAGAGCGGCCGCACCGTCGTTCTGACGACGCATGCGATGGAGAACGTGAAGCTCTTTGACAAGATCGTGGTGCTGATGCGCGGCAAGCTGGTTTTTTATGGCGCCCCGCAGGATGCGCTGGCGCACGTCAAGGCCGAAAGTTTCAAAGACCTCTACGACAAGCTGGAAGACCCAGTCGACGAACGCATCGCGGCGATGCCGGCGCTGCCGCCAAATGCTGTGAAATCGCAGAAGCAGGCATACAAACAGCAGCGGGAGCAGATCGCTGAGCAAGTCGCCGACGAATGGAAGCAGAAGTTCCAGACGACGGAACACTATCGGCGCAACGTCGTCGAGCCGCTCAGCGTCTTGCCGCGCGACGGCCGAGCCGCGGCACCACCGAAGCGGCACACGACGGTTACCGATTCCATCCGCCAGTGGGGCACGCTCACGCGCCGGTACATGGAAGTCCTGAGCCGCGACAAATTCAATCTGCTGATTCTCTTTGCTCAGGCGCCGATCATCGCCTTCCTGACGTATCTCGTTGTCGGTGATACGCTGCCGCGCGACTTTCCATATTTCGTGCTCGGCCTGGTCGCGCTCTGGTTCGGCACCTCGGTCGCTTCCCGCGAAATCATTCGCGAGCGGGCCGTTTACACGCGCGAGCGCATGGTGAATCTTGGGTTATTGCCTTACGTCGGCTCGAAGATTTTTGTGCTCGCGCTGATCGTCACTGTCCAGTGCTTAATGTTGTTCGGCGCGCTCAAGATGATGCATTACGTCGGCTTGATGAGCGTTCCCGGATGGCTCGTGCCGCAACTGGTGATTGTTTTCATTACGGCGATGGTGGGCATCGCGCTGGGTTTGTTCGTTTCGGCGATTGTGAAAACGTCCGAGATGGCGACCAGCCTCGTGCCGCTGATTCTGATCCCGCAAATCCTGTTTTCCGGACTGGTCGGCGTTCCCGAAGGCGCTTCGAAAGCGATCGGCACGCTCATGCCGGCGACGTGGGCCTTCGACGGATTAAAGCAGTACTCGACGCTCGATACTCTGGACGAGGAAGGTTCCGATCCCGAAGGCGAGAACGAAGGGAACGGTCTCTACAAACATTACGAAGCATTAAACGACCGCAACATCGAACAGGCGCGCCAGGACGTTGAGGATTACAAGAAAGACGCGGAGCAGGACTTGAAGGATTACGAGCGGAAGATGAAGGACTACGTCAGCGATTTACAAAGCGGGCGGCAATCCACGCGGCCGGATGCGCCGAAGCTGAAAGATCCGCCGGAGGTCAAAGGCGCCGAAAAGATTCCCGAGGACGTCAGCAACTACATCTCGTTCCTGCATCCCTGGGGCAATAAGATCATCGATCCGTTCGTCTTGATGTTTATGTTCTTTGCCCTCGTGATTGCCACTCTGGTGACTTTGAAGGCTCAGGATATTCTGTAAGGATTGTGACGTGCCAAAGCTCCCAAATCCCGAAAGGGCAGAAGTTGCGATTGAGAAGCTTCGCGACTATGCACTCAACCCGCTCCACGACGAAGGAAAACACAAGGCGAGAGTATTTCGTGGCGCACTAGGCTTTGCTAAGGAGGATGCAGAACGGCTGCGCGAATTGATTTTGGAAGCTGCGCAAGAAGGAGAAGCCACCAAAGGGAAACTGTTGCCCGAGGGTCAAATCTATGTGCTAGACTTTTCAACCGAAGGTCAGCAGGGCCAGGTTGTAATTCGCACTGCCTGGATCGTCGAACTCGGCAAAGATTTTCCGCGGCTGGTTACCTGTTACGCGAGGAAGCCAAGATGAGCGAAGAGATAAAATTGCTTGACGTAGTCGCTCTTCTCGAGGACGTGCCTCCGGACGGCCTAAAGCGAGGCGAAGTCGGGACCGTCGTCGAAGTCTTCACTCAGAAACCCGATGTACAGGTCGGATTTCTCGTGGAATTCAGTGATCGAAACGGAGAGGCATACGCGTTCGCTTCTTTGCATCCGCATCAAGTCGTCAAACTGCGTTATCGCGACCGCACTCGCGAAGCTGCCTAAAAGTTGAATGCTGGGTTCCATCATGGATGACGAACAGTTCGAGCGTCGAAAGCGATTCATCATCGAACGGCGAAAGAAGTTCCGCGAGGGAATGAAAGAACTGCGAAGGCTACAGAAACTAGGCGACGATCGCCTGAAGACCCTGAAGCGTCGCATCCGCGTCGTGCAACTCCAAGTAGATCGATTGGAAAGGTCGTAAGGCCCGACACTTCGCGCCAGCAATCCTCAAACATCGGCTGCTCAAGCCTCGTTCGAAACAACTTCACCCGTCGGCATGATGATCACGCTGTGATCCTTCGGCAGATGTTCGCCTTCGATCGTGACCTCTTCACCGCTGGGCATGGCGATAGGCAGATGATCGAGAAATCGTTCCGCATCGATGGCTGACATACAGCCCGTGCCGGCAGCCGTGACTGCTTGCCGATAGACTGAATCCTGCACATCGCCGGCCGCGAAGACACCCGGAATGTTTGTCGCGGTCGAACGGCCCGAGGTGACGATGTAGCCAACGTCGTCCATGTCGATCTGGCCTTTGAACAAGTCTGTATTCGGCTTGTGGCCAATCGCGATAAAAACGCCTTCGCATTCGAAATCGGTCGCTTCGTCTGTTTGCAAATTCCGCAGCCGCACGCCGGTCACGCCTTGCTCGTGCGTCCCGAGAATCTCATCAACTGCAGTGTTCCAGATGAATTCGATCTTCTCGTTGTGCAGCGCTTTGTCCTGCATGATCTTCGACGCGCGTAATTTGTCGCGTCGGTGAACGACGAACACGCGCGAGGCATAGCGCGTCAGGAACGTAGCCTCTTCCATCGCGGTGTCGCCGCCGCCGACCACGACCAAACGCTTGTTGCGAAACGCGGGCAGCGGGCCGTCGCAAGTCGCGCAGGCCGACACGCCGTTACCACCAAAGCCATGCGGAGTTTTTGCCTCACCAGGAATCCCAAGCCATTTCGCTGACGCGCCGGAAGCGATAATCAATGTCTCAGTCGTGATGACTTTATTCTCCGTATACAATTTGAAAGGCCGCTCGCTGAAATCGACGCGCGTGATCCATTCTTCCAAAAACTCAGTGCCAAAGCGTTCGGCTTGCTGGCGAAATTGAACCATCAGGTCAGGGCCCTGAATGCCTTCCGCAAAGCCCGGATAGTTTTCCACTTCAGTCGTGATCATTAACTGCCCGCCCGGCGTTGTTTGTTTCTCGGTGTCGGCCGGCGCATCAACCAGCAACGGGGTCAAATTCGCGCGCGCGCTGTAGATCGCGGCGGTCAATCCCGCGGGGCCGGAACCAATGATTACTACCTGGCGATGAAGTTCTTGTGTGGGCAATGCAGGGTCTCCTTAGGAACTGAGTTTAAGTTCAATCTTTAGATTGTGGTTAGCGGTGCAAGCTAAAGCTTGAACTCTGAACGAAATCATCGGGAAAACTGTTGGCGTTTTGCGTTGCGCGTGTAGTATAACTAGTGCTGTACGAGTTAGTCGAACCAGCCAGGCCCCAGCCACATCGTGGCCTGCATTGGCATCCACCTTAAGGGTTCGGCCGCCTAGATTGCGACGTTGAATAAGAACTCGGACCAAGACAACAACCCGGCTTCGGCTCGCCCAATTCGGCGCATCGGTGTGCTCGGCGCGGGCACGATGGGCCACGGCATTGCGCAAGTCGCCGCGGCGTCCGGTTACGACGTGCTCATGCGCGACATTGATGAGGCCTCGACACAGCGCGGTATGAAGTCGATCGAGCGCAATCTCGCAAAAGGCATTGAGCGCGGAAAAGTAACTGAGCCGGAGCGCGACGAAACGCTCTCGCGAATTCGCGCGACGACGGATTTTGCTGAGATAGGCGAAAGCGATCTCGTGATCGAAGCCGCCCCGGAAAATCTCGAACTAAAACAGACCTTGCTGCGTCAAACCGAAGAACTGGTGACCAGCAACTGTATCTTCGCGACCAACACGTCTTCGCTTTCCATCAACGAAATCGCCAAAGTATCGAATCGGCCGGCGGACGTTGTCGGCATGCACTTCTTCAATCCGGTGCACATCATGCGGCTGGTGGAAATCGTTGTCAGCAACGAAACGTCGGCAGAAACTACCGCGACAGTGCGCGAAGTCGCGCAGCGCATGAAGAAGGAGCCGATCGTCGTCCGGGACGTCCCGGGATTTGCTTCCAGCCGTCTCGGTGTCACGCTCGGACTCGAAGCGATGCGCATGGTTGAGCAGGGCGTGGCCAGCGCGCGCGACATCGACACAGCCATGGAACTTGGCTACAACCACCCGGTTGGACCGCTAAAATTGACGGACATGGTGGGGCTGGATGTGCGTCTGAGCATCGCCGAATACCTGCACGAAACGCTCGAATCTGAGACATTCCGGCCACCGGATATTCTTCGCCGGATGGTCAGCGAAGGCAAACTGGGCAAAAAGAGCGGTGAAGGTTTTTATAAATGGAATGAGCCAGAACAGGCGCGCAGGGCTTATACTAGCTGAACATCGATGAGCGCGCGCGAACAAGCGGGACTTGAATGGCTACGGTAATGAGCACTCCTTATCAAAACGAAGAGAGACGCTTTGCGCTGCGAATGGCGCTGCGGCTCCCGATCGTCGTGTCAGGCCGTTCGGATGACGGCGCCGCGTGGAGCGAGCCGACGGAGACGGATGACATCTCGACATCCGGCGCGCTGTTCCATCTGAATCAACGAGTCGGCATCGGCGAACATCTTTACATCCGCGCGCACAAGCCGGATGGCTCGCCCACCGAAGCGACGGCGACGGTAGTGCGAATCTCACCGGCGATCTACGGTACCGCGCGCGTCGGCGTGCAGATTGCCGAACCTTCCGAAAACTGGATGCGACTGTTCGTCTCGTGGGTGGCGGATGAACAGGCGGCCACCACGCCAGAAAATTCATAAGCACTGGGCCTAAGTCGCTAAGCCGAAGGCGAAGGGAATAACGACGTGACCATTCTTAGGGGCGAATACACTCTTCATTACTGGGTTTACTCCCCTATATCCAAAGATGAGTCTGGACATAAAGAGGAATTCGCCGACATAGTCACTGCTTTGTTGCGCGCATACTCTATTTCGCAGAATGGAGGTAAACCTACTCTTATAATTTACGACGACGCAGTGCTCCTATCTGGTGATGATCTCGTGGATGTTTTAAACCGCATACCGACCGGTAGCCAACAGTCGGAAGCACAGCTGACTCAGGCGTTTCGCAATATGCTGCCCCACATTCTAATCGAGCAACTAGTAAAAACCGTGAAGTTTTCACACGAACATTTTGGAGCAGTTGTTGTTTATCGAAGATTTCTCGAGGAGTTGTATGAAGCAGCAGACCAAGCAATTCAAAAGAGAGATCTTGAACTCTTACATAAGATCACAGGAAAGCTGGCGTTTTGGTACGTGCCCACCGAAAACGACGTGAAGCAATGGGGTAAAGATTTTCTTCATGCATACAGAAGAGATGCAGGCTGGCTGCGCGATACCAAAAATGCATTGGAAAAGATTCAAGCTGCGGCAAAGGAACTGGACGCCCCCGAAGGATCACGAAACGCAGAACTTAAAGAGCAGATTCTAAAAGCCGCGCGACATGGTCTTATTACTCATATTTAGCCACCTTTGCTGGAGGAGAGGTAGATGAGTTTCCCTTCCGAAAGAATCGAAGTCCCGTTCGCGAGGACAAGGATTGGCAACCTTGAGATAGTCATTGTGTCGCCGGAAAGACACGAGGTAAACGGTCCCGTTACGCCTGAAGAAGAAATTGAACGACAACTTGCGGACGAAGGACTCATCCGACTGCCCCCTTCCAATCTAAATCCGATCGAGGAATTCAAACGAGTACATGTCGGAGGAAAGCCGATGTCCGAAATGATAATTGAGGAGCGTCGGTAGTGTCCGCCTACTTCTTCGACAGTAGCGCGATCGTAAAGCGATACGTCAACGAGCAGGGTAGCGACTGGGTGGCCACAACAGTCAGCCAAGCCAGCGGGTCGCATATTTACGTGGCGGCGATTACCGGCGTAGAGGTGGTTGCGGCCTTCGCGCGCAAACGGAAAGGGAATTTGGTTGATTCACTTGTGGCGGCTGCAGCAGTTTCGCAGTTCTATCGGCACTTCGATAAACAATACCGGGTTGTGAGCGTGACCGATCCCGTGATTGCTCGCTCTATGCAAATGGCTGACACTCACGCGTTACGTGGCTATGATGCAGTGCAGTTAGGCGCAGCTATTGAAGTCAACAATCGCAGATTAGCCTTTGGCGCACCCGTCCCGCTTACGCTCGTAACCAGCGACACGGAGTTACTCGCCGCGGCAACAGCGGAGGGGCTTCTCACCGACAATCCAAACGTCCACTAAAAGCCGGAGGGGAACATGTCAACGTACGAGAGTATTCTCATCGAGCGCCGCGAACGCGTCGCCATCATCACGATCAATCGTCCGGAAAAGCGGAACGCGCTGAACATTCAGACGCGCGCCGAAGGCGCCGCCGCGCTGGATGAATTGCGCGACGACGATTCGGTGCGGGTCGTGGTTTTTACCGGCGCGGGCGACAAAGCATTCATCGCCGGCGCGGACATCGCTGAGTTCGCCGGCCGCACGGCCCTGGCCCAGCGTGCAATCATGCTCGAGCGCGGCTTGTTCAATGCAGTCGATACTTTTCCAAAACCGGTGATCGCGATGGTCAACGGTTATTGTCTCGGGGGCGGCTGCGAGTTGGCGCTGGCCTGCGACATTCGGATCGCCAGTGAGACCGCGTCGTTCGGCCAACCTGAAATCAACCTCGGCATCATTCCCGGCGGCGGCGGGACGCAGCGCCTGACGCGTCTGGTGGGCGAAGGCAAAGCGATGGAGATGATTCTGACCGGCGAGATCATCAACGCGCAGGAAGCGTTTCGGTTGGGCCTGGCGAACCACGTTGTTCCGGCCGATCAACTCCAGATGAAAACGATGGAGGTCGCGAACCGCATCGCCGAGAAGAGTCCGGTCGCTCTCCGTCTGGCCAAGGAAGCTGTAAAGGCGGCGTCGCGTTCGAATATCGACGAAGGGTTGCGTCGCGAAGTTGATCTGTTTGCGCTGTGTTTCTCGAGCGAAGATAAAGACGAAGGCGTCAGCGCGTTCCTCGAGAAGCGAAAAGCGGATTTCAAAGGTAAGTAGGTACGCAACTCCCTCTCCCTTTGGGAGAGGGCGGGGGTGAGGGTGCGCAGCATAGCGACGAGGGAACGATTAAAGACTTACCTCTTTTCGTGAGGCTTCGCCTCACGAAAAGAGGAGGACGATAGTATTTCTCTGCGCAGCTAACTTCGTCCCTCACCCTAACCCTCTCCCAAGGGGAGAGGGGAAAAAGACGACGGCAATGACGAGCGAACTTCAAAGCCAACAGTGGGCCGTGCTCAGCAATCGCGGTTGTGAAGCAACCGAACTCACTCACGAAGAAGCGCGGCGTTTGGTTCACCGGCTCGAAGGTGAAGGTCGTCACGGTCTGTGCATCGTGACGACTGACGCTGCCCGGCATGTTGGTGCGCCTCGAACACCTGACCCGCGAACATCGGCGGTGACACCCGCCGTTAATCAATCGTCAAAATAACTTTCCCGAACGTCTCGTTCGATTCAATGCGCTGGTGAGCCTCGCGCACCTCATCCATCTTGAACACTGAATCGACAACCGGCCGCACGGATCCACTTGCGAGCAGCGGCACAACGTGCTCGGCGAAAAGGCGCGTGGCGGTTGCCTTTTCTTCCAGCGAGCGAGTGCGCAGAGACGTTCCCATGATGCGCAGCCGCTTGCGCATGACGATTGAATAATCAATCTCGGCTTTGCGCCGCTCGTTGTGCCGACGAAGATCAGCCGACCTTTCCTCGCGAGAGATTCGAGATTGGCTTTCAGATAAGCAGCGCCCACGAGATCGAGAACCACGTTCACGCCTTCGCCGCTTGTCCATTCTTCCACGGCCTCAAAGAACTTTGCCGGATCATTTCCGACCGCAATTGATTGAGACAGCCCGAATTCTTTCGCGCGCTCAAGTTTCTCCGGAGTGCGCGAAGTGCCGTAGGCCGTGGCGCCCGCGGCTTTCACCAACTGGCTTGCAGCCGTTCCCACACCTGAGCCGGCAGCATGAATGAGAACTCGCTCGCCCATCTGCAAATCGCATTGCGTGAACAACGCGTCGTGCGCTGTCATAAAGACTTCAGGAATCGAGGCGGCCTGAACCCAATCAAGATTGTCCGGTATCCGCGCGAGCGCGGATTCAGGAACCGTGACGTATTCCGCCTGCGCGCCGCCGCCGGTAATGCCGAAGACACGATCACCTATTTTCCATGCGCGCGCGTCCTCGCCGACGCTTTCGACTTCGCCGGCGAACTCCAACCCGGGAATGTCCTGCGGATAACCGGGCGGCGCGGGATAGTGACCGAGGCGCTGCAGGATGTCCGCGCGATTCAATCCCGCCGCGCGCACTCGTACGCGCACGCGATCCGCGGTTGGTTTGGGCGCGTCCGGCAGCTCTACAACTTGCAGTCCCTGGACGCCGCCGAACGAAATGATCTTTACCGCCTTCATGGTGGGGAATTCTAACACTCACACTTTACGGAAGACTGCAGTCGCAAACCTGCTAGCTCTTTGCGTTGCTTTGCGGTCTTCGCGTCTTTGCGTGAGTCTCTGCCTGACAACCGAACTTGTTCACGCCAAGGCGCAAAGTCGCATCTATGAAGCAGGTGTCGGAGTCAAGACACAAATCGACGTGGGCGCCGAAGCGTCGAGGTCGAAGTTGGTTAACCGCTTGTTCTTTGACATAAAACCGAGTTAGTTGTTGT
>JBASRE010000049.1:0-124462 GCA_049273695.1 Pyrinomonadaceae bacterium
GAAATGGCCGTCGCCATTTCATCTCGCGCAACTGATTCTTGAGACATCCGGTCGTGCTATAAACATTTCGCCGCTACGCGGCGAGAATGCAACGAGCCGGCAGGGATGCCGGCGTACCGCACGCAAGGATGCGCGCGCTCCAAACATGTTCTTCATCACGACTGAAACACTCGATCGCAAAGAAGCCATCCGCCGGCTAAATTTGATCGTCGGCAAGGACCTCCGCGCGATGGCCGACGAGTACCAGATCGCGGTCTGGAAGAATGGACGGAAGAACAAAGGATGGGCCGGGTTGGTTCTCGAACGCTACCTCGGGCTCGCGCAAAACTCGCGACAGGCGCCCGACTTCGGCACGTGGGATTTGAAGCTGGTGGCCCTGCACTATGCGCGTGACGGTTCGCTACGCGTCAAAGAATCGATGGCCATCACCATGCTTGAGCCGACAGAAATGCTCGGCAGCAAGTTCGAGGACAGCCACCTGTACGACAAGCTGCGGAGCCTGGTGGCAGTCGGGCGAATTTACGAAAGCGCGGAAGAAAAGCGCTCGATCCTGCACTCCGCCGCCGAGTTCGATCTCGACAACCCAAAGATTCGCGCGCAGGTCGCCGCTGACTACGAAGCGATTCGCACGCAAATTCGGACCGGCGGAATTGAATCGGTCACCGGAGAACTGGGGAAGCTGGTGCAAGCGCGGACGAAGGGCCCCGGCCATGGCAGCACTTCGCGAGCCTTCTACGCGCGGCCCGTTTTCGTTGCGCACATTCTGAATTTGCAAAAGCTGGCGCGAATGCCCAGAGTATTTGGGGACCCCTCAGCACCGGAAGCGGGAGCACCCGCATCGATAGAATCCACTGGCGCATAATCTTCTAACCTTACCCATGACCGAGACGGAATCATTACTTGAGCAGGCGGAACTCGCGAAAACCTGCTCCCTCTGCGACCGGATGGCCCAGGGCCCAATTCTTTCCGTGAATGTTCTGCCTGAAAACATCCGAGCGATCCTTCGATCGAACGCGAAAAATGCCGAGACGATCTGCGCACGCTGCATTGAACTGTTCACCCGAGCACAACGGCAGATTGAGTCGCATCAGACAGTGTTCGAGCAAAACGCTTTCGTTTTGCCGACGCCGCTGCGTATGGATGCCGACGAGCGTTTCACCGGCAGCGGCGTCACGATGGCGTTTCTCGATTCAGGTTTTTACGCTCATCCGGACCTGACCAAACCACGAAAACGAATCGTCGCTTACCACAGCCTCTTCGCCACGGATGGCGACGACACTTCATTGCACACGGCCGACGTCGCGAGCTGGCACGGAATGATGACCTCAGTAGTTGCTGCCGGCAGCGGCGCACTGTCGGACGGCGTTTACCGCGGCATCGCGTCTGAAGCTGATTTAGTCCTGGTGAAGATCGGTTTGACCGGACGAATCTCAGAAGACCAAATTCGCCGCGGTCTCGAATGGGTTTTGGAGCACCGCGAACGTCACGACATCCGGGTCGTGAATATTTCCGCGGGCGGCGACTTTGAAGAGAGTTACTTAACCAATGAACTCTCGCAAACCGTGGAAGCGTGCGCGCTTGAAGGATTGACGATTGTTTGTGCCGTCGGTAACGCCGGCCACTTTCCCGGTCATCCCGTTTTGCCACCGGCAAGCGCGCCGTCGTGCATCGCGGTCGGGGGGCTTGACGATCAAAACTCAACGGACCGTGCGCGGCGGGGAATGTATCGCTCGTCCTACGGTCCAACAATTGATGGATTCCAAAAGCCCGAAGTTATCGCGCCGGGCATTTGGGTGGCCGCGCCGATCTTGCCGCACACGCCGACGGCTGAGGAAGCCGAGCTGTATGGGAAACTCGACGCGGCAACCGACGAGGAGTTGCCGGACCTGATCGCCGCTAATCGTGGCGTCGACAAAGATCTCGATCAAGCCGCCAGCCTGCGCATACCTCTGTTGCGCCAGCTAATCACCATCAAGCTGCGCGAAGGCAACGTCATCAACGAACATTACAAGTACGTCGATGGAACTTCGTTCGCCGCGCCGATCGTTTCGTCAATTATCGCGTGCATGTTGGAAGCGAATCCGAAGCTGACGTCGCAGCAAATCAAACGAATTCTCATTGGCACAGCCGAACGCGTACCGGACGTCGAAGTCGATCGGCAGGGCTGGGGCGTGGTAAACGCGCGGCGAGCCGTTGAAGTTGCCACAGAGTTAGGGGGTAGGGCGTAGGGGGTTGGGGTGTTCAGATTGCTGGAGTGTAGACAACTTCCCTCACACACTCTTATTCAAGAAATGAGTTTTGCCTGTAGTATTGCTGGAGTCTGACCGTATCTATACCCACACCACACACCCGACACCCTCACGCTCCTAGACATCGACTTCACCGCTGTGACAGAATTCGTCTAACGCAAATCCGCTAACGCAAGAGGAGCAAATCAGAGTTTGATGTCCGAAAACGAATCCGCACCGGCTACCGCCGCGCCCACATCATCAGAAGACGAGATCACTTATCAGGCCGTCGAGAAAGACGGTGTCGTGACAGCTATTTGGGAAATGAAGGGCCGCAAGCACGTTCGCACGATCGATCCGCGTTCACGCCAGGGCAAGGAAATCCTGAACCTCTACACGACTGAAGAAGTAGATCACACTGCGACCGAAGCAGCGAGTTCTTCGTCCTAAGTCAACACGTTCTGGGGCCGTCCCGCGACAAACGCTTCAAGGTTATCTATGACTTGATCAGCGAGTGTCTGCGTCGCTTCGTTGCTCGCCCACGCCACGTGGGGAGTCACAATAAAGTTTGGCAGATTGCGATCCAGCAGCGGGCTTCCATCACGCGGTGGCTCTTCGCGCAGGACATCAATCGCGGCTCCGGCAATCAAGCCCTCTCGCAACGCCGCAATCAACGCTTCATCCTGAATCAGTGCGCCGCGCGCGGTGTTAATTAGCAGCGCACTTCGTCTCATCATTTCGAATTCGCGCCGGCCAAACATGTCGCGCGTTTCGTCCGCTAGCGGACAGTGCAAAGTTACAACATCGCTCTGCGCCAGCACCTCAGCGAACGCCGTGCGGCCGCCGCGAATCGATTTCGCGTTCCTGTGTTCTGAAATCAGAACTTTCATGCCAACTGATTCAGCAAGCTGCGCCATGGACTTGCCGATCGAGCCATAGCCGATGATGCCAATCGTGCTGCCTTTGATGTCGTGGACTGGATGAGTGAGCAAACAGAATTGTTTCGATTGCTGCCACTTCCCTTTTTGAACGTCTTGCCGGTAACCGAGCAGATTGCGGCGCAGAGCCAAAATCAGCATCAGCACGTGCTCGGGCACTGAATTCACTGCATAGCCGCGCACGTTGCAGACGGTGATTCCGCGGCGACGGCAATAGTCCAGATCGACGCAGTCCGAACCAGTCGCCGCAATTGCGATCAGCTTCACATCAGGAGCGTTCGCCAGTTGCGGCCCGCCCAAAGAAAGCTTGTTGCTGATGATCATCGATGCGGGACGGACGCGTTCGGAAACATCTGGCGGGAGCGTATCTGCGTACTCGACCCACTCATGATCGAAGTTCGGACGGCGAAAGTCTGCCTGGATGGTGTGGCGTTCGAGAAAGACGATGCGTTCCATTGGTCTCTTGATGGGCCTGCCAATTCTACATGGAATGTTTGTCTTTGCGATCCTTTGCGTCTTACGTGGATTGCCCTCTTCAAAAAAGGCAGGTTCACGCAAAGGCGCTAAGACGCAAAGACCACGCAAAGTAGGACACCGTTGGGCGACGGAGAATCATGTTAGACTGCGCGAGCCATGCGCATCGAGATTCGCCGCGCCAATCCGGAGGAAGCAGACACCCTTACTGAAATTGCGCATGCAGCGAAACGTCACTGGAAGTATCCCGAAAGCTGGATCCAACAGTGGCAGACGGACCTGACTATCTCTGGTGAATTCCTCAGGACTCACGAGGTCTTCGCGGCCACCATCAATGGCGCAGTTGTTGGTTGTTGCGCGCTCGTTATGACGGATTCGCTCGCAGAAATCGAGCACATGTGGATCAGACCTGAGCAGATGGGCAGCGGCGTGGGTCGGGCTCTGTTCGAGTATGTAAGAGCGCGGGCCGTGGAACGCGGCGCGACTGCACTTGAACTCTCAGCCGATCCTTACGCTGAAGGATTTTACGCGCGCATGGGAGCGAAACGCATCGGCGAAATTCCCGCCAACATGGATGGCCAGTCGCGGGTGCTGCCACGGATGCGAGTCAACTTTTAGGCG
Source organism: Pyrinomonadaceae bacterium (assembly GCA_049273695.1). GTDB lineage: Bacteria > Acidobacteriota > Blastocatellia > Pyrinomonadales > Pyrinomonadaceae > UBA11740. The sequence continues at coordinate 4,262 of JBASRE010000049.1, forward strand.
GTGCTTTGTACTTGGTGCTTTGTACTTGGACGTGACTGGTAAGGTTCGCGCGTTCCAACAAAGTACTAAGTACTAAGCACGAAGTACAGAGTCTTATTCGGAATGTGGGACACAAAGCGTCAAATCATCTGGCTGGTGGCGGGCATTTCGTTTGGCACGTTCATCATCTACATGGACGCGCATGACGAACTTGGCCGGTTCGAACCATCGGTGTTCGTCTTCTGGGAGATTATTCTTCTGATAATTATCGTGACGCTTTTCTATTTCTATTCAAGGAAGAAGACGTAACGTTGGTTTAGAGGCGTCAGAGAACCAGATTTAGCTGGGCGTTGTGGAAAGAGAAGCGCGACTAAAGTCGCCACCCTAACGCGCCAGAATTAATAGAAAATTAGTTCGGTGGCTGCATCGTCTTCGAGCGCGCGACAATTCCACTCTCGGCCACTACCAACAACCGGCGCGGCTCGCTTGGAAGCACGCTCTTGGGCAAATAGGACAGGATAAAGCGCTTCTTCCGCAGCTCATCGGCGATCGCTTTAGCCGCCGAGCCTGGATCATCTATTGGGAAAATACTGCCGCCCGTTCCTTCAGCGAGATCGTCAATGACCTGCCGGGGTTTCGGCACGTCGCGACGAATCGCTCCGCGCGTTCGATCGGGCGCCTGAACGCAATAGACGGCAATGTCGAGCTGCTGTAAAGCCGCGAGCGCATGACTAAACTTCGCTTTGCTTCCCTTATCCAATCCATCGCTGATCACGACGATCGCTCGCTTCTGCGATGTCAGCGGCCGCAAGGCGTCCTCAATGACGGCGAGCATCGCGTCGAACAAATGCGGCTCACCCTTCTTCCGAAACGTCTTTAGCTCGCCCTGAATCTTCTTCGCGTCGTCCGTCCAATCGGAAACGATTTCGGCGTTGTCGTCATAGCCGACGATCAGCAGCTTATCTCCATCATAAATCTCGTAGGCGAACTCGAGCGCGGCCGCCTCCAGTTTTTCCACGTCGGCGCGCAACGTCAGCGAGTTGTCGACCAGCAGCACGATGCGCGCAGCGGAACGGTCGGGGACAAAGCTCTTTATCGACTGCTCGACGCCATTATCGAACAACGAAATGTCGCGGGCGGTGATCGCCGCAGCTGACTCGTTTTCGCGAAAAGCGACAACATTCAGCGTCGATGAACCTTCGCCCGCCGGTTGTGAACGGCGGCCGGCCTGCGCCCAGAGGCTGCTCAACAAGCAGCCGAGAGCGATCAGGACAACTGCGGCCCGCAACCAAAAGAACCGTTTCCCGGTACGCACGCCTCTGGCGTGCTGCTTTCTTGCAGTTTGAAAATCACGCCAGAGGTGTGCGCACCGAATTACGGGCTGTTTGAATTTACTGAAAAGCATTAGCTGGTAGATGAGGAATCAGGGCGTTGCGGTTTCCTCAGGCCTTGTCGGTTTTCTTTGAAGCCGGCTTTGGCTTCTCTTTATCTCCGCCCGCCGACTTCCCCGGAGAAGTGTCCGAAGACAGTTCCTTCTCGACCTTTTCGGCGACACTTCCCTTGCGCGCGTAGTCCGTGACGTACCACCCTTCACCTTTGAATTGGATGGCGGGCGACGAAATCAACTTCTCCAGACGCCCACCGCACTCGCGACAGCGCGTCGGCGGTTTGGCGGGCGCACGCACCAGCACCTCGGTCTGGTTTCCACACTTCTTACAACGATATTCGTAAATTGGCATGCTTAGTTGATTGATTATACGAGAGCGCCCCATGAGCGCAACTTGACCGTGTTCGCGTCCCGAGCGCGAAGTTTTTGCAACTTGATGCCTCGTTCGTTATGATCGGCTGACTTGGTGAGAGGCCAGCGAGTTCGCTTGCCGACCCGTTGCCCGCGATGCAACCTGCGAAAGAGACACCACAACATCTTTCCCTCGAACGGAAGCTGAAGCTTCACGAGGCGCGCGAGTCCATCATTGGACGGCTGGCAGCCGATCTGCCTAAGTCGATCAATCTCGACACATTTCTGAAGGTGATCGTGGCCGAGCTCGGCCAGATGATGGAGGTCGATCGCTGCGACATCATCAAGCTCAGTCCCGAAGGTGAACTGGTCGTAGGTCACGAGTGGCGCGCGTCCGACGCTGTGCCCTCCAGCATCAATGTTCATGTTCCGGTTGATGTCGCGACCTTGTCACAATACATCGACATCAAGAAACCGATTCGCATAAACGACACGTCGGCGTCCACTCTCGATCACAAGGTTCGGTTCTTCGCGAAGAGTCTCGGCACTCGATCGCTATTGATTGTGCCGGTGGTGCTGGACGAGGAAGTTCTCGGCCTCATCGGCCTGCATCAGACGCGCGCGCCACGCGTGTGGACTGACGAAGAAGTTGCGTTTCTCGTCTCGATCGCGACGCAGCTGGCAATCGGCTACCAGTACACGCGGATTTATACGGACAAGAAACGCGAAGCCGAGACGACCAAAGCTCTTTTGGAAATCGCGAACGTGCTAAACGCGCGATCGGATTTTCGCGAAGTTACTTCCGCGGTCATGCAAAGGACGCTGGCTCTCGTCGGCGCCGATTATTGTGCGCTTGGCGTGCTGGATTCGGATGAGAAGCGGATCAGGCTGGCGGCATTCGAGGCCGCGCCGCATGCGGTGACTGACAACGTGCGCGGCTTGATCGAAACGCACGGGCAATCGCTCGACATTACCGCCTATCCGGCCATGGTGGACGTGCTGGCGCAAGGCAAAACCCTGAAGCTGGTTGAAACTGATTTGCCGTTGCCGGTACGAATGGGTTTCATTGCCACGCTCGGCGGGCGAGCCGCGCTGGTTTCACCCGTGCGCGTGGCCAATCACACGTTTGGCTTGCTCGGCCTGGTGTGGAGTGAATCGCGCGAAGGTTTCCGCGATCAGGAAATCGCACTCGTCGAAGGTATCGCGGACCAAATCGGAACGGCTTTGGAGCGCGATCAACTGACGGCCGAAGTTTTGCGACTGAAGCACGCACTGCACGAACGCTACGGCGAAGATCGCATCATTGGCCAGGCGCTCGCGATTCGGCGCGCCATGGAGCTCGCGCTGAACGTGGCGGACACGCAGACGTCTGTGATGATTCAGGGAGAGTCGGGCACCGGCAAAGAACTCCTGGCGAACCTGATTCACTTCAATTCGGGGCGCGAAGATAAGCCTTACATCAAACTCAACTGCGGCGCGATTCCTGAGACGCTGCTGGAATCTGAGCTCTTCGGTCACGAAAAAGGCTCGTTCACCGACGCGCGCTCGCGCCGCCGCGGCCGTTTCGAAGAAGCTAACGATGGCACGCTCTTTCTCGATGAAGTCGGCGAAATGAGTTTGGCCGCGCAGGTGCGCCTCCTCCGCGTGCTGCAGGACGGCGAGTTTACGCGCGTGGGCGGCAACGAGGTTTTGAAATCGGACGTGCGCATCATTGCGGCGTCCAATGTCGATCTTGAACAGGCAGTCGAAGCCGGCACGTTCCGGCGCGATCTCTTTTATCGCTTATCGGTTTTTCCGATTCAGCTGCCGCCGCTACGCGAAAGACCGGAAGACGTACACCTGCTCGTGATTCACTTTCTCGAACATTACAAACAGCGCACCGGCCGTTTCGTTTCGGGAATTTCCAAAGACGCGCTCCGGGCCCTCATCAGCTACGAGTGGCCGGGCAACGTGCGCGAACTGGAGAACGCGATTGAGCGCGCGGTGATCATCGCCGCCGGACGACAGATTGAGTTGGAAGATTTGCCGGCTGCGATCGCAAACGTCGCCGCACAGCGGCAGGCAACATTGCGCGCCGAGCGTGCACACGCAGCCAGCGAAGGCCGTTCCGCCACGCTCGAGGTTGATCTTCCGTCATCGATGGACGAAATCGAACGGCACGCGATCGAGGCCACGCTGGATTACACGTCGGGCGACAAGACGCGCGCAGCGAAACTCCTGAACATCGGCCGCAAGACAATCTATCGTAAGCTCGATCAGTACAACGGCAAGAAGAGCGAACCTCCCAGCGATCAGGAATAATGATGTACGCGTGGCGCTGCTTCAGTTGATGCGCTAAACTGCTGGCGCGTGAACACACCCGAAGAGTCCGCACCTCAAGAGCCGGCAGAGTCGATGTCCGAAAGCCCACCCGAGGCGCTTCAAGAACGAACGGCATCCTCTCGCAAGCTGCGGGAGTTGTTTATTGCTATTTTCACCTGGCTGCTAAGTGTCGCGCTGCTATTGCTGCCTCAGATTCTGGCACTCCCTTATTTGCTCTATCGCTATCAAGGCAAACCGCTGACACGGGAATCATTGCTTGCTGACAAAACACTGGTTGTTTTGTTGGTAGCGGGGATTCTACCTGCCCATCTAATCACGCTTGGGGTCACCTGGGCCGTATCTACACGTTTCGGAAAGATACCCGCAAAAGCCGCGTTGCAATGGCACTGGGCGAGGCCGATTTCGATCCTGAAGAGCATGGGGCTGGCGGTCGTTTTGTTTGGCCTCGCCTGGGCAGTAACGATCATTTTCGGAGGACAAGAAACCGACATCGAACGAATTTTGAAGAGTTCACGCACCGCGGCATTGATCGTTGCATTTCTCGCCGTGGCAACGGCCCCGCTAGTTGAGGAGATCGTATACCGCGGCATTCTGTTTCCTGCATGGCAACGCCTTACTGGATCTACGGCCGCAGTGATAATCGTAACGTTGAGTTTCGCGCTCCCGCATATTCCCCAATATTGGCCAAATATGGCAGTCATTGCTTCGATCACAACATTAAGCCTGATACTGACGATCGTTCGAGCTCGGACTGGCAATTTGCTGCACTGTTACCTTATTCATCTGGTCTTCAATGGCGTTCAAGCAATCCTCATAGTTCTTGACACCCTGGTGCGGTCGCTTAAGACTCCCAATCCGGACGTAGCGCCGACCTTCATTCAATCGCTCTTGCAGATCCTCTGATGGAGTGTGAGGTCATCGTTGTCGGCGCCGGCATCGGCGGCTTAACGACAGCCGCCTTGCTGGCCGCCAGGGGCGTAGATGTGTGCGTCTTTGAACGGCAGTCCGAGGTGGGTGGCTGCGTCGTGAATTTTGAGCACCTTGGCTACACCTTCGAGCCGACTTGTGGACTCTATTCAGGATGGGAGGCTGGTGGCACCTGGGGGCGAATCTTTTCGCAGTTGCCGGTTTCAGCACCGGCGGTAACGAAGCTGTCGCCGAACTACGTCGTGCGCTTGCCCGACGGCCGCGACGTCCAAGTTTCCTCTGATCTCTCCGCGCTTGAAACCGAAATCGCTTCTGTGTTCACGGATTGTGCTGACGCGGCTGTCCGTTTTCTTCGCGAGCTCAGATCAGGCGCCGGTAAGTCATCTGTATTAGCAGAATTGCTAGCGGGTACGTCGCGGCAGTTTCGCTGGTTCATAGATGCGCAGTTGCAGACGTTTACTCAGTGCACGAGCAATGGATGCTCAGTGCCGCGCGCAGCGAATGCATTCCGAATGGCCACAGGTGATCTGTGGTCAATCGATGGCGCCGCTCAGACTCTCGCCGATCGACTTGCAGAAGGTCTGAAAACAAGCGGCGGATCCCTACGCTTGAATTCACCAGTTCTGCGCTTGGCTTACGCGACTGATGGGACGCCAGTCGGAGTTGATTTGTTGAGTGGCGAACGTGTAATCGCGAAGCACGCGATCATCAGCAACCTGACAGTTTGGGACACGTACGGAAAACTTGTCGGCCCTAGTCGAACACCGAAAGAAGTTGCGAGCGAACTAAAGAAGCTCACCGCGTGGGGCGCGTATCTGATATTTCTCGCAATCGACGAAGGGGCGATCGAACGGCTTCCTTCTCCGCGCACATTTCTTGTCTGCGACTCAGACGTTGAGGAGTATGATCCTGAAAACCAGCAACTCACGTTGAATCTGGCGAGCGGGTTGGGCGCGGGAGCACCCGAAGGAAAGCGCGCGCTCACAGCGATCGCGTTCACTCAAGCCGACGAGTGGTTCTCTTTTCACGAGGACCATTCCTGGCACGATGAAAAAGACCAGGCGTTGCTGGAATCGTGGTGGGCGAAACTTCATCAGAGCCTGCCGCAGCTCGGCGATTCGGTTGAAGTCATTGAGACCAGCACTCCGCAAACTGTCTATGAAACAACGCGACGCAGATTAGGGATGATCGGGACGCCGAGCACCCTCGAACCCCGGGCTCCGCTGGTCCCACCGTTCCCGAACCTCTTTCTGGTGGGCGACACGGCCTCGGCGGGCCAGGGACTTGAAGGCGTCGCCAATTCAGCTTTGGGGCTTGCCGATCAGCTCGCTCCGCGCTGACTAATCCGTCCGGCTTGACGAGTATTGTATAGTGTATAGCAACTATGTACATTACGATTGATGAAGCTGACCGTCGGCCCGTTTATCGCCAGATTGCTGAGGAAATCAAAACACTTATCGCGCGGGGTGAGTTGGAAGAAGGGGTGGCGTTGCCGCCCGTTCGCCAAATTGCCAGCGATTTGGGGGTGAATTTGAACACGATTGCGGCCGCTTACCGCGAACTCCAAAAAGAAGGGCTCGTTCGAGTTCGGCATGGTGCCGGGGCTTTCGTGGCCGCGCGACCGGTTTCCCAGCAAAGTGAGGCTGACCTGCGCAAGGCCCTGCGCGCAAGCCTGACGCATCTCGCATTGGCAGGCCTGCCCCGCTCAGAGATTCTAGCGATTGTGAATGAGGAACTTCGGCCGTTCTTCGGCCGACAGTCGTAACCTACGGCTTAAGGGTCTTGCTTGCGAGTGTTACGCCCGCCACCGTAAGGATCGAGATTTCGCGGAGAGTTACTCGCCGGAGGCGGACTCACGCTAATCGGCGGTGGAGTTGCTCCACCTGGATTGCCGCCGGTCGTTCCGCCAGGATTGGAACCGGAACCGCCGGGACTTGGATTGCCCGGATTTTGATTGTTGACGACGGTCGGATTGGAATATCCATAATTACCGCAGCACCCTCCGCGCCAATAATAGTTGCTATAGCCATGACCGTACGGTGACGACCACCCGTAGTAGAAAGGCATGAATGTGTAGCAACCCGCCCGCGGACTGTATGTCCACAGACCAAATCGTCGCGGCCCCCAGAACCCTGAATCCCAAGCGCTGAAGCTTGAGAGATAAGTGTTGAAGCTGCGGTTCATGATCCTCAAATTGGCCTGGGCCAGCAGTTCGGCGCGCTGTTTACTCCATGCGTCGAACTCGTCTTTGTCCTTGTCCAGTTTGGCGATAGCAACGACGCCGTTCGTCAGCGTTACGACTTTTCCACCTTTAACGATGTCCGTCTTGTTGGGTCCGAAACTCGCGCGGCCTTTTCTTACTGCCATTTCGGCAGCGCCCGGCCGCACATCAACGCGATAGACGCCGCTACGAACGATGGTGAACTCGCCATGGTCGGTAACGACTTTAATCCCCAGATCCATGTCTGCGAGGCCAGTGGCTTCGATAATCGCGCTGCCCTTCAGTAAACGGAGCCGCAGGTTCTCGAGCGAGATGTCCTCAAATTCAAATTCACTGTTCTCGCCAAGCCTGAGGTATGAGCCAGGATTCAGCAGGATTTCTGCGTTGCTCGAGGAAGCAGTCGTGACCGTCTCACCGACGGCGAGATTATCAGTGCTGGTCAGCACCTGCGGCTGCTGCCCTTCGCGTATGACCCTCACCCGACCGACGACGGTGTTTACGCCGCCGGCCTTGGCCGAGATTCCGAATCGCTCACGGTTCTGCGCGGCAGCTAGCGAAGGCAGCATCGCGCACAGCAGAGCAACGGAGATGATGATGATGTGTTTTGGATTCCTCATGACGAACTCCTCTGGGGAGAGGGTTTTGGGCCGTTGACTTAAGGTGTCGCGATTATAGCACCGCCATCGCGCCTGTCCAGTCAATAAGAGCGTCAGTTTGCGAAGTAACCGCGCTTACCGCGAGCGACTGCCCCCGGGCGACTTAGCGCCACCCGAATCGCGCGCCACGAACCGTCCCGAACCTTGTTGGTTGGCCGGTATGAAAGCGTGTAAAGCGTTCCCAAATCCGCGACCACCCGGTCGTACGAGCCGGCGAGATCCTCCAACTTGAAACATTCGTAAAAAGCACCGCCGCCTTCGTCAGCGATCTCCTTCATTTGGTCGTGGGCGAGGTCGAAAGTGGCTTGTTGAATGTCGCCGGGACTCAGCGGCTCGTAGCTTTGCGTCTCAGTCCAAATTGTATAGATGACCCCGTCGAACTCACGCGCCTGCCGCAAAACTTCCTGATAAGTGAGTCGCGACCCTTCGCCGGTCACGTTTGGCATAACGCTGTCCAGGCCGTCGCTGATCACGACGATCGCGTTCCGCCGCGAGTCTTTCGCCTGCCGGAAGACCTCGTTCATGGCAAACGACAGCGAATCGTAGAGTTTCGTGCTGCCGTCGGGCCGCCTGATCCCGTTAATCCGTTGATGAAGTGCCGCGCGATCAGTCGTCAGCGGCGAGACGACCGCCTGGTCGCCGGCAAATGTGATCACGCCGATGCGATCAAAAGGGCGCGCCGCGTCAACAAAGTGGGAAGCAGCCGTTTTGATCAGATCCACGACGTTCACCGTCGAACCCGAAAGATCGATGAGCAGAACCAGGTTGAAGGGCGCCGAAGATGACTCAAAATGAAGGAGCTCTTGCGTGACGTTATCTTCGTAGAGACGAAAATCACCTTTGCTCAGGTTGTTGACGCCGCGGTTCGTGCCGCGATCGACGACGCTGACGTTGACGCTAACCAACTCAGTATCTACGCGAATCACGTCGTCTTCTGAAACTTCTTCCGGTGTTCCTGAAGGGCGCGCCGGAATTCCTGCGCCTGGTTTCTGCGGACCCGCGCCGATTAACTCCGGTCGATCCGCCGGCGGGGTCGGGGCCGGCGCTGATAAAGTCTCGCGCCGTTCAGGAGAAATAGGCTGCTTCGGCGTCGTCACAACGACATCGACGGCTCTCTGTTGCGGCGCAAGCACGATGTTGCCGGCCTGCGAGAACAAGCGAACGGCGCCGCCTCCCTTGCCTAAACGCGCGCGCAACTGTGGCCTTTGGAATTGTGAAGCCGCGGCGCTCGGCACTGACGAAGAAACGTTACCCGTTCGCGATTCTGCGACCAGCGTGGCGTTCGCCGAGTTCGGGACGTCAACGCGAATTTCGCCGGAAACAGTTTGGATGAGCAAGGCTGAAGGCAGCCCGCGCACTTCCACTGACCCGTTGCCGGTGAAGAGCGCAGCGTGAGTGCGCGATGGAATTCGCAGCTCAAGATTGACGGCCGCGGCTTTTGCCGTGCCTCGAGGGACTCGAACTGAGAGCAGCCCGTCCGATGACTCGATGATGGCCGGCGAGCGAATCGCCTCACCGGTATCCGTGACGGCAGCGATCGAAACGTATGGCTCGCTCCACACTTCAGCAATGACAACTCCGCGCAAATTTTCGACGCGGAGATTTCCGTTACTCGGCAGCTCGAAGCGCAGACCTTGATTTGACTGAAATGATGCGACTGAAGCTGAGGCAGGGATAAAGCTGAGGACCAGCGCCGCTGCGAGCACAAGCGCGCAAACGATCAGTGGAGAGCGACGACGTCGTAGACCTCGGAACATCTGACTTGTCGCTTACAGAACCGCCCCTTACGGTTCGATCATATCCAGCATCGATGGCACGGCAGGTTCGGGCTCTTTTTTCGCGCCACCACCCTCGCCATAGTCGGCCAGCTTCAGCAGCAGGTTGCCGTAGTTCGACGAGTACGCGAGTCCATCTTCCCTGGAAACTGTGCCGGCGCGAATCATCTTTTCGATCTCGCCGTCGAAGGTCTGCATGCCTTCCATCTCGCCCTGCTCCATCGCGTCCATCAGTGACTTGCCCTCGGACTCGCCGCGTTCGATGTATTCGCGCGTACGTGACGTTGCTTTGAGAATCTCCATGGCGGCGACCCGGCCGCTACCGTCAGCGCGGGGCAAGAGCCGTTGCGAGACGATGTACCGGAATGACTGTGACAGACGCGTCCGGATGATTTTCTCTTCGTTTTTCGGGAAAACGCCGATGATGCGCTCGACCGTTTTCGCCGCGTCGATGGTGTGCAAAGTCGAAAGCACCAGGTGGCCTGTCTCGGCGGCTTCCATGGCGACTTCCATGGTTTCACGGTCGCGCATCTCGCCGACGAGGATTACTTTGGGCGCCTGCCGCAGGGCGGCGCGCAGCGCCAAGGCAAAACTGGGCGTGTCCGAATGCAGCTCTCGCTGGTGAATGGTCGAGTTCTTGTGCATGTGCAAAAACTCAATCGGGTCCTCGATCGTGACGATGTGGTAGTACTTGGTCTGGTTGATGAGATCGATGACTGCGGCGAGCGTCGAGCTCTTACCGCTGCCGGTCGGTCCGGTAACGAGCACGATACCGTTCTTCAGCTCGACGATGTCGCGCATTTGCGGCGGCAGATTGAAGTCCTCGAAGTTTGGTGGCCGCGTCGGAATTACGCGCATGACGATCGCGTGTGTGCCGCGTTGCTTAAAGATGTTCACGCGAAATCGGCAAAGACTCGGCACGCTGAACGAAAGGTCTGCCGACCCATATTTCTCTAAACTCTGGGCAGCTTCTTCGTGACCACCGATGATTACTTTGGCGATGGCTGCGGTTTGCGGCGGCGTAAGTTTGTCCAGACCCGGAATGTCCACCGGTTGGAGTTTGCCGACCAGTTCGACCTGGGGCGCGCGACCGGGCGAGAAAATTAGATCGCTGACCTTGTCCGAGACGCTGAGCATCTTCTGAAGGATGCTTACGAGGTTCAGAGACGTTTGCGGGGCCGTTGATTCAACCGGGGATTGAACGGTGCTCATCGTTTGATCTCAATCTTAAAGTGCCTTCACGATAAAGAACGTCACATCATCATGAGAGCCGAGGCCATCGGTCCAGTCCATCAGGTCCTGGTGAAGAAAATTAATCAGTTCACGCGCCGGCAGAGCGCGCGCACGGCGCACGGCATCAGCCAGCCGCTCGCGACCGTATTCCTCTCCGTCAGAATTGAACGCTTCGGTAACGCCGTCAGTGTACAGCACAAAGATCTGACCGGGCTGGATGGGCGCGAAGTATTCGTAGTAACGCGAGTCGCGAAACATTCCCAGCGGCACGCCGCCGCGCTCTTCAAAGTGCGCGTCTCCGTTCGCGTCAATCAGGAACGGTGGATTGTGGCCGGCATTCGAGTACGCCAGCGTCCGATTGGTAGCGTCGAGAATTCCGTAAAAAGCAGTGACAAACTGATTTCGCTCGATCGATTCCCAAAGCAGGTAGTTAACTTTCGCCATCGAAATGTGGGGCGCGTACCCGATATGCGAGGCGGCACGCAGGCTGGCGCGCAGAAACGCCATCAACAACGCTGCCGGCACGCCTTTACCTGAAACGTCGGCGATCACAATTCCAATCTGATCGTCGTAGCTCTGAACCCAATCGTAGTAGTCCCCCGAAACCTCTTCGGTGGGAAAGTTGTACGCGCTGATGTCGAACCCGGCGAGCTGCGGATCTTTCGCCGGCAGTAACTCGAGCTGCACCTGCCGCGCGATTTCCAGTTGCGTCTCGAGCCGCTGCTTCTCGATCAACTGTTCATGCAGCATCACCTTCTCGATGATGATGGCCACCTGTGAAGCCAGCAGCATCAGCACTTCCAGGTCGTGCTCGTCGTAAGCGTTAAGCTCATCGCTCTCGAGATCGAACACGCCGATGACTTCCTGGTTTGAAATAATCGGCGCCACCATTTCGGATCGGGTCCGCGCGCGCGCGTTAACGTATCGCGGTTCTTTGCGAACGTCCGGCGAGGTGAATGGCTTGCCGCTCAACGCGACGTGCCCGATCAGGCCTTCACCCATCTTCAGGTGCAGTTCCTGCATGTCCGCGATGTCATAACCTCGCACGGCTTCGGTGTGAAAGACGCACGTCTCATCGAGCACCCCATCCGATTCCGCGAACGGCCGCGAACATTTCACGAGATAGATGCCAGCCGCGTCGTACGGAATCAGCGAGTCCAGCGTGTCCATCACCAGATTTACAACTTCTTGAAGATCGAGCGAGCGGCTGATCGTCTTAGTGATGTCGAGCAGCATTCGCAACTTGTCCACAACCGACAAGCCTATTGTTGGAGTTTGCGTGGTTGAGGCCATAAAGAAAGGTCGAGAAGCAGCCGAGCGATCTCAACGTCTCTGATTATACGTGCTGAGTCGTCGCGGCAGAAGCACCTTTGTAAGCGGCCCAAAGATGCGTGACTTTGATGCGGTATTCGGCGAGCGGCCTGCTGACACGAAAGCGCCGGGCGATTTCTTCGGCGGAACGGCCGGCGAGCACGAGGCGTCGCAAGGCGGCGTACGGAACCAAGGCCGCTGCGCCGACAGCGTACGCCTCCTCTTCATCCGATTTATTGTAGTCACGGGTCAGAATCTTACGTCCGCTTTCGGTTCCCTCTGCCTTTGGGAGAGGGTTAGGGTGAGGGCTTACGGTTTGAGCAGCTAACTCTTTCTTATTTTTCCTTTCACTCTCTTTAGACTCATCAGTGCCATCCACTACAACCGCCAGCCGATTCGCTTTGTGACCGAGAAACACATGCGAAATCTCTTCCATCAGCGTCGCCCGATTCCTTTGAATGCCGTGCGCGGGATTGAGGATCACGATGCGCCAGCCGTTCGGCAAAGGTCTCGAGCAAGCGCCACCCGACCAATCGTTCATCCCGTCGCCTAACAAGTGCTCGCGCGACTCGGCCGAAAGATCTTTTATCTGATCGAAGTCAACGACGAGGAGCCTGGCGAATTCTGCGAGTGCAAACGGATCGAGAGCTTCGTCCGACCGCACGCCCGCGAAGTCGCGTAACGCGAGGGCGCGCAGCTCGAACTGTTTTCTTTTTTCCGTGGGAGGGAGAGTAAAGAAATTGTTCATTGCGGTCCTCTGGCGCTTACACACACATCTGTCCCATATGTCTCATGTGACCTATGGGTCCTATGTGACAAACGGGACGTATTAAGGAGTTCCCTCAATTGAAAAGACTGTTCACATACTGCTCGGAATCGAACACGACGAGGTCGTCAACCTTCTCGCCAATGCCCGCGTAGCGAATCGGCAGACCGAGTTCTTTGGCGATCGCGACGGCGATTCCGCCTTTGGCTGTGCCGTCGAGTTTCGTCAGAACGATTCCGGTAACACCCGCGATCTTCAGAAATTGACGCGCTTGCTCCAATCCGTTCTGTCCCGTCACTGCATCGACAACCAGCAGCGTTTCGTGCGGCGCGCCTTCCACTTCACGGCCCGCGACGCGTTTCATCTTCTCGAGTTCAGCCATCAAGTTTGATTTGTTGTGCAGCCGGCCCGCCGTGTCAACAATCAGCACGTCTGACCCGCGCGCCTTCGCCGCCTTCATCGAATCGAACAGAACCGCCGCGGGATCAGTTCCCTGCTTCTGCTGAATCAAAGGCACGCCGGTGCGTTCGGCCCAAATTGCCAGCTGGTCAGACGCCGCCGCGCGAAACGTGTCCGCCGCGCAAATCAAAACGTCGTTGCCTTCGGCTTTGATTCGCTGGGCGAGCTTGCCGATCGTCGTTGTCTTACCCACACCATTCACTCCGACAATCATCATCACGTACGGCGAAATATTTTCCGGCACGCTCGCTTCCGAAGCGACGCCCTGCTTTTCAGCACCCTGCAGGATCGTCAGCAACTCGGACTTGATTGCGTGCTTCAGCTTATCGATGTCATCGATTTCTTTTCGACTGATACCGCGCCGAACAGTTTCCAGCACGTGCAGCGTCGTCGGCACGCCGATGTCGGCGGCAATCAAAGCTTCTTCAAGTTGGTCGAGCAGCTCAGCATCAATTTTCTTGGCGCCGGCGAAAACCGTATCGATTCTTTGCGACAGCGACTCGCGCGTTGCTGACACCGCGCGACGAAAACGCGCGGAGAACTCCTGCTCCAACGCCGCTTCGCGCGCCTGCAGTTGCTCAATCGACAGATCGAGACCGAGGACCGAAGTCTGCCATGGTGTTGAAGGCTGCGATTCGAGAGGCTTTGGGAGCGCGGGTATCCTGCCCCCATTCACACCCTCCCTCACGGTCGGGTTTACGCCTGCCGGTGGCGACGGTTCCGGCGCCGTGTTGGGCTCAGTAGCGATGGGCGGCGGTGACGATGTTGTAGGTGGCGGCGCCGTGCCCGGCTCGGGCGCAATAGGCGTGATCGGCTCAGGCGCAGCCGGCGTGTTCAGCCCAAGCGACACAAACTCGTCTTTCTTTCTTCTCCAAAAAGGCATTCGTTTTTCTGCTAACTAAAATTTTTCCGATTATACGTGGCAGAAACGCTCACGTCAGCCGAGCATGCGCAGAACGACTTGACGTAAGCGCACACTTGCATGTGGTAAAGCCCGGAAAGCGAGCGAAACTCGTTTCGTCTAGAGGTGAGCTACTGCCCGCACCATCGCAAATAAAGGGCGAGCGGTAGCCCGCCTCTTAAACGCTAAGAGGAATTGTTCCTGCGCTCCCGTCCGGGATTTAGCTGACGGCGATAACGGAATCCGGAGTAGACGTGAAAATCGATTGAGAAGTTGGGGTCGTGTAGTCGCTTTGATTTCGTTTCAGGCGGGTTACGCCGGGGCGAATCTTTCCTGCTTCGCACGCCGCGATAAAGGCAGCGACCACGCGTGCATCGTAACGCGTGCCGACGAAGCTCTTCAGACGCGTCAGCGCAGCCTCAAGTTCCATTGCCGCTTGATACGGGCGTTCCGTGGTCATCGCGTCGAACGTGTCGGCCACCGAAACGATGCGCGCCTGCATCGGGATCTCTTCGCCTTTCAAACCTTGCGGGTAGCCCTGGCCGTTGATCATCTCGTGATGCATGTACATGCCCGGCAGGAATTCGCGCATGGCCGGGATCTGCGACATGATCTTGTAGCCCTTCTGCGGGTGCGTCTTCATGATTTCGAATTCCTGATTGTCCAGCGCCGCGGGCTTTTTCAAAATGCGATCGTCGATGCCGATCTTGCCGACATCATGAAGCAGCGCGCTGATTCGGATCTTCTCGATTGCTCCTTCGTCGAGACCGAGACCCTCGGCCGTGGCCACCGAAAAGCGCGACACGCGCTCTGAGTGGCCTCGCGTGTAAGGGTCCTTGCCGTCGATGGCCGCCGCGAGCGCTTTGACCGTCCCCAGAAACAGCTCTTTGTTCTCCTCAGCCGAGCGTTGCAAATCAAGCACGAAACGCTCGAGCCGATCCGTCATCTGATTGAATGACGATCCGAGGTCCCCTAATTCCGTCCGACCCAGAACTTTGACCCGCTGCGAAAAGTCGCCGCCGGCGATGCGCGTGGCGCCCGCCGCCAGTTCACGCACCGGCCGCGTCAGCTTCTCAGCGAAATAGAATCCGCAAATAAGCGCGAGCATCGCCGCCAGCAAACTCACAAAGAAAACCTGGTTGCGCATGTCGCGCACCGAAGCCAGCGCCGCCGACTCATCCTGAATCGCGATGACTGCCAGCAGAGAGTTCGGATCGAGCTCCGCCGTCGCGTATGAACCCAGCATCGAAACAGACTTGCCATCGCGCTCGAGCGCGAACGGCGAAAGCGCGGACTGCACCTGCGAACCTGACTCAAGCCAGTCCTGTACGACTTTAAGATCGGTCATCGGTCGCTCGGCGAAAGCGATGGCGGCATCGGGATGCGCAACCGCTTTTCCGTTTTGATCGACGACAAAAACGATCGGCAATCCGGCATCGAGCAATTCACGGCCGCTCTTCGACGACTGAACTGTTTTGAAGGCTTCCTGAAACGAAACGACGGCGACGACGGCGGCGATTATTTGATCGCCATCCATCACCGGAGCCGCGATCGTCAAACCCATCTCCTGACCGGATCGAATTATTTGCGGGCGGCCGACGATGACGCCCCGACCGTTCATGCGCGCGAGAACTTCGCTCACGCGTTGATCGACTTCCTCTTTGCGAATGACGTCGGGTTGAAAGGCGCGATGAATCTCACCTTTGACCGGACAGATTGCCAGCGCGATCAAATTTGGATCGTCCTGAAGCGTGCGCTGCAAACGGACGCGTGAGCCGGCATCTGTCAGTGAATGAACACCACCAGCAAACTCGAAACCTCTCGCCAGGCCGCTGACGACGTCGCGATAGCGCTGGCCGTACAACTCAATCTGTCGCGCTTTGCCCTGGACCAGTTGCGCCTGATATCGGCCTTCGATCGCGCGCAACTCTTCCGCGCTGCGGCGCGATACCATGATGCCGGCCACGACCAGCGGCAAAAGGCCGACCAGCAGCAACACTGCCAGGACGACATAGAGCAGGCGAATTCGGCGCAAACGTTCGAACACAGTCCGGGTATGGGACGTGGAAAATCAGGCGAGGACGGGATGACAGGGCAAAAGGAAAGGCCCTCGCGGCCTTACCTTTTAGAGATTAGGGGTTGGCTCACACGACTGTCAATGGCTTTATTTTGTTTAGTTTTGCGGATTTGGCGGTCAGGGAGCCGTTCTCAGGAACACATCCCAGGCCCAGCGTCCCATTTGGGCATCTCGAGTGTCCTTGACCTTGGCACGATAACGGAACCAGTTTGCATGTTCGTCTCTGCGCCGCGACTCCTTGTAATCGAGGTCGATGGACTTGAGACCGAGTCGCTTTAAGCTGCGCAACTCTCCAACTTCTGAAATGGCATTGTGGTTGGCGTCTTGCCACAACCGTAACGACGAAAAGATCGCGTCGCCTTTTGAGATTATGGCGTCACCATTACCGCCATTTTCGGTCCTGTCGAACTCAGCAAGCGCGAGGAATCCATTCTTAGTCAAGCCTGCAGGTGCTTGTGACTGTGGAGCGAACTCGCCAAACAATTCCGTGCCATTATCGATCGCGCCGTTACCATCGCGGTCTAGCGCGAGCCACGCATCATCACTACCAGCCGCCGTCCACGACAGTCGTTCGGCGGTTCCATCGGCGTTCAGATCAAAACGCACACCGCCGGTGAGGCTAGTCAGCTTGAAGCCATTGCCGAGCGTGTCAATCACTATCGGCGTCTGCGTGCACAACCCGTCGAAGCAATGGCCAGGACAGTCGGGAGGACAACCGAATGACTCCATACAAATTCCCCCGTTGCACTGCAGATCCAACAGCAGTCGCCCGGCGCGACGCAATAAGTCGTAGAACACGGAGGAGGTGGTGGTGGCGGTGGAGGCGTCGGTGTTGGCGTTGCCATCGGCGTGGGGGCCGGATACGCCGGATCGTTGTTGATAGCCGCATTGTCGCAGTTCGTTATGAAAACTTCATGCGGGCTATCAGGGCCCATAATGCTGCTGCCGGCGGACAATTGTCAGCATTCATGAGTCCGAAGCCGTGCCCTCCCTCGTGTCTAGCCGTTACCCTTACATGAATTGGGGCAGCCGCTTCATGCACATATCTTAATTGCTGAAAAAAAGTCAGTTCACCGTAGGCCGAACTTCCGCTGGCATACATTACAAGGCTCGCTTGCCGCTCCCGCCAGGGCGATCTTCGTAACGAGCGATGATCGTATTAACAGTCCTGGCGGGTGGCAGACTCGCGGTCGTCATCCCGGCAGGCGGAGGATTCGCCGTTGTGTAAACATTGTATCGAACCCCGGAATTATTGGGTTGATTGTTCCAATCCTCAAACCCCGCTTTTATATTTTGCTGTTCCATGTCGTTGAAGCCGGTGCTGGCATCAAGATAGACGCTTACGTGAACCTTGGGCGAATCGATCGCGATTATCCGGAGGGAGGCGGGGCACAGTGCAGTTGCAAGGAGATTGGGAAGTGACGCGCCTGAGTTCGACGGTTGCCACGATACAGAACACCGCAGCAACCAAAATGGCCATTGAGGCAAAGAAATGGTTTCGGAGCGCGTTCATAATGAGAGTTTGCTGGGCGGTGGATTGTTTCGGCCGAGGGCTATCACCTGACAGATAGCTGCCATTCTTCCGCCGCTTCGGTCCAACGAGGTGCTATGTGTACGCCGGCATCAGAAGTGCGAAAACCAGCACGACGCTGTGTTGAGGCATTTAGCTGGAAGCCCAAGGACTTCAACCGACGCGCCCAAACTGTTTCCATTTCGCTCAGCATCCAAAGTGATCTTGGACGTGCCCTGACCAGATGTTATTTCCCCGCGCGACAACACGGTCCACTGAAAAGTAACTTTCAAGCCTGCATTCTCCGGTGATACGGTGGCCGTGAATTCAATCGGACCTCGGTCCGCAGGGCATGCGACAGTGATCGTCGGACAGTCCACGATGAAAGCGCGCAATTCCGTCAGAAACTCTTGCTCCGCTTTGCCCTTGTACTGATTGATTGGGTGCTTTTCTGAGACCTTGTCCAACGGAAGCACGCGGCCTTCGCGCAATTCATAAGCTGTTAGCAAATGTAGGCCCTTCGAGTCGCTTTCAGTCAAACTTCCGCGCATTAGAAAAAATACGTACCTTCTGCCGGGTCGAGGCATGTCTTGATTGACGACCCGGGCGGTGACGATCTTTCCGGATGGTAATCTCACGCGCCCAGCTTCGCGCTCCGCAAAGAGCGGCACTCCGGCGGTAACCGGGTCAAGCGGATCGTTTTTGAGAATTTCGCCTACTTGGATCGAGAACTCGGAATAGATATTCGTTCCGTCCTCGGAAAGATATGCCCTTGCTTCTGTAACCTCCCCGGTGACGATGGCGGCGCTTCGCGCAACGGGGAAAGCTGGTAACCCCACGTACCAATCCACTATGTGATAACTCCCTTCGCTGGCCTCGCTAATTGGGGCAGAATGTTTTCGGTTGTATTTCTTGCTTTTGGCCTGCCAGCGTGCCCGTTCCTTAGCGTCGCTCGGCGTTACCCCGAGTTCAGTTGTTGGGAAGTGGCTCGTATCGATGTCTTGACGCGGTTGTTGGGATCGCGAGTGTTGAGTATAACCGCCCAAAATGGCAAAACTTAAAACGATTGCCACAAGCGCTACTAACGATGACGCGCTAACAATTCGCCGCATAGAAACCTCCAATGAGGGGTGGGGGGAGAATTAGAAGCAAATATACTCCTCATCAGTCTCGCGTCAACGGGATAAGTGGAGGCTAGGCTTATCCCGGCAGCCTGCTGCTTTGTACTTTGTTGGCAAATTTTTTCCGCGTCCGTGCGATACTTTCTCAACTGCCGATGAAGGCGGGGCGTCTAAAACATTGAGCGCACGGCTGTTTGGTGCGCGCATTTGGGCGGCTCGCTCCGGGTGATGCGAACCGAATGGAAACGGTCACGACTGACGAACAGATGGTTGAACGCGCCTTGTCGGGGGACCCGGAGGCCTTCGGCGAAATTGTGCGCCGCTGGGAGCGTCGCATCTTCGCGCTGTCGTTCGGCATGCTGGGACGCGAAGAGGATGCGCGCGACGCCACGCAGGAAACTTTTCTGGCGGCGTTCCGAAACCTGCGGGGCTTTCGCGGCGAAGCGAAGGTTTCATCGTGGCTGCATCGCATCGCGGTGAATCAGTGCATTACTCGCCAGCGGCGCGCGAAGGTTCGCAGCGAAACGGCGCTGGAAGACGAAGCTGAGAAGAACGCCGCGGTCTTTGCTTTGCCGGCCGAAGTTTCACCGGCGCGCGCGGCCGAACACGGAGAGATTAGCTTCGCCGTTCGTAAGGCGGTCATTGCTCTCCCACCGGACTTGCGCCAGGTGGTGGTGATGAAAGAATTCGAGGAGCTGACGTTTCAGGAAATCTCAGACGTGCTGGGCGTGCCGTTGAGCACGGTTAAGAGCCGCCTTTACACGGCGCTCAGACAGTTGCAGATGCGCCTGCAAAAGTTTGGCCAGGCGAAAGCGTAGTTGATCTTTAGAAGCGGACTTGTCCGGCTGAGGAAGTTGTCATGCAGAACATAAACGAGCGACCAGTTTGTCATCGGGCCGAAGACCTGGTGACATCTTTGTACGGCGAAGCGACCGCCGAAGAAGCGCGCGATTTTTCCGCGCACATGCGGCAGTGCGACGCGTGCCGCGCCGAGTTCACGGTTTTCCATCAGGTGCACGATTCGATTGTCACGTGGCGGAATGAAGCAATTGGCAGCGTCGTTCAGGTTCCTCAATCTACCAGCGCGGCAAGTGCTGTGGCCGCAACTGGCGAGTTTGTCCGGCACGAGCGCAAGCTTTCGGCGCTGGCTGCGCTGCGCGAGTTCTTCTCAGTGTCGCCGCTTTGGTTGCGCGGCGCGACAGCGTTCGCGGGGCTGTTGCTGTGCGCACTGATTGTGTTTGCGGTTACGCGCACCTGGCAGCAACCAGTAATGACCGCGCGCGATGACGACAAGAAGTACACTGAGGCACAATTTCAAGAAGCAGTTCGGAAGCAAGCTGAACAAATCGCCCAATCAACTGAAGGGAAACGTGAACAGGTAACCCGGCCGGCAAACGATAATGTGCAACCGCAAACGCAATTTGCGACGCGTCGCTCGCGCCCGAGAACTCAGCCGTCTAACAAGCTGACGCGTGAAGAACGCGAGCAGTTGGCGGCGGACCTGGGATTGATTCCGCTTCGCGAGGAAGAACTGCCTTTCGTGTTGCCCGAAGGAGAAGATCCGAACCAGTAAGACGTTCGAATCGAAGGACGGTATGACTATGAGAAAAGCCCCAATCGCGTTGTTGACTTTCGCCGCCGGCGTCCTGCTCGTCGCTAGCGGTTCACTGCGCGCACAGACGCCTCAACCACAAGCGACATCGACAGACGTCGTTCAGCAGCAGCGGCGGCAAATGAATCAGATTGATCAGATGCTCAGGCCGCTTAACATTACGCCTGACCAGGAAGAGCGAATCCAGGCGATCTATGACGAGATGGCCGAAGAGCGGCAGGCCGCCACTCGCAGATTGCGTCTGGCCCACCGGGCCTTGTCGGAAGCGATCCAGTCGCCAACGCCGAATGAGGCTTTGATCGAACAACGTTCAAAGGAAGTTTCGGACGCACAAGCCACCACGATTCGGCTTCGCTCGCTGACCGAAGCGCGCATCCTGCAGGTTCTGACTCAGGAACAGCGCATGAAGCTCAGGCAGTTGCGGGCCCAGGCGCAGACGCAACGTCGCAATCAACAGAACCAGCGGGGCCTCGGTCGTGACCAGAATGCGCTCAGGCCAAATCAGACCACACCGCTCACGCCGCGGCAGCGAAGGTTGATGCGACAACAGCAACAGCAAAGACCTCAGTAAAATCTTAGCGATTGAAGTGCAGCGACTTCTTTCTCCCTCTCCCTTTGGGAGAGGGCCGGGTGAGGGAGCGGAGCTTTAGTAAACCACCTTCCTGATTACGCTGCGAGGCTTCGCCTCGCGAAGAACAAAATAGAATCCAGCTGTCACGAAGCAAGGTCGTTAATCAGTGGAGGAGCGCATGCGTGTGACAGCCCCCGCCCCCAGGGCGAAGCCTGAAGAGTGAGTAGAGTAAGTGGGTCGCCCTAAAGCTGCGCTCCCTCACCCAACCCTCTCCCAAAGGTAGAGGGCTAAGAAACGAATAGCCAAGTCCAACATCCTTGACGCAAGCCGTTTCGTTTGCGCATTATAGGCGCTCTGTAAATCAGGGTGTTGGGTGTGGGGGATAGGGTGTGGGCCGCGCGACGCTTTATAACAACGTTCCGGGTGGCGTGATTAACGAATTCAAGAACAACACGGTCATCGGCTACACCCAACACCCTATCCCCTACACCCTAATCTAATGTCCTGCCTTTGCGGCTAACTGAAACTGATCTAACCGACCGGCGGTTCTGACTAACGCATGAACATCTTCACGCGCCTGCTGCTCGAACTACAGGAAATGGCGTTGCTGGTTGCGCGTGCCGTCGCCGGAGTTTTTCGCAAGCCCCGCTACTGGCCCGAAACGTTCGCGCAGATGGACAGTATCGGTGTCGGCTCGCTGACCATCATCATGCTGACCGGGTTCTTCACCGGCGGCGTGCTAACCCTGCAGACATATCAGACGCTCGCATCGTACGGAGCAGTTAGTCAGCTCGGTTATCTGGTCAGCGTGGCCCTGATCCGTGAATTAGGACCGACGCTGACGGCGTTGATGGTCACGGGCCGTGTCGTATCTGCGATCTCAGCCGAACTCGGCTCGATGGTCGTCTCAGAACAAATTGACGCCATGCGCGCGCTCGGAACTGATCCGATTCGCAAGCTCGTAACGCCACGGATTGTCGCACTCGTCATCACGCTGCCGCTTTTGACTTTAATTGCCGACGCGGTGGGAATCATAGGCGCCTGGACGGTTTCCACGTGGCTCTACGGTCTGCCGTCATCGATGTTTGTAAGTTCAGTGCGCAACGGGATCCAGACTGAGGACATCATCGGTGGCGTCATCAAGCCACTGGTGTTCGCTTTCCTGATGGGCACGATTGCTTGTCACAAGGGTTTGAAAACTGATGGGGGCACTGTTGGAGTCGGGCGGTCAACGACTTCCGCGGTCGTGACGGCTTCGATTATAGTTATCATCGCTGACTTCTTTCTCGCGAAAGCGCTCCAGCTCATTTTGGGAGCTCATCCATGATCACGGAATCCGCAATTCACCAATCAGGGATTAGTGACGACGCTGCCGACTCCACCTTTCGTGAAGTTGACGACTCGCAGCGCATAATCCCGGCCATCGAATTCCGCAATGTGACGATTGAGTTCGATGATCGCAAGGTGCTGGATAACCTGAGCTTCAAGGTGAACCGGGGCGAGACGAAGATTATTCTGGGCGGCTCAGGTTGTGGAAAATCAACCACGATTAAGCTCGTACTCGGGCTGTTAAAGCCAGACAGCGGCCAGGTGTTAGTCGATGGTGAAGACATCACCCACTATTCGGAAGTTGACATGATGAGCGTGCGCAAGAAGATCGGGATGATCTTCCAGGAAGGCGCGCTGTTTGATTCGCTTTCGGTTTACGACAACGTAGCATTTAAACTGCATGAGCACCGGGTGCCCGAAGATGAAGTCGAAAGCGAAGTGCGTCGCATGCTCCAGTTCGTCAATCTCGAACAAGCTATCGACAAGATGCCCTCCGAATTGTCGGGCGGCATGCGCCGTCGCGTCGGCATCGCGCGGGCGCTGGTCGGCGATCCGAAGATTGTGATGTTCGACGAGCCAACGGCCGGCCTGGATCCGCCGACCGCGCGCACGATTTGCGAATTGGCGATGAAGTTGCGGGACCTGGAAGACGTCTCTTCGATTTTCGTGACGCACGAAATGAACAATCTCGGCTATCTATGTTCCGAATACGCCGTCGTGAACGAAGCCGGCGAAGTCGTCTTTGAGAAGGAAGGCGAAAAGCTTTGCTTGATTAACAGCAAAGTGATCATGATGAGCGACGGGAAAATCATCTTCAGCGGCACCGACGAAAGCCTGCGGCGCTCTGAAAATCCGTATATTCAAAAGTTTCTGCGCGGACACTGAAAGGCAAGGATGAAGGATGAAGGCGAAAGGATGAAAGCCTTCGTCGCAGACCCGGCCTCTGGAATTAAACGGAAAGGAACACGGACGAAGCAAATGTTGGCTTGATCGATGAGTTCATTTTTTCATCCTTCATCCTTCATCCTTCATCCTTGCTGTACTTATGCCACCACCAACCCGGAAAAAAGTCGGTTTAGCTGAGCTGCGCGTCGGCTTGCTCGTATTGATTGCGCTCGCGGTCCTGATCGTTCTTATCCTGAACGCGTCGGGAACGCTGAACCCGTTCGCCCGGAGCCTGCAACTCCGCGCGCGTTTCACCGACGCAAACGGCCTGCGCGACGGATCGGAAGTGCGCCTTGCGGGCGTGCGTATCGGCAAAGTCGATCGCATCCGGCTGATGACCGCGTCGGAAGTTGGGCCGGGGCCAAATCCGCAGAAGATTGAAGTCTACATGACCATCAACGCCAACATTGATGGCGTGCCGGCAAACGATCGCATCCGCAACGACTCGACGGCGCAACAAGCCTCGCCGAGCCTTTTGGGCAGCGAAATGATGGTGAACATTACGCCCGGAACAGCGCTTGGCGCGCCGGTGAAAGATGGCGATCTTTTGCCCTCAACGTCGGGCAACACGATGAGTGACCTGGCAACTCGCGGTACTGAATTGGCCGATCGTCTCGGCAAACTTTCCGATCAGCTCAACGAAGTTGTGAAGGACGTGCGCGAAGGCAAGGGCACGGTCGGCCGGCTCTTTAACGATGAGTCGCTCTACAACAACTTGAACGCAACCGTGCGCGACATCGAAGAACTGGCGCAGCATATCAAGAGCGGCAAAGGTTCAGCCGGCAAGCTCATCTATGACGATGCGCTCTATAACAACGCGAACTCGATCGCGGCCAATCTCAAGTTGATCTCCGACGATATTCGCGCCGGTCGCGGTTCGGCGGGAAAATTTCTTACGAGTGACGAGCTTTACATCAAGGTCAATCGCCTCACCGACCGCGTAGACAGCTCAATGAGTAAGATCGATGCGATCGTAGCGGACGTTAATGCCGGTCGTGGCACGCTGGGCAAGCTGGTGAAGGACGAAGCGATCTACAACGATGCGCGCACGGCGATTGCGCGCTTCAACACGACGGCCGAACGAATTGACAATGTCGTTGCCGGAGCGCAGCGCGGCGAAGGCACGTTGGGCAAGCTGATTAACGACGAAGCGCTCTACAACAACGTCAACAACCTTTCCTCGGAAGGCGTGAAACTGCTTTACGACTTTCGGCAGAACCCGAAGAAGTATCTGACGATCAAATTCCAGTTGTTCTAAATTCACGAGCCGGCGACAACCAGAACTCCAACCAAACCAGTTATGGCGTGCTTTGGTGCGTTTTGAATTGCTCATGCCCGATTGCTGCACATGACTGGCCTTCAACTCGTTGACCTGCAACGAGATAACTTCAACCAGCAAGCCTGGTTTATGTTGGCAGTTCCCCGCCGCAAACCTCCTGCTCAAGAACATTGACATTCAGTTTGCCGGAGACTATCTTCAGTGCCGATCGCAGCGTGATTGCGCCTGCTGACGAGTCCTAACCTCGTTAGCCTCCCGTCCCCAAACAGAGGGCTGATCATGTTCTCACCAAACCCGACGTCCCATGAAATTTCCCTGACCCGTCTCTTCGAAGAACCTTTAGTACCAATCGGCGCGGAGCCGACGCCAGAGGAGAATGCCGCCCTGATTGCGGCGCTTGAAGAATATTCAAACCGTTCCGGCCCGGATGATTTCTCCGGTTTGACCAGTTTTCTGGAGAAGTATCCAACGTGTCCCTGGGACGCTGCGCTGCTGATAAATCTCGGCCTCGAATGCTACAACACAGGTCATTATTCGAAGGCGTTGGAGGCGTGGAGTCGCGCCTGGCAACTCGCCAAGTCTGCAACTGAGTTGAAGGAGAAAGCCCTGGCTGACCGCGCCGCGGGCGAGCTGGCTTACATGCACGCACGCCTTGGACAGATGGCGGAACTCGACGCGCTGCTCAAGTCGGTAGAGGGTCGTAGCTTTTCCGGCCCCGCCACAGAGAGAATCACCGGCGCGCGCGAGGGTCTCTCGACTATGCAGAACCAGCCGGAGATCGCTTTCCTTTGTGGGCCGCTCGCCCTGCATCGCATCAAGCTCTCGGTTGATCCGGAGAGACCTGAAGACGAATTGATTGAGACGTACCAATCCACACCGAAGGGTTGCTCACTCCGGCAAATCGAGGGTTGGTCGCGGCAACTCGGACTCAACTTCCAAATGGCCTTCCGCGATCCAGAAGCCGATTTCATCGTTCCTTCCGTCGTGCATTTGAAGTTAGACCATTATGCTGCCCTGGTTCGCCAGGAAGGCGAACTCTATCTTCTTGAAGACCCCACATTCGGGAATGACCTATGGGTTACTAGAGACGCACTTGAAGCTGAAACCAGCGGCTATTCCCTCATCCCGCCGGGAGAACTGGCACAGGGCTGGCGCCCGGTGAAGAATTCGGAGGGCGAGACGGTTTGGGGCAAGGGGGTTGTGGAAAGGCAGGATCCTGGGCCCACCGGTCCATGTGACGAGCAAACCCCGGGAGGCAACGACTGCGATGACGACTGCAAGGGACTGGCTATCCACCACGTGCATCTCACGGTCGTTAGCTTGAATATTAAGGATGAGCCGGTCGGTTACTCACCGCCCATCGGTCCCTCCGTCCGGTTCGTAGTTCGCTACAACCAGCGCGACGCCTTTCAGCCCTCGTCATTCAATTATTCTAACTTCGGTCCCAAATGGACGTTCGACTGGCTCTCGTATATCAAGGACAATCCCAATAGTCCTTCCGCTGCTGTCGAGTATTACATCATGGGGGGCGGCACGCGGACATTCACCGGATTTGATAGTGCCGCCCAGACCTACACGTTTCAGAAATACGACCAGACCAGGCTTAAACGTACCTCGCCCACGTCTTATGAGATGCTCTCAGGCGACGGCGCCAGGAAGATTTTCAGTCAACCCGACGGTTCCATAGGCAGCTCGCGGAAGATTTTTCTCACGCAGTTGATTGACCCTCACGGCAACGTCGTTTCGCTCTCCTACGATACCAACCTGCGCATAATCGCTATTACGGATGCCACCGGCCAAGTCACCACCATTTCCTACGATCACCCGACTGACATTCACAAGATCACCAAAGTCACCGATCCCTTCCAACGGTCTGCTGCCTTTGACTATGACAGTGCCGGCCGGCTCACCCAGATCACCGATGTCATCGGCCTTACTTCTCGATTCACTTATGACGCCGGAGATTTCATCACCACATTGACCACGGCCTACGGCGTCACTAGCTTTACCAAACGCGAAAACGGCACCACTCGCTGGCTTGAGACCCTATATCCCGATGGCAACAGCGACCGCGTCGAATTTAACCAATTCACGAGCATTCCCGAGACTGACCCGCCCCAAAGCGTGCCGCGAGGGATGGGGACCACTAACTCGTTCCTTCGTCCCCGCAACACATTTTACTGGAGCAAAATTGCCCACGCCGCCCGTGGCGACGTCACCAAGGCAAAGATCTATCATTGGCTCAAGGCCACAGCCCTGCCCTCCGTCGGTTCAGGGATTCTTGAGAGCGTCAAAGAGCCGCTCGAAGGTCGCGTCTGGTACGACTATGCCGGGCAGACCAGTTTCGCCGTCGTCGGTAATTCCAATAAGCCCGCTCACGTAGGCCGGGTACTCGACGATGGCTTCACCCAACTCTACACCTATGAATATAACGGCTTCGGCAACGTCACGAAGACGATTGATCCGCTGGGGCGAACTTTCTCTTACCTTTATGCCGATAATGGCATCGACTTGTTGGAAATCCGACAGACGCGTGCGGGTCAGAGTCAACTGCTCTCCCAAAAGACCTATAACGACCAGCACCTCCCGCTGACATCCACAGACGCCGCGGGCCAGACGACTACCTATTCCTACAACACACGTGGACAGCTTTTGACGGAAACCAATCCCAAAGGAGAATCGACCACTTATTCCTACAACGACGATGGTTACCTGACTAGAGTTGAAGAAGCCTTGCCTGGCGCGGTGACTACGTACACGTATGACAGTTTCGATCGTGTTCGCACCAGAACCGATTTGGACGGTCACACTCTAACTTTTGATTACGACACGCTTGACCGCGTAACGAAGGTGACTTATCCGGACAGCACGTTTGTGCAGTTTACTTATGACCGTTTAGACATGACTGCCATGAGAGATAGGGCAGGACGGACGACGACGTATGAGTTTAATAACGTCCGGCAAATGATAACGGAGACTGACCCGCTTGGACGGGTTGTCCGTTATCAGTGGTGCAAGTGCGGCGACCTGAAAAGCATCACCGACCAGTTGGGGCGAACGACCAGATGGGGACACGACGTCCAGGGGCGCAAGACCCACAAAGAGTTTCCGGGCGGGGCTAGAGTCACCTACCGTTATGAACCCGCGACGAGCCGCTTACGACAAGTCATCGACGAGAAGCTTCAGGTGAAGCAATACAACTACAACCGCGACGACACCCTCAGCGCGATAGTCTATACGAACTCGAAAATAACGACTCCGAACGTCCGCTTCACCTACGATCCTAATCACCTCCGGCTCAAGTCAGTCACTGACGGCACGGGAACGACGACGTACAACTATCATCCGATCACGCCCCTCCCGACGCCTGGGGCGGGCATGATCGCATCGCTCGTCGGTCCCACAGCGGACAACATCATCACATATAACTATGACGAGATGGGACGGGTCGTGTCTCGCAGCATCAACGGTGCAGCGACCGACATGGTGTTTGACTCTTTGGGAAGAATCGCCAGTACTACCAACGCGCTCGGAACATTCGCTTACACGTACGAGGGGGGCAGCCGACGCGTTGAATCGATAAGCTATCCGAAAGGTCTAAGGGCTACGTTTGATTATGGACGTGCGCTCGCCGACCGCCGTCTCGAACGAATCACCTACCGCCACGGGGCCATTCCCATCTCAGACTTTTCTTATGATTTCGACGCAGCCACCAGACAAATCAAAACATGGTCCCAACAGGCGGGAACGCAACCGACAAAGACATACAACTTTGATTACGATCAGGCAGACCAAGTGGTGGCTGCGAGGCTGTCTCAGGCTGGCAGTGCTTCGAAGCAAATCGAATATAAATATGACGCCGCGGGTAATCGGACCAGCACGCGAGTGGGCAATCAAACAGCGGGAGCCAGGTTCAATGCTCTGAACCAACTGACCTCAGATACAGGGGAAGGTGACCCCCGTTCTGTGGCGACCTACGAATGGGACGCCGAACACCGCCTGGTAGCCTTCCAGGATAAGTCTCCTTCCAGGATCCGGCGGACGGAATACACGTACGATTGGCAAGGGAGGAGGGTTAGAATCCTCCAACTGGATAATGGCCTTCCACTTTCCGACCGTCGTTTTGTTTGGTGCGAGGCCGAGATTTGCGAAGAGCGCCGAGCGGACGGCAGGCTGCGGAAAAGGTTCTTCGAACACGGCGTCCAACTCGTCTCGCATCCACTCTCCGGCGACTATTTCTACACGCGCGACCATCTGGGTTCGATTCGTGAGGTCATTGATGCTGCCGGCGGTGTTCGTGACCGCTACGAGTACGATCCTTATGGCATAACAAAGCAACTTCCACAGACCGTCGAGGGCTTGGCCTCTATAAACTCGGACTTTAGATTCACGGGGTACTTCTTCGATGACTGGGCCTTTATCTATCTTTCTATGTACCGCGCTTATAACGTCGGATGGGGACGCTGGCTGTCGAGGGATCCTCTAGAGAATGCGGAACTATTACAGGGACCGAATCTTTACACCTACGCCCGAAATAATCCGGTGAACAATACTGACCCTTTGGGATTAGCATGCGAGTGGGATTGGAGGTTCCCTTGTGAATGCATCGAAACCGATGAGCCTCGAAATTGTGAACAGGAAGAAAGGGATTGCCTCGAAAGGGCACTTATCGTTTGCAGTTTGGTGGGTGTATCGGGGAGGCCGTTTGCAGACAAGATTGCGGCCGCCTGTGGATATGCATATCTCAAAGCTTGCGAGCAAAACAAGATCTGGTGTCAGCAATGGAATCGCGATCACGGTTTTTAAGAGCCGAGTTCGTAGCGTCATACCAGGCGGTGTCCTGAATTAGGGAGGATTAATGCGCTTCAATTACGATCTCAGCGGCAATCTCACCCGACTAAGCGCATCTACCGCGCCGTTTCCGAAGATCGTCGGGCAGCCGGCCAACTGTATTGTCGAGCCGGGAGGCACCGCGTCGTTTTCTGTAGTCGTCGACGATCTGCACCTGGTCGGCTTTCAATGGCGATTCAATGGTGCGCTCATTCCCGAGGCTAAACGAGACACTCTACTGATAACCAACGTCAGCGCTGCCAACGAAGGCGAGTACACGGTCGTGGTCAAGAAAGGCGCGACAAGTCGAACGAGCAAGCCTGCGGCGTTAGTGCTCGACACTAAAGCCAAAGTTGATGCCTCACCGCCGCCACGATTGGTCGCCTACAGCGACGAAGGCGGGTCGGTGGCGATCTCTCCGATGAAGCTGAGCTATGACCTGAACGAAACGGTGACATTGACCGCCACGCCTGTCGCGCCCAGCCTTTTTGCCGGCTGGGTCGGAGAAGACTTGACCGGGAACCCCGTCACCGTCGTCATGGATAAGAATAAAACCGTGAGGGCGAAGTTTGTTTCCGCGATGCAACCACCGCCCGGCTTGCTCGCCGTTTGGCGTGGCGAGACTGACGCCAATGATCTAATCGGCGGCCATCACGGCGTTTTTCAGGTGGGAGAAAACGTGGCGGCGCCGAGTCTCACGGCCGATGGGAGAGTTGGTGGCGCTTTCAATTTCGATGGTCAGGTGCACGTGCGCGTGCCCGATTCTCCGAGCCTTAGACCGTCGCAGTTCACAATCGAAGCGTGGGTGTTTCCTACCGTGCCTGTGCCGACGAGCAGTGTCTCTCAAATAATCATCGCCTATGCATCCCCGAATGACAGGCATGCGTGGGCTCTGGCATTGAAGAGGTTCGGCGTACTTGAGTTCTGGACCAACTTGGCCGCCGGTAGAAACAGCCTAGCGTCAAATTCCCAGGAGCACTTGATTCCATTGAACCAATGGACACATCTGGCAGCCACCTTTGACGGAACAATCAAGCGGCTCTACTTCAATGGATTTGAGGCAATCCCCGTGGGGACGATAGTGAGTCCGTTTGTCTATCAATCCGGCACTCTGCCGGTGACCATTGGAGCTCGACTAGACAACAACATCGTCCGGGATCCATTTCGGGGTCTGATAGATGAAGTGAGCCTTTACAATCGCGCGCTGACTGCGGATGAGATCTTTACCGTGTGGAACTCGGGCCTGGCAGGTAAGAAATTTGCTAAACCCTACTTCACTTCGCCGTCGCGATTGCCGGATGCAGTCGTCGGCATTGACTATGCACAGCAGTTGACGACGGTTCTTGGTTCAGCTCCTATTAGCTTCTCGTTGGCGGACGGGGCGCTGCCACCAGGCATGACTCTTTCACCAACCGGAATGGTGAGCGGGGCCTCCAGCGCCTCCGGACTGTTTGACTTTACCGTTATTGCCGTCGATGCAGCGGGAGCGTCCACCGAACAACTGTGCCTGCTGCAGGTTTCTTAAGACGGTGGATCACTAAACTAACCTCCTGCAGGCCCGCTTTCTGACGATTTCATCGGTAGGCAAAATGCTTGACTTCAACCCGCGTCGTGTTAACTTGTCCCGCATTCCGACAGTTTGAAAACCAACAATCGCTGTGAGGTGAAAGTATGAAGCGCTTTGGTAGATTATCGCGCCAATGTAGTGCGTTGATTTGTACTCTGAGCTTGCTGGTCACAGTATTTCTGCCGGCCCTCGCTCAGAAACCCGCCACACCGGCAAAGCGAGCGCTGACTCATCAGGACTACGACACGTGGCGCTCGATCGTTTCGCCGCAGATTTCGCGCGACGGAAAATTCGTCGCGTACGCGTACATGGCGCAGGACGCTGACAGCGATATTGTCGTGCGCAATGTCGCCACCGGAAAAGAGTGGCGCGCGCCTCGCGGCTACCGGCCGCCCGCTCCGCCGCCCGACGTGTCGATTCCGGGCTCCGCGGAACTCATCGCTGAACAGGCGCGTCTCGTGCGGCCCTGGTTCACCGCGGACACACGCTTTGTGGCGTTCGGCATTGAGCCGGCGAAAGCTGTCCTCAATAAAGCCAAGAAGGAAAAGAAGCGACCTGAAGAAATGCCGAAGACCGCCCTCGGCCTCATGGATTTGTCCAGTGGCCAAGTCGCGAAGACCGATCGGGTGAAGAACTTTCAGGTGCCGGAGGATGGCGCGGGCTTCATCGCATACTTGATGGAAGCAAAGCCGAGCGCGAGGGAGAGTGCAGATGCGAGCAAGACGGCCGCTCCAGGTCCGAAGGTCGATCCGTCTCCAGTAGCGGCAGGGCCAGCACCCAGCGGCAGTCCGACCGCCCGCGAAAGCGCAATTTCCGGCAAGCCAGCCGTGCCGGCGGAAAGCCCGAAGTCAGAACCGCCGGCGGCAGCGGGCGCGACTACACCGGGCGCAACTGCCGGCAGGATGCCCGCGCCTCCAAGCGGTAAGAAAAAAGACTACGGCACCGATCTCGTCCTGCGAAACACGACGACGGGCGCTGAGCGAACATTCAACGACGTGCTCGATTACACCTTGAGCAAAGACGCGAAGACGCTGGTCTTCACCGTGTCTTCAAAAAAAGAAGAGACGAACGGTGTCTATGTCGTGTCCACCCAAAGCGAGGCCGCACCGGTCGCCGTCATTTCCGGCAAAGGGAAATATCAGAAGCTGACCTGGGATGAAGAACAGACGGAACTTGCGTTTATTAGTGATCGCGACGACGCGGAAGCTAAGCAGCCGAAGTTCAAGGTTTACCTATGGGACCGCGGCAGTGCGACGACGGTACGAGAAGGCGCAAGCAACAATCATACGAACCCGGCAGCACCGACGCCGGCGGTCGAAGTTGTTTCCTCAGCCTCGCCCGGCTTTCGCAGGGACTTTGTCGTCAGCGACAAAGCGAATCTCAGTTTCTCGCTCGATGGCAGTCGTTTGTTTCTCGGCGCCGCGCCTCCGCCCGAGCCGGAAAAGAGTGCTGACGAAGAAGTATCAGCCGACGAGAAGGTCATCGCTGATTTGTGGCACTGGAAAGATGACTACATCCAGCCGATTCAAAGAGTGCGCGCTGAGCAAGAGCGGCAACGCTCCTATCGTGCCGTTTACCTGACGAAGGAAAAAAGATTCGTGCAGCTTGCTGATGAATCGATGGAAAGCATCAACCCCTCGGTCGATGGCCGCTTTGCGGTTGGCAGCGACAACCGTGGTTATCGAATAGAGAGTGATCACAACCCGGGATACTCAGACTATTACGTCATCAATGCCTCGGACGGATCGCGCAAGCTAGTTCGGCAGAAACAGCGCGGAGTGTCTTTGTCCCCCGGCGCAAAGTACGCGATCTTCTTCGACGGCAAAGACTGGAACTCTTATGCAGTCGCCGACGGCCGGATGGTGAATCTGACGAAAAGCCTCGGCGTGAACTTTTTCAATGAAGACAACGACTCGCCTGACTTGCCGGGCTCGTACGGCCTCGCCGGTTGGACGAAGGACGACCGCGACGTTCTGATTTACGACCGCTACGACGTGTGGGTTGTCTCGCCTGATGGCAGCGGCGCGAAGAATTTGACCGATGGTGTTGGCCGCCGCGAAAAACTCGCCTTACGTTACGTGCGTCTCGATCCGAAAGAGCGCTCGATCGATCCGGCAAAGCCTCTCCTGTTGCGCGCGGATAGCGAAGAGACTCGCGATGAAGGTTTCTATCGCGAACGCATCGGCGGCGGCTTGCCGGAAAAGCTTCTGATGGGCGCCAAGGGCTACAACAATCCGACAAAAGCGCGGGATGCCGATGTCTTGATGTTCACCGCGTCGCGCTTCGATGAATTTCTCGACGTCTGGGTAACCGACATCAATTTCAAGAATCCTCGGAAAGTGAGCGACGGCGATGCGCAGCGGGCGAAGTTCACCTGGGGTACTGCCGAACTCGTCAGTTTCAAGAACACTGACGGCGTGCCTTTGAAGAGCATGCTACTGAAGCCCGACAACTTTGATCCGAAGAAGAAGTACCCGATGCTCGTCTACATTTACGAGCGGCTCACGCCGGGCCTGCACGGGTTCCGCGCGCCGGGGCCGGGCACTTCGATCAATCCGTCGTATTACGTCAGTAACGGCTATCTCGTCTTCATGCCGGACATCGTGTACACGACCGGATATCCGGGACACAGCGCGCTCAAGTGCGTGCTGCCCGCAATTCAGGAAGTTGTCGATCGTGGTTATGTTGACGAAAAAGCGATCGGAATTCAGGGGCACAGTTGGGGCGGCTATCAAATCGCCTACATGGTCACGCAGACGAATCGCTTTCGCGCGGCGGCCCCCGGTGCCATCGTCGCGAACATGACCAGCGCCTACAGCGGTATTCGCTGGGGGTCAGGTCTGCCGCGTCAGTTTCAGTATGAGCATTCGCAATCGCGCATCGGCGGATCACTTTGGGAATATCCAATGCGGTTCTTAGAAAACTCGCCGGTCTTTCGCGCGGATCGCGTGCAGACGCCGCTGATGATGATTCACAACGACGAAGACGACGCGGTGCCGTGGTATCAGGGCATCGAGTATTACCTCGCGCTGCGCCGCCTCGGCAAAGAGGTTTACATGTTCAACTATAACGGCGAGCGGCACGGCCTGCGCAAGCGCATCAATCAGAAGGACTACACGCGCCGCTTGCAGGAGTTCTTCGATCATTTCCTGAAGGGCGCCCCAGAGCCTGAATGGATGAAGAAAGGAATTCCGTATTTGCAGCGCGAGAAGGAGAAAGAAAAATATCGCGTGGCTGATGCGGAAGAGCCGCGAGACAATTAAGCTTGCAAAAACGAGCTGGTAAGCAGGTTCCGGATCTAGGGTATTAGGTGGGCTAGTTTCGTATGCAAGTCCGGGAATTCTCGGTTGGTCCTTAACCGCTGAATTTCGTTCAAGAGATCTTTGTTTTCAGGCTTGATGTGCCGAACGTTGAAGGGGTCGAGTCTCAATTCTTTATCTAGCTGAGGCTCAAGTTCGGGGAATTTTTCTCTCATGCGCACGTACTTCCCATACGCGTCGTGGTAGGCAATGCGTGTCCAATATTGCTTAAGTCTGTCGTTCATATAGCCGTAGAAATAAATTTCCCACTCATCCGGTGGCGGTTCCTTTTTTGGAAGTAGGATGATTGGGAACAATTCGATCTCACGATAAACAATATCACCGCCATAACGATTTATCGAACCTGCCATCTCCTTCCGAAATGAAATTATTAATCCCGAGACCGGACTTCTGAGTGAGATCTCGATCCAAAACTCTTCGTCTTTAAAGAATCGCCAGCGCGGCTTTTCCGAATTGTAAAAGACCCGATAACGAACAGTTACCAGGTTGTCCCCACGGCTGACCCACTCTCCCTTTTTAATCATGTGCTCGAAGATACCTATATAGCCCAAGCTTTCGGGAATACCAGCCTCTTTCATTGTAGGCATGATGAGAATCTCATCCCCCAGCGAAATGTTATCTGGGATCTGACGTTTAGCTTGAGCCTCCAAGCGATCTCTTTGTTGCTCCGCAACTTCGTCTCTTTTCTTTTGGAGATCAATGGTTTGTTGGGCGAATTTCTTTTGCAACCGATAAGAGAGTACTGAAACGACTAGAGTAAGAAGTCCCACAGCTAGAGCGACGAGCTCAGGCAGTGTTAGCGGATAATTCGATCTTAAATAGGTAAGAGCGTGCTCTAGGATTTCTTTAATCTTCAATTCTGTTTACCTAGGAACCCTTTCGGCTTTTAAGTATAGGTTCCCAGTCAGAACACAGCCAGCCGCGTAGCGGCGAAATGTTTATAGCTCGAAAGATGACACTATCGTTCTCGAATTTGAGGGAGATGCTCGGCATCTCCCTCAAATTCGCAAAAGTCTAAACTAAGGTTGGGGTCTATAAATATTTCGTGCCTACGGCACGAAGTACCCAGTCAAGCGCTCCTCCGGGCGAACCTTGAAACAAAAGGCGGCCGCTCGGCCGCCCTCTTATTCTCCGCCCTCCCTCACGGTCGGGCTAGTGCCCCATCATCAACTCGTTACTCTATGACGAAGTTGTAAAGCAGTTGACCCTTCACCGTTACCGATCGCGATTCTGACTGGTGGGTGGCCGTTCGGATTTCTTTTCAAACACCGAGCGCGCAACTGAGAGCGTAACTGTGGCGCGAGGTGCATCGCCCGTGAAGGTTCTGGCGGCGTCCAGAGCCTGGTAGAAATTGTCTTCGGCCAGAGTGCCGAAGAGAGTCGACAGGTCCGTCGGCTTCGCCAGCTCTGTGCCCATGCGGATACTAAACTTTCCTTCGAGCAACAGGGCCGTGTTGGCGTTCTCTCCGGTAAAATCCTTGGCGGCATTAGCAGACTTCACCATTTCGCTCAGCAGTTGCCAGCCGCGATCCTTGTCCAACTTCGAAAACTGCGTCAGTAACGCCAGCAAACAATACGCGCGTTCAGGCGTCGCCGCATCGATTCGTCGCGTTTCAGTTAAAGCTTGCTCCAGGAGTTCCAGCGCGCGCGTCTGATTCTTCTCAGCGAAGATCGCGGCCGCCTGAATTAGGAAATGCGCGCGAAGAGTGGGTGGCAGCTCGGCTTTGCTCAGCATCGCCAGGGCCTCATCGGCTCGTTTCTTGCCGAGCAGGCTGCGAATAAAACTGTAATCGACAAATCGGCGCAGACCGCCGCGTGTCTCGAGATCCTCGATCTTCTCGACATATTCGCGGGCGCGCGGATCGCCTTCCTCCGCCGCACGCATCGCGGCAAACGCATAGGCGCGATCACGCGCGTCGGCAGTCTGCGCCCCTTTCAACCGTTCGCCTAACTCGTCTTCGATCCCTTCGCGCCTCCCATTGTCCATACCGCGGTTGAGAGAAAGATTGCCGGCGTTCGTCGTGGCTTGCCCGGCCTCTGGTCCGAGAGCGGCTAGTTGGGCTGCAATCGCCGGCGCAAGATCCGGAGCGTGCTGCTGAAACAGCGGCCAAACTCGCATGGCAATAAAGTGAGTGCCGGCGCGTCCCGCTGACGATTGCTCGATCTGTGCCACTGGGCGAAGCAGAATGTTCGCCGCCACCTGAAAGTAACTCCTGCGCAAAGCCGGTGCGAGATCGGGCGGCGCCTGCGGCGGATAAGAATTGCTCGATGGTATACCGCCGCGTGAAACCACGAGATAGATGGAAGGCGTGAAGGCGTAGCTCGTAAGCAGTGAAACTGTATTTGCGTCCGAAGCCGGATCAGCCGCGGCCAGCGAAAGGAGCGCGGCAAAACGCTGGTCGGCAGCGGCCGCGTTCTTGTCACGCAGCGATACCAGAAACAGAATCGACCTCTCGGTCGCGCGGACCAGCGCCGGATCGGCGAACTGCAAGGCCCGTTCGATCTCGCCGGCTTCCAGAAAACCGCCCGCGAGCGTGAGCCGCTCAGCCATCTCAGCCGCGGATATCTCGGGACGACTGGCGGTCGAGTTATTCGTTTCGTCCTTCTGATCTTTCGCGTTCAACCTTCGCAGGAACTCTTCACCTAAGGCGTGGTCTCGCTTCGCCACCAACCGCAAAATCTCGCGGCGCAGGTTCGTGCGCGGACGCGCGGGACGGCCTGTGGGCACTTTGTCCGGCGCTGAGTTGGCCGATATCGCGGCGCTACTCTCTACTGACTCCGCCACTTCCCATGCTCTGCGAAATAAGCTGCGCGCGGCCTCTTTATCTTGATCCCAGAGCGCGTCGGCGGTTCGAGCCTGGACACGCGCGCGTAGAGGCTCATCGCGATAACTGCGAGCCTCGATCGCTAATGACTCCAGCAAAGACAAAGCAATCGAGCGGCGCTGGACAGTTTCCGGATCGAGATCTTTCGTAGCTAGAGGTTGTGTGGTCTCCTTCGGCGCAGGATCGGATTTTGTTTGGGCTTGAGTGGAAGCACCGATTAACAAAATGCAGAGCGCTGCTAAGCGAATGTGGTTCATTGCGATCTCCCGAGTATTTGCGAACAGGGGGAGCCTGCTTTTATCGCGGGTACTCTAACCTTCAATCCAGGCAGGATCAAAAAAGCTTGACCCTGCCCGGATTTGAAACCACAACTCCTTCAGCGCGCCTGCGCGCTTACTTGTTGACTCTTGAAAGGAGCGCTTCAGCGGTCGAGTTCGTTACTGGAGGACAAAATTGTAAAGCAGTTGACCCTTCACCGTCACCGGTACTCCTTGCAAAAAGGTGGTTTTGAACTTAGCTTGACGCGCTGCATTCACCGCCGCCGACTGCAACAACGGATGGCCCCATGAAGCCCTGGCGTCAGCGACGTTTCCCTGCTCATCTACCGTGACATCAACCACCACATCGCCCTGGGCGCGAGCGGCGCGGGCAATCTCAGGATAAGCCGCCTGCGGCAGACTAATCGCCTTTCCATTAAGCGTGCCGGCTGAGATTGATGAGACTTTCCTCTCGTCCTCGGCTTTGATAATTGTCCCATCCACGGCGCTGACCCACACATACTTTGTCGTAGTTTTGTCGCCGTCAGTGACGATAATCACGACGTGATAGAAGACGGGTCCGTCTTTGTCACGACCCAGGCTACACGCCAGGACTTTGCCCGGATATTTGCTGGTGGCGACTTGGATTGCGCGGTCCATTGAGATGACTGCGCCCTGGGCCAGCTCGGCCTGTCGCCGCACTCGTTCGTCCTGGCTCATAGTCTCTCGCTCTCTGCGGACACGCATGTCGCGAACGGCGTTGTCATAACCGGTGCCTGCACCGCTGCCCTGACCACTGGCATAACCGGCGCCCCCACCGGTGCCCTGGCCACTGGCAAAGCCGGGGTAAAAGGAGTCGGCTTTTCCTTCGCCATAGCCCATCACTTCGACGTGCTTGCCCTGAAGCGAGAAATAGAACTCAATCAAAAGCGTCTCAGAAACCGGTTGGCCATCCTTCAGCGCCGGCTCAAAACGCATCTGACGCGCAGCTTCAATGGCCGCCTGATCCATTGAAGGATACAGCGACCTCCAAATCTTTATGTCCTGTGGATTGCCTTCGCGATCGACGACCATCGTGAGTATCACTGAGCCTTTGATGTTCTTCTCGCGAGCATCCGCGGGATAAACCGCCTCGACGCGGCGGATGACTTTCGGCCGGCGCGTGTTCTGAACGGCCACCAACTTGGCCTGCAATTCTTCCAGGAGTTTCTGATCTTCCAGAAGTTGACCTTGCCGCGTGATCCTGGCATTGGGATATTTGGCCAGCAGTTCAGCCATCGTCGTTTGGGCCCCTAATTCCTGGGAAGATTTCCCTGCTTCTTTCTGCTGGTACAGTTCCAAAAGCCGAGCGTGCTCAATCAGATTCTGGCGGACTTCACTCAACCTGGCCTGGGCCTCCGACTGCGAACCGCTCTGTTGCTGGTACAACTGCATGAGTCTTTCTTGCTCTTCGAGATTTCGCTGAGCCTCGCGAAGTTTGGTTTCGATCTCGGCACGTCGTGACGGCGTCGCCAAGCGCTCCTGGGCTTTCAACTGCTCGACGTTGCGCTGCAGTTCTTCCACTAGTTCTTCCTGTTTTTGCGCCAGCTCACGCACCCGTTGCGCCGCCGACGGCTCCTGGGCATTGATCTCGAAACTTAACGCGAATGGAGTCGCCGCGACACAGGGGACGGCAAGGAGCAGCGATGCTATTAAGAGCAAAATATTCTTGCGGCGGCCAGTAAGTTTGCGTGATTTAAGTAGCGACATGATTCTTCCCTCCAGGTTATCCGATTCAACAATGCCGATCGTGGTATCGGCGGCCATGCGGGGAGTCAGCGGCGACGTTCCAATCATGCGCACGAGTGAGCGCGCATAAACATCCGGCCGTACCAGTTTTGACGTTACCCATTCGTCGCAGCACAGTTCGCGCGTCTGCCGAATCCGCCGGCGGATCAACCAGGCGGCCGGGTGGAACGACACCGGAAGATAAATGAACTCGTAAATCAAATTCGTGAGGTAATCGCGGCGCGCAATATGAACCAACTCGTGCCCGACCGCAGAGATCAACAGGTTGTCATCGATTTCATTCAGCAGTGATTGCGGCAGAATGATGACGGGACGAAGAACGCCGAGTGTGATGGGCACTGGAATCGAGCTTGAACACAGGACGCGCACTCGTCGCGTCGCTATCGCTCGTCCACAAGTTTCTATAATCGACTTTGCCGATTCAGGGAGTTCTACTTCAAACGCCGCGCGGACGATCTTGCGGGTCTGACGCCAGGCCCGCACGAGTCCCAGCAATGCGTAAAAAACCACCAGAGCATAAATTCCCACGAGCGTTGCGGCGAGACGGGGCTTAACGCGGATCGGTGACGACCAGTTTCGTTCCGTCGCAGTCGTAGCTACGGGCGCAGCCTGAGCCTTTGATTGAGCCGACTCGATCTCCTCGCCTGCAAGCGAAGAAATTCGCGTGGTAACCACGGGCACGCTTTCAGTTGTCGGCGCCGCGGTTATTGAGACTTGCGGCGGGGCAGTGAAATTAGGGGCGCTGCTGAACACTGGAAGAAACAGCATCAGGAACAGAGCGACTACCCAAACCGTGTGTCGATAACGAGCCGCGGTACCGCTCAAGATTCGGTCGCACAAAGAAGCCATTGCCGCAATCAGCAGAATCTGCCAGGAAGCATTCAGCAGAAAAGTTAACAGGAATTGCGAAACGGATCTCACTTCTGTCCCTCTTCTTCCAGGAGCTTTTGAAGTCGCGCCAGTTTCTTCGGAGTCAGGTGTTTTGTCTCCAGCAGACTCATGACCAGACTCTCTGCCGATCCGCCAAACAGACGGTCAAGAATGTCGCTCATGTGTTCTCCCGTGACGTGACTGCGGCTGACAACGGGTTTGTAAAAGTACGCGCGGTCCTTCATCGCACGCTGCACTTTGCTTTTGCGATGCAAAATATTCAGGACGGTCTGAACAGTTGTGTACGCCAGTTCGCGCTTCAAATTCCGCTGCACAGTCTGGACGTTAGCGGCCCCATGCTCCCAAAGCACATGCATGATTTCCAGCTCGAGCGGAGTCAAATGTTCGGCTTTTCGTCGTGCCAATGTCGCCTCCTAAAACTTTAGGAGAGCTTATACGCGCTCCGAATAAGCGTTGTCAACTAATTTTTTAGGAGTGGAGCCCGCCCACCGAAGGAGGGCTCGCCCAAGTAAGGCCGACGGTTAGGTTTTCAACACCGCTAACGTCAAACCACCCTGGGCAATATCTTTAAAAGTCTGCGTTAGATGGAAAATGCAGACCTCCCCGGGTTGGGTCCCTTTCAAGGCCGCCAGAAATTTGATCTTCGTTAGGTTTGCGCTCAGAGCGGCCTTTGCTTCATAGCTTGGATTCGGATGAGGTGGCGAAGGCGGGCCGGATGTATGCGAGTTGTCAATTACGTCACTCACCTGCAGTCCAGTCAGATCGAAACTAAAGCCCTGCGGCAGCCCTGTAGTCCGAATTTGCTGAAAGCCGGGCAAGCCGTGGACCCTGGTCAGCACCATCTTTTTAACAAACGCGCTCGGAGTCAGGTCGAGCACGGCACGCAACTTCACCGGCGGCAGCACAGCCAGATTGGCGGGATTGAAAGTATTGACTTCCAACAGTGCTTTGTCGCTGCTTGCAACCAGGATGCACAGATTGTGCTGGGCCACGTGTTGATCGCCGGGCACGAAGAACTGACTGGTGCTGGGAGTAAGACTGCTGGGATAGCAAAGCGCTACCAAACATTTGGACCCCGACGTTTGCGGATTGTCGAAAAGTGGAGTTGGGTGGGATGTTGCGGGCGGCACCCAATCGATTTCTTGTATGTGATTGCCGCCTTCAGGTGGGACGGGTGAGCCGATGAATCCAACTCGCGCGGCGCTACCGCGACGGCGCGGCGCCATTACGAGTGATGGATTTGCGACCCACGCCTCCACGTTGATGCTTTCATCACCGGGAAACACGCAGCCGCTGGCGGCAGGTTTGCGACGAAACTTGATCTTAATCGCATTGCTTTGGCCGGCGTCAGCTATGTCCAGACCGGAAATCGGCCCGATCAGGGTGATGTCCGGGCTTAACCACCACACATCATTCGGATTCTGGTTTCCTCCATCGCCAGGAATTGCCTCCATGAAGATGCAGCTATCAGCTGCGAGTCCGGGATCGTTTGGCATGCGCGAATTCCTTTCAAGGTTAAGAGAAATCGAGAAGCCGATGAGGCGCTGAGACTATGCTTCCGGGCGGAAAATGTAAAGAATTTAGGGTCGATGGGGTTAGTTGTTCGTCCGTAAACTGATTGGACTAACTGCTTTTCCGCTGAATGAGAACCTGAAATGAAGCCGCCAGCCCATTCGGCAGGATCATTTCGCGAGCGCTGGTGCGAAGCTGCAGCGCCTCGACATCATCCTGCGCTGCGGCAACCAGATTCTCCAGCAGATCGAGCAGCCCTTCCGACATAAGAAACTTATCGAGACGCTGGTCTTGTACCGTCTGTAATCCCGCGCCTTCGCCCGCCTCACGAAGCTGAGTCCAATCGACGGTCGTAGTCAGGTCCTGTTCGCCTGGGTGCGCCAAACTATCTTCGGTCAGTTGATGATTGTGAAAACCGCGAAGCGTGCCGGCGAATCGATGTGAACCGCTGAGGAGCTCATCACGTTCAGCGCCGTAGTCAACGGTGACCACAAAGCCTCGCTCGATTGATGCCGCGACGCGCGCTATAAAGTCTTCGGCATCAAGATTGATTTCGGCAGTTTGTCCTTCCGCCAGATTCAGTCCCACACGACGGCAGTAATCGCTTACATCTTGTTTGGGTTCGCAATCGATCCAGAAAAATCGATTTTCGCTAGACCCAACGCAAAGCTCGCGCAGCTTTCCCTCTCGCATCGTTACCCGATGGACCGGCATCGCATCGATTAGTTCGTTTGAAAAAATGATTGTGTCAGTAGCTCGGCGGTCAGCGACGGCTAACTTCGGGAAATTGTCGTTGCTGACGTGCGAGCTTCCGACACGTTGAAACGTCACTTTCCCTTCAAAATCAGAAAGACGCTCCAGGGCTTGGGCGCGTGACGCCGGTCCGATCTCATCGATCACATAGCCGGTCGCAGCAAACACGTCCGGATGGTTTGATTTAAGGTTCTTCAAAAGGCCGTGCGCGAACTCGCCATTGCCCGCGCCGATCTCAATGATAGTTAA
The DNA here is from genome assembly GCA_049273695.1 of Pyrinomonadaceae bacterium. Taxonomy (GTDB): domain Bacteria; phylum Acidobacteriota; class Blastocatellia; order Pyrinomonadales; family Pyrinomonadaceae; genus UBA11740. Next base: position 46,985 of record JBASRE010000049.1, read on the forward strand.
TGATTTTGGCGCCCCGAGATCCGCAAACAACTTCGCGAAATAGCGCGCGAACGTCGCGGCAAATAGCGGACTGGTTTCCGGCGCGGTCCGATAGTCCCCTTGCCTGCCCTGGCGCACGCAGTCGCGGCGGCAGTAATAACCCTCGCGCTCATCGTACAGCGCGGCCTTCATCCATTCGTAGAAACTGATCGGACCCTCGCGCCGGATGCGCTCTCGCAGACGTTCTTCGAGGTTCAATTCTTTTCAGACTCGGTTTTTTCGAGGAGCTTGGTGGTGTGATCGGGGACGCTGGTTGGCGGCATGATCTCAGCCGTGTCCGGACGCGCGCGCCATGGTTGCGTGCTCACGGACGGCGGCGGTAACGCCGACACACGCGCCTGCGGCGGAGGCGGCATCGCGGGCGGTATATAAGACACCGCCGGCATGTAAGATTTGGGCTTCGCGCCTTCTTCAAAAATCCCTGCGAAGAGCATCCGCAGCGGGCCGCCGATGAAGCAAATGATCGCAGTTATTGCGGCACAAAACGCGAAGATATCGGAGATGGGCCCCCCTGAGAATCCGGACATCACCCCGAAAATCGGCACGAACAGGACGCCCAGCAACATCAGAATTACGCCTTGCTTGACGCCTTTGCGTCGCGGCGAAATTGTCGTATCCGCGGGAGCAGTCGGATAGTGCGGCAGCATGCCGTTGTGTCCCAGTAGATGCATGACACCTTCCATCGCGAATCCACATCGAGAGCAGAAGCGCATGGAATCGGTCGCCTGTTGTTGGCCGCACCTGGGACAAAACATAAGGAGAGTCTGGTCCTAATCGTTCAGCAATTTATAGATCGTCTCGGCTCGTTCGTGATGATGCCTTGCGCGCCGCAAAGTGTCCAGTAGAAAAGGCAAAAGTTGAGTGCTCCCGGCGGGCGTCATGATCTCTTTCGAAAGATCGTCGTCGCTTTCAAAAGATTGAAATGCGTGGCGGCGCGTAGCCTCGACCTCATCCAGATATTCCAGCACCTTAGCCGGGTCATTCAGCGTCTCAGGCAGCGTCCACTCAAACGGATCGTCCCAGAGATTTGCGGTGAGGCCGCCGAAGCTCTGCTCGACCAACGCGGCGCTGCGCAGGATCTGTTCTCCGAACGAATAAGTAGAGCCGTCCGGCTTCAAGTAGAGCCGTTCGCCAGAAAGCCGCGCGATCAAATCGAGCGATCGCGTGTGAAGATCCGCGAACTGCGCATCGAGCCTGTCAATAGATTTATTCATTGATTCATTGAATCATGGAGTCATTGAGTCATTTTAAGGCGGCACGAATGAACCAATGTGAAAATGAGACGAATCAATTTCTTCATCGCGTCTTCGCTTGCCGCTTTTCTTCCTTGAGACCGAGACCGTAGTTGCGACCGCCGAATTGTAATCCGGTGTACGCGCGGCCTGAAACGCCAACGCGACTGCCGCGTGCTGGAACGCCGCGTGTGGTCATTACCCAGATACGGCCGGTGCCGTCGTCAAGCTCATAGACGCCCTGGCCAAGCACTCCGTAACTATCGGTCACGGTGCCGATCAAACCGACTTCCTTGTTCTGGTATTTACCGGGATCGGCATTGATTTGCGAAATCGTTGTCTTGCTGGGACAAGCCGTCAGCGCGAGCGCTGCGACGAGAATTGCGGAGAGAAAGAAGGCTTTACGAAAAACGTGCATTGCATCTCCTTTCAGTTTCGGAACTTCGAGGAGAGCAACGCGATGATACCACTGGGATGCGGCGCGAAAAAACTCGTCGCGTGACTTGCTAGATTTCTACTTTGCTTTCGAACGGCAAGTCCTGCTGCTTGTCGAAGGCGCGGTCGCGCGCTGAGACGTAAAGCCGCAAAGCCAGCAACAGAATTCCGAACGCCACCGCAATCCACAGCACCGCCCAGAATATCGCCGGAACACCGGTGGCGTTCGCCATGTTCACGGCGTCGTTAGGAACAACGGGACCAAAGGGTGATGAAAGGAAGAAGACGGTCTTCAGATCGAGCAGAGCATTCAGAATGCACTGCACCGCGATCATGCTGACGATAAAGAGGGCGACGCGTTTTCCCGTCCACCGGCCAATCGCAAAAAGGCCGAATGAAATCACGACACCTGCGATAAACGTGAATGGGACTCCCGCCCAGGACGCGCCGGGGGCGGCAAAGATGGGCGTAAGAAACCCAAATACAAACGTCAAGAACAGGATCAGGAATGCGCAGGCAAACAGAATCACTCGGGCCGCGGCCGCTCGGCGAATTAAAACCAGCATTACCGCCCCGAACGCCATCGCCCCGAGGTAGCCCGCACTCGAGACAAACATTTGCGAAAACGTACCGCCCTTCGTTGAGTAGACCTCGCCGCTGCCGCTCATCGAAACGCTGAGGCTGTGCACCGAATTGCCCGTCAGCAAAGCCGCGATGGCATGGCCGCCTTCATGTATGAAAGTGACGAAGATGCGAAACGGATAAATGAGGATTTCAGCAAACGGAATGAACCAGAGGAGGACGGAGACGATCGCGGCGAGCATAAGCATCTTCGCCTGCGGTCGAGCATCATCAGCAAGTCGGTATTTCATCCCTTGAATGAACGCTAAATCGCGTTGGCTTGTTCCGTCGTCAAGTTTCGCGCCGATAATCGCCGGATTTGCCGCCCGTTTTCAGTTCCAAACGCACGTCCGTAATCGTCATCGATTTGTCCAAAGCTTTGCACATGTCATAGACGGTTAGCGCGGCTACTGAAACAGCCGTGAGCGCTTCCATCTCTACGCCAGTCTGGGCATGGGTCGAGACTTCGGCTTCGAGATAAACGCCGTCGTCTTTCGTCTCGGCGCGAACATCCACGTGCGTCAGCGGCAGCGGATGGCAAAGGGGAATCAGTTCCGCAGTTCTCTTCCCCGCCATCACGCCGGCGAGCCGTGCCGTCTCGAGCGGATCACCTTTCGGCGTCTGATGATCGCGAACGGCAGCGACAGTTTGCGCGGACATCCTGACGATCGCTGAGGCAACGGCGCGACGCGCGGTGTTCGGTTTCTCCGAGGTGTCCACCATGCGCGCGCGGCCCTCGTCGTCAATGTGCGTTAGTTGCGCCAACTAACCCTCTCTCAACTCGGTTTTTGCGGGCGCGAGATTTCGAGGCAGAGAAACTGCGGCGTAGCTCGACTCGTTGGGTTTAATTCCAATCGCGGAAAGAGTCGCTTCCAGACTACGGAAAAACCGAATGCGTTCGAGCAGCGGATTCAGCCAGCCGTTCGTGATGCAGTAATTCGAGTCGAACGGTTGTGTGTGATGTAGGTGGTGATGCGCCGGGCTCAGAAACATTCTTGAACGCTGTAGCCGCGAAATCGCCCAGTTCGTCTTTTCGGAGTGCGCCCACTTGTGCAGGACGTTGGTCGCGACCATGGCCATCGCGAACAGGTTGAACACGAATGAGAACGTGGCCTTTGTAAAAGACACGTCTTCGTCACTAAGCAGCAGGTAGAGCAGCCCGGCCTGAAACGGCGCGGCGACCGTGCATGAGTTGCCAATCGTCAATACGAGATTGTGCGTACAAATGTCTCGCGCGTACTGATGGTGCTGGCGGAACGGCTTGATCAACCAGGGGCCAAACAGCGGCGTGTCGTCCGAGCCATACGTATCGGCAAACCAATGGACTAGACCTGAAACGAAATCCGCCAGCACCCAGGCGACCGGTACGCCCACGACGATCACAACGGCTAGACTCAGCCAGCCAAGTTCGCGAGCAGCCAGGTAAAAGATTGCCGCGCAGAGCAACGGAAACGTGTACGTCATCACGTGCTCAAGGATCGAGTGCAGCGTGCCCGACTTCTCTTCAATGCCGCTGTAACCCTCGCCGGCCGGCTCAACTGTTGTGGAAGAGAGCATCGGCTGAGATGGTTGAGCAATCGCTTCATGCGCGCGCGCGGTTTGCGCCGTCAAGGGACGGTGGTTCAAGAAACCTCCAAATCAGACAGCAAGGTAAAGCCCGCAGGGGCCCGACTAAAATCGCGTCGAATAATATCTGGAATTTGGCCTCGAAGGTAGTCAGGCAGGGAGGCGAAGGCATTTGGCGCGGTCACCGGCGGCGAACGCAGCACCCGCCGGAACAATGATTAGGCCGTTTGCGCGAGCAAACGAAACAAAATCTGACGAGCCGCCCCACTTCAGCGGTTCTGCCAGCAGTCTTCCGTCTTCGCCAGTCCGCAAGACGGCAGGCAGGTAACTCTCGCGATCCGGAGAAGCCTTCACGTTTCGCTCCAGAACAGTTGTGACTTCCGGCAACGTTTTCTCCGTCGCGCCCTGCATAGCGCGAAGCGCACTGCGCGCAAACAAATTGAAGGTGACCGCAACCGAAACTGGGTTTCCGGGTAAACCGAATATTAGTTTGTCGCCTACCTTTCCAAAGACGGTTGGCTTGCCGGGTTTCAAAGCAACTCGCTCAAAGAAGATTTCCGCGCCCAGCTCTCTGAATGCGGTTTTCGTGAAATCATAAACCCCCATCGAAACGCCACCCGAAGTAATCAGCATGTCGCAACGTTCAAGCGCCGCAGCCATTTGCTTTTTCAAAAGCTCCGTGTCATCGCCGGCGAGGGGCACTCGTTCCACCGTGGCGCCTGCCAGTTTCGCGTACGCTTCAATCGTATAGTTGTTCGAATCGCGAATTTGATCGCGCGCAGGTTTTTGATCGACGTTAACGAGTTCGCTGCCTGTAGCCATCACTGCGACGCGCGGCTGGCGACCGACCTTCACCTGTGCGTAACCAAACGACGCGAGCGTGGCAATCGCTTGCGCATTGATCTCTTCACCTACGCTCAGAACCGTCTCGCCCGATCTGATTTCGGCAGCCTGCCTGACGATTGATCGGCCGAGGGCAACCGATTCCAGAATCTCGACTGTGCCAGCGCCGTTCACTTCGCGCGTCAATTCAACCTGTTGCACAGCGTCGGAGCCTTTCGGAACTGGCGCGCCAGTCATGATGCGCACGGCCTCACCGGCTTTCATCTCGTGATGCCACCCTACGCCGGCGGCTGATTCACCGACGATGCGTAACTGAGCCGGGGCCTTCTCGACATCCGCCGCCCGGACCGCGTAGCCATCCATCTGCGCACGATCAAACGGTGGAAGATCGGAGTCGGCGATGATGTCTTCTGCGAGGATGCGATTCTGCGCGTCGCTTAACGCTGCAGATTCCGGCGTAAGCCTCGAAGTGTGAGCGAGAATTATCTGGATGGCTTCGCGAACGGGAATCATCGCGATTGAATTCTAAGTTTGGAGCGAAGCCCGCGCAATCTGGCGCGATTCAAGAGACGCGCCCACAACCCGCGAGGAGGAGTCAGAGTGCTTTTTCTGGGGCCGCAATTCTCTTGATAGATTGAGCCCGCGACGTGGCGGAGAGCGTCGTAATTGACTGTCCAACCAGCATAGAGGGCGGCTAGACCCATGACGCCACCCTCTCCCGAATAAACTTCGCGGCTTTGCATGAAATGTACAGCTCTATCCCAAGCTTCGAAGAAGCGAGACTCACGGCCATCTTTCGCTACCACGTAAAAGCCTTCCTTGACCCACTGGGCGCTTTGCAACGCGGCGACATCACCGATTAGATACCGGGCGAGTTCTTCAAAAATACCAATCCGCCACGATCCGAAAATCGCCAAATGTTCGGCAATGGTTTCGGGCGGCGGCAGGTTCAGTAGGCCCCCCGGCAACGTCCCTAACTCGGGAAAATCGGTAAGGCGCGCATCGGCATCAACGTGAACCGCCGCGTCAAAACCTTCAAGCGCCGCCTGCAAAACAAACCGCCTGTCGTGATACGCGGGTGCTGCGTTGCCCATGCTGGGCATGAGCTTGACATAATCGATAGCCATTGGACCCGTCGGGGCATGTCGGATCGCACGAACGGGCAAGTCCGCAAAGTCTTCGGGCTGATCTGTCAGAATTACCCACGGAACGTGCGGTAGGTCGGAACAAAGCGTCCTCGCTCGGCGGCGATACGCTTCATGAATCGCGAGTGTGCAAAAACAAGTGGTCATAAGGAACCTGCGGTTTAGCTCACCTGACGACGGCGGTCATTTGAATGCGGCGACAACGCACGCGTGTTCCTCATCCGAGACGAGAGTGCTCCGCAGCGTCACGACAAGATTGGCGAGTGTTCAACAGCGGGCGGTTTGTTTTTTGTGACTCTCAGCGCGTGAACAATATAGTGGCTGGGCAGAATTTTCAAACACGGATTAGCTTTACGGTTCCGTGGCGGCGGTATAATGAAAACAACTATGGTCCGGTGAGTGTGATCATTCCAACGTTCAACCGGCCCAACCTGTTGCCGCGGTCGGTTGAGAGTGCGTTACGCGCGGGATCGGATGTTGAAGTGATCATTGCAGACTTGAATATCTCTTCTTAAGGCCAGGTTCGAGAATTAGACTTATGCCTGAGACTTTGTCCAGTACCGTTCCGCGTTTACTTTTTATAGTAAATCGTCCTAATTGGGCTCACGATTTCAAGACGCGTAATCTGATGAGGCTGCTCGGAAGCGAATACGATATTCGTCTGCGCTATCAATCTGATGTTACAGAAGAGGATATTGATGAGGCTACTTTAGTGGTCGTATATTACTGGCTGCAGTTTCAAGAGATGCAGCCGCTAACTCCCGCCTTTAGGCGTAATCGGCACAAGCTGTTAGTAGGAATTTGTTCGAGCTACGAGTTAGAGGACGAGAGACGCGACCCTGGATTAGACGTTATACGCGATTTAGCCAGTGCGGTTTTCGTAAATAATCTGATTCTGCACCGCCAGTACCAGCCGCTGCTGAAAATCCCGACCTTCTATACTCCTAACGGCGTTGACACCACATTTTTCCTGCCGGCGACGTCCCAGGCGCCATCATCTATGTTGCGAGCCGGATGGGCCGGGAGTCTAAGAAATCGGGGGCCCGGTGATTATCGTGGTTATCTTGAATTTATCGTGCCGGCAGTCGCGGCTGTGGAAAGCGTAGAACTAATCAGTGCCGCTCGTGAAGAGAAGTGGCGCGGCCCTGAGGAGATGCGCGATTTCTATCAGTCGCTGGATGTTTATGTGTGTGCCAGTCGGGCCGACGGCACGCCTAACCCATGCCTGGAAGCAGCCGCCTGCGGTGTGCCGTTATTGACGACGTGCGTCGGTAATATGCCCGAGTTTGTACGCCACGGAATTAATGGTTTCTTTGTTGAGCGCAACGTCGATGATATTGCTCGCAGGCTACGAACGCTTCGCGACGACAGTAATCTGCGGACCGGGATGTCCACGCAAATCCGCGACGATATTCAAATGTGGGACTGGTCGCTTCGGTCACGAGCGTATCGAAACATGTTTCAAGAAATGGTTTTGAAGGCACGGAATGAAAAGCGGGTCTCGATCGCGATCGCGAACGCGAAAGAATCCATAGCAGATGTGGCAGACGATTTGAACTTTCGAGTAGTGGCCGTGATTTCTGCCTACAACGAGGAGGACATAATAGTTCCTTGTCTTCAACACTTGATCAAACAAGGTTTGGAAGTTTATCTGATCGATAACTGGTCTACGGATTCCACAGTCGAACTGGCAAGTGAGTTTCTCGGAAAAGGCTTGTTGGCCATTGAGAAGTTCCCTCAAGACAGACCGCCAAGCCATTACCTTTGGAAGGACATACTTACGAGAATCGAGCAGGTGACTACAGAAATCCGGGCGGACTGGTTCCTTTTTCAGGACGTTGATGAAATCAGCGCATCACCATGGCCTGGTTTGAGTTTAAGGGAAGCGATCCTCAAGGTTGATCGTGAAGGCTTTAATTGTATTGATCACACCATGGCGACGTTTCATCCGGTGGACAATGATTTCACGGCCGGCTCTGACTTCGAGGCATACTTCAAACATTTCGAATTGAGCGATCGGCTGGGTCAATTTCTAAGGATCAAGGGATGGAAGAGCCTTGGGCAACGCGTTTCGCTCGCCACATCGGGCGGTCACGAGATTCAATTCGCCGGACGACGCACCTATCCCTTCCGATTTCTGCTGAAGCATTATCCGGTTCGCTCACAAGCGCATGGTGAAAAGAAGATACTCGGAGAGCGAAAACCGCGATGGCTCCCTCAAGAAAGGGCGAGTGGATGGCACGATCATTATGATCACATCAACGAAGGCCATTCTTTTCTTCGCCGACCTGACGTTCTAAAGCTCTTTAGTGAGTCAAACTTCAGTCAGATGTCGGTGAAAGACGGACCGCCGATCATTGACTGGGCGAGCGAACACATAAGAGCCCTGCGGTCAAAACCAGACCGGCTCCTTACCCTCGTGAACCTGGAGCTAAAAAAGAAGGACGAGTCGGTTCAAGCGCTCGCCGCGGAGCTGCAAAACCGAAAGCGAACGCGCTATGCAGCCCCAGCCATCCGGGCTGCCAGGAAGAGTGAACTCGAAAGTAAGAGAGTCGAATTTAAGCGAGCGACAACCCAACTCGCTGAGAAGGACAAGCATATCCATGAGCTTCTTCACCAAGTAGGGGAACGACAAAATGCGGTCGAATCGCTCGCGTCGGAATTGACCGAAACACATAAGATACTCGTGGCCCTGGTTGATCAAGTCGCCGATCCGCAGAGCTCCGTTGATGCTTTAGGCGCGGATGTTGAAAGCACGCAACGCGCTGATGGCAAAACTACGATTCGGTCGAGTTGGCACTCTTTAGCGCCCTATGAAAAATTGAAGCAGTCTCTGATCCTGCCGTTCTTCCGATTACTAAAACGGACACGGAGACCTGGATGAGCCCGCTATGGCAAGGGTGAGTGTGATCATTCCGACGTTCAACCGGCCCGATCTCTTGCCGCGGTCGGTTGCGAGTGCATTGCGCGCTGGATCTGACGTTCAAGTAATAATTGTGGACGACGCGTCGTGCGACGGGACGGCCAGTGTTTGCAAGACACTTCGCGATGTTACCTATGTGCGGCTGGATTCCAACCGCGGCGTGGCCGGTGCGAGAAACGCCGGGTTGCGTGCCAGCACCACCGAATTTGTAAGCTTTTTGGATGACGACGATCGGCGCCTTCCGAATTCGATAGATGCTCAGCTCGACTTGCTTGAGGCCCAACCTGGCGCGGGAATGATTTATGGACCGGCGCTTTACGGCAATGAGCAGTGTGAGCCGAAGGGTGGCGCCTATCCGGATGAGTGTCCGCAGGGAGACATCTTCTGGCAAGTGATGCAATGGAATTTTATTCCGTGCCCGACTGTCATTTTTCGGCGCAACTGTTTGGAGCGCGTCGGCCTGTTGGACGAATCGGCCGCTGGTGTCGATGACTGGGACCTCTGGGTTCGGATCGCTGAATTGTATCCTGTCCTCTCAACTGAGGAGCTGGTCGCGATTTGGCGACAGCCAACGCCTACATCGGGCCAGTTCTCTTTCCAGGCGCGAACCATGTACCGTCGCGCCCGTCGTCTGCACCGGGACAAATGGCTGCGACTACCGCGCTCGATGGCTGCTCAGAGAGAACACCGCACCAAAGCTGCGCGCTCCTTCGCCGATCGGGCCACACAGAATATGTTTTGGGAAGCTATATCAAGATATAGGTCGGGACTGCGCGTAGAGTCTCTTCGTCTCGCGTGCGAAATGGCGCGTCTATATCCGCGGACGGTCATCGGAAACGCGATGCGCGGTGGGAGCCGAAGCCTGGACGCGGGATAGCGAAGCCTCACTGCTCATTTCGGCAATCTTTGCCAAAGCGTTTCGTGTCGTTCGCCGTCATCGACGCTGTCGCGAGTATAGTAGTAGAAGGCCAGCGACTTCCTGGTTACGTCCGTCGGGCAATTCAGGGGCTGCGGGTGTCCATGAAATGACGTGGGGCTCGTAGTGAAAATCACGCAAGATTAATATTGGAACGATGCTCTTGACACAGCGATCGGTCGAAGCGTCCCACACCTCCAGACGTCCACCGTAGGCCTCGTCCGTTAGCATTCCGCGGCGATCCTTCGCGTAGGCGGCGCCGCTACGCTTGGATATACTCCTGACGGTTTTTTCTCGATACTCCTGAGCGCTATGAGCCCAACAGGGATGGCAATTTGTATTGCGGGAATGCATCGCTCGGGAACGTCTATGGTCGCGAAACTGTTCCAGGATTGCGGTCTAAATCTCGGGCCAGACGAACAACTCGGGTTCGATGTGAACAACGGCGAGCGCCATTGGGAAAATGTACGGTTCGTCGCGCTCAACGAAAAGATTCTAAACCGGCTGGGTGGATCATGGGACAACCCACCGACCTTTCCACCGGACTGGGAATGCAAACCGGAAATTGAGAGTTTGGCTTTGCCGGCAACGAAATTGATCGCAATGCTCGGCCGAGACCATCGGTTTTGGGGATGGAAGGACCCGCGTAATTCCCTGACCGTCCGGTTTTGGCGGCGATTGATTCCTGAGCTCTCGGTGGTGATCTGTGTCAGGAACCCGCTGGAGACATCGCGTTCACTCCAGGCGCGAGGAGATTCAATCGTGATGGGGGCCGCCCAGCTGTGGCTCACATATTACCGGGAGCTACTTGCGGCGCTACCGCGTGAAAAGCGAGTCGTCACACATTACAAGTCGTACTTCAAAGACTCAGCTGCCGAGCTTAAACGGGTCGCGAGCGCCGTCAATTTGGAAGTGTCAGAAGACACCATCAATGCGTCGTGCGCGAGTGTCACCGACAATTTGCGCCACCATCGCGCTGAGACAGGGGAACTCGCCGCGACAACTCTGCCTGCTGAAGTTCGAGAGTTGTACGAGGAACTTTGTAGCGAAGCCGGACCTGTTTATGCGCGGGAATCAGACTCTCAAACGAGATTTGCGAGCTAAAGCCCCGCGCGGTTGTGGTAACTTGCATGACATCGCCAGACAGACCAAACTGAGTGGTTTGCTGCGTGACAATTAGTTTTTGCCGTCGAAATCCTTGCCATGAGAATCGCCCTTTGTAAGAGCAGTGTGCTCGGACCCATCAGTGGGGCCGACGAAATCATGTTGAATTATGCGGTGCATCTGCACCAGGCGGGACACGATGTGTCCGTGATCCTTTTATACCCGCCGACCGTCGACGATCAATACCTCCAGCGCCTGAAGGCGAAAGGAGTAATCGTCAAAATCATTATTCCGCGATCGTACTTGTTGATGTGTTTACGAGCGCTGCGGAACCTGACATACGGCATCGTGATCTTGTTGTACCTCGTCGGTCGCGCCCCCACACGACTAAGAAGCGCCTGGCTGACGGCAGTCCGCGTCATCACTCAATTTCACTATCGCGCCTGCCGAACATTTCTGCGCACGCAGAAACTGGACGTGATGCATGTATTCACACCAGACCCCGGCGCAGCCGTGTTGATCCGCGCGGGGCATGAATTGGGCGTTCCCGTTCTCTATCACGAAATGGGTACGGCGGATCACATGCCGATTCTGACCGAGCACTACAGTCATCTGGAAAAGGTTTTGCCGTTGTGCGCCGAAGTTGCAGCGCTCTCGCCACGTTTAGCCGCAGAATGGTCGTTGCGATTTCCCTTCCTGGATTCCGTTTCTGTTCTGCCGTTAATCGCCGAGAGTACGACCAGCGTCGAAGCCGCCGCTGAACGCAACAACGGCAGCAAAGTTGTGTTTGGATTTGCGGCGCGATTGGAGGAGGGCAAAGGGCCGCTGATTTTGTTGGACGCCATGGATCAACTCAAACGGAAGGGCGTCGTTGCGGTCACGCGTATTGCCGGCAAGGGCCCGCAATCGTGGGATATAAGAAGCCGCGCGCGCGCGCTTGGGCTGGGCGACGCCTGCGTGCTAATTGGTTCTTATTCAGATCTGGCTGGAAAAACCACCTTCATGAAGAGTTTGGACGTGTTCGTGCTGCCCTCTCTGGCGGAAGGAACACCGAATGGAGTCATCGAAGCCATGGCGCACGGCCTCCCGGTGATCGCCACGTGGGTGGGAGGCATTCCGGATATTGTAAATACCGAATGTGGCCTGCTGATTCCTCCGGGCGACGCTGACGCCCTGGCTGAGGCAATGCAGTTGCTCGCGGGCGATCCGGTTCGTCGTGCCGCGATGGGCGCCGCGGCTAAGAAGCGGTGTGAACAATTGTTTTCGCCGCAGAGCGTGCTCCCGGTAATGCTCCAGACCTATGCCCGGGTCACCCGGAACGGGCACGAATTCGCACATCTGCTTTCCGAGAACGGAATTCAGCACCCTTGGATCGAGCCTGAAGTGGGTGCCACCTTTCGAGCGTAATCACCCTGCCGTTTCATCGACGGCTGAAGCCGCTTGCGCAATGGCGTCGGCATCGACGAAATCAAATCCGGTTCCCGATCGCAGCATCTCAACAACCGCCGCCGCGTTTTCCGCCGGACTAGCGGCATCATTGTCGGCGATAATATCGGTCTCGGTCGGGTCGGGCACTTCGTAGGGAAACTCGCTACCCTCTTTTTGGGCGCGCCGGCGACAGAGTACCCATCGAGGTGAAATCAACCGATCAATTTCGCGGCGTGTTTCTGAAAACGGAGCAATCACCGCCACTATTACAGGCGACTGTTTCGAGAGCACCTGCGCCAGTCGCGCCACGCGCAGATTGTGCTTGTGTCGATCTTCGGCCGTGAAGCCCTCGTCTGAGATTGATTCGCGCATGTCGTCTCCGTCGAGTATGACTGCATCGTCCATAAGCGCCTTTATAGCGCCCGCAAGCGTCGTTTTGCCGCTTCCGCTTTGGCCAGTTAACCAAATAATGGGACGAGATATTTTTGCCGAGATGCGCTTCTTGGTGCCCGAGATTACGTGCAGGCTATTATCTAATTCAACTCTGCGAATTCCATAACCGACATCGCGCCCATAGCAAACCTCATCAATATCCGGAATGACGATGATTCGTACCAGGTTACCCCACTTGTGTAATGCTTCCTGAATTTTGCTCCATCGTTCAGAAGTCGAATAAGGGTTGTCCTTACTCGGTTCCGTGTCGCGAATAGCGATAACGACCGGCTTACCGGCGACTAAGACACTTTCGATCAACGCCTGATGGCCCTCGTGAAAGGGCGCCCAACGTCCGATAAACAAACTGGCAGGTTTCATTTGAGTCATTATCTGCGGGTGATGGAGTCTATTCAAAGTCTGAGAAGCATGAAGAAAGCAGAAGCGGTTGCCCTTCAAATGAAAAGCAACCGCTTCAAGAATGGCGGAGCCGACGGGACTCGAACCCGCGACCTCCGACGTGACAGGCCGGCGTTCTAACCAACTGAACTACGACTCCGCAGGGAAAGCAGATGTCAGAGGTCAGATATCAGAAGTCAGCTGTTGTTTTTCTCTGACCTCTGACTTCTCACCACTGACTTCTGCCTTTTGGTGGGCGCGGAGGGACTCGAACCCCCAACCTCTTCCTTGTAAGGGAAGCCGTCTACCATTGACATACGTGCCCGTTTTCAAAAATCAAATCGAAATGACTGCGTCACGACGAACTGCCATCGTAAGGAAAAGCAACGAAGAGGTCAAGATAGCGATAACAGTAATAACGCCTCTGCGTTCCGAAGTGCACAAGACCCGTGGTCCATCGCCGATTTGGACAGATGCAAAAGACAGAGACCCGTTTGACGCAGTTTTAGCGGTTCAAGTTCGCGAGACACCGTAATGCGTCTGTTTACCCTCATGCCGGTCGCAAGACTTGTAGCTACTGGGGACACAAGTTGTGATTCGCGCCTTAACGGTTTTTCAGTTCTTTTGTTGCTGCTCTTTACTGTAGTAATAGCCGAGAATAAACGCTAGCAAAGATCCGAAGACTGGCGTCACAAACTTCCCTAGACTTTCATAAATGGGGCTCACAGCATCAGCAAAAACCTTTACGCGATTTGGATCTCCGCTTTTCCAAAGTATGCCGACGACAATCAAGAGCGTGATCAGTATTGCGGCTGAAAAAGTGCCTACGATAATCACGGCTATGGCAAACGCATCGTGGGCTTTTTGCACATGTGGGTCTACCCGCGTTACGCCAGTTAAGTCTGCGTATATGTTTTCCGCTGTTCCGTCCGTTTTGTGAGTATTTGTTTCAGACGCGGCGCTCGGGTCTTTAGAACCTGCTTCTATCGACGTCACGCCGTCGAGGTCGTCCAGGGTTATCTCTTCGGGTTGTGAGACTTTTGGTTGTTCAGGTTTCTGTGGGGGAGTGCTCATTACGCCCTTCTAAGGCTGTTCCCGAATTTTGGGGACCAACTTCACATAATCTAAATCGTCTACTGTCACCTCTTCCGAATCTAGCTCCGGGTCCAGTTCAATGTCGAGATCATCGAACTCAGGATCCGGAATCCTTATCACTTCTGGATCCTCCCATAAAGTGGTGGTCAAGATTCCCTCCTTTGGGTAAGGCAATTGCTAGAGGCAATCCCAGGTACTTCTAAGTAAGGCTTGCACAAATACTGGGTACTCTCTGAAGAGAAACTGCCATGTATTTACTCCAAGAGAGGAATCTTTTCAATAGGTTTTATGCCCCCCCTAGGAGGACGATCTCCTTCAACACCTTGCCTTCTGAACTCACCACGGCTAGTTTGTCGTGAGCCCTTTCGGTTTCCATCGCAACCTTCGCCAAGCTAAGGCCAATCTTCATGACGTCGGTCATTGTTCTATTGGAGTTTTTGGCGAGATATTGGAGAGTCTCGTAGGCGGATAAAGGTAAATTGATGTTGAGTCTTTTCACGTTAGTTGCCAATGCGGTTTCCATTTGTAGTTTCCCTCCTGTAAGCGAGTAAGCGGCGGATAGGATGTGTATCATCTACGCATCCTATGTGGTACATATACGTACCACGTACACCTATAAGACGTCAACAACGAACTTTTGGACACATTTTTTTCGGTTTTTGTTCGTAGAAATGTGGTGAGGATAGGGGAATTTAGTCATTTTCACAGGTTTGTAGCTAATTTTGGTCTCCAAACCGACGCTAAATCCGGTTTTCATAGCACTATCCAACATGCCTGACGCGTCGCGGCCTCAAATGAGGGTGAAAACTAGCACTCTCCAGCCATCTAAACTAGAGCCGCCGATGTGTGTTTCGACGAATCCTTTGGCCGACAATGCAGAAGATGCCCAACATTGGCCAAACCTCCGCGCAATTGTATGGAGTATTTTCGTTTGTGATTAAGTAGGGCTATATTTGTCCCACCCCAGCACCGGTCTAAGCTACTCAGGAAATGCGATTCTTCATCCCCAGCTTTATCGTCGGTTTGTCGGTGTCTCTGGTGTTTGCCGCGACCGCCGCTAATCAGGAGCCGCAGCCAAACAAGCAGCAGCGCCCGCGCACCGTGGGCCAAGGCAACGCACCGGGCAATTCAAACAATTCGCAACCGACGAGCACTCCCGTTGAGGAAGTTGACGAAGGCGATATCGTCCGCGTCGAGACCCAGCTCGTCTCTGTGCCCGCCGTGGTGACGGATAGAAATGGACGGCCGCTCGCCGGATTGAAACTCGAAAACTTCGCCGTTATGGAAGACGGCAAGGCGCAGACTTTAACAAACTTCGCCACGACCGAAACGCCATTCGAGATCGCCTTGCTGCTCGACACTTCGGGTTCGACGCGTGAAGACCTGGGATTGATTCGCGACGCTGCGAACGCTTTCATCGCCGCGCTGCGCCCGGGCGATCGTGTCGCGATCGTCGCCTTCAAGAACCGCCAGGACGATGGAGTACCGATGGCGACGGTCGATTTGCGTTCGAGCCTGACGGACGATCGCGGGGATTTGCGCGTCGCGATTGAAAGTCTCCGCACTAGTAATGGCACGCCGTTCTACGATTCGCTGGCTGAAATTAGCAAGCAGGTTTTTCGCGAACGTGCCCGTGACGAAGTTCGCGGGCGACGCGCTGTCGTCGCGCTGACCGACGGTGTTGATTCAAGCAGCAACATCGGCTTTGACGATGCACGGGCGACTCTCGCGCGGACGGGCATCGCGGCCTACTTCATTCAGCTCAGCACTGAGGATTATGTCGAAGATCGTCTGCTGAAGGATTGCCAGGACGACGGTCGTCTGACGCTCTCGTCAAAACAATTGGAACGCTTTCGCCGCCTTTTCGTGCCCAACGCGCAGAAAGAAGACTATGAGGATTTCTGCCGACTGGGTCAGTTCGAGCGGATGGACATCAGCCGAAGGCTTTATAACCTCGCGCGCACCGAGATGAATGAGCTTGCGCGCGGGACTGGTGGCAGAAACTTTTCCGCGGCCACTCTCCGTGATGCGCGCGCGGCATTTGCCCAAGTTGCGAATGAAATCGGCACGCAATACAGCCTTGGTTACTATCCTTCTAATAAGACTCGCGATGGTCAGTTTCGAAAAATCAGCGTCGAGATTCGCGGCGTGAAGGACGCGCAGGTGCGCGCGCGCGAAGGCTATTACGCGCCGAAGCGGTGAGCAGTGAGGTCGCTTGAACAGCATCCGTCACAAAGTTACACTGTCCTCATGAATCGAGACCTACTCGTCAATTCTGATCCTGAGATTCTCGGCGGTACGCCGGTATTTGCCGGTACCCGCGTACCAATTCGAAGCCTATTCGATCATCTGAAGGCCGGTGACTCAATTGACGATTTTCTTGAGGGGTTTCCCAGCGTTCAACGAGATCAGGTCATAGCATTGGTCGAAGTCTCCAAGGAACACTCTTCACAGTAGTTTCAAGAATTCTTCGTTCGTAAGTCCTGCCTGCTTCACGATCGATTGCAGAGTTCCCTTCTTCAAATCTCGATTGTGAAATGGAACAGTTACGCGAAGAGTCGGCTTGGCGGGATGTTTCAGGATGTAATGACTTCCGCTGACGTGATGTACGTAGAATCCTGCGCGCTCGAGGGCATGGATCAGTCGCCGCGGGCGAATGACTGGAAAATTTCGCCCCATGGGGAGAACGCTACAATGAAACCGCTATTTGATTTCGGGGTGACTGGCCGCCCTCAGGAAGCAAGCGCGATCTCGATTGATTCCGCGATTGGCGCCTTATCCTCTGGAATTGAAAGTCCATCCTTTCGAAGACTCTCAAGATAACCGCGCAACGCATCCTCAGCCATCCGCCGCGCCTCTTCCATCGTGTCGCCCTCAGTCACAAGACCAGGCAGAGCTGGACATGTAACAACGTAACCACCCTCTTCTGCAGGTTCAAACAGCATTGTGAAGGTGTAGGTCCCGTTTGCTTCCATGCGCGTGATTATATAACTTATCGTCCCTAATCTCGATGGCACAATTCAATCGCATCACTCTTATCGTCCTCGACGGCGCCGGCATTGGCGCGATGCCGGATGCGCCGGAATGGGGCGACGCCGGCTCAGACACGTTCGGCCACATTTGCGAATCGCGTCAATTGAAACTGCCGAATCTGCAAGGTCTCGGGCTGGGCAACATTCGACGGCTTCACGGCGTGGCGAAAATCGACAAACCCCGGGGTAGCTATGGCAAATGCGCGCTGAAGTCGAATGGCAAGGACACAACGACCGGGCATTGGGAGATGGCCGGCATCATTCTCGAGCGCGCCTTTCCAACTTATCCGAACGGCTTTCCGCAAACGTTGATTGATGAGTTCGTCGCGAAAACGAATGTGCCGGGAGTCCTCGGCAACTCTCCGGCGAGCGGCACTGAGATCATCAAAGAGTTGGGCGAAGATCACGTCAACACGGGCAAGCCAATTGTTTACACTTCAGGCGATTCCGTATTTCAGATCGCGGCGCACGAAGAGATCATTCCGCTGGATCGGCTTTACGAAATTTGCGAGACAGCGCGCGATATGCTGCGTGGCGAGCACGAAGTTGGGCGGGTAATCGCGCGACCTTTTCGCGGCAAGCCCGGGGAGTTCTTTCGCACTGAGAACCGGCACGACTATGCTGTGCCGCCGCCGCGCGAAAATCTTCTGCCGCTGTTGAGCGAACACGGTTTGGACGTAGTCAGCATCGGCAAGATCGCATCGATCTACGATTCAACCGGAGTGACTCAGGATCTGACTGCGAAGAACAACGGCCAGTCGATGGATCAGACTGTCGCCGCCTTGCGCGACAACACGCGCGGCCTGATCTTTTCGAACTTCGTGGACTTCGACATGCTCTACGGGCACCGCCGCGACACCGAGGGTTACGCGCGGGCGCTCGAGACGTTCGATGCGCGTTGGCCGGAACTCGAAGCGGCCATGCGTGAAGATGATTTGGTGATTTTGACGGCAGATCACGGCAACGATCCCACCTATCCCGGGACCGATCATACTCGGGAATATGCGCCATTAGTCGTTTATGGAAATAAAGCGAGGCCGGGTATCGATCTGGGCACGCGCGATTCGCTGTCGGACATCGGTAGCACGATTGCCGAGAACTTCGGCTTGAATCTCAAAGCCGGCAAGAGTTTTCTTTCTCAGATTTCTTAAACGCACCTCCAGTAACGCCCGCAAGGACGAAGGGGGCACAGAGAATCGATGAAGAACAAAATCATTCTGCCGATAATGGCGCTAATCCTTGGTCTCTCAGCTCAACACGCTCTCGCGCAATCAACAATGATGAATGCTCCATCTTCCGACGTGGTGGCCGCGAAGAAGGTTTATCTCGAGATGGACTTCATTACGAACTATGCCTGGGCGCAAGGTGACGACAGGTTTGCGAATTACCTGCCCCGGGCGGTTGTCGGCGTCGGACGCAACGTCGAAGTCGGCGTGAACTTTTCCTACACGCACACGCCGGTCGGCGGCGAGCCGATGGAGATTCAACCAAACGCGAAGTGGCAGTTCTACAACAACGAAGGAAAGGGCGTCGCGGCGGCGGCCGGCTGCATGTTCTTCATTCCGATAACCAACCGCGCGGGCACGGACACGTTTGCCCAGTGCTACTCAGTCGCCAGCAAGCAGTTCTCAGGAAACTACGGTCCGAAGTTTACCGGCGGTGGTTACCATTTGATTGGCGCTGGGCCCGCCGAGGAAACAAAGACCGGAGTAATCGCGGGGTACGAGCAGCCGTTGACGCAGAGATTAAGTTTTATCGTCGACTGGCAGAGCGGCAACAACCGGCTGGGTTACATCAGTCCGTCGTTGAATGTCAGCACGCCGCGCAATGGCAATCTTTCAGCTGGCTATGCGATTGCCAATCAGGGACGCGGCCGAAACTGGCTCTTCTTCTTCTACGGGCAGCAGTTTTAGAGTTAGCATGCACGCACGCCTCTGGCGTGCAGCACGCCGGAAGCGTGCGTACCGTTTACTTCTTGCTGTAACTCCGATGGATGGTTGAGATCCATCGATCAGTAGTGACGAACTGCCAGGACCAGGACTTCCACTCTTCCGGCAATCCTTCCGCCTTAATCTGATCCAAAGTCTTACCGGCCTTCATTTTGTCGCGCACGATTCCCGTTGTCTTCATCATCATGTCGTGAACCTTCTTCAGGTCATCGGCCGTCGCGAGCGGGCCGTGGCCGGGGATGATCCTGGCTCCTGCCGGAAGTTTTCCGAGCACTTCGGCTATGTTTTTCATGTAGCCCTCGACGTCACCGCCACTGTCGATGTCTACGAACGGAAACATGCCGTTGAAAAATAAGTCGCCCATGTGCACCACGTTCGAGTTGGTGAAGAAAATGACCGCGTCCCCGTCAGTGTGGCCGCGCGGAAGATGAAGGGCGCGGATCTCTTCGCCGTTGAAATGGACAGAGACGCTATGGTCGAACGTGATTATGGGCAGTGCTTCCTTCGACGCAGGCTGGACCGTCCGTCCGGTAATAGTCATTCCTTCGGCCAGACGTTTACGCACGTTTGTGTGCGCGATAATTGAACCCTCAGAACTGAAGGCCGCGTTGCCGCCCGTGTGGTCGCCGTGCCAGTGCGTGTTGAGGATGAACTTCAGTTTGCCTTCGCCGAGCGTTTTGAGCGCGGCTTTGATCTTGTCGGCGAGCGGCGCGTACTGATCGTCAACGATCAGAATTCCGTCAGCGCCAACTGACACGCCAATGTTGCCGCCGGAGCCTTGCAACATATAGACGTTGCCGTTGACCTTCGTCGATTTGATTTCGACTTTCGACCAATCCTGTTGGGCCAAGGAAATTTGCGCCGATAGAGCAACGAACAAGCACGCAAGTAAGACTAGTAATCTTTTCACGAGAAAGCTCCTCTTTTTGGAGTGCGCCGGCAGAGCGCAGCGGCGACGGCGCTTTGGATGCCGCTAGTCAAAAAAATCCAAAGCGGTGTCGCTTCGCTTGCCACCGCACTCCAAATCAACCGTTTGGATTCTTCACCACCGCGATGTACGGCAGATTTCGATATCGTTCGGCGTAATCAAGACCGTAGCCGACCACAAACTCGTCAGGAATTTGAAAACCGAGATAGTCAATCGGCACTTCTTTCTCGCGCCGTTCAAACTTATCCAGCAACGCCGCCAGCTTCACTGATGCCGCGCCGCGCGACTTCAGATTCGCCAGCAGGTAATTCAATGTCAAACCGGTGTCCACGATGTCTTCGACGACCAGAATGTGACGGCCTTCGATCGCGACGTCCAGGTCTTTCAGAATGCGCACCTCGCCTGACGTGCGCATCGCCGAACCGTAGCTGGAGATGGCCATGAACTCGACGCCGAGGGGAATGTCAGCCGCGCGCATCAAATCGCTCAAGAAAGTGCACGCGCCCTTGAGCACGCCAATCATCAGCGGATTCTTGCCCGCGTAATCACGCGCGATTTCCGCGCCGAGGGCGCGCATGCGATCCTGAATCTGCTCGGTTGTGATGAGAACTTCGAGGTTAGGATTTGTGAATTCCGACATTAGTCGTGCCTGTGATGTCGCCAAGTTTCTGCCTCCAGCAAGTCAAAGATAGTTGAATGTAGCGCAGCGATCCAACGCGCGCTCGTAGTGTAATGTCCTACTTTGCGTGTCTTTGCGCCTTAGCGCCTTTGCGTGAAACTAACTGATCGTCAATTAGCGCGCCATTTCACGCCAAGTCGCAAAGGATCGCCAAGAACCGGATCCGAATGACCGGTCCGCCGATTTGCCCGCGCAGGATCGAGCGAGATACTATTGCGCCGCGCTTCGAACGGTCAATTTTCGGCGGCGGATGAACCTGTTATATTTGCGTCGCCAATCTGCTTTAGAGCTAATGAACAAAAGCATCTTCGAAATCAGGCGCTGGTTGTCCCTCGGCTTTTTGATTGCGGCTACCTTTGTCTGCGCATCCGCACAGGCGCCGGCGCCCGCACCCAAAGCCTCTCCGACGCCGAGGGCGCCGAGAGCGCCGAGAGCGCCAAAGCCACCCGACGTTTATGTCCGCGCTGAGAAAGCGCCCGTCGATTCATCCGTTGCGGACGATCCGGCGGTCAACCAAATGCTCGTGGCTTACAGCCCGAAAGTTCGGGAACTCGACACCGTCCTCGGATCGTTGAAAGGCGAACTGCGCAAAGGCGGAATGGGTGCGGGTTCGCTGGGCAACTTTGTGTCCGACGGCATGCGTTGGCAAGCGGGGTTGAAACTTGGTCAGCCAATCGATCTGGCGCTGATAAACGGTGGTGGTCTGCGCCGCAGCACCATTAGTGAAGGTGAGTTGCGTGCGAGTGACATCTTCGAATTGCTGCCGTTTGAGAATGCGCTGGTGCGGGTCGATCTTACCGGTGAGCAACTGATGCGGCTGCTAAAACTGGTCGTCGCGAGCCGTGAAGCCCAATCGGGCGCACGCATCGTCTATTTCACCAAGCCGGACAAGACCAGCGACATTGACACGGTGAAGATGCGTACGCCGGGCGGCGAAAAGGACATCGACCCACAAGCGACCTATCGTGTGGTTACTATCGACTACATCGTGAACCGCGGCGGTGACATATCGGCGCTGCTGCAGTCAGGAAAGGATCGTCAGCCGCTGGGCATCACCTTGCGCGACGCGATCATGGCTTATGTGAAATCAGAGACGGCAGCCGGCCGGACGATTAGGGCAAACCTGGACGGACGATTCTGGCTTGATCGTACGAAGTCGACCGTGACTGAAGAAACTCCACCTCAACCAAGATGACGACACGCAGAAACTTCCTGAAGTCAGCCGCGGTCGCCGGCGTTTCGTTGCCGCTCGCGCGTTCCAGTTCGCTGTTTCACCCCAACAGTTCGCGGGCGACTCTTTGGGCACCGCTGCTCGAGCCGGCACAAGGCGAGACGCTCATCACGGTACTGCACACGAACGACACCCATTCGCAGATCGATCCGATTCGCGACAACGATAAGAACTATCCCGGCAAAGGCGGCGTGGCGCGGCGTGCGACGCTGGTCAAACGCATCCGTAAAGAAAATCCGAACACGCTGTTGCTCGACGGCGGCGACGTGATGCAGGGCACGCCTTACTTCAATTTCTACAAAGGCGAAGTCGAATACAAAGCGATGTCTCTGATCGGCTATGACGCCGGGACGCTCGGCAATCACGAGTTCGACAACGGCGTCGAAGCGCTCGCGAAGGCTTTGCAATTCGCTGACTTTGACATCATCTCGACGAACTACGATGTGCGCGGCAGTGCTCTTGAGAAGAAGGTTAAAACGCACTCGGTCAAGGTAGTTGGCGGCGTGCGCGTCGGACTGTTCGGCATGGGAATTAGTCCGAAGGGATTGATTACGCCAGAGAACTTCAAGCCGCTCCAGTATTTCGAGCCGGTGCGCATGGCCCGCGGAGTCGTAAAGCTTCTGCGCGAGCAGGAGAAGTGCACCGTCGTCCTTGGCATGTCGCATCTTGGCTACTACAGGAACCCAACTGATCCGGATGACATTGGTGACACGCAAGTGTCCGCGCAAGTCGATGGCATCGATTTCATCGCGAGTGGCCACACGCACACGTTCATGGAGAAGCCAGTCGTGCAGAAGACTCCGAATGGCGGCAACACAGTGATCTTTCAGGTGGGCAAAAGCGGGATCTTCGTCGGACGCGTGGACTTCACCGTTAAAGACGGCAAGGTTACGGCGCACGCCGGACGTCTGTTGGATCTGCGAGACGAGTCGCTGGCGTAGTGGCACAGACTTCAGTCTGTGTGTTTTAGCTTTTTGATTGTCGGACAAATCACAGACTGAAGTCTGTGCCACTCCAAAATGGCTGACGACGCAACCAGAGATCGAGTAAGGGCGCTGGTGCGCGACGTCCTGAACAAGACCATGCCGGAAGCGGCGCCGGCCGACCGACCGGCGAGCAGTAGCCCTCCTCTAAACAACCCATCACAAAGTCCCGCAGTCACTCGCGACGAATCAGCCAAACTGGTCATTACTGAAGACGACGTACGCGGCCTTGAGCGTGGCGCGGTCCTGCGCGTTTCAGAGAATGCGCGCCTGACGCCGCTCGCTGCCGACATCGTCAACGATCGCGGAATTGAACTGACGCGTCGCGTTTCACGGAGCGGTCTAAAACAGGTAAAAACCGTGGCAGTCGGAGCGGACCATGGCGGCTATCCGATGAAAGAAGAGCTGAAGAAGTTTCTCACCGAACTCGGTCACCGCGTTCACGACTTCGGCACTAACTCAGACAGCGCGGTTGACTATCCGGATTTCGCGCACGCCGTCGCCCGCGCAGTGTCGGACGGTTCGGCGGAAGTCGGCATCGTTATCGACGGCGCGGGCGTTGGGTCGGCGATGACTGCGAACAAAGTTCCAGGGGTGCGCGCCGCTGCCTGTTATTCGGAGGAAGTCGCGCGCAATTCGCGCGAGCACAACGGCGCGAATGTCCTGACGCTCGGCAGCAAGACAATCACCAATGATCAAATGCGAGAGATCGTCCGCGCCTGGCTGTCAACCGATCTCACCGAAGAGCGTCACCGCAAACGCGTCGGCAAGATTGAGGCGATTGAGCGGCAGTATCAACGGTAAAGCCAGCCAAAAAAGCTTGACAGCACTCGATACTCCGGCGCAATCTCTTGCCACGTAAGCTGTTTTCTAAACTTAGCGCTCCTTTCCTTGGACCAATAGAGAGCGCAACAATCCGGACGCACAACAACACCCTGTCGAGTTCGTGAATCCGTTCTTCTTTTACGGAGGATGAAATGCCAGACAGCCTGTCTCACAAGGATGGTTCAGCCCCGCCGCGAGCCTTTATTAGTTACACCCACGAGTCAGAGGAGCACATCGCGCGGGTCCTGACGCTTGCCAACCGTCTGCGGCAGGACGGCATCCACGCGATGCTTGATCGATACGAAGCCGATCCGTCGGAGGGGTGGCCCGCGTGGTCGGAAAAGCAAATCCGAGACGCAGACTTTGTGCTCATGATCTGCACGGAAACCTACAATAGGCGCCTCATGGGCGACGAGAACTCCGAAACCGGTCACGGTGTCATTTGGGAAGGCAAACTGATTTACCAATACATTTACGAAGGGCAAACACCGCGGAAGTTTATTCCGGTGTTGTTCAATGGCAAGCCCACCGACATTCCAACGCCTTTACGTGGACTTATCTACTTCGATGTCAGCACGGACGCAGGTTACGAGGCACTCTATCGCCGCCTGTTCAACCTGCCAGCTACGGTCATTCCGCCGATTGGTCAGCGCCGGGGGTTGCCGCCACGGCAGCGCACAAGTGCAGAGCCGGCCAGCTCGACTTCCACTACACCAGCGCATCAGGCAGGCGAGCTAACGATTGATGCTCTCTCCAACCTCGCTTTGTCCGTTGAGTCGAAAAAGATTCTTCATCGCGCTCGCATATTGGCCACGTTTGGCAACGATGACCCGCCAAGAGTCTCCACCTCATGCCTCCTGGTCGGAATTGCTGAAGGGGGACGCGAGCAAACCGATCCCTTCATGACTCCTCAGTTCCTCTGGCGAGAAATCCAAAGAGCTGATGAGCCAAGCTACCGGAAATTCTTGAGAGAGAGATTTCCGCACATCAAATACTCTTCGAGTGACGAAACTATTGCCTTTGATCGTACGGAACAGGCTGATCTGATCACCGCCAATGTTTTAAATGTTTTTCGTCACGCTCAGGAGATCTCAAGGGCAACTGTGAGCCTGGAATCAGAAAGTCAGGTAGCCGATAAACCCTTAGGCGAAATCAGCGCGCGACACCTTTTTGCGGCGTTGCTCATTCTGGAGCACACCGGAGCCAGTGATCGCTTAGCAAGAGTTTTTGATCTCACAATGCTACGCAGTAAGTTCCTGACGTTCATTGTTGAATCGATCCCGGTCGACGATGCCGATGCCTGGCGAAAGATCCTGGCTCCGGAAGAAACGTCATTGGAGACGGAAAGCGAATTGGTCGCGGAAGGTGCGGCGATTGCTGCCCAAGTTGACAAAGACTTCCGCGCCCGGCTTCCCGGTTTCCAGACCGATCACTGGGTTGGCGAAGACTTGCTGGGCATAACCGCTGACGTTAATTCACTAGCCTCACTGGTCGCGGCTTGCAGTGTCGATCCGCCACTGTCGATCGGCCTCTTCGGCGATTGGGGGTCTGGCAAGACGCACTTCATGAAGCAGATGAGAGCGAGAGTGGACAAACTCTCCCAGAAAGCACGCGACTCGGGCGAGCCACAAAACAAGATGGCTTATTACCGGAACATCGTGCAGATCGAATTCAATGCCTGGCACTATGTGGAAGGTAATCTCTGGGCGAGCCTGGTCGAGCACATCTTCAACAATCTCAAGCTGCCTCAGCAGAAAGGCGAGATAGACGGCGAAGCGCTGGTGGAACAAGCTCGCCTCGCGTTAATGGAACAACTTGGCCTGAAAGAGGAGTTGCAGGCGAAGGTCGAAAAGCTGAAGGATCAACTTAAGACCCGAGAACAGGAAGCAAAACGCCGTGCCGAAAAAGCAAAGAACCAGTTCAATGACAAGACGCAAGACCTGGTCGACTTAAGTGGCAAGCCGGAACCTGGTGTTCTCAACATGCTCACGTCCGTAAACTTTTCCCCTAAACAACAGGCGTTGTTGGAGGAACTTGGTATCCCCAAGAGCACGCTGCAAGTACCT
This sequence comes from Pyrinomonadaceae bacterium, assembly GCA_049273695.1. GTDB lineage: Bacteria > Acidobacteriota > Blastocatellia > Pyrinomonadales > Pyrinomonadaceae > UBA11740. The sequence goes on from JBASRE010000049.1 coordinate 72,856, forward strand.
GCCGAGATCCACCAGCGGTACCAGGAGGCACAGAGCCTCTGGTCCAAGATTCGGGCTCATGCGAACCTTTTTCTTTCCGACCGGAGGACCGCGAAAAAGTTTACCTGGGTGCTGGGCGCGCTGGGCTTTACTGTTCTGGTTGTCCTGCTTACCAGAAAACTATTCCCAGGCACAATCACGTATGTCGTTTCGGTTGTGACATTCCTCGGCTCGTTCTGGGTGGTGGGGAAGCCTTATTACAACAAGTTCAAAAAAGGGATGGCCGCCATGAAGGAACAGTACGACCAGATTGAAGAGGAACGTAAAAAGGAAATCATCAAACTAGAGACCGAAGTAAGGGAGCGGGGCAAGGAACTCAGGGAAGCAGAGAACGAGGAACAAGCACTCAACAAGGAAGTTGCGGACTTGCAGGCTCAGCTAGACCAAACCACGGTCAACAAATTACTCGCAGGCTTTATCGAAGACCGTGCCGCGTGCAGCGATTATCGTAGGCATCTGGGCGTGTTGGCCCTGATCCGGCGCGATTTCGAAAAGCTTTCCGATCTCTTAAGCGAACAGCGCAAGTCAGAAGCAATAAAGGACGATGGGGCTATTAATCGGATCATCCTCTACATCGATGATTTGGACCGCTGCCCTCCCGAACGCGTCGTACAGGTGTTACAGGCAATCCATTTACTGCTTGCCTTTCCACTCTTTGTAGTGGTTGTCGGCGTGGACGCGCGGTGGGTGACTCGATCACTACAGGAGAGTTACGAGTGGCTGCAATCCGAGGAAGACGAAGCGCAGGAGACCTCGGATGGGAAGAGAGAATCGGCCGAAACTTCGCTAGCCACGCCACATGACTATCTGGAAAAGATTTTTCAGATCCCCTTTTGGCTCAAACCGATGGAAGACTCAGATTGTAAGAACCTTCTGGAAGGGCTAACCAGGGATAGCCGTGCTCTTTCCCAACCGTCACAAACTGGCGTCGCGCTCCCAAACGCAAAGGGAGAATCACTTCCGGAGGTCCGAACCGAACCCAAATCGCCAGGCACTGAGAGCGCCCAGTTGGAAGTCAGCGGAGTGACGCCATCTGCAGTTTCAGTTCCAGCGGCACAAACCCCAACCACACCTCATGACGCGATCGACCTGGCTCCCGATAGCCTGACTCTTGCTGATAAAGAGATTGAGTACATGAAGGAATTGACGCCGCTCATCGGACGCTCGCCGCGGGCGGTAAAGAGATTCCTGAACTGCTACCGGCTGATAAAAGTCGGCCTTCGTCCAAGAGAGGTCGAAGCCTTTCTGGGGCGAGATGGAGAGAGCGGTGAGTTTACATCGGCAATGGATTTACTAGGCATAGTCACTGGCTCACCAGCAATCTCAACGTACTTCATCGAGGAGCTTGAAAAGTGTTCGAGGAGCATCAAGACGATGGACCTGGACGATTTCCTGCTCAGGCTTGAACAAAATTCGGAGGTGACCCGTCAGCCCGACTGGACTCGCGTGAGAAATTTTCTGGAACGCAATCTCGGTTACCGCAAATCCAAAAAAACCCTCGAAGCGCTCATACGAATCGCGCCGCGAGTTTCAAGGTACTCCTTCAGAGTTGCCAGAGTCGAAGCCGCATCGAGAAGAAAAAAGACGGTTGCCTCGAGAAGAGCGGCATCGAATCAGCCCGCAACGCAGACTCCGGCAGTAAATAATCTGGAGGCCGGGCGCAACAGACCCTGAATCACTAAGTCTCACTTCATACCAAAGTGTCAGGAACCAGGGCGCATGGTAAAATCAAAACGGCCACCACCAATGGGCGTCACCCATATGCCTTATTCATCCAACGGCGATTTCGAGCAGCTAGTCGAGCAGATCACCGACGTCATCTACTCGCGTCTGAACGGTGAGCACGCCGATCAGGCGAAGATGTGCGGCTGCACGTCTGAGTGCTTTCACCGCTGTCCTGAGCGCATGCATCGCGTCGTCGATGCGGGCGCCGCGCGGATCGGCCTGGTGCTCGGCCAGACAGGTTCCGCGCGCGACTGGGCAAGCTTAATCGACCACACGCTTTTGAAACCTGATGCGACCGAAAGCGAGATCCGGCGTTTGTGCGAAGAAGCTGCGCAATACCGATTCGCTTCGGTGTGCGTGAACCCGACCTGGGTGCGCGTGTGCGCTTGTCATTTGGAAGGCACTGGCGTGCCGGTCTGCACGGTGATTGGATTTCCGCTGGGGGCGACGCTGGCGGACGTCAAAGGTTACGAAGCCCGACGGTCGATCATGGATGGGGCGCGCGAAGTTGATATGGTCATCAACGTCGGCGCTTTAAAGAGCGGCGACGATTGTTTGGTCGAACATGACATTCGATCCGTCGTTCAGGTCGCGCACGAACACGACGTCACCTGCAAAGTGATCATCGAAACGGCGCTTCTGACGGACGACGAAAAAGTGCGCGCGTGCCAGGCTGCCAAAAGCGCCGGGGCGGATTTCGTGAAAACATCCACCGGCTTTGCGAAGGGCGGCGCGACCGTTGCAGATATCGAATTGATGCGCCGGGTGGTTGGTTCAGAGCTTGGCGTAAAGGCTTCGGGCGGCGTGAAGAGCATGGCCGACGCGCGCGCGATGGTCGAAGCCGGCGCGACCCGCATCGGCGCCAGCGTGGGCGTGAAGATCGCGCAGGAAGCCGCCGGCGTGAAAACAAACGGACAACCAGCGCCCGCGTATTAGCTCCACGCGGACTTACCTTCAAGCAGTCTCCCCGGAATTGCAGACGGAAAATTGAAAAGGGCAAACTGCAAATTCAGGTCTTTGATCTTTCTTTGGTCTTTGATCTTAGGTCTTCGGACTTCGGTCCTCGTCAAAGGCCAAAGTCCAAAGACCAAAGGCCAATTTTTTATCTTTAGATTTTCAATTTGCACTGCTTTTCTAGTCCTGGGTTTCTCCCTCTTCGGCCAACAGCAAGATCAGGATGATGTTCTCCGTGTCGAAACCGATCTCACCAATCTTCTCTTCACCGCCACCGACAAGAACAATCGGTATATCACCAACCTTCAGGAAAACGACGTCCGCGTTTTGGAGGACGGCGTGCTGCAAAAAGTCTTCACGTTTCAGCGCGAGACTGATCGGCCACTGTCGATCGCGTTTCTGATCGACGTCAGCATCTCGCAAGAGCGCACGCTGCCGGACGAAAAGGCAGCCGCCCGCACGTTCATAGAAAACGTGATTCGATCCGAAAAGGATCGGGCGGCCATTATTCCTTTCGAAGGTTACGCGCACGTGGAACAGCCCCTCACCCGCGACGTGATTTCGCTTTACCGAGTGCTGGAACGCGTGGAAGTCGCCTTCCCTTCCTACATGGGCTCAGCGCCGCCACTGACCGGCATTACTTCCGGCCCGGGCACCATTGGGCCACCGACCGAAGGCTCGACGGCAATCTGGGACTCAGTGCTGTTGACCAGTCGCCGCGTGTTGGCAGTCGATCAAGAACAGCGCCGTCGCGCAATCATTCTGCTGACCGATGGACGTGACACGACCAGCCGCGTTTCCCGGTTAAATGCAGTCGATCATGCGATAGCTACAGAGACAGTCATCTACGCGATCGGCATCGGCGACAAAAAATACGAAGGGGTGAACAAGAACGCATTGCGCGAAGTCGCCGAACGCACCGGCGGCCGCGCGTTCTTTCCGAAGAAGGAAGACGACCTGCGCGCCGCTTTCGCGGAAATCGGAGCCGAGCTTCGTTCCCAATATCTCGTCGCGTACTCACCGACAAACAAGAATCGCGACGGCGCATTCCGCACGATGACAATCGAAGTCTCTAATCCTGGTTTGGCGAAACAAGGTTTGAAGTTGCGTTACCGGCCGGGATACTTTGCCAAGCGGGTTGGCACTTAGTGCAGCCGCGGCATCGTTCACAGAGCAACAGCTAAGCCGACAAAGAAAATAATCGTGCAGATGCATTGGGCGGCGAAGGAACGCTTCGTCTTTTGCCAAAACCGGCCGACGGCGAACAGCATGGCGAAGGGAAGGAACAAAGAAGCCACACCCCAACCTAAACTCTGCTCGAAGATTCGTATGACACACCAGATGTGAGCCAGCGCAAAGAGTGCCATTGCCGCCACCGCCAAAAAAACTGCAACTTGTTTTGCCATGTCACTTGAGAGCGGGTGAAGGCTTTGCTGCGCCAAACAAATGATGGTGGTGAAAGCGAGCAAGGAGCTAAGCAACTTAATGCCAGTGGAGAATAGCGGCTCTACGCGCACCTCTTTGTCAATCGAAAACCTTGAGGGCGCATTGTGATAGTCGGCGCCGATGCTAGCGCCGCATCTTCTGCATTCACTACTCGTCGACCAGTTCACGAGGCCGCACTCAGAACATTTAATGCTGTTCATGATTTGTTTCTCCAGGGCGGTGGGATTAATCGAGGAACCGAAAGCGGGATGGCCGGGAACGCGGCCTGCTTCGACTATAAACGGCGGCTGAACAGATGATCAACAACTTTCTGTTGTTGGAAGATGTGCAAGATCTGTTTAGGCGGTGCGCCTTTCGCGGAAGTGCCAGGAAAGCCGGACACTGAGAATTAGAAAAAATTTCCCTTCCAATCGCGCAGCTGCGGCCTCTGCGTATCTCCGCGTTCTCTGCGTTTAATGAGCCATTTCAACGCAGAGGTGGCAGAGACTCGCAGAGGGCCGCAGCGAAACCACTTACTTGCGTCAGGTCTAGTGGGGAGCCAAGACGGTGAGTGGTATTGGCCAGTTGCCCTTTTTACGCTCCGAGAAAGTGACATACGAGTCCCTAAAGGCACTAACAAACATCCGGCATAGGAAGGAACCATCCTGCGCCTGATACGCCCAGCTAAAACCTAACACAATGCCATGGGAGCGAACCTCCTCTCGGTCAAAGACCTGAATAGGCTTTTTCTGGAACTGGCGAAAGGTCACCGTTCCGAGGTAACCATTTTCCGGCATTTGCCTACCCCATTCGAAGGTTAGCGGATCGCCGGTGCCGGCCTCGAAGAAAGTGGTTATTGTCGTTGGCTTGGTCTGAGCAGCTTCGGTTGTGGCTGCAGCTGACATTTGCTTTTCTCCTTTTCAAAATTGAAGTGAGGTAAACCTCATATCCAACGAGAATGCGAAGCACATGCCACACGCCGAGCAGACCAGATCAAGTCACATTGTGAGCAATTGGCGCGCTCAGAAGTGGATCCGTCAGTTCCGCAAGAATCACGCCGTCAATCTTTTCGTATAGTCGATTATCTGAAAGTGTAGTTTGACGCTGTTTGTGCCCCCGTAGCCTCCCTTTCGATTCGACGCTTCATGGTCGGGATGTCGTTACGCGTGACCCGGTAGCCGCTATTGAATTCGTCCGCTGCGCGGACGTCGCACTATTGGGCGACGTGCTTTTCAATTCGCCGATCTGGAACCAACCACATCACCGCCACCAAGGCGTATATCAGGCAAGCCAGCCATGACCTGACAAACGCCAGCGGAATGGCGACCAAATAAATCCCCAACGAAATCTTACCTTTAAAGTCACGGCCCAACGCCGTTGCCAAGACCGAGTCGCGCGTGTGGACTGACAGCAGCGCGCGCGTGAGAATGAAGTACGCGATAGCGGCGAACAAGAGCACGACGCCATAAACCGCCGCCGGCACAGCCGCGAAGTGAGTCTCGCCCATCCACCCCGTGACGAACGGAATCATCGACAACCAAAACAGCAAGTGCAGATTCGCCCAGAGCACGCCGCCATTAACGCGCTCAACCACCTGCGACAAGTGATGATGATTACTCCAGTAGATGCCGATATAAACGAAACTGAGAACGTAGCTTAGAAAAACCGGCGCGAGAGGTCGCAGCGCGCCGAAGCTCGCCTCATGAGGCGGTCTTAATTCAAGCACCATAATCGTGATGATGATCGCAATCACACCGTCACTGAATGCTTCCATGCGATTGCGGGTCATGGGCAGGTCGCTACCGGCGTTGTGAAGTGAAGCTCCAGCGCGTCGCGAAGGTTGTCCAACGCCTCGGCTTCGGTCTTTCCTTGGCTGGCGACGTCAACTTCGACACACTGAGCAACGAACCATTCGTCTTCTTGCCACATGCTGGTAGTGAATTTTGCTGCATATTTTCTGTGGCTCACTAGTGGCTCCCAAGCTGAGAATCAGGCCCGCAGTCGCACGGGATGCCTGGCATCCTTCGCTTCCTTCAGCACTCTCGAAACTACTTCGGCGTAGCTTTCAAGGTCAGTGTAGAAATGTGTCAAGTTTCTTCTGTCAGCTTGATGAATATCAGTGTTCTTACGGGCTATTAGATAAACATGCTTGCCTATTGCTTGAGCAAGTCCTAGTTCGAAATAACAACTCGGCCGTTCCATCGATAAATCAGCCAAAACGAAATCGGAGTGCTTCAATGCAGACAAGGTGGAATTAATGTCGAAGGCTACGGTTTTCCCTTTTTCATATGGGAAGTGGGGAGTAAGACCTAATTCTGTAGCAACTCGCTCTAGAATGGCCTTCTTATTTGCAGATTGAGGATCTGCTCCCACCGGCATGATAGTGTAGAAGACCATCGTACGCTCCTTCAGGCTCCATCTTACATTGTCAGCCCCGTAAAACTGCCTTCCAGGAGTTAACAAAAGACGCCCAGTTCACAAGAATAGAGAACAGCGCGGCAATGCCCACGAAAAAGAACAGTATTCTAAAAGCTTGTGGTATGTAGTATTCGATATTCGATGACTTCAAGGCAATGATTTTGCGCTGACCGATTTCAACGGCCGCTTTTACTTCTTTAAGGGCTTCCCACTCCTTTTCAAAGGGACAGAACGAACGCATCTGATCTGGATGAGCCAAATCAAACTCGATTCTGGATGCCATTTGATTCAAGACTTTGAACTTAGCATTGTTTAGATATTTAAAATCGTTGATTTGTCCTAACCATAATGAACAAAACAGGACGGCCATTAAACACAACACAATTATTGCAGTCAGCCCAACATAGAAAAACGAATTGCCCACCGACCACTTAACTATTCCCGCAATCGCTATAAGTATTCCGATGCATATCGAATAGTTCCATGTATTAGCGGACAAACGGCGATCGGTCACCTTTTCGGTGGATTCATAAAGAGCTTGAATTCATCAAATGAGAGTTTGTGTGTTTCTATAGCGTCGCTACTCATGGCGCTCTCCTAGAAATGTGCTCGCGAGCTTGCACAACGCCTCCAATATTACGCGATTCCCTTGACGCGTGATACTGAAAAAACTTTGCTAGCAACGCGGTGCGCCAGCCTTGAATCTTCACTCCCTTTCCCTATATCCTCGCCTAACTTTATGCCTTCAAAACGGAATCTTCTGGCGGTCATTTTGGGTGGTGGCGCCGGCAGTCGTCTGTTTCCGCTGACGCGCGACCGTTCGAAACCCGCGGTGCCGCTGGGCGGAAAATACCGTTTGGTCGATGTGCCGATTTCGAATTGCATCAATTCAGATGTGATTCGGATGTTTGTGCTGACGCAGTACAACTCTGCTTCGCTCAATCGTCATATCGCGACGACGTATCGGTTCTCGGCGTTCGCCGATGGCTTCGTTGAGATACTCGCCGCCGAACAAACGCCTGAACGTCCCGATTGGTTTCAGGGGACGGCCGACGCGGTGCGCCAGGTGCTGCCGCACATTCGCGATTGGCGGATCGACACGCTGCTGATTCTCTCCGGCGATCATCTGTACCGGATGGACTATCGCAAGTTTCTCAACCGGCATCTTGAGACGAACGCCGACATCACGATCTCAGTGATTCCCATTCCGCCGGACTCAGCCAGTGAATTCGGTCTGCTGAAGACTGATCCGGAAGGCCGCATCATCGAATTTAGCGAGAAGCCGAAGGGCGAAGCTTTGGAAGCGATGCGCGTCGATACGACTTCGCTTGGCCTGACCGCAGACGAAGCGCGCGCGCGCCCTTATCTCGCGTCGATGGGTATCTACGTTTTCAAGTACGACGTGATCGAGCAGGTGCTGGCTGAAGACACTTCGAGTATGGATTTCGGCAAAGAGATCATTCCCGCGAGCATCCAGCGGCATAACGTGCAGGGATATCTATTCAACGACTACTGGGAAGACATCGGGACGATTGGCGCGTTCTACAAAGCTAATCTCGACATGACTTCGGCAATTCCACCTTTCAACCTGTTCGATGCTGAGGCGCCTTTGCTGACTCGATCTCGTTATTTACCTCCGTCGAAGATCGACAACTGCGAAATCCGCGATTCGATTATTAGCGACGGCTGCATTGTTAACGGCGCAAAGATTAATCGCTCGATAATCGGTCTGCGGGCGAGAATCGGCGAGGGCGCGCATCTCGACGCGGCCTATGTGATGGGCGCCGACTACTATCAGACGATCGAGGACATGTTGGGGGATCGCGAGGCGGGCCGGCCGCGAATCGGCGTGGGAGAGAACACGATCATTCGTCGCGCAATCATCGATAAGAACGCCCGCATCGGCTCAAATGTGAAGCTGCTGAATGAGGCCGGGGTGGAAAACTTCGACGCGCCCGACGCGAGTTACTACATCCGCGATCGGATCATCATCGTGCCGAAGAATGGCTTGATTGCGGATGGCACTGTGGTGTGATGTCCGGTTCGATACACGATCGATCTCTAAGCACGCTCACCTCTCCAGGTTTTCTTGCTGCTCTATTCTTACTGTTGCTGAATGACTTTTTCCTAAAGTCGTATCTGCACAACGCTCTAACCGGAAAGCTTTCCGACTTTGCAGGGCTATTTGTCTTTCCTCTGTTTTGGGCAACGCTGTTTCCGCGAGCTCGGTCGTGGATCTATTTTGGGACGGTAGTCTTCTTTGCCTTCTGGAAATCTCACGCATCGCAGGGTCTTATCGAAAACTGGAATAGCATCGGTCTTTTGTCGATCGGCCGGACGGTGGATTACAGCGATCTATGGGCGCTGGCGGTGTTACCTTTTTCCTACGTTTACGGGTTGCGGGGTCGCGTCGTACGCTGGTCGCGAACTTTTCCAGCGCTAGTTGGGTGCGTGTCGGTGTTTGCTTTTGCTGCTACCTCGTTCAGCCACCAAACCAAGTATGACAACCCGTTCTACTTTCCTATGTCTAAGCAGGAACTGCTTGAACGAATGGGCCAACTTTCAAAAGAAGAAGACAAGAGCAACTTGGAGTCTGCACGACGACACTACTCACAGTCCGAGAGGTTTACCGTCGACATCGACTGTACCTACGCGAAGTTCACTCTGGTCGAAAAGGAGAACCAGACAGTGCTCATTCTGACGGAAACTAACTTTCGCTGTCCTTCCCCGCCGTCAAAGGAAGAAACGCTTCGCAGGTTTGAACAGGAGTTTGTCGAAAGACTTAGAGAAACGCCGGTACGAAGGTCGTCAAGCGTTGGCACGGTCTGGGGTGATCCGGACTTTCGTAGCCCTCCGCCCACCTCTCTTCCCCATAACCAATCAAAATCGTGAGGATAATGATTCCGAACAACAGCGCCGGTGTTGTGCTACTTCCGCAAGACCGGCGGCCTGGCTTGCGGTTGGTTTGTCTGCGCTGAAGTGTTGACGTTTGGCTGGAACACATAACTGTCACGCGTTCTCACCACCAACTCAGGCCGCGTCACGCGCACGCGAATGCCACGCCGCTCACCGGCGACCGGCTTATTCTTCGGATAATAGCCAAGGCTGTATTGCCGCCGCAGCTCTTCCGCCACCGAACGAAAGGCGAAATCCAAGTTCTGCATTTCCGCGTTGTAGAGCCGCGCGCCACTAACACGCGCCAGGTCGCGCAGGTACTGATCGCCGCGTTCGTATTCCGCACGCGAAGTTCCCGTACCGCCGCCACCACCGCCGCCGCCGCCACTGTTGATCGTTATGCCTCCACTGACGATGATGCTGATGAGGTCGTCAAGGATTCCGCCTTTGCCTTTTTGGCTTCCACCACCGGGCCAGCCACCACCACCGCCGCCCGCCATGTCTGCGTACGTGTCGAACTTGACGGGATAGATCAGCGCGTCCAGCTCCTCTGAATCACGGACGGTGCTTTCGTAACTCGCGCGCTTGCTGGTCGTGTCCACGCCGTCCGTGAACAGCACGATTGCTTTGCGGCCCTCAATGCGATTGAAGTGCTCGTTGATGATCATGTCCACCGCATCGTATAGCCGCGTGCCTGAGCCAGGTTGAGTCATCTGAATCGCATCGCGCAGTGCATAACGATCATTCGTCGGCTGCGAAAGCACACGGATCCGGTCGCTAAATGAGACGACCATCACGCGGTCGTCAGGCCGCAGCTGATTAATAAAAGTCGTGGCCGCATCCTGAATTTCCATCAGGCGACTCTTGGTTGATCCGCTGGTGTCGATGACCAACGCGACGGTGAAAGGCTTATCAACTGAAGCGAAGTAAGCGACCTGTTGCTCGACGCCGTTCTCCCAGACGCGAAAATCTCCCTGCCGGAGGTTCGGAATGAACTTGCCGTCTCGATCCATGACGCTCACCGGAATACTGACCAGCGTGGTATCCACTCGGAGGATATCGCCTTCACCGAACTCCTCCGGCTCGTTGCTCTTCTGCGGAGTCGCGGTTGGTTGTGGTTCGTTCGGATCTCGATTAGCCCCACGCAACACTGGCGGCGCCGGCGGGCGACCGACCTGATTGATCCGGTCACTTGGGTTGCTTCCCGGCTGCGATGCAGTCGGTTGCGGCTGCGATGGCGTGGTTCGCGCTGGTGGCTGTGTGGACGGGGCGGAACCGACACGGCGCGGACGACCCTGTCCGAACACCGGCGGCATCAGTACGGCCAAAGTCAGGCACAACACTGCAAGAACGCGGATTTTTTTCATGACAAGACTCCTGCCGGAGAGACGTTAAGTCGGACGTTTGTTGCGGTTAGGGCTTGGAGAGAGACCCGCTTCAGTACTTCCGGCCGTTTTGATGCGTAATACGGGCGCGCACGTTGGTCAGCGCTCCGCGCAATATTGTCAGTTTCGGGAAGAGAAAACCGAGGAGAGACCCGGTCACAATAGCACCGTGATGGGCGGGCGGCAAGGTTCAGTCACACATTAGTTTCCGCTGGAGTTGAGGGCGTTCCAGATGAACGGAAACGTGCCCCACATTTGGCCGCGGTGCTGCGGCCTAAAAGCGAAGAGCACGACGCGACCTTTACCCATCGAGACTTCGGCGACAGCAATCTTGTCTTTAATCTTGTCTTCACCCAGGAGCCAGCCTGAACGCAGAATATTTTCTTTCCCATAGCGGGCGACGACTTGGACGCGGTCGCGGTCTGTCACTTCAAACGCCGAACTGTTGACGAAGTACGCGTCGGTGTCCTCCAACATTGTGCGGGCAATCGGCTGCCTGGTATCCACGTTCAGGCGAAGAATCGAACCTGGACAGTAGAATTCTGATGACCTCAGGCCTTCAAGCACGTTCTTCAACGGAAGATTCCAACGGCGAATTAATTGTCCGCATGATGCGTCAAAGCAAATCAGCGTACCGCCATCTTCTACGAAGCGCGCCAAATTCCTGTAGCCGGCGTCGTTGATGCCTCGCGCGGACACGGCTTCGGCATCCATCTCAGCGGTTGGCCGCGGCTCGGAGGGCAGAACGATGGCGTCGAATTTGGTTCGTGGATTCTCAGCATTGAAAACGGTTTCGCTAAGCGACTGAAACGGCACATTGAAAGTGTCGAAGGCGAAGCGAGTCCAACCTTCGTCCATGTTTCCCGCGCGTGAGTTTTTATAGATGCCGATCCGGATTCCCGATTTAACCGGATTTACAATCGGCGACTTGTCGCTGGTCCAAAGCGGCAGCGCAAAGTCGCGACGGACGTCGTTCTCAGATTTGATCAGGGTCAACCGGCGTTCGCTGGCCGGTTCGCGAATTTCCAAAACTGCGCTCGCCTGCAAACCCATCATCATCGGCAGTGTCCATCCCGCCACGTCGTACGGCCGCTCCGCTTCACCGGTTGCCGTGATTCGATCCGGATACACCTGCGGCTCGAACAACGCGAGCACGTTGCGCCGGTAGGGCTGGTCGAGAAAGACCAAGTAACTTCCGGCCGGCATTTCATGAATCGTGTTGTCCGAAACCATCGTCAGCCCCAGCGGTGTCACTGTGGTTCGGCCGGTCGTAACCGGCGCGAGTCGTCTGATCGCATGATCGCCGTGACGGCCGTAGAGTTCTTTCTCCAGGCGATAAACTTCCACGCCCTGCTCGACCAACGCGCCCACGAGCTTGGCCGTGTTTTCGTCTCGACCCTGGCCCGGCCAAATGATGTAAGCGAGCGGTTCTCCCGCTTTTGGGGACGATAAGTTTTCTAATCCTAACTGACGGAAGTTTCGCAGGAACTCGGTCCGATAATTCGCCGCCAACGACAACACAGATCGCGACGCGATCATCTCCATCTGCATGATGTCGCGCGGACGCCACGTTCCCCCGAGCCAGGGGTTCGGGAAATTCGTTGAGACTTCGAGCGCGCTGCGCATGCCGCGCGTTCCTGAGCGAGAAAGCTGCTCACGCGTGACGGTGGTGGGCGACATCAAACGCGCGCTGGCGGCTTCAGTCAGAATCCCAATCGCATTGTGATAGTACGGCGCCGTGCGAAATCCACCGTGCCACCACGTGTCGTAAAGCGCGTTCGTCAGGATTCCTTTGAATCCCGCCGCGGTAACGTCAGCTGCCATTTTGTGGCCGACCAGTCCCACCTGCCGAAGCAGCAGCGGCGAGATATGCGGATTCGGCGGGTCGTAAAATGGCGGCACAAAGAAACGCGATCCGTTTGAGCCCTGCTGATGCACGTCATAGACGATCTGCGGAAACCATTCTTTCCACAGCAGACGCGTCACGGCCTTCGTCTCTTTCAAATTGATCATGAACCAGTCGCGATTGTCGTCGTGGCCGGCGTAGTGATGGTAAAGCTCGGGTGGGTTGGTTCCCTCTTGAGGCGTGCCAAGCGTTTTGCGATACCAGTTCGCGACGATGTCTATGCCGTCGGGATTCGGCGAAGGGATCAGGATTAAGATCGTGTTCCGCAGAATCGAAAGCGTGTCCGCGTCGCCCGCGCTGGCCAGTTCGTACGCGAGCTGCATCGACATCTGCGACGCAACAATCTCGGTTGAATGGATCGAACAAGAAATGACGACAACCGTTCTGCCGCCGTTAACGAGGGCCTCGCTAAAATTCGCATCGCCGTCCTCGGGATTAAGGCGTGGATCAGCCAATTGCCGTTGAATACCTTTGTACTTTTCCAGATTGCGGATATTCTCAGGCGCGCTGATGAAGGCGACGAACATGGTGCGACCGAGGGTCGATTTTCCGATGGTTTGCAGTTGAACGCGGTCGCTGACGCGGTCGAGCCGCCCAAAGTAATCACTGATCTGTTTCCAGTCGGCTATCGTGCGATCGTCGCCGGGATTGAAACCGAGAACGGACCGAGGCGAAGGAATCGGGGCCCTTGTTTTTCGTTGCGCGAGCGCTGGGTGAGAAAAAAGAATCGCAACAACGATAGCAAGCGCCGTCAGCGCGAAATGTTTATAGAAGCCCGCAGCAGCGCGGCTTTCCGTCTCGTTGAATGCATTCATTGACTTGGGTTGATAGCCTTTATGGTAACGACGCATTCGCGTGTTTCCTCGGAAGAATCCATCTCGCAGAACGCGGCGAAGTCTAGCACAACCCGCGGTCCGCGAATCATGGGCAGACTGCGATTCGCGTGGTCGTGGTTTGTCGCCGGCGCGCTACTCCTCTTCGTGGCCCCGCCGGTGCTGCTGATCGGCATTCCGCTAAAACGACAGGACTGGATTTACTGGTGGGCCAACTGGGGCGCGCGTACGTGGCTGCGCCTGAGTGGCGTGAAGGTGCGCGTCGTCGGTCGCGACAAACTCGATCCACATCAGACCTACGTCTTTGTCGCCAACCACCAGTCCTATCTCGACGCGGGCCCGCTGTTCGCTTACACCGGCCGGCGCATGGGAATGGTCGCGAAAAAGGAGTTGCTCAACGCGCCGATCCTCGGTTACGGAATGGGCTTCGTGAACGTGGTGGCCATTGATCGATCGAATCGCGACCGCGCAGTCGAGAGTCTGAAGGTGGCGACTGAACGTCTTCGTTCCGGAATTTCATTCGGCGTTTGTCCCGAGGGCACGCGCGCTAAACCCGGTGAGATGCTGCCCTTCAAGAAGGGCGCGTTTCACATGGCCGCGCAGGCCGGGGTGTCCATTGCGCCGATCGCGCTGAAGAATGCGGACAACTTGATGGGCAAAGGAACGGGAGAAGCCTGGCCCGGCACCATCGAAATGGTTTTCCTGCCACCGGTCGAAACGTCCTGGGTCAGGAGCGACAAAGATCTGGACATCCTGGTCCACCAGGTTCAAGACACAATCAGGTTAGAGTTAGGAATTCAGAAACTGTCGAAACGGTGAGCAATGAATGGCTGAGTCAGCGCGAGAAAAGCAGTCCCGCACACTGGCGGCCATTTGTTCTGTCGCTCTGTTAGTTCTCACGGTCGCTTGTTCTTCAGAGACATCTTCACCTACAACTCGGGTCACTGCGGAACCTACTGCTAATCCACAGCAATTCCAAATCTCCGAGATCACGTATGAACTAAACGTCAATTGGGGCATTAAAGAGACCGATAAGATTATTCTGCGCAACGATGGCACGGCAGAGTACTTTGCGAATCTTGGAAGGGCTTTGCGAAGTGGTTACGCCAAATCCAGATCGGAAAAGAAAGGCTCGTTTCATGCGACTCTGGATCCGAGACAATTTGACCAACTTGCGGCTTTAGTTGTTCAACGAGACTTCTTCTCAAGGAAGGATCGATACTCATCAAGTGTCGCTGACGCGTCAACCATAACGACGAGTATCCGTTATGCCGGCGGCCGAAAAACGGTCGTAAATTATGGCGGGGGAGGCGATGACGAAGTGGAGGAGATTCAAACCGCCATCATCTCTCTGGCAGAAAGCATCCGTTGGCAACAGAAATAGCCTTGGGTGGCTATTCTTCTTTGAAATCGTAAGTCAGGATCCCCGTAATCTTCACTGCCGAACCGCCAATCAACGTCGGATTGAACCGCGCCTGGCGCGCGGCTTCGATCGCCGCCATCCAAAGCTGCTTTGGTCCGGACACGATGTCGGCCGACAGCACTTTGCCTGTCTCAGCCACGATCACCCGCACCTTCACCTGACCGATCACGTTGGCCTTGCGCGCTTCGCCGGGATAAACCGGCTTGGGTAAATCGATCGCTTTGTCGTTGAGTTCGCCGGATTCAACGGGGCCAACGGGCCGCGGGCGATTGTCGGTGTTTTGGGAAGTTTCCGGCTTTACCTCTTCCAGTTCGGTAATCGTGACCCGACCGCGGCCAACTTTGTAGTCCGTGTATTTAACCTGCATGCGAATGCGCATGCTTTGGCCGTCGTCGAAAATCAGATCGTCGTCGGCGTAGGCGTAGGTGGGAAACCAATATCTTCCGTCAATCTGTTCGCGATAACTCTCAACGACGGGGAACTTATTGATCTTTGTCTCGGGTATCGCCTTCCCTTTTGATTTCACGATCTGAAGGTCATTGTCGTCCACCCAAATGCGACCGATGAAAAATCTCTCTTTCGTTTTCTTCGCATCGGGCGTCACCTTCGGCGCAACGTCAAACACGTAGAGATCAAGTTCGTCGATGCGCTCCTTACCAACATACTTAAGGTTGTACAGACCAATTCTTGCAGCTTCGAGGGCAAAAGGATTCACGCCACCCAGGTCTTCTAAATCCTCCTGCGTAACGCCGGGGAAGGTGGGCATCGGGAAAAAGTTAATCTTCTCGTAACGGTTGCCCTGATCATCGAACGTGAAATCTGACACGCGTCGGTACTCGCCGGACACTTGACCGCCCATTCCGATCACCTGGACCAGCGCATCGCGCTTGAAAGCGTAGCTGTTCAGGGCGCGCCGGAACTCAGTTTCCTTGGCCGTAAACTTGGCAATGATGTTGTCGATCTGCGCTTGCGTGAGAGAAGGCGATATCGCGGCCGCTTCGGTCTTTGGCGCCGCTGAAGACTGCTGCGCACTTGCGAGTGGGGCGGCTATGAAAATCAGAAGCGCGCAAAGTGAAAACTTCCACGCATTAAGGGCTCGGCTCATATCGAATTATTCCAGTTGATTAAATGGGTCACAAACGGTCAGATTATAGCGCCGCCGGGTCTTACTTCCGCAATTCTCTCAGATGTCTAAGCATGAGGAGTTGTTGCCCGCGGTCGCGTGTTTTGCGTTTCGCGCTCACCGTCGATTCGGGCTAAGATAGGTGGTTTGCGGATGCGCTGAGATTCCCGACTGTGAGCCTCCGCGTATGTTTTCAAGCCATGACCCACGAAGCCATTGAAGTTCGCGGCGCCCGCGTAAACAACCTCAAAAACATCTCGTTCTCGATTCCGATTAACCAGCTCACGGTGGTCACGGGTGTCAGCGGGTCAGGCAAATCCTCGCTGGCGTTCGATACGATTTACGCCGAAGGGCAGCGCCGATACGTTGAATCGCTCTCGGCTTATGCGCGCCAATTTCTCGAGCGGATGGACAAGCCGGACGTGGATGAGGTCCGCGGGATTGCGCCGGCCATCGCGATTCGGCAAAAAAACTCAACGCGGAATCCACGTTCGACGGTGGGCACGCAGACTGAGATTTACGACTACCTGCGACTTTTGTTTGCGCGGGTCGGGACGACGATCTGCCGCGCGTGTGGACGCGAAGTCCATCGCGACTCGCCCGAATCAGCAGCCGGCGAAACACTGGCGCAACTGACGGAAGGCTCACGCTTCCACGTTTTGTTTCCGGCAGACGCGGGATTGTTTGTTGAGCTGAACGGCAATGGCGCGGAAGGCCAGACGCGGAGAAACGGAGACGCGGGGACACGGCGAAAAAGCGGGTCTCCCCGTCCCCGTGTCACCCTGTCTCCCAGTCAGCGCGTCGCGCATGTGATGAGTCTGATGCAGCGCGGCTTCACGCGCCTGCTGCACGAAGGCAAGCAGATCGACCTGGCTTCACCGGATGATTACAAGCTCGATCACTTCGAGAATGTTTACGTGCTCGTGGATCGACTGGCAGCGCGCGAGGACATTCGCCAGCGGCTGGTAGATTCACTTGAGACTTGTTTTCGCGAAGGCCATGGGCAAGCGACGATTGAGCTGTCTGACGGTACGCACGCCTCCGGCGTGCTCGCCGATGAGCGTGCCGGAGGCACGCGTACCGCTACCCACTTCCGCTTCTCAGAACGGTTCGAATGCAAATACGACAGCATCGTGTACGCGACTCCTGAGCCACGGCTGTTCAGCTTCAACAATCCGTTTGGCGCCTGCCCCACATGCCAGGGCTTCGGTAACACGATCGGCCTCGATCTCGATCTGGTGATTCCAAATCCCGGGCTGACGCTCGCGGAAGGCGCGATTGAGCCGTGGACCAAGCCTCAATACGAATGGTTCACGAAAGAACTGCGCCGCTTCTGTAAATCGGAACGCATTCCGACAAACGTCGCGTTTAATCAACTAACCCGCGCACAACGGAACGCAATCATTAACGGCAAAGGCGACTGGGAAGGCGTGCGCGGATTTTTTGATTGGCTGGAAACGAAAAAGTACAAGCTGCACGTCCGCGTCTTTCTTTCGAAGTATCGCGGCTACACGGTTTGTCCGGATTGTGAAGGCGGACGGTTGCGTCAGGAAGCGCGTGACGTGCGCGTCGGCGGGCGGACTCTCCCCGAGGTTTGCACGCTTTCGATCAAAGATGCGTCGGCATTCTTTGAAGCGTTGGAACTTCCGGATGAACAGTCGGCCGTGTCCGACCGGGTTTTGTTTGAGATTAGACGGCGGCTCAAGTTTCTGGTCGATGTTGGTTTGGATTACCTGACGCTGAATCGACTCGCGTCAACGTTGTCGGGCGGCGAAGCCCAGCGAATTCAGCTCGCGACGAATCTGGGCTCGTCTCTGGTGGGCGCTTTGTACGTGCTGGACGAGCCGTCGATCGGGCTGCATCCGCGTGATAACGATCGTCTGATTCGTCTGCTTCACAACCTGCGCGATATCGGTAACACGGTTCTGGTCGTGGAGCACGACGAAGAGATGATGCGCTCGGCCGATCACCTGCTTGATATTGGCCCCGCCGCGGGAGAACTCGGCGGGCACTTGATTTACGAAGGCAATTTCGCCGGTCTGATGGCAAGTTCTCAGTCGCTGACGGCGCGTTATCTGCGCGGCGATGCGGAAATCAAAGAACCCAAACATCGCCGGCCGCTCAAACTAAAACAACTGAATGTTCGCGGCGCAAGCGAACACAACCTGAAGAACATCAAGGTTGATATTCCGCTCGACATGCTGGTGTGCATCACGGGTGTCAGCGGCTCCGGCAAATCGACGCTGGTTCACGATTGCATCTACGCCGGCCTGAAGAAGCAGCGGGGCGATTGGCAGGGTCACGTCGGAGCGTTTCACAAACTTGAAGGCGGACAATACATCGACGAAGTGATTCTCGTGGATCAATCTCCGATTGGCCGCACGCCGCGTTCGAATCCGGTCACCTACATCAAGGTCTATGACGCGATCCGCGAGACATTCGCGAACACCCGCGAGGCGCAAGCGCGCGGGCTCGAGCCATCGCACTTCTCGTTTAATGTTCCCGGCGGCCGTTGCGAAGTTTGTCAGGGCGACGGCACCGTCACCGTCGAGATGCAGTTCCTCGCCGATGTCGAACTCGTCTGCGAAGAGTGCAAAGGCACCCGCTTCAAACAACAGATCCTCGACGTGCGTTATCGCGGCAAGAACATTCACGAGGTGCTGAATCTCACCGTCCGCGAAGCGATTTCCTTTTTTCGCGACGTCACGAAGATTACGAATCGCCTGCGCGTGCTGGATGAGGTAGGTCTCGGTTATTTGCGGCTCGGTCAATCAGCGACGACGTTGTCCGGCGGTGAAGCTCAGCGCGTGAAACTCGCTGCGCATCTTTCGAAGCGTGCCGGCGCGCGGGCGCTTTACATCTTCGATGAGCCGACGACCGGTCTTCACTTCGACGATATCAACAAACTGCTGACAGCCTTTCGCGCGCTAATTGAAGCCGGCGGCTCGCTGCTCGTCATCGAGCACAACCTCGACGTGATCAAGACCGCTGACTACGTCATTGATTTGGGACCGGAAGGCGGCGATGCGGGTGGTCACGTGGTCGCGACGGGAACGCCGGAACAGATCATGAAGGTGAAAACCTCTCACACGGGGCGCTACTTGAAGGAACACCTCGCAAGATCGAATGGACATGGGAAGTAAACAGTAAGTCTTCCGCTCTGCGGCGCGCCGCAATCCCGTAAGGGCTTGGCGTTTTCGCTCCGTCAGGAGCGGAAATGTTTATAGAAACCGTCTCACCAAAACCGACTAAGCTCCGTCAGGAGCGAAATATTTATAGGACCCGTCTCACCAAACCGATTGAGCTCCCGTCAGGAGCGACTTAACATGTCGCTCCTGACGGAACTTGGAATTCTCTAAGGACCTCCCGGCTATAAACATTTCGCCCCTGACTGGGCGATGAGTCCGCACTTGTGAGCGGCATTGCGCCTGTCGTCCCACGATTTGGCTACCGACTCAGCGGTTGGCGGCGACAGTAATTGTGCGGGTGATTTCGGTTCCGTTTCCGGATTCATGCCAGGCAGCGAGCGTGTATTTCCCGGGCGGCAAATCGCGAATCTCGAACCTGCCGTCTTCTCCCGTAACTGAAAAAAAGGGATGCGTGAGGACGCCGACGAGCGTTCTCATCCAGGGATGCTGGTTACACCTTAGCGGCACCATGATTTCGGGTCGGGTGAAGCTATGAGTGATGGGCGGCCCGCCAGCCGCGTGTGATTGGTTCTGAGCCGTATTTCGCTTCGGCATAAAGTGCACGTTGTGGGCCGTAGCGTCGCTGTTCGTAACCGTAATAGTTTCGCCAACCATAATTCCCAGCACATGCGGGATGAAGACGCAGCCTTTCTGATCGACGACCACTTGCCGATTAGGAATGGAAAAGCTGATGTCATTCAACTTCCGTCCATCGGCCGTTGTCCCGTCTTTGATGTAGACAAAGACGTTCGCTAGTTTGCCGCGCCTTACAATTGGGTCTTCGATCGTGAGCTGCGGATTCACTAGAAGACATGCGGGATCCGCCGACACATCAACGCGTTTTCGCGTGGGCGCCGGTCCGCGCCACGAAATATCGCCCGTGACTACGCCGTTGCTCAGCATCGCGTTATCGATGGTGAGCGCGAATTTGTCTTGAGGAATCTGCGGTGGGTCCGGATCGCGGCGCGGTGGGTTTCGGATCGGCGGCGGGAGTTTTCGTACCGGCGGCAACTTGCCAGTCCCGCCCTGAGCGAGAGTCAGAACGCAGAAGGCAGACAGCAGAAGGCAGCACGCGAAGAGAAGTTGATTCAGTTTAGTGGCGCTCATCAAGAGACCTTCCCTTACTAACTACTCGATATCTTTGGCCAATCGAAATCCCGTCTGTTCGTAAGTTGGCGCGCCGCGCGCCGGCCATCCGGCGCGATAGGTCGTCGTCGCATAGTCCTTTGTCGATTCGTAACAGCCGCCGCGAATTACTCGCAAGTCGGTAGCCGGTTGACTTGAAGGCAAACCGCGCCCGGGGTAGGGCTTGAAGCTGCTCGCGGTCCATTCCCAGGCATTCCCAACCATATCGGCAGTGCCAAACGGCGAAGTGCTTTTGTAACCGCCCACGTCCGCTACTGCCTGCTCGGCGCCATTGGCATTGGCTGATCCTTGCCGCCAATCGTTGCCCCAGGGATAGAGGCGGCCGTCGGCGCCGCGCGCGGCAAACTCCCATTCCTCTTCGGTCGGCAAACGTCTTCCCGCCCAACGCGCGTACCCGCTGGCGTCGTCCCAGCTCACGCCGACGACTGGCTTTCGCCCCGCGCCCGAAGGATACGATCCGTCTTTCCATGACGGTGGCACTCGATGGTTCGTTGCCTTTACAAACTTTTCATACTCTTCATTGGTCACTTCGTAAGCATCAATGAAGAACGGTTTGACGGTCACCTGGTGCGGCGGGCGCTCGGCGTCGTCTCCACTCTCGCGTCCCATCGTGAACGTGCCGCCGGTGACATAAACCATCCCGGTGGGCGCCGTGGGTCGGTTAGTGTCCGATAGTGAAGTCGTCGTCCCGGTTGAGCTTTGAGTCGAATTACCGCTATTCACCGACTGTTCACTGGAGCGCGGCCGGGTAATCCAGAATCCAACCGCGATCGCGAGCACCAGCAGCAAAGCTCCGCCCGCAATGAGTGCATAACGTTTGCGCGCGGTCGCTTGTCCTGCCGCCTCGCCCGCGAACGAACTCGCCGTTGACGACGCGCGGACGCTTTCCTTAGTAGAGGCCGCAGTTGAGGCCGCGGCCGTCGGAACCTGCACAGTGGGCACCGGCTGATCATCAGAAAGTTTCGCCGGCTCCTCTGGCGATCTGATTGTTGAGCGCAGCGCCGGCGACGGTGGATCGAGCGACGCCGCGCGCGTGCCCAGCTGTTGCTGGCTTGAGGGCTGCTTTCCTGAACCTGCTAACGCATTGCTCAGGGCCTTGCGTAGCTCGGCGGCGTTGGCATGGCGGTGAGTGCGATTCAGAGCCATCGCACGATTCAGCACGCTTGAGACAGCGAGCGGCACCTCGGGATTCTTCTCGTGCGCCGACCGCAACGGGTCAGGATTGCCGTCCTCTTTTTCAGCAACGCGCGACAAAGCATCAGGCGGCACTTCATTCGTCAGCAGAGTCCACATCGTTGCCGCCAGCGAGTACAAATCGCTGCGCTGGTCTGTTCCGGCGCGACGAATCTGTTCCAACGGTGCGTAATGGGCCGTGTATCCATAAATGCTATCGCCGCGGCTGCCCACGTCGGCGGTAGTCATCTGTCCAGCCACGCCTTTGGCCAAACCAAAATCCAACAACAGGATTCGTCCGCGCGGCGTCACTTTCAAGTTCGCGGGCTTGATGTCGCGGTGGATGATCGGAGGATCAGACGAGTGCAGCTCGCTCAGTGCATCGAGCAACTGATCGGCCCAGTTCAGCACCGTCTCGACCGGAAACGGATGCGCGCGAAGGGCGATTAACTCAGCCAGATCGTGCCCCGGCACAAACTGCATGACGAGAAACTGCCCTTTGTCGTGCGTGAAGTGATCCATCACCTTGGGGAGCGTGGGATGACTCAGGTTGGCGAGGAGTTCCGCTTCGCGCCGAAACGCGCGTCGCTGTTCATCGGTCGTGGCGAGCGTTTCTTTGACCGCAACGATGCAACTCAGGTTCTCGTCCATGGCTTGATAGATCGTGCCCATGCCACCGTGTCCGAGCTCATGAATGATGCGATAGCGGTCGCGGAGAATTGTGTTAGGGGGAAGCACTTCTGTGACCGAGACTGAGCTCCCGTAGTATCAGTGTCTACGGGTGCAACCAAACAGTAAGTGGCGGCAATCTTAGCGAAGTTTGGGGTAACAGGCTAGAGATTTTCGCCGGACAGAAAGCCCGGGTAATTGGTACGCACGCCTTCTGGCGTGCAGCATGCCGGAGGCATGCGTACCAGAAGTCCTAATCGCCGTCGAGGATATAGATCGTCTTGATGTAGGGACAGCCGTTGCGAACGCCATAGGTGATCTCCTGCAGGTAAAGCGATCTGTGATTGATGCCGCCGTCGAGGTTATAGGTGCAGACTCCGCGGACACACTTTTCCACCGGCCGTGTGTAGCGGCCCGGCAGGTCTTCTATTTCCCTGCGCTTGAACCACCGTTCGGCGCGCGCGAAGGACGAGAACCTCCTGACTTCAAATCTCTGCGGGTCGTCATCATCAGCCAGTGAATGTTCGATACGAATGGTGAATCGGCCGACGTAAGGGCGACCGGTATCGAGTGTACCCATCGACTTGTTCGAGAATGATTCCGCAAACGCCGCGACTAGATCTTCGATGGGCTGTCTCTTGCACGACGATTTGGGAGGGGCCACCTGGATCGACGCGGTAGCGCTCATTCCGGGTCTTATGCGTCTCCGGATATAGTTTGAAACCTGAGTCATTTGCACCCTAACTCTAAATTCGGGCGCGTCGTCCGGCGCGTCGGATACGGTAATTGGCTTAGGGTTTTTCGAAACGACTCGACCAATAATCCGAGCCTCATGAAATGCGTCTATTCTGATCATGGCCGGCTGGTTCACGATGACTTTCGCAAAGTTTGGACGGTCTAGAAATACGTCGACGGATATCCGTGACATGTCGGCGATGGTCATCAGCGGGGTATCACCAGCAGTAGATTCACCAGTGCGGACAGGGATGTCAGCAACTACTCCTGTTAGAGGCGAGTATCTGGTCACTCTTGCGCGACTGGTTGATTCCGATGCAATGAGAAACAGCGCCTGACCTTTGGAAACGTCGTCTCCTGGCTCGACATAAATCTTCTCAACGCGGCCGGGCACTGCACTTCTTATTTGGACATAGCGGTTGGGCCGCACTTCACCTGAACCAATTACTCCCGAGTCCCATGTTGATGTCGCTGTTTGTTCTATGGGCTTTAAGCTTACTTCGCACCGAGGATGGTCGGTGAACGCCCACGACGCTGACAACGTTAGGTTGGGTAGAGTTATCAGAACGATTGAGACTACTAGTTTAAGGGTCATTTTCATGTGAGGCGCCAAGTCGCGCGGCATCTTAGCGAAATCACCGGAGATGCGCTAGAGTTTTCGCCACAGACTATGAGCCTGAAAGAGCAGATCATTTCCGACATGACCGCCGCGATGAAGGCGCAGGATGCGGCGCGCACTTCGACCCTGCGGATGGTTAAAGCCGCCATCATGAACCGGGAAAAAGACGGCGGCGGCGAACTGACCGACGAAGACGTCCAGAAGCTCCTGCGCTCGCAGGTCAAGCAACGGCGCGACTCAGTCGAGCAGTATGAGAAGGCCAACCGGCCGGATTTGGCTGACAAAGAGCAAGCTGAGATCGCCATCATCGAAACCTATCTGCCGCAGTCGGCTTCACAGGAAGAGGTCGATCAGGCCGTCCTGGCCGCGATCGCAGAAACGGGCGCTTCGTCAATGAAAGACATGGGCGGGGTAATGAAAGCTGCGATGGCCAAGCTCGCGGGAAAGAATGCTGAAGGGAAGATGGTTAGTGAAACTGTAAAGGCGAAGCTCGGCTCGTAACTCCCTCTCCCCTTGGGAGAGGGCTGGGATGAGGGTGCGAAGCTTAGCTCCTGACGTCAAACAAGAGATCAGCGCGCGAGGCCAAGGGTCTCGCGCGAAAATAAGAGAGAAAGGGGTAGGTGCCTCGCTAGGCCCTCACCCTAACCCTCTCCCAGAGGGAGAGGGGATCAAAACGTCCGCGTTCCCAGCGGTTTGCCTCGCCTCCCTCCTTTCCGTATAATCGCAGCTTCTTATCGGGGCGTCGTCGTTGTCCGGTGGGTTTTCGCCCACTTTTTCTTTTGGGCGAAATAGTGGCACAGACTTCAGTCTGTGAGTAATTGAGAGAGGCAGTCACAGACTAAAGTCTGTGCCACGGTGATGGATCAGGGGTCGGTTGCAGAGCGCGTTCATGAACTTGCTGAGCAAACGGCCATCGACCACGGCGTCGAACTGGTTCACGCGGAAGTTGCCGGCCCGGAAGGCCACCCGATAGTCCGAGTGTTCATTGATAAGCCGGGAGGTGTCACGCACGACGATTGCTCGGATGTGAGTCATCACCTGGGCACCGTGCTGGACGTTGAGGATTTCATCCACTCGGCCTACACCCTGGAAGTTTCCAGTCCCGGGATCGAGCGCGGGCTATACAAGCCGGCGGATTACGAGCGGTTTGCGGGACATCTCGCGAAAATCAAAAGTCGCTCGCCGATTAAGAACCAGCGGAACTTTCGCGGCCGAATTGTCGGGCTCGCTGACAACGAGGTCATTTTTGAAGACAACACCAGCGGCCGCGTGCGGATTCCGACCAGCGACATCGCGAAAGCGAACCTGGAAATCGACGTCGAAGAGGAATTCCGGAAAGCACGCGAGCGTGAAGCAACCGACCGGCATTTGATCGAACAGAATAGTTAATTTAATGAGCACCACCATCGCGCAAAACATTGAAGCCCTTTGTCAGGAGCAAGGCATCGACCGCGAGTTAGTAATTGAAGCGGTGAAGGAAGCCGTGCGCGCGGCCGCCAAGAAACAGTTCCGCGCCGGGGAAGAAATCCAGGTTGATTGGACTCCGGAGACGGGTCTCGAATTGTCGGCGTCGAAAGTCGTCGTCGAGAACGTCGAGAATCCAGCCGCGGAATTGTCGATCGAAGAAGCGCGCGAGCTCGGCGGTGATGATGTCGAAGTCGGCGATGCTCTCCTGCTGCCGATGCCGATGGAAGACCTCGGCCGCATTGCGGCCCAGACCGCCAAACAAATCCTTTTTCAAAAAGTCCGCGACGCGGTGCGGACGAATGTTTACGACCAGTACATTGATCGCGTGGGCGAATTGGTGAACGGTTTCGTGAAGCGTTTCGAGCGCGGCAACATGATTGTCGATCTGGGAAACCTGGAAGCCATCCTGCCCCGTTCACAGCAGTCGCGCGGCGAACAGTGGAACCAGGGCGAGCGCATTCGCGTCGTCATCACCAACGTTTCGAAAGAATCAAAAGGCCCGCAGATCGAAGTCTCGCGCACTTCACCTGAATTGCTCGAGCGCCTGTTTGAAATGGAAGTGCCGGAAATCTACGACGGTACCGTCGTGATCAAGTCCTGTGTCCGTGAACCCGGCGAGCGCGCCAAGATTGCTGTGGTTTCGAATGAACGCGATGTCGATCCGGTCGGCGCTTGCGTCGGCATGAAGGGCTCGCGCGTGCAGGCCATCATTCGCGAACTGCGCGGCGAGAAAATAGACATCATCGAATGGTCGGAAGAGCCCTCCGTCTTCGCCGCCAACGCTCTGTCGCCTGCCAAGGTTAATCAGGTTCGCATCACCGACATCGAAAATCGTCAGATGGAAGTGATTGTGAACGAAGATCAGCTCAGCCTGGCCATCGGCAAGCGCGGTCAGAACGTGCGGCTGGCGACGAAACTGGTCGGCTGGAACATCGACATTCGCAGCGAGGAAGAGCTGAAGAAGGAAGTTCACGAAGCGATGGGGGCCATGATTGCCTCGGGCGCACCGGTCCCGCTTTCGGCGATCGAAGGTGTCACGGCACAACAGGCTGACGCTTTGGCCGAACACAACATTACGGATATCGACGGATTGGCGAACACTACCGTTGACGACCTGGTGGAGTTCCTCGACGTCAGTCTCGACGAAGCTGAGAAGATGCTCGAAGCTGCGCGCGCTGTAGTTGCGTTACGCGAGCAGAAACTGGCTGAACAAGACGAAGAGGGCGGCGAAGAACCACACGCGGTATCCGCCGAACTTGATGAAAGTGCGCCGGCCGCGGAAGTCGAACCCAACGAAGAGATGATCGCTGCGGGTTACGACGAAGCAGTCGAAAAAGGCATCCCCTATCAGGCCGAAGAAAACATTCGCGCTGAGCATTCAGCCGATCCGGTGGCGCTGACCGAAGCCGATCCAATGTCAGCGGATGAACTGTTGTTGCAGGAAGCCGGACGCGATCTCAGACCTGACGTCATTACGCCGTCGCCGGATATCACTTCGACGGCCGTCGCGGATTTGGAAGCGAACATCCGCGAAGAACAGGCTGAACTGGCCCGAGAAGAAGCCGAAGAGTCTTTAACCCCTGAGTTGCTGTCTCAAACTGAAACTGATTCCCCTCTCGCGTCGTCATCAGACGAAAGTGCCGCGAGCGAGAGTGACAAAAAGCAAGATCTCGAATGAGGTCTCAGATGTTTAATCTGAAAGCCATGTCAAATCATGCGGCCAATTAATCGCAGTTTGCGCAAGGGCGCAAGGCTGCTCGCCTCCGACGCTTGCTGTTAGCAAGCGTCTTCTGAAGTGCGCTTCAGAAGGTGGCGACCAGCCACTTTCAAAGAAGGAGCGCATGTCAGTAGCCACTTCAAAAACTCGTCTTTACGATCTCGCCAAAGAGCTGAAGATCGATACCAAACGCCTGATCGAAGAGGTGCGGCGTGAAGGTGTCGATGTCAGTGTTCCCTCAAACTCTATTTCGAAAGAGCTCGCCGAGAAGATCCGCGAGAAATACTTTCCGAAACAAGCGGCCACCACCAAGCGCGCGATCAAAATTGTGAAGAAGGCCGCGCGTACCGTTGAGGAAACACCGCCGGTTGAAGAACCGCCGGCCGAGGCTCCGGTCGAAATCGAAGCGCCCCCGCCCGCAGAACCTCCGTCCGAAGAAATCGAAGAGCCGGCAAAGCCACAAGTCACACGCGTGATTCGCAAGCTGGCTCCTGCCGCGCGCGCGGAAAAACCTGAGGCTGCGACGCCGCCGCCCGACGAAGCTCCGGAAGTTCAACCTGAGGCGACCGCACAAGTGGCCGAAGCTGCGCCACCTGAGCCGATTCCTGCACCTCCGGCAGGACGACAAGTGCGCGTCCTGCGGCCAACCGCGGCCGCGCTCAGCCAGGGCATTCGACACGGTGAGCGCGCTCCCGCGCCGGCGCCCACGGTGCCAACTCCACGCGAGCGTGTAGTTCGTCGCGTCGAGTACGCCGGCACGCCGGGCGAGACGGCGACGCCGCAGACTACTTACATTCCCCCGCCGGATGCCGGTCGACGTCGTTCGCGACGCGGTTCGGTGCGCGGCGGCAAGCGTATGGATGGAAAAGGAAGAACGGACCGCGACTTCATTGCGCCGGAAGTGCGCACACTTGAAGAGCGCATCGCCGGCCGTCTGCAAATGCCTTCGGGGCCGGGCGAGCTAAAGCCTGTGCGTCTGGTCGAAGGATCGACGGTGAAAGAGTTTGCCGAGAAGCTCGGCATTAAGCCGAAAGAGGTCGTGGGTCTGTTGCTGCAGCGCGGTGTGTTCGCGACGATCAACCAGGCTTTGAATGACAACGTGGCCGAAGAACTAGGCAAGCGGTTTGGTTACGAAGTCTCGTTTGTGCCGTTTGAAGAAATGGTCGCGGAGGAAGAGTTCGAAGAACTGATCGCGACCGACGCCGACGACGTGGAAGTTCCGCGCGCGCCGGTGGTCACGGTCATGGGCCACGTCGATCACGGAAAGACTTCCCTGCTCGACGCGATTCGCGCCGCGAACGTCGTCGCCGGCGAGGCGGGCGGCATTACCCAGCACATCGGCGCGTACAGCGTCGAGGTGCAGAGTCCTGACAACGCTGCCGAGACGCGTCGCGTCGTGTTTCTCGATACGCCGGGTCACGAAGCGTTCACGTTGATGCGTGCTCGCGGAGCGAAAGCCACCGACGTCGTTGTGCTCGTCGTGGCGGCTGACGACGGCGTGATGCCGCAGACAATTGAAGCGATCGAACACTCGCGCGCCGCGGGCGTTCCCATCGTCGTCGCCGTCAATAAAGTCGACAAGCCTGATGCGAATCCCGACCGCGTGCGCCAGGAGCTTTCACAGCAGGGGCTGAACGCAGTTTCGTGGGGCGGCGAGACCGAAATGGTCGAAGTCTCTGCGAAGAAACGCGAGAACCTCGAAACGCTGCTCGAAACGATTCTGCTGACCGCAGACATCCTGAACCTGCGGGCCAGCACGACGCGCCTGGCCTCAGGTGTCGTGCTTGAAGCTAAGCTCGATCGCGGACGTGGCTCTGTCGCCACCGTGCTCGTCCAGCAAGGCACCCTGAAGTTGGGCGACCCGTTCATCATCGGACAAATCTTCGGCAAGGTGCGCGCGATGTTCAATGATCGCGGCGAAGCCATCGCGGAAGCAGGCCCGGCGACACCCGTCGAAGTGCTCGGCCTGCAAGGCGTGCCCGAAGCCGGCGAGAGTTTCCAGGTGGTCGCGGACGTTTCGCGCGCGCAGCAAATTTCGCATCACCGCCAGTACGCCGAACGTCAGCGCACGCTGATCAAATCGACGAAGCGCGGTATTGAGGCGCTGGGCGAAACTGAGGTCAAGGAGTTGCTCGTCATCATCAAGGCTGACGTGCAGGGCTCAGTCGAAGTTTTGAAATCGACCCTCGAAAAAATGTCCACGGAGAGCGTGAAGGTAAAAGTGATTCGCTCAGGCGTGGGCGCGATTACAGAGTCCGACGTACTGCTGGCTTCCGCCACGCAGGCGGGCTCGTCGTCGAGCGCGGTGGTGATCATCGGCTTTAACGTGCGACCGGAATCGCGAGCGAACGATCTGGCGAAACAGGAGAGCGTCGATATCCGGCTACACTCGATCATCTACAAGGTCGAGGAAGAAATTAAGGCCGCGATGATCGGCATGCTCGACAAGATCGAAACTGAAAAGATTCTCGGCAAGGCCGCGGTGCGCGAAGTCTTCCGGGTCCCGAAAATTGGCGCGGTCGCCGGCTGCATGGTCATCGACGGCATCATCAGCCGCAAGGCTCGGGCGCGTTTGATTCGCGACAGCGTGGTGACATGGGAAGGCAATATCGGTTCGCTGCGCCGCTTCAAGGAAGACGTGTCCGAAGTTCGCGAAGGCTTCGAATGCGGTATCGGTCTGGAGAACTTCAACGACATCAAAGTCAGCGACCAGATCGAAGCGTACGTGATCGAGAAGGTGGCAGCGACTGAACTCTAGGAGAGTTTCGGGTTTCGAGTTCCGGGTTTCGAGTTTAATGAACTCGGAACTTTAAACTCCGAACTCGAAACTGCGAAGCCATGCATCGGCCAGAGCGCATTGCAGACACCCTGCGCGAAGAGATTGCGCAGATTGTGGGTTACGAACTCGAGGACCCGCGTTTGACGATGGTGACAGTAACTGACGTGCGCGTGGCCGACAACCTTCGCGATGCCAGCGTTTACGTGACCATCCACGGCGATGAGGAAGAGCACAAACAGGCGCTGAAAGCTTTGGAGCATGCTGCGCCTTACGTGCGTAAGCAACTAGGTTTTTCCCTGAACTTGCGGCATACTCCCGTGCTTCATTTCGTGCGCGACACTGTTGAAGAGAAAGCCGAACGCGTGGACGCGCTGTTGGTAGAAATCGGAAGGAATGAGCGTTAAAAATTCGAATTTCGGATTGTGAATTGCGAATTTCGCCGTTCAAATCCGCAATCCGAAATCCGCAATTCGAAATTCCCCATGTTAAGTCAGGTAGTTGAGTTAATCGAACACAAGCACCGGTTCGCAATTACGTCCCACGTTCGACCCGACGGTGACAGTCTCGGATCTTCCCTCGGACTTTATTGGCTGCTGCGCGCGCTCGACAAAGACGTCGAGGTCATCATGCGCGATCCGGCGCCCCATGCTTACCAGAACCTACCCGGCGCCGACTTGATTCGCGTCACGCCCGCCGTCGATCGCGAATACGACGGCGTGTTCGTCATTGAGTGCTCTGACATCGACCGGCCAGGTCTGATCGATCTCGAAAAACAGTTTGTCGTCAACATCGACCATCACACCAGCACGGTCTTGTTCGGCACGATCAATTGGATCGATTCAACTGCGTCGGCCGTCGGCGAAATGATTTACAACCTGTGCAAGGCGACTGGCGTGCGCCCGACGGTCGAAATCGCGGAAGGCGTCTACACGGCCTTGCTCACCGACACCGGATCGTTTCACTACTCGAACACGACTGAGCGTACTTTCAAGATTGCCTCTGAGCTCGTGCGCACCGGCGTTCGTCCGGCGAAAACTGCCGAGGCGATTTTCGGCAATTATCAATGGCCAAAGATCGAGCTGCTCAGTCAGGTCCTGGCCACGGCCCAGCGCGACGACACTGGTCGCGTCGCCTGGATGCGGCAGACAGCGGAGATGCAGCAGCAAACCAAAGCTTCCGAGGAAGACGCTGACGGTTTCGTCAACTATCCGCTCTCAGTCGGAGACGTTCACGCCGTCGCGCTCTTCAAAGAGTGTTCGCCCGGCGTCTATCGCACCAGCCTCCGCTCGAAAGGCGACGTCAACGTCGCGAAAGTGGCCGAATTCTTCGGCGGCGGTGGTCACCGCAACGCGGCCGGCTGCACTCTCAAAGGCAGCTGGGAAGAGATCGAAAGACAGGTCGTGCAGCTGTTGCAGGATGCGGTACGCCGCGCCAATGGCGCGGCGAGTAGCTAGCAGACAGTAGTTAGTAGGGAGTAGAAGAAAATGGACTCCCAGCCGAAGTCACGAACTTTTGAGGATGTTGAGTTGTGGAAGAAAGCCCACGCTTGGGTTCTCGATGTCTATCGATTCACCGAAACATTTCCTAAACACGAGATGTTCGGGCTTACATCGCAACTAAGGCGCGCTGCGGTTTCTGTTCCCGGCAACTTCGCTGAAGGCTTCAATAAGTCAGGCCGCGCCGATAAAGTGCGCTTTTACAATATCGCGCAGGGCTCTTTGGAAGAGTCTCGTTACTACCTCATCCTGGCTCGGGACCTGCACTACGGCGATCCTGCCAATCTAATTCAAGGCGCTTCCGAGATTGGTCGAATGCTGCGAAGCTACGCGCGTGCGACCGCAGTGGCCCGTTGATCCGACACTACTACCTACTGTCTACTAGCTACTGTGCTTGAAAAGAAATACAAATGGCGTCGCGCTGACTATCAGGAGCAGACACGCGGCCTGCTGATGGTTAATACCGGGCACGGCAAAGGTAAGACGACGTGCGCGCTGGGTTTGATGATGCGCGCCGCCGGCCAGGGTCTGAACTGCTGCATGATTCAGTTCATGAAGTCGCGCAACGATCGTTACGGCGAGCACGTGTCCGCCGAGAAGCTCGGCATTGAAATCCACACGATGGGCGACGGCTTCACCTGGGATACAAAGAATCCTGAACAGGATCGCCAGACCGCGCGCGAAACCTGGAACCTCTGCGTTGAGAAGTTGAAGAGCGGTGATTACGATCTGCTCGTCTTCGATGAATTGGTTTACGTTTTGAGCTATGACATGCTGCCGGTCGCGGAGGTGCTGGAAGAAATCCGCGCCGCCCGCGAGACTCAACCTGCGCTGCACATCGTCGTGACCGGCCGCGACGCGCCCAAGGAACTTATTGACGCCGCTGACCTCGTCACCGAAATGACTGAGGTTAAGCATCCATTTCAAGCCGGCATCAGGGCGCAAAGGGGGATTGAATTTTGAACCTTCTGTTTCCCTCCGCGGTTTTGTAGTAGCATTCGACCGCTATGTCGAACTACATCGAAGCTACCGAAGGAACTCGCGGTGGCAAGCCCAGAATCGCCGGAACGCGAATAACTGTTGCCGACATCGTACTGATGCATCGGTGCCTGGGCCGCGCACTCGAAGAAATCGCTGGCACCTATGACTTGCCCTTGGCGGGCGTGTACGAGGCAATGGCTTACTACTACGATCACAAGGAACAGATCGATCAGAGCCTCGACGAAGAAGAGGCCTTAGCGGAAGCATTCAAGAAAAACAACCCCTCTCGTTTGCGAGAAAAACTAGAAGCCCTCTCCCATGGCTGATCGGATTCGTTTTCATCTAGATGAACATGTTGATCCTGCGATTGCGACCGCCCTGCGACGCGCCGGAATTGATGTTACAACGACAATCGAGGCGGGGCTGCGGACGAGGGACGACGAAGCCCATCTACAGTTTGCTCTCAACGAAGAACGCGTGATCGTCACTCGCGATCAGGACTTCCTGCGGCGAGCGCGTCACATTAGCGATCATGCTGGCATTGTTTTCTACACTGCCACTCAATCGATGCGAGCAATTATTGAAGGGCTTATTCTTATATGCGAGGTGATGACAGCAGAGGAGATGGTGGGGCGGGTGGAATACATTTGACGGTGTTGAGCCGCCTTGTCTGGGCCGCGACGCGCCGAAAGAACTGATCGACGCCGCTGAGCTTGTCAGTGAAATGACTGAAGTGAAGCACCCATTCCAAGTCGGCATTCGCGCGCAGAGAGGGATTGAGTTCTGAAATGCTTCCATAGCCCAGTACTGAGATGGCCATAGCAGAATTCATAGTTTCAGGAACACCAATATCGGCGCAAGCTAGTTCGCGATCCAAAGCGTGTTGGAAGGCCGATGTCTCGAACGCAGCGTTCGGTGCTGTGGCAGATGAACACGCCTTAGTTGCCGATTCCGTGCGGGTCACGATAGTCTATTTCTATGTTTCTACAGATTTGGACCTGGACAATATTATTAAACCAATTCTTGATGCTTTGATTGACGTCATCTACATTAATGATTTTCAGGTCGCAAATATCGCGGCGGCGAAACGGGATTTATCAGGAAGACTCTTTTTGGAGGGCGTTTCACCAGAAATTATCAGGCACTTGGGAGCAACGGCGAATGAGCCGCGAGACTTTGTTTTCGTCGCAGTTGAACTTGGGAATCTGACAACACTCTTATGATAGAAGCACTAAGCTCAGAATCTGTGCCTACTGTTGCTGAACGATACCGGCAGCAAGGCTATGACGTCGTCTTCGAACCGGATCCTTCGCTCCTACCCAAAGAGGCGAAATCACTACATCCTGACTTTCTCGCAACTAAAGAAGGCGAGCGAGTTATCGTAGAAGTTAAATATTCGCAAAATCTACTTGCCTACCCAGCTCTAATGCGGCTGGCTGAAGACATTCGGCGGCTTCCCGGCTGGCGACTCGATGTAGTAATCCTGGAACAACCGACGAAATCCATTGAACCCCAGGCGCTCTCAGTTGAGCATGCTAAGCGCAGACTGGAAGGCGCGGACCGCGTTGCGGAAACCGGAGACTATGGCGCTGGTTTACTCCTATTATGGACCGCCGCTGAGTCAGTCTTGCGTGATCACGTACGCAGGCAGGCAGACGAAACGCTGACGAGCACTTCACGACTTCCCAAGCTCGCTTACTCTTTGGGCCTCATCGGGACGGAGGATGCCGCAACTGCGGAGTGGATGACGAGAATTCGAAATGATGTTGTACATGGAAGGACCGAATCATCTGTATCGAAATCTGACTATGATCGAGCAAAAGACTTCGTGATCAGGTTACTGAAGGGGGACCAGGAGATCGAACTTCTCGCTAGTTAGGTCTCAACAATATGCCCTGGTTTCGTAAGAAAAAAGGCAAGATCGAGCCCGTTAGCGACTCTGAGCGCGTCGTGCGCACGGAGAACGTCTTTGTGCGTTGCGACGAGTGCGGCGAACACCTCTACAAAAAGGATTTGGATGAGAACCTGCAGGTCTGTCATCACTGCAATTATCACTTTCGCATCGGCGCCTACGAGCGCCTGGAAAAGATTTTCGATGACGCGTATTGCGAGGAGCTCGACGCGGAGGTGATTTCCACGGACCCGCTCGGGTTTGTCGACAGCAAGCCTTACACAAAACGCCTCGAACAGGCGCGACATGGGACGGGCCTCCCGGAAGCCGTGATTAACGCACGCGGAAAAGTCGGCGGGCATCGCGTGTTTGCCGCGGCCATGGACATGAATTTCATCGGCGGCTCGATGGGTTCGGCGGTCGGCGAAAAAATCACGCGGCTGATTGAGCGCGCGATCGGCGAACGGGGCGCGGTGATCATCTTCGCGGCGTCGGGCGGCGCGCGCATGCAGGAAGGTGCTTTGTCGCTGATGCAGATGGCAAAGATTTCCGCAGCGCTCGCGGCCCTTGAAGAGCGTCACCTGCCGTTCATTTCCGTCCTGACCGATCCAACTACTGGGGGCGTGACGGCGAGCTTCGCGATGCTCGGCGATATCATCATTGGCGAACCGAAGGCGCTGATCGGTTTCGCCGGCCCGCGCGTGATCGAACAAACGATTCGTCAGAAACTGCCGAAGGGTTTTCAACGATCAGAATTTCTGCTCGACCACGGGATGATTGACGCAGTCGTCGATCGACGCGAGATGCGCGCCTTCATTATTAAGTCTCTCGACTTCATGATGAATCCGGATCTCACGGACAAGTCTCACGTCTCAGGTCATAAGTTCCAGGTGTCGAGTAGTGCGCCCTGAAAGGGCGGCAGATGGTAGCCATGGGCAAGTGCGAAGCACGCCGCCCCTGGATCAACCAGCAACAGAAAAATGGCGCCCTGTTAGGGGCGCAAGAAAACCCCCTCCTCTATTTCTCGCACCCCTTCGAGGTGCCTTCTCTTTACATGGACCGAAAACAGGGGTGGCGCGCTTCGCGCTTCCACCTGGCTACCATCGTCGATCCTTCGGGATGGTTTGCCGTTTTCGAAGGGGCATCGAATAATCCATAAACATGACTTTCGATGACGCCGTCTCCTATCTCCTCTCTCTCGGTCACGAGACGCTCACAATAAAACTTGGGCTCGCAAATACTGAGCGGCTGCTGGCGGCGCTCGGCAATCCGCACAAGAGTTTTTCTTCAGTTCAAATCGCCGGCACGAACGGCAAAGGCTCGACGGCAGTAATGCTTGAGTCGATCTGTCGCGAGGCAAGGATCAGCGTCGGCCTCTTTACCTCACCACACCTGATTTCAATCACTGAGCGGATTCGCGTGAACGGCGCCGACATTGCGAAAGACGAATTTGCGCGGCTCACTAAGCATGTTAAGCAAACCGCGGAAGAGCTTGTGGAACGCCGTGAACTGCAGTCACTGCCGACCTTTTTTGAACACGTTACGGCAATCGCGCTGCTGGCTTTTCGTGAAGCCGAAGTGGAGCTCGCGATTCTCGAAACCGGTCTGGGCGGGCGCTTGGATTCAACCACAGCTGCCGGCGCACAAGTCGTAGCGATCACGCCGATCGCGATGGATCACGAGGAGTTTCTCGGTAGCACGCTGGCTGAAATTGCGGCGGAGAAAGCAGCGACTATCCGGCCGGGCGTGACCACCATTGTGGCGCCACAGCCGGATGAAGCGCTGGAAGTAATAGAGGCACGATGCGGTGAGCTGGGTGTCAAGGCCCGTTTTGTCTCAGCGCCGACAAACGTGACAGTCGCAGAAGACTCAGTGCCGGGCCGCATGTGCGCGACATTTGAAACACGAAACGACCGATACGAGAACGTCTGCCTCGGGCTGCGCGGTCGCCACCAGGCGATTAATGCGGCAACGACTGTGGTAATTGCGGAGGGTTTAGGCGAGCGGGGCTTCGATCTTTCACGACACTTAATTCTCAGCGGCCTCAAAAACGCCAGACATCCGGGGCGGCTTGAATTACTTGATGGCACGCCGCCGGTTCTGTTGGATGGCGCGCACAATCCGGCTGCGGCGCTGGCCCTCCACGACTATCTCGAGGAGTTCGTGGATCAGCCAATCACACTGATCTTTGGCGCGATGCGCGACAAGCCGCTGAGCGAGATCGCGGGGATTCTCTTCCCTGCGGCGCGTCAAGTGATTCTGACCGAGCTCGATAATCCGAGGGCCGCTACGCTCGAGAATCTGAAGGCCGCAGCGCCATCCGGGCTCGATCAAACAAGCCTTCATGAGGCGAAATCGGTCGCTGAAGCGTTGCAGATTGCGCGCCGAGTTACCGGCCCGGACGGTCTTATTCTTATCACCGGCTCGCTTTACTTAGTCGGAGCAGTGCAGCAATCTATTCGCAGGAATGTTTAGAGGCGGGCTACCGCTCGCCGGTCGGGCAGTAACCCGACTCTAAACATTCCAAAGTTATGTCCGACACACCTGAGTTCATCGATTCGAAGAAAGTTTTCGAAGGCCGCGTCTTTAACGTGACCGTTGATACGGTCCGCGAGGGCGACCAGACGTATGTGCGCGAGGTCGTTCACCACGGCGGCAGCGCAGTGATTCTGCCCGTGTTCGACGATGGCACGATTGCGCTGGTGAAGCAGTATCGTCACCCAGCGGTGAAGTACGTGCTCGAATTGCCCGCCGGCACTTTGAATGATCGAGAACCACCCGAATTGGGAGCGGCGCGTGAATTGGAAGAGGAGTTGGGATTAGTCGCCGGCCGTATGGAAAAGCTCTGCGAGTTCTTTGTGTCGCCGGGATTTCTCAGCGAGAAGATGTGGCTCTATCTCGCGACGGATTTGCAGGAGACCGAACAGCGGCTGGAAGACGATGAAGCGATTGAGATCGTCCGGCTGCCGATCGATCGAGCGCTGCAGATGATTACCGACAACGAGATCGAAGATGCGAAAACGATCATTGGGCTGCTGCTCGCGGCGCCGCGCATCGGCCTCTCTCCGTTTGCCCCTGATTATCCTGCGGTCTGAGACCACCGAATGCACGATCAAATTGAGTTAATCAAGAAGAACGCCGATCTGGTTATTAAACAGTTTGCCCCTTTGAGTGAAATCGAATTCGGGCTGAATCGCGACTCGGTCGCATGGGTCGAGGGTTTCATCGAACGCCAACGCGCACGCGAAGACTTCGACCTTAAAAATTCCGACCGGCTGATCGATGTGCTCGGGTCGTTTCTTGGCGAATGCATCATTGCCAACTCCGGAGGCGAATGGCGCGCGTCCGAAACGTACGGGTTGGGGGTGACTTTTCCCGACCGCAATGTTTGTTACCCCTTCAACAAGATGGGCAAAATGTTTCGCGACGGACTGGCAGGCGGCGATTCGATCCTGAGTTTCTATGACACCACCGTGAACTTGATCGCCAAAGGTCGCTTCTGGGAAGAACCCTCCGCGGAGTAATTAGCATTACATCGTACCGGCCATCGCTAACGGCGGGTTAGCTTGTGAAAATGTGATTTGCTGGAGTATTTTGGCTGCGCGAATCTACAGGTCTTTCTTGCTCATGAAAAAATCGATCGTTCTCGTCTTTCTTATCGGCAGCTTCGTTTCTTCAGCATCGGCCCAACAGTCACTCGATGCGCTCGTCGATCGCGAACTGCCGCAACTGGTCAGCACCTACAAAGCGCTGCACGCGGCGCCTGAGCTTTCTTATTACGAGACGAAGACTTCGGCGTTTCTCGCGCAACAACTGCGCGCGCTCGGCTACGAAGTCACTGAGAACGTCGGCAAATATACTCGCCCTGAGTGGAAGGGCTATGGCGTCGTCGCGGTGATGAAAAACGGCGCGGGGCCGACGGTGCTGGTGCGCAGCGACATGGATGCGCTGCCGGTCGAAGAAAAGACCGGCTTGCCTTACGCCAGCTCAGTTAAAACAAAAAACGATGCGGGACAGGAAGTGAGCGTCATGCACGCGTGCGGTCACGACGTGCACATGACGACGCTGCTTGGTACCGCAAAGATGTTGGCCCAGTTGAAAGACCAGTGGCGCGGTACGCTGGTGTTGATTGGTCAGCCCGCGGAAGAAACTGTCGGCGGCGCGAAAGCAATGTTGGCGGACGGTTTGTATTCGCGGATTCCGAGACCTGACTTCACCCTCACGTTCCACAGCGGTGCTGACCTGGAAGCAGGCAAGATCAGTTACACGCCGGGATACGCGATGGCGAATTCCACTTCCGTTGAAATCACCATTCGTGGCCTGGGTGGCCATGGCTCGCGACCAGAGTCCACAAAGGATCCGATCGTGCTGGCGGCCCAGACGATTCTCGCGTTGCAAACGATTGTCAGCCGCGAAACATCGCCGCTTGATCCAGCCGTGGTCACCGTCGGATCGATTCACGGTGGCGCGAAGTCGAACATTATTCCCGACGAAGTGAAGCTACAGCTCACGGTTCGCTCTTACAAGGAAGACGTGCGGAAACGCATTCTTGCGTCAATCGAACGCATCACGAAGAACACCGCGGCCGCGGCCGGCATTCCTGAGGACCGCGCACCCATTGTTAAAGTCAGCGAGACGGAATACACGCCGGCGACCTACAACGATCCGCAATTAACGGAACGGCTGGCGCGGGTTTTTGAGAAAACCTTGGGCGCAGGTAATGTCGTAAACGGGCCCCCCGTGATGGCTGCGGAGGACTTCGGCCGCTTCAGCCTCGACCAGCAGATTCCGAGTGCGCTTTTCTGGCTCGGCACGGTTGATCCGGCTAAAGTCGAAGAGAGTCGTAAGACAGGAAAGCCTTTGCCTTCGCTGCACTCCAGCTTGTTCGCACCGGTTCCCGAGCCGACTTTGCGAGGCGGAGTGAAGGCAATGACAGCGGCCGTACTGGACCTGATGAAAAAGTAAGCCGAAAACGATATCAATCATAGGAGCATCGTTAATGGGAAAAGGTGATCAGAGATCGAAACGCGGAAAGATTCATCGTGGAACTTTTGGCAAACGGCGACCGAAGCCAAAGACGCATAAGCCGGGCGGCGCAGGTGCAGCCGGATCCGGGGAGGCTGCGTCGTCAGCCAAAACAAAAGAACCCAAGGTTGTTAAGAAACAGCCGAAAGAGTAAAGGTCCGCACGCCTCTGGCGTGCTTAAGCGCGCCGGAGTCGCGCGTACCGGTGTATATGCTTTGCGCGCCAGAGGCGCGCGTACCCATTCCAACTCCCCATGCGCTTCAATCTTTGGAAAGCCGAACCCGCTTCTTCTAAAACGCCGTCACCCGCTCATTTTGAACTCGGACGGCGTGGTGAAGCGCTCGCCATTGAGCATCTGAAGCAAGCGGGCTATGGCCTTGTCGCTTCAAACTTTTCGCTTCCCATTGGCCGAAACTTGCGCGACGTCGTGGTGAACGCGGAGATCGACATCGTTGCGTACGACGGGCCGACGCTCTGCTTCGTTGAAGTCAAAACGCGCGCGTCGGACGAGTTCGCACCGCCTGAGGCCAACGTCGATCTGCGCAAGCGGCGGCAAATAGCGCGCGCGGCGCTGGCGTACCGGCGCATGTTGGGCCTGGTTAATGAACCCTACCGGTACGACGTCGTGACGCTGGTCGCAAAACCTGACGACGCGGAGCCGCGTATACAACTGCTCAAAGGCTTCTGGTCAGACGCGCAGTTGAAGAAACGGAAGTGGCAGGAGAGTTACTGGGATTAGGAGTCAGGGTGGTCGTTTAGAGGCGGGCTACTGCCCGCCGATCGATTAGTCGGGCGGTAGCCCGACTCTAAACGTTTATGGATAGTTTAGATCGTTACGTCGGACAACTCCTCGACGACAAATATCGCCTCGAGCGTCTGCTCGGTCAGGGCGGCATGGGCGCAGTGTTTTTGGCGACGCATCTGGGAACGGATCGCTATGTCGCGCTGAAACTGATCGCGCCCCAGTTCATGCGCAACCAGGAGTTTGTTGAGCGGTTCAAACGCGAAGCGCGCGCGGCCGGGCGTCTCAGACATCCGAACGTAGTCGATGTGACCGACTTTGGTTTCTCAGGCGCCGGTGAAGATCGAGTCGCTTATCTGGTGATGGAATATCTCGACGGCTGCACGTTGAGTGACGTGCTGGCCGAAGAGAATCGCTTGCCGCTTTATTGGGTGGTGGACATTCTCGAGCAAGTTTGCGGCGCGGTTCAGGAAGCACATCAGCAAGGAATCCTTCACCGCGATCTGAAGCCGGACAACATCTGGCTCGAACCGAACCGTCTGGGTGGTTATCGAGTGAAAGTGCTCGATTTCGGAATCGCGAAGCTAGCCGAAAGCGGCCCTGCCTTACCTGCGGCTTCCGAACCCTCTGCTCAACTTCAACCGACAGCGGCGGCGGCGTCCCTGGAAGCAGCGACTATGATTTATCCATCGGACCCCGCGATTGACGATGGAGAAGCAACCCAGATCATGGATGCCGAGCAACAGACACGCGTACTTGATTCGGCGCGTGACACCGCAGCTCGGCCTCTGGAGACGGCCGCGGCCCTGGGCACCGCCGCATCGGGGCTAACGCGAATTGGAGCAATTCTCGGCACACCACTCTACATGTCGCCCGAGCAATGTCGCGGCGAGCGGCTCGACGTGCGTTCAGACATCTATAGCATCGGGGTGATTGCTTATCAGATGCTGACCGGCGCGCCGCCCTTCACCGGGGACACATCCAGCGTCATCCGCGCGCACAATGATCTTCAGCCCACGCCGGTCCGCGAGCTGAACAAGAAACTGCCGAAGCGGGTCTCGCGCATGGTGATGTCGGCGTTGGAAAAGAACCGCGAGCATCGGCCGCCGACGGCAATCGCGTTTGCGAATGCGATGCGCGCGAATGCCGACGGACTCGGGGCGCTTTACCGGCGCGCGTTTTCGCTGTACAGCGAATACTTTCCGCAGTTCTTGAAGCTGTCGCTGCTGGCACACATTCCTACCATCATCATCACGGCCATGGCGATCGGTTTTCGGCTGGCGGAGCCAGGCCTCAGCAAACCGGTCGCGGTGGCGCTCGGAATCCCGCTGGCGCTGCTTACAGTTGCCGCGCAGTTCGTGACCGCATCCACCATCTCCGGCATAACGGCGATCATTGTCACTCAGCTCGCGGTCGCTCCCATGAAACCGGTGCACTTGCGTACTGCTTTCCAAATCCTGCGGCGTCGTCTGAGACCTTTTGTCAGCACCGGAATACGCATGGCGATTCGCATCATGCTCGGCTGGGTCCTGTTTGTGATTCCGGGACTAGTGATGACAGCGCGCTATCTGCTGTGGGCGCCCGTCGTTTTGATGGAGGGACTGGAGAAGAAAGCAGCGCGACAGCGTGCCCGAGCGCTGGCAGCGCGATCCTGGCGCACGATTATCCTCGCCATGTTGATCCAGATTGTGGTGCCGGCGATCATCGGCGGAATCGTAGGCTTCATCACTGGCGCATCCACCAAACGCGGAAGTGGAAGGGCTGTTAAAATCGCGACCGACGCCGCAACTTTGGCGAACATCTTCATTCTGCCACTGCTGTCCATCGTCCCGGCGCTGCTTTACCTGAAGATGCGGCAATTCGGCGGCGAGACTTTGAGCGACGTCATGGCGCAGCTTGAAGAAATGGAAGGCTCGAAGAGTCGCTGGCAGCAACGGATGAGATCACGCCTGACCGTTACGCCGCAGAGTCGCACGCCAACACCATGACGTGTCACATATTCATCGGGCGAATAGATTCTCCGGTTGGCGCGTCGGAAGAGTTAGCGTAAACGCCCGCTTTTTCCACGATTCAAAGTGTCGATCCGATTGAGCATCGATCACCTTCGATTGGGACGGCGGGGCATCATGCACTGCTCGCCTCCGCCAGAATCGAACACGCAATCACAGGTACCCGCCGGAACGAAGCCCCCATAAGCAGTCATCGACAAAATGCTCGGGACAACCGTAGTAGTAATTGCCTACGCAGAAATCGAGGTTAAGATTGCAGTGCAAATTACCGCAGCCACACTGCTCATCTGTTTCGCATGAGAGACAGCTGGGCGTCGGTGTCGGCGTTGGTGTGGGGCCAGGTGGCGGAGGCGGCGGTTCGCTCTCACATATTATTGGAGTTACTACGGGACAATTAAAAGGCTCTCCGGTTTCTGGGACCGTGCACACGATTTCCTCTACAGAAAGGCTTGCGCAACACCCAGTTGGGTCGTACATCGGATCGTTTTGCAGTGGACAACCGTAGCATTTCACAACGAAGTTAGCTCTTCTCGGCTCGCAAGGCGATTCACAAACCTCAAATGGTTGCGCTGTTGTGCGGGGTAATGAGGATTCAGAATGCGCGAACAAAAATTTACCGGCGGATAGGCCGCCGGTAAAACTCGTTTTAGTTATTTTGCGCTCCAACCCTCGTATCTGGCGATGCGCGCCACTTCTCCCTTCTACGGCCAGTTTGCGGCAAAGTACCGGGTGTAGCGGGTTTAGACGATTGGGAAGTCTTGCGCGGATAAGGAATGCCCTTGTGGAACATAAGGCCCGTTCCATCTCCAAAGGTCAGTGACTCGAACTTAATTCGAACTTTTGTCGGCAGTCGTCTACCTTTTTCGCGACGAACTTTTTCCCACGCGCTCAAAACGTTGGGATGGATCTTAAATACCTTTGACTCACCAGGTTTGATCGGAACATCGTCCTCTGTAGGTTTCGCTTGATAGTTGCCGATTTCTACCCGCCCGTAGTAAATCGGGCAAATCGATTCGGGCCAAGAGTCTGTTGGCACATCAAAATAGACCTCCAGGTAGAAAAAGTAGATCGGTTTTTCGCCCGTGTTCTTGATCTCAAGCTCGAAGTCCTGCGCCCAGTTCTCGTTCTTTGGATCTTTCCAGTTCTTCTCCTTTTCTTTTGTCACTTTTATGTCGAGCGGGACATGCTTAGGCACAGTGTTTTCGATTTGGCGCTCTTGCTGAGCATGCGGCGACTGCTGCGCTCTTATGGGGTCTGATGCTCCCTTGTAGAGAAGCGCCAGCGCGAACATTAAAATCAGCGAGGCAGATAGTAGTCTGAATACAGGGACGAGATTGTTGAGTGACTGCATCGGGGAACCTACTCTCGTTGGAAGCGTTCGATTACCCTGTGCTCGAGAGGAAAACTGGCGCTCTTATACTCGGCTAAATGCTGCAAGTCAATGA
Organism: Pyrinomonadaceae bacterium; assembly: GCA_049273695.1. Classification (GTDB taxonomy): domain Bacteria; phylum Acidobacteriota; class Blastocatellia; order Pyrinomonadales; family Pyrinomonadaceae; genus UBA11740. The sequence continues at coordinate 116,064 of JBASRE010000049.1, forward strand.
TTTTTCTTGCGGGGCGTGATCTCTTGCGTCCAGGGTTACGGCCGTTTCGGTTCAACGGGAATGTATCGGTTTGGGTTATTCGGGTCCAGTCTGACCATGCGCCCCTTTCTCCAGTAAAGGCCATCGGGGAAACCGACAAATCCAATCGACAAGCGAACCTCGGCTGTAACTAGTTCGCCGCCGTATTGTGCGAGTCCTATGATCGCGCGATCCCACGAATCGCCGTCAACCTCGGCTTCGATTTCCTGGTCAGGAGCTAACGCAGTGTGCTCAAGCCGAGTTGTCCCTGGCCCTTTTAGATCCACACCGAACATGCGTTGGGTCGCGGGAGGCTTAAGATAAATGTAAGCTTGAAAGCCGGTGAGCTGTTTTCCAGAGATGTTCCGAACGCGAAGACGTATGCCCTTTGGCCAATCTTCGGCGGCAGCGAAAGTAGCCTCATCATAGCCGTCATCGCCGCTTCGCCACTTCGACTTGATCTTCGATTTCACGGAAAGATCTCCGATCTTCACATCGATCAATTCCAAAGGCTCGTTGCCATGTCTCTCAATCAGCAACGACTGCTCTGACCGTTGCGGCGCAGTCTCGCCATGATTAAGTGCGCTGAAACCCACGGCGATAGTTAGCAGGGCGGGTATCAGCCTACCAAGCCCAAAAACAGAGCGTCGGAATCTCATCTGTTTAATAACGACTATCGATCAGTTCGCCGTCTGCTCTTTCCCTCTTGGCGGCGCGTTCTTCACGTACTTGTCGAACCAGTTGATTCGCTCAGCCAGCACGTGCAGTAGCGTCTCGCGGCCCGCGTAGCCGTGCGCTTCGAACGGCAGCGTTACGTAACGCACGGTCGCGCCCTGCCCTTTCAAAGCCAGGTAGAAACGTTCCGACTGGATCGGAAACGTCCCTGAGTTGTCGTCGGCTTCACCGTGCATTAAGAGAATCGGATCTTTGATTTTGTGTGCGTGCCAGAACGGCGACATGCGCGCGTAAAGCTGCGGCACCTCCCAGAACGTGCGGCGCTCGCTCTGAAATCCAAACGGTGTCAACGAGCGATTGTAAGCGCCGCTTTCCGCAAAGCCCGCCCGGAACAGACGCGAATGCGCGAGCAGGTTCGCCGTCATAAACGCGCCGTAGCTGTGACCGCCGACGCCGATGCGTTCACGATCGCCGACGCCCATATCGACGACTTTGTCGATCGCCGCTTCGGCGCTCGAGATAAGTTGCTCAACATACTTGTCATTGGCGGTCTCACCCGCGCCTATGACCGGCATGGTCGGATTGTCCAAAACTGCATAACCCGACAACAACAAAAATAGATGCGAGTAGCCGCTGACGAGCGTGAAGCGATTAGCCGAACCAGTGATTTGACTGGCCGCGTCAGCGTCGCCGAACTCGCGCGGATAAGCCCACATGATCACCGGCAGGCGCGTGCCCGGTTTGTAACCCGGCGGCAGAAACAACGTACCCGAAAGCTTCACACCGTCTTTCCGCTGATAAGTGATGAATTGCCGAGAGATGCCACGAAGTTGTGGCTGCGGATCTTTGAAATCCGTAACCGGGAGCGTCGTTTTGCCCGCGACGTCGTGGACAAAGTAGTTCGGCGGATCCTTTTGCGATTCGTAGCGCGTCAGAATCGCTTTAGCGTCGTCATCAAGCGGAGCGACGACCGTCTCGTAAGACTTGCTATCGCTGCGGAACAGTCGCTCTTTCTCCAGCGTCTTCAGATTCAGCCGATCGAGGAACGGCCGATCACCTTCCGGCGAAGCACCTGTGCCCGTCAGGTAGATCGAATCGCCGGTTTGCACAATGATTCCGGCGCCGCCTCCGAATGGTCCGGCCCCGCCGAAGCCTCCCGCGCCAGTATCTCGGCGGGTGACGGGACTGCCAGGGTTTTCATAAGCGGCATCCTGCCGGCGATCCCAAAGCTTTCGCGGCTGGGCCCCTTCAGCAAGAATCCAAGTGCGGATGCGGCGAGTTGCGCGGTCGGATTCACTCAGCAATCCAATTCCCTTCTCGGTGTATGACAGACCCGCATAGCGCCACTCGGTCTTCGCCAGTTCGTTGGGCGGCGTATTGAACGGAGCGGAAAGCGACAACACTTTGTCGCGAATCTCCGCTTTGTTTCGGAGGTCGCCGCCGTCCTGCGCTTCAACCCAAACGAGTGTCGCCGGTTTGTCTTGCCGCCAGTGATGTCCGCGGGGCCCGGTCTGCACGCCGTTGATGGGGATGCCTTCGCGCACTGGGATATCAGCGAGCTTGCGCACGAATTCCCCACGACGCGTCCATACCTCGACGTCTTCGGCAAAGCCACTCATCGGCAGCAGATGCGAAAACGGCCGTTTGATTTTCGAGATGAGTAGGTACTCGCCGCTGGGCGAAGGCGTGACACTATCAAAGATCGCTGGGCGGCTGATTGGCGTCTTGCGCCCCGTTGCTATGTTGTAAGCAGCGAGTTGACTGGTGAAGTAGTACTCAAACAAATTGTCGTCGTGCGCGGTTTTCAGCAGATCTTCGAAAGTTGGCGCCGGCGCCGGTTTGCCCTGATTTTCCTGAATGTTGGGGCCGCTTGGAACTGCCGGTTCGTTTGGCGCCACGCCTCGACCGGCAGCAACGATCTCGCAAATCACGTTAGCACTATCGTGCAGCCAGTCACACGGATCGCCGCTGGTCTGGTTTAGACGATCAAGCCCGGTGATCGATCGCGCGCGCCCAGTAGCGACATCCGCCACCCACAATTCGACGCGGTCTGCTCGCGTGTGCAAAAACGAAAGTCGCGCGCCGTCGGGCGAGAAACGCACGTTGCCAATGTTGGGCTGTGGCGGCACAACCACCTTTGTCTCGGCGCCGTCACTGATTCGCTTAATGGTAATTCCGTAAATTCGCGGAGTTAGGTGTGCGCCGTTCGTCTTCGGATTGATGCGCGCGCCGGCCAGCCGCAGCATCGGCCGCGACAGTTCGGCAATGGTTGGATACGGGCGGCGATAAAGCAGCGCGAGCGTCTTTCTTGAAGGACTGAGAATCGCCTGCGGCAAAGGCGGTGCGTCGAATGCATCAATGACGTGCCTGGGCGGTATTTGATAGCGCGGCGCGTTTGTTTGCGCAATTGCGAGGATCGCAGTCGCGACGATCAGTAGGGCGGCGAACACACGGTTTTGTTTTCGCACGATAGGCTCCTCCGAATTGTGTTTGAGACTCCGCGTGAGGCGCGGATTTTATCAGAACAGCGGCAGCTGCGGTAGCAAGTCAGAATTCCGACGCCTCGGGATAGCGGGTGATGAGTCGCCAACTTCAAGCGTCAGAGTACCGACTTCAGTCGGGCAGTTGTTCAAAGAGCACGGCCAACTAAAGTTGGTACTCTGACGCCGCCTACGCACGTACAAAGCGATACGTGATGTGCAAAGCCAGTTCGTTTGGCGTGATCTCAGGCCGCACTTCGATTGCTTCCAAACGCAGAGCGCCGCCGGCGGGCTTGATGTTCGTATTGGTTGAGAGTTGTTCGAGGGTGAACAGCTCAATCGGATTGTAGCGACGGTCGATCGTGCTCTGCACCATGTTTCGCAGCGGATCGTTCAGCAACCCGGGCGTGTTGTTCAGATGAATGTCGCGTACTTGAAACCGCGCCAACACCGCGCGCCGTTCGCGGCTGAACTCCATGGTGATTTCCGCATCGGCCCAGCCGGTGAATTGCACACAACCGAGGAGGCTCGAGTAATACGCTCCCGCGAACGCCAGCGGCCCGACGATGCGGCCACTCTCGAAATGCACGGCCGTGCGCACCCCATTAACTTCGCGCTTCAAACGAATCTCGCTGGCACAGTTCGACGAAGATTGCGCGCCGCCGCTGGAAAGCGGCATCGACGGTTCTTGCAGATTGTCGAACATGCCGACGAGAAACGAATTGAGAAACTGTTCGTTGACTGTGATCGTCGCCCTCGGTGCGCTGTCGTTCGCTCGCCGTGCACCAAGGCCGCCCTCTTGCGCGCCCGCAGCGGTGCACGCCGTACAAATAGCCAGCAAAGCGATAAACAATTTGATTTTCATAATAAACCTCGAATTTGGAGTGCGCCGGCAAAGCGAAAGCGACGACGGCGCTTTGGATCGGTTTCGTTGCGCAACCAAAAGCTTATCCAAAGCGGTGTCGCCGCTTCGCTCTGCCACCGCACTCCAAATCACAACCCGCTTCGTACGATGTCATGAAGACGGATCAGCCCAACGCATTTCTTTTCGTCATCTACTACGGGCAGCACGCTGATTTGCGAAGATCGATCTTCCATCAACCGCAAAGCGTCGAAAGCCAGCATTGCCGGAGTTGCCACGACCGGATCGCGGGTCATCAATTCGTCGCAGGTGATATTCGCGAACGCGAGGTCTTTTGCCGCGATTCTTTGCAGCGATCGGCGCAGGTCGCCGTCGGTGATCACACCCGCCAGTTTCCCCTCGCCATTGACCACGTTCACCGCGCCGAGTCCGAAATGCGTAATCGTGGACACGATGTCCATCCACGCTGCGTCAGGCGCGATCGTCGGATTTTCAGTTCCACCGTGCATTAGATCCGCAACCCGCAAAGTCAGGCGCTTGCCCAACTGGCCGCCCGGATGGTTCGAAGCAAAATCATTTTCCGTCAAACCCTTCGCCCGCATCAGTGTCATCGCCAGCGCGTCTCCGATCGCCAGCGCGACCGTGGTGCTCGCTGTGGGCGCGAGGTTTAGCGGACACGCCTCCTGATCGACCGAAGCATCAATCGCGACGTCTGCGCGTCGCGCGATCGAGGAGTTCACGTTGCCGAGAATCGCGATCAGCGGCACGTTGCGCTGCTTCAAATACGGCAGCAGTTCTAGCAGCTCGGCGGTCTCGCCACTGTTGCTCAACATTACTACTGCGTCGTCGGAGGTAACGATTCCCAGACCTCCGTGCAGAGCATCGGACGGATGCAGAAAGAGCGCGGCGGTGCCGCTGCTGGTCATGGTTGCCGCAATCTTCTGCCCAATGATTCCGGACTTGCCGACGCCGAGCACGATCACTTTGCCGCGGCATTTCGCCAGCAAGTCGATCGCCGGATCGATGTCGCCCGCCTGCAGGCGCGCTGCGGCTTTGGCAATCGCGTCGGATTCCGCGCGCAACAGTTCAATGACTTGTGAATGCGTCTCGGACATGCGGGATGTTGATATACGAGGTACGAAGCATTTTGCAAGGAAGCAGGGTGTGTAGGGCGTTGGGTGTACGGTGTAGTGACTGAAAATGCCTGGAAGCTAATCTCTCCTCCCCTTCTCGCAAGCTAAGATTCCCAGGGCAAGTTGTTGGGGGGATGCTCTAAGAAGCAGATCTCATTCACACCTCGCTTTAGCGAGGTATTTTCCGGTCTAAACATTTTCCGTAGCCGTTTTCAACGGCTTAAACCAGAAAGCGAGCGTCGCGGGATAGTTGCTGCTCAACTCTGCCGCCTCGCTGCACCGAGGCGTGAATGAGAGCCGCAAGGTCTCGAGACGTTAACCACGGCACTTTTCAGAATCTGGATCTATCACCTACACGCTAAACCCTTTACTCTAACTAACGCTGGAACTACGTCTCTCCGCTATGCTAAATTTCTTGTGCCCCATGCCCGCGTAGCTCAGTGGATTAGAGCGCTCGCCTCCGGAGCGAGAGGTCGCAGGTTCGACCCCTGCCGCGGGTACCAAACTCTTGCCCAGTCCTCCCTTGTTACCATGCAAGCTCAAGCTGCTATGAACAGTACCCGACCGCAGCAGACCATTCTGCTGGTCGAAGACTTTGATGACACGCGTCTGATGATGAAGCTCTGGCTGATGAAGAAGGGCTACCGCGTGATCGAGGCCGAGGATGGCGAGCAGGCAGTCGAATTGGCGCAACGCGAGCACCCTGACTTGATCATCATGGACATGATGATGCCGGGATTAGGGGGCCTTGACGCGACCCGGCAAATCCGCGAGTATCAGTCTCTCCGCCAGACGCCAATTGTCGCCGTGTCGGCTTACGGCGCTGATGAATATCGAGCCAGAGCGCTGGACGCCGGTTGCACCGAATACGTCCCGACGCCTTTCGAGCCCGAAGCGCTGAGCCGATTGATCGAGAGATTGCTCGCAGCATGACCCACCGTTCGCGATTCGCTCTTCACCTCTTCGGTTCAATTCTTTTCTGTCTCGTCAGCAGTCTGAGTATCTCAGCTCAACAATGCTCCGTGCGAAGCGATCAGCTTTCGGATGCGCCCGAGCTTCGCGGATTTCGGCTCGGGATGACGTTCGATCAAGTCAAAGCGCGCGTGCCGCAAGTCCAATTCGGCCGGGCGGACGAAATCGGTCTTACTAAGACCAGCATCAATCCGCTTTACGATCCGCGGTTCGACAAAGCGGCCTTCGCCGACATCCGCACCATCTCGTTCGATTTTCTCGACGGCAAGCTCACGACCGTTTGGATCGGCTACGAGAGTTCTTTTAAATGGCAGTCAGTCGATGAGTTCGTTAAGGGAATCAGCAAGTCGCTGAACGTGCCTGGCGCGTGGTCGCCAAAGCGTGGCGGGCAGCAACTTCGCTGCGACGGCTTCACAGTTTACGTCGCGTTAATTGCCGGCAGCCCCAGCTTTCGCCTGTCTGACGACGCGGCCGACGGAACGATCGCTGAGCGGCGCGAGGAAGTTACCGCCGCCGCGGAGGCGCAAGTGATTGCGGACAAAACCACCAAACTGTACTACCCTGCGGGCTGCGAAGCGGGCGAAAAAGTCTCGCCACCGGATCGCATCGTCTTAAGGAACAAGGAAGAAGCCGAAAAGGCCGGCTACAAACTCGCAAAAGATTGTCAGTAGGTACGCTTGTGGCACAGACTTCAGTCTGTGATTCCAACGACGCAATCCTTGCTGAGAGGGATATCCACAGACTAAAGTCTGTGCCACTAAGGAGGCCCTATGCTGAAAGAGTTCAAAGAATTCATCGCGCGTGGGAATGTGATCGATCTCGCGGTGGCCGTCATCATCGGCGTAGCGTTCGGTAAGATCGTCACATCGTTCGTCGAAGGCATCATCATGCCGCCGATCGGTCTGCTACTGGGCAAGATCGATTTCGCCAGCTTGTTCGTCGTGCTCGACAGCTCGAAAGGCATTCCCGTTTCGCTTGCTGACGCAAAGACGAAGGGCGTGCCGGTGGTCGCTTACGGCCAGTTCATCAACGACATCATCAACTTTGTGATCATCGCGTTCGTGATTTTCCTTGTGGTGAAGTTCGTCAACAAAATGCGCCGCAAGGACATTTCGACGAAGGATTGTCCGGCGTGTTTGACTTCGATCCCGCTGGCGGCCACACGCTGTGCTGCGTGCTGTTCGGATTTAAAGGCGGCCTAAGACCGGGTCAACCTTGAGGATTAAGTAAGAGAAGGCCCGGGAACCGTCCCCCGGGCCATCGACCGCAGCCTACCAGAGCACTTCGATTTCGTACATTCTGGCTCCGCCGCTTGAGTCCTTGATCTCGATGACCGCCGTGAAGTCGTTTTCGCGCGACGGTTGTTGCAGGATGCGGACGGTGCCGCGCCCACTGAGCTTGTTTACTCTGACCGTGAGGCGGCGACGCGGCAGCGACGATGTGAAGTTGTAGTTCGCGTCGTTGTATTCAGTGCCCCCGATCGTACGGACGTCGACATAGCCGCCTCGAATAACCAACTGCACATTGTCATCGACTGTTCCGCGCCAGTGCAGACGCCCCGACGTGCTCTCGCCTTCACCCTCATGAGATCCGCCGCCACTACCTCTACCGTCCAACGTTCGCTGAATGTCGTCGACCGTGCGCCGCACATCATTCCAGCGGTTGCGACGCGCGAAGTCGCTGTCGGCGCGAGTGAGCAGACTCGCCAGGATTGTGGCCCCGTCTTTCAGCTCCGTCTCGCGGCGCCGGTCAGTCACCATGCGACGAAAAATTCGCGCCGATGCGCTGAACTGCTCGGCCAGATAGAGAGCCTCAACATCGCTCCGGTTGCTGAAACTACGAGTGCGATAGTCGCCGTAGATTCTCTCAGACAAATCAATCGCCTGCTCGTCAAGCAGCTGGGCCAGGCTGGCGAGCCGGGAAGACTGCGCGGGCGTCGCCGCGAAGGACAACATCAGCACACATGCCGCGGCGAAGAGCCGCAGGGAATTTCTCATAACTCCTCCTTCAGGGTTGCATTTCAGACGCAGCATTCTACGACGCCTGGCAAGTTCGACAAACCGGTTTTTTCGTTGCTTTGCGTCTTTGCGCCTTTGCGTGAACCGACCGTCGTCAAAAGGGCAATTCACGCTAAGGCGCAAAGTCGCATCTATGAAGCAGGTGTCGGAGTCAAGACACAAATCGACGTGGGCGCCGAAGCGTCGAGGTCGAAGTTGGTTAACCGCTTGTTCTTTGACATAAAACCGAGTTAGTTGTTGT
>JBASRE010000034.1:0-30022 GCA_049273695.1 Pyrinomonadaceae bacterium
CGTTGAGACATGACTGAAACCTCTTTCCAAGGCATCGCTTTTCCTCCTTGCGAGGCTAAAGCTAATCCTCAGTCAATGTGTAAACCATGTCTCCGAACACCTGTAAACTATCTGTCCGGTCTATACAACCTACGGTCGCTTACCCCTGGCTAATTTCTGCCACCGCTACCGGGTTGATCGAGCGTCACAACTCAACCAGCACTGCCCTGCTTCGCACTGTGCCTTCCGGTTACCTACCCTCTTTCCTAATTGGTGGAATCTGCGTAATCTGTGCATTCCATGTTGCCGGAGATCCCTCGCCGAAACTTTCTCCGCGGAGTGCTCGCGACGGGCGCACTCGTCGCTGCCACCCGCGCAAACGCATTCGCGTTAGCTAATCCGCAACGCCGGCTGGCGCCGGTCAAGGTCTCGCGCGATCGAATTATTCGTGAAGTCGTCGGCCTCCGGCCTTACCGCGACGAAGGATTTGTAGTCGCGGCCGAACGCGTAGGCGACAAGCTGTTTGTACACAATTACGGACATGGCGGAGCGGGCATCACGTTGTCGTGGGGAACAGCTTCACTGGCCGCCGACCTCCTGTCAGTACCGGGAGCGCTAGCGACCGGATCATCGCGTCAACGTGGGCGAGCAGCCCCTCGCTTCGCCGTTCTCGGCGCTGGCGTCAATGGTCTCTCAACCGCGCGTGTGCTGCAGCGCCGCTACGGTAACGCGGGAGCCACGGTCACGATTTACGCGAAGGCCCTGCCTCCTGATACCACGTCAAACATCGCGGGTGGCTTTTGGTCACCGACGTCCCTGTTCGATCCGTCGGTTGCCACGGCAGCTTTTAACGAACAGTTTTCTGCGGCGTGCAAAATTTCGAATCGCGCATTTCAACTGCTAGTTGGTCCCGAATACGGTGTGCGGTGGATTGATACCTTTCGCCTTTATCGAGATGAATCGTGGTTGGAAGTCGAGCTCGAAGGCGGCAACGATCTGTATCCCGCTCATCAGGTCCATCGCGATCCTGACCAATACTTTGGCTTTCCCATCGTCCGCCAGCACAGCACGATGCTCATCGAGCCGCAGCGATACCTACATGCATTGCTGCGCGATTTCTACATCGCGGGCGGCAAAGTGATCGTGAAAGAGTTTCGCGATCGCCGCGAACTCATGCGCCTGCCTGAGCGCGTTATCTTCAATTGCACCGGCCTCGGCGCGCGCGCGCTTTTCAATGATCAGAAGCTTGGGTCCGTGCGCGGCCAGTTGGCCATCCTGCTGCCGCAACCAGAGATCGATTACTGCTACCTTGGTCCGGGTCACATGTTCCCACGCCATGACGGCATCGTGCTGGGCGGCACTTTCGATCACGACGACTGGTCGCTTCAGCCGCGCGCCGATCAGCGGGACAACATAATCGGCGCGCACACGAAAATAATGAAGGGACTGAAGTCATAGACTTCTGCGGATCCCGACGATCTGGGATTCGGCACATCTGGCGGTACAGCCGCGTCATCTCGGAGGAAGCCCGCAATGCGCAAACACATTCTGCTGTTGGGCAGCGCTACTATTGTTGCTCTTGCCGTTGTCTTTTCGAATCATCCTGAGTCCGTTACTGCTCAACAACGGACCGGCCTAACGCCGGAACAGGTTGCCCAACGGCACGCACTCGAAAAAGAATTGCAGTCGATCGCTATTGTCGATCGCAAGCTCATGATTCCCATGCGCGACGGGGTGCGCATCGCCGCGGACGTGTATCGTCCCAAAGACACTTCAAAAAAATATCCGGCGGTCTTTGTGCGCACGCCTTACAACTTCAACTTCTGGGACGTGCGGAACGGCGCGCCTCGCGACATGAGTTCTCCGCTCGACGCCGTCAAGCGTGGTTACGCGTACGTCCTGATGAACGAACGCGGACATTTCTTTTCCGAAGGCAACTACGACATTCTCGGCCCGCCGCTGACTGATGGTGATGACGAACTCAACTGGATTGCCAAGCAACCGTGGTCAAACGGCAAAGTGGGATTGATCGGCTGCTCTTCGACAGCTGAATGGCAGTTGGCAGTCGCCGCGCTCGGAAATCCCGCGTTGGCGGCGATCATTCCGCAAGGCTTCGGCGCGGGCGTCGGACGCGTTGCGCCTTACTGGGAACAGGGGAATTGGTACCGCGGCGGCGCGGTGCAGATGCTTTTCATCGCGTGGCTTTACGGCGAACAGAATCAGTTGAGACCTGGCTTTCCCAAAAATACTTCACAGGAGGATCTAATTCGCGCTTCCCGCATGTTCGATCTCGCTCCGCAAATGCCGCCCGTCGATTGGTCAAAAGCTCTGCGTCACCTGCCCGTGATGGACATCTACAAAGCCATCGATGGCCCGCGCGGAGTCTTTGCCGACGAGATGCCGGTTGACACACAGGGTTCGATGATTAGAAGGACGCCGAGTGATCGCGCGTGGTACCGCGGCGGGCTCTGGCACGACAACATGCGCATCAACGTGCCGGGCTTTTGGTTCATGTCGTGGTACGACGTGTCGGTCGGGCCAAACCTGGCCGCATTCAATCACGTGCGCAAGACTGCTTCGCCGGAGATCGCAAATCAGCAGTACGCGGTGATCGCGCCGACACTGCACTGTGCTTATCGCCGCGCTACTGAAAACACAATCGTGGGCGAACGCAGCATGGGCGACGCCCGGCTGAACTACGACGAGCTTACCTGGGGCTGGTTCGATCGCTTTCTCAAAGGCGAGAACAATGGTCTTTTGGAGAAGATGCCGAAGGTGCGTTACTTCACCATGGGCATGAACAAATGGCAGGCATCCGACACCTGGCCACCGAAAGGCGCGCAGCCGCTTACCTTTTATTTATCGAGTGGCGGCAAAGCTAACACGCTCAACGGAGACGGCGTGCTTGTCACGGACGCGCCCGCAACGGATTCGCCGGATAAGTTCGATTACGATCCGACTAATCCTGTGCCTTCGTACGGCGGCAACGTCTGCTGTACGGGTAACGCGATCCAGGGCGGCGCGTTCGATCAGCGAAAGACGGAAGAACGCAACGACGTCCTTGTCTACAGCACAGAACCTTTGAAAGAAGGTATTGAACTAAGCGGGCCAATCACCGTGACGCTCTATGTCTCTTCGGATGTGAAGGACACCGATTTTACGGTGAAGCTGCTCGACGTTTATCCGGACGGCCGCGCGTACAATTTGGACGAGACGATTCAGCGCATGCGATATCGAAACGGCTACGATCAGCCGCCGGCTTGGATAGAGGCCGGCAAGGTTTTCAAATTCACCTTTCAACCGATGACTACGAGCAATTACTTTGACGTGGGACATCGGATTCGGATTGAAGTATCGAGCAGCAATTTCCCGCGGTTCGATCGCAACTTGAACACCGGCGGTCGCAACTACGACGAAACCAAGGGCATCGTCGCCCACAACGTCGTGCACCACTCGAAACAACATCCATCGTCAGTGACGATTACGGTGGTGAAGAAGTAATCCTTCCAGCCTGCGAAGCAGGCGTAAGCATAAAGCCTGGGGCGTGAGCCTCAGGATCGTGACGTTAGGTGTTGCAAAGCCCGCGAAGCGGGCGACAGAAATGTGATTCAGATCGTGGAGCACGTTCTCGCCGTCTGTCGCCCGCTTCGCGGGCTAACTTTAGGGTTGGGGGTGGAAGACTTTATGCTACCGCCTGCTTCGCAGGCTTACGTCTTTAAATGAAACGGCACATCCTCATTTACGGCATCTGCGGCGGCCTCCTCATCGTGGTGCTGAAACTGATCGAGTATCGCTTTCTTGTCATTGAACGCTCCGTTGAAATCTACGGCGGTTTGATCGCTCTGCTGTTTGCTTCAGTGGGCATCTGGCTCGGCCTCAAGCTGACTAAAAACAAAGAGACGGTTGTCGTTAAAGAAGTTCCGGTTGAAGTAACCGTCGAGGTTCCCGTCCCCACTCGCGAACAGTTCGAGCTCGATCAAATCCGGTTGCAGGAGCTCGGCATTACTGCGCGCGAGCTGGAAATCCTCCAACTAATCGCCGGCGGGATGAGCACACGCGAGATCGCTGAAAAGCTGTTCGTCAGCGAGAACACGGTCAAGACACATTCGAGCCGCTTGCTCGATAAGCTGAACGCAAAGCGAAGGACGCAGGCGGTGCAAATCGCGAAAGAAATGAGACTGATTCCATGATTTGGAGTGCGCCGGCAGAGCGAAGCGTCGACGGCGCTTTGGATTGTTCAGCCGACTCCAAAGCGCGCCGTTGTCGGCGCACTCCAAATATTCCATCACCCGAAAGGATGATTGTCCTCCTCAAACGCCGAAATCACCCGAAAGTATGACGACTTACGCTTAGCACTTCGCTAATCTCACGCCGCATTGGAAGAGCAGCAGGCCAAGGGGCGTCACTAATTACAAACTTCAAGAGAGGGAAAAATATGCAAAAGGAATTTTTAGAGTCACTTGTTGGTTCGTGGGAAGGGCCTTGCCAAACCTGGTTTGAGCCCGGAAAACTCGCTGACGAGTCGAGAGTCAAAGGCGATTTTCGCGCGCTCCTCGACCGGCGGTTCATTCGTCATACCTATGAAGGCGAAATGCAGGGCAAACCGCGGCACGGCGAAGAGACTTTCGCCTTTAATTCAGTGACGCAACGTTTCGAAGTGGCCTGGGTGGACGACTTTCACATGAGTTACGCGATTCTGTTCTCCCAGGGCGAAGCCACCCCGCAAGGATTTGCCGTCGAAGGCAAGTACGACTGGCCGGATTCGCCGCCGTGGACATGGAAAACGGTTTACGAACTAATTGACGATGATCATCTCACGATCACCGCCTACAACATCACTCCGGATGGGCAGGAAGGTAAAGCGGTTGAGACTGTATACACACGCCGCAAAGAGTGAGGCCAAACTCGGGCCACCTGCTGATTTAACTTCGAAAGGATTCTGCAAATGAAAAAGATTGTTCTCACTTTCGGTCTAATTTGCGGCGCGCTGATGGCGCTCTACATGTTCGCGACCATGCCGTTCGTCGACATGATTGGCATGGACCGAATGATATTTGTCGGCTACACGGGCATGGTGCTCGGGTTCATGCTCGTGTTTTTCGGCATTCGGTCTTATCGCGAGAATATTGGCGGCGGGGCGGTGACTTTTGGACGTGCGTTCATGGTCGGGATTCTCATCACGTTAATCTCGTCCGTTTGCTACGTGATCGCCTGGCAGATTTTCTATCACGCTTTCATGCCCGACTTTTTCGAGAAGTATTCGGCGCACGTCATCGAACAAGCGCGCGCGTCGGGAGCCACTCCTGAAGCAATTCAGGCACAGTCTAAGCAGTTGGAGCAGGACATCGCGCTCTATAAGCACCCGATCCTCCACAACGTGTTTGTTTTCCTCGAGCCTTTTCCGGTCGGACTCGTGATCACATTGATTTCGGCGATAATTCTGAGGAAGAAAAAACCGGCACACCCCGCATGAAGGGCGACCGGGGCATTAGCCCGACTGCTAGGGAGGGCAACCTATGAGATCTCAACAGCCCTCCCTTACGGTCGGGCTAATGCCCCGAGTCCACGTCACAGGTTCACACCCCAGCCCGCTTCCCCTCCGCTTTTCTAATCCGTCCAATCCGCGCTAATCTGTGGATTCAACCCTCTCCTCGAATCTGCGTCTCTGGGAAATGATCATGCGACATTCTGTTTTCTGCTTACTCATCTTAATCACAATGGGCATCAACGCAGCCGCTCAGGACTACCATTCCTTCGCGAACCCATCCGCGGTGCGTGTGCGTCACATCGATCTCGATTGGGACGTCCGTTTCGATCAGAAGATTTTGAAAGGCTCCGCCACGTTGACCGTCGAGCGAACCTCGCAAACCGAACCGCTGATTCTCGACACGCGCGATTTGAAGATTGAGAAGGTTGAGACCTCTGCCAACGGCACAACATATTCGGCCGGAACGTTCGCGGTGGGAGCGAGCGACAAAATTCTCGGCGCGCCGCTGACCATTCCCTTGCCCGCGAATGCCACCCGCGTTCGCATTCATTACTCAACTTCACCGGACGCTTCAGGTTTGCAATGGCTCGCCCCCGCGCAAACCGCCGGCAAGAAAGATCCGTTCATGTTCACCCAGTCCCAGGCGATCCATGCGCGGAGTTGGATTCCTCTGCAGGACACGCCGTCCGTTCGGGTGACTTACAACGCGCGCGTACGCACGCCGCGGAACCTGCTCGCCGTGATGAGCGCCGAAAACGATGCGCGCGCTCCCCGCGATGGCGATTACAGCTTCCGCATGCGTCAACCGATCCCTTCATATTTGATCGCGCTTGCCGTTGGTGACCTGCGCTTTCGCAGCCTGGGCCGGCGCACGGGCGTTTACGCCGAACCTCAAGTCGTTGCGCGAGCCGCAAGTGAACTCAGTGACACAGAAAGAATGGTGGTCGCGACCGAACGTCTCTACGGCCCGTATCGCTGGGGCCGCTACGACATCCTCGTGTTGCCGGCCAGCTTTCCTTACGGCGGCATGGAAAATCCGCGGCTGACTTTTGCCACGCCGACAATTCTGGCCGGTGATAAGAGTCTCGTGTCGCTCATCGCGCACGAGCTGGCCCACTCGTGGTCCGGTAACCTGATCACGAACGCGACCTGGCGCGACTTCTGGCTCAACGAAGGCTTTACAACTTATCTCGAGCGGCGAATTCAGGAGGCAGTTTATGGCCGCCCGCGCGCCGAGATGGAAGCAACCTTAGGCCTGCGTGACTTGAACGACGTCATTGCGTCGCTTGAGGATCGCGACGAGATTCTGCACATCGATCTCAAGGGTCGCGATCCGGACGACGGCTCGAATGACATTCCCTACGAGAAGGGCGCACTCTTTCTGCGTCATCTCGAGGAAACTTTCGGCCGCGCACGATTCGATCAGTTCCTCAAAAGCTATTTCAATCACTTCGCTTTCCAAAGCATTACCACCGAACAATTTCTTGCTTACCTGAAGCAAAACCTCCTTGATAAGTCTCCTGCACTTGCTGCGCGTGTGCCGGTCGATGAGTGGATCAACAAGCCAGGCATTCCGGCGAGCGCTCCGAAGCCGACGTCACCGGCCTTCGCGCGAGTGGAAGAACAAGCGACGCTCTGGCTACGACGGCAAATTACCGCGGCGCAAATCGGAGCCGCTAAGTGGAATACACAGGAATGGCTGCACTTCCTGAAGTTCGTTCAGGATCAACTCAGCAAAGGATTCGAGGGCGACCGTGTCGACTTGTCAGTTCCTCCGGGGACCGCGCCTCCAGGCGCACGCATGGAAGAACTTGATAACGCCTTTCGCCTGACACAATCAGGCAATTCAGAGATTGCTTTTCAGTGGCTGCTGATGTCGATTCGAAATCGTTACGATCCGGCGTATCCGCGTCTGGAGGAGTTCCTGTTGTCGGTTGGTCGCCGCAAATTCATCCGGCCGTTGTATCAGGAGCTGGCGAAGACACCCGCGGGTAAAACGCGGGCGATGGAGATCTACCGGCGCGCACGCCCGACGTATCATCCGATTGCCGTCACGTCGATTGATGCGGACTTGAAGTGGCCCTCTGGGCAATAGGCAGGAGGCAGGAGGCAGGAGGCAGAAGGCAGAAGGCAGAAGGCAGAAGGCAGAAGATCGTAGGATAACTGCTTTCTGCTTTCTGCCTTGTGCTTTCTGCTTTCTGCTTTCTGCCTTGTGCCTTCTAAATCTGCGTAATCTGTGGATAAATCTTGGTGAACCACTCCGGCGCAATCCACGTAATCTGTGGATATGTTTACGCAAACTTCTCCACGCAAGCTGGCCCGTCTAACTGGTTTATTTTTCCTACTAACCATCCTCGGCGGCATAGTCGCTCAGGCCTTCATCAGTCAAAGACTAATTGACTTCACCGACGCGGCTGCGACGGCAAACAACATCCTGTCTAACAAACGCCTGTTCACGTTGGGCTTCACCATCTATCTGATCGAGATGGCTTGTCAGGTCACCACGGCCACGCTCCTTTATCAATTGCTCAAGCCGGTAAACCGGACCGTCGCATTGCTGGCGGTGCTGCTCGAACTCACTGGAATCGGCATCAAGACCGTTGCCCGTGTGTTCTACATCACGCCGTTGTTTGTCCTGGGCGCGTCGCCGTCAGGAGGCTCGGCGGCGGTGTCCTCTGTCTTGAGTGGATTTACCACGGAACAGTTGCAATCAATCGCACTTGTTCTGCTGAAGGTGAATGATTCGGGCGCCGCGGCCG
This sequence comes from Pyrinomonadaceae bacterium, assembly GCA_049273695.1. Classification (GTDB taxonomy): domain Bacteria; phylum Acidobacteriota; class Blastocatellia; order Pyrinomonadales; family Pyrinomonadaceae; genus UBA11740. The sequence goes on from JBASRE010000034.1 coordinate 8,227, forward strand.
CTCTGGCATTCTTCGGCTTTTCAACCCCGCTTTTCGGCTATCTGATTTTCCGTTCGAAGTTCCTGCCGCGCTGGCTGGGCGCGCTCGTGATGGTTGCAGGCCTGGGCTGGCTGACATTTCTCTACCCGCCGCTCGGCTATCGCGTGTTCATGATCATCGCGCCAATAGGACTGTTAAGTGCCTTAGTTAAAATCTTCTGGTTGCTAATCCGCGGAGTCGACGAACGCAAATGGAAGGAACAAGCTGAAGCGGCAGCCGTTTAGCGCCGTCCTTCACGTACATCGCTGCTTTGATATAATGGCCGCCATGCACTGAGTTAACGGAACAGGCTAAGAAGCTCAGCATCCCTGACCGAATCCTCGTGGTTGAAGAAATCTGGGACACCATCGCTGAAGAAAATCAGGCCTTCGAGTTAACCGACGCTCAGAAACGAGAACTCGATCGCCGGCTGGAGTCGGCCCGAACGAATAAGGGTCAGGGCCGAGCTATTAGTAGAACGTGGGACGAGATCAAAGCTGAATTCATGAAGTCGCGTTAACCGCAGATGCTCATTCGGTTTACTCCCGACGCCGATGCTGAACTTGCCGAAGCCCGCCAATGGTATGCACCCCAACGCGAAGGTCTCGATTTGGAGTTGATGGAATGTATCGAGGACGCGCTCTCGCGCATCGTTCGCAGTCCACACTTGTACCCGATTGTCTACAGAACGCTCGGCGCGCGGTTGTTCGGCGTTTCCCGTTCGCGGTGTTTTATGAAGTTACCGCAGATGAGATTCATGTAACAGCGGTCTTCCATTCGCGGCGAGATCCTGAAACGTGGAAGTCCAGGATGGAATAGACAGTGACCCGCAAAAATAATTTGTAAGTTTCACGCAAGTCTATAAACTAGCGCCCCAATGACCACCTGCCCCCTCTGTTCAGCTGGCGTTACGGAAGGTTCCCCTACTTGCCCTTCCTGTGGCGCCGCGTTGACGGGAACACAGGCGACAATTCGTCAGCCGCCGCCGAAAGAAAAAAGCAAAGCCCCGACCAGCTCTCGCTCCACTTCTACCAGCACGCGCGGCGAAGGCAAGTTCTTAGCAGGAACACTACTGAATGAGCGCTACCGCATCACCGGCCTACTCGGCCGGGGCGGGATGGGTGAAGTCTATAAAGCCGAAGACCTCAAACTGAATCAAACGGTCGCGCTCAAGTTTCTTCCCGAACACTTCGCTGAAGACCCCGCCGCACATGAAAGATTTATCGGTGAGGTTCGCACGGCGCGCCAGGTCTCGCACCCGAACGTCTGTCGCGTTTTCGACATCGGTGAAGTGGACGGCGCGCAATTCCTTTCCATGGAATTCATCGACGGCGACGATCTGTCTTCGCTGCTGCGTCGTATCGGCAGACTGCCTCCTGACAAAGCGCTTGAGATTGGCAGACAACTCTGCGCCGGACTTCACGCGGTTCACCAGGCGGGCATTCTGCACCGCGACTTCAAGCCGGCGAATGTGATGATTGACGGGCGCGGGAAGGCGCGCATTACGGATTTCGGCGTCGCCGGTTTGGAGAGCGAGTTGAAAGAGGGGGCGATTGCCGGCACGCCCGCCTACATGTCGCCCGAACAGATCACCGGCAAAGAGTTGACGGCGAAGAGCGATATCTACTCGCTCGGTCTGGTGCTCTATGAAGTTTTCACGGGGAAGCGAGCCTTCACCGGCGACACAATCGGCGAACTGCAACGTCAGCACAAGGCCTCCGCGCCGACCACCCCTTCCGAAGTTATCAAAGACATTGACCCGCTGGTTGAGAAGGTGATTCTCCGCTGTCTCGAAAAGGATCCGCGCGAGCGTCCCGCGACAGCGTTGCAAGTTGCGATGATGCTGCCGGGTGGAAATCCTCTCAAAGCAGCAATCGCGGCAGGCGAAACGCCATCACCGGAGATGGTTGCGGCAGCACCGAAGAAAGGCGCGCTCAAGCCGGCGGTCGCTATAGCGTGTCTCGCGACGGTTGTCGCTCTTTTTGCTTTTATCGTTTTCTTTTCGGGAAGAGTGAAGCTCACCGAATGGATTCCGCTCGATAAACCGCCGGAAGTTTTGGCTGAACGCGCTAATCAGATTGTAAAAAAGATCGGCTATACCGACGCGCCAACACACACGGTTTACACATACGATGGCGACTTTGACTATTTGGATTACGCGAGGCGGGAAGACGCTTCGCTGGACCGTTTTGAAAAAATTCGCACGGGACAACCTACGGCGATTTATTTCTGGCATCGCACCAGCCCGCGTTATCTCGTTCCGAAAGACGGTCATGAAGTAGGTTTTTCCGACCCACCGGTTGATGTTCCGGGAATGACGAGCGTCGAGTTGGACGTGCGCGGTCGCCTTATCGGATTTCAAGCCGTGCCGCCGGAAGTTGAAGAAAAAACGACGCAGAATATTCAGACCGATTGGTCAACGCTTTTCGCGGAAGCGGGTTTGGACATCCGCAATTATCTGGAAACCGAACCGCAGAGGACACCTCCTTTTTTTGCCGACGAGAGAAAGGCCTGGGAAGGCAAGCACATTGACCACCCGGAAATTCCCGTTCGCATCGAAGCCGCCGCTTATCAAGGAAAGCCCGTCTATTTTCAAGTCGTCGCGCCGTGGGACAAACCTCTTCGGCAAGAGGAAACGGTCTTGAGTCCGCGGCCTAGAGCGGCCGCTGCGATTGCGATTTCGGTTCTCTTAAGCGTAATCATCGCGGCAGTCTTTCTCGCACGCCGCAATTTGCGTCAGGGGCGCAGCGATACGAAAGGCGCGTTCAAGATTTCGGTTTTCGTTTTTCTCGTAGGGCTGGCGGGAAACCTGCTTATCGCCGACCATATTCCCGACCTAACCAAAGAGATTCCGTTGCTGTTGAAAATGGCGGGATATTCGCTTCTTGGGGCTGTGACGATTGGATTGATTTATCTCGCGCTCGAACCTTACGTCCGGCGGCGTTGGCCGAGTTTGATTATTTCCTGGAATCGCCTTTTGGTTGGCGACTGGCGCGACCCTATGGTCGGGCGCGACATTCTTGTGGGCGGCATGTTGGGGCTTGGTCATACTGCTTTGATTTACCTAGCGGCTCTGTTGGCAACTTGGAGTAGTGGCAGGGCTGTGCCGAATTCCGATTTGGACACTGGGTATCTCGAAGGCGTCAGGCATCTGTGGGCGAGTTTCTTAGTCTTCTTGCCATTCGGAGTGTTTGCGCCTTTCTTCTTTTTGCTGCTTCTGATTTTGCTGGTAACACTTTTCAGAAAACAATGGCTGGCCACCGTTGTGTTCTGGGAATTGCTTTTCTCGGTTACAGGCTTAGCCTTTTATAGCCATTCGCATTGGGCTGGCTGGCTGGGCGCGGCTTTAATTACCACTATCGCAGTCGTTTGTTTAGCTCGTTTCGGACTGCTGGCCATGGTTTCGCGGGCGCTCTTTTTCGAGTTGAGTTTTTATAACCCGATTACGTCTGATTTCTCGAGTTGGTATTTCGGCAATACGATTTTTGCGGCAGTTGTGCTGTTTGGTCTGGCGATTTACGGCTTTTACATTTCGGTGGCCGGACAGAAGGTGTTCCAGCGAACTCTATTGGAAGAGTGAAAGTGAGTTCCGCCTTCTGCCCACTGCCTTCTGCCTTCTGCCCCCGCGCTTGCCTCCTGCTTCATTTCAAGTGCGCGAAGCGCACGACGGCATAAAGACTTCCACCCCAGCCGAGATGCTCGGCTGGGGACCCCGGCCTGGGGTGTAACGACCGAAGCGAGCAAACCCCAGGATCGCGCGTCCAAGAGTCAGAGCCCGCGGAGCGGGCGACAGGTCGTTTGACGCAACCTCTGCCGCCCGCTTCGCGGGCTCGTGATTTTACACAACGCCCACCCGGGGCTCTACGCCCCGGGCTTTACGCTTTCGTGCGCTTCGCGCACTTTGGAGTGCGCCGGTCTCGACGGCGCTTTGGATTTTCTTTGCAGCCTACGTCTTTTGCGCTTTCCGTGAACGTCAAACTACCCGGTCGCTACCGCTCCCGGTACTGACCTCATTGCCGTCCGCCTACTGCCTTCTGCTTTCTGCTCACTGCTCACTGCTCACTGCCCACCGCTCACCGCCCACTGATTACGGCTTACGCCTTCGCCGCTTTCGTCCTCACAAACGCGTAATTAATAGCCGGCAGTGAATTAAAGTTCGCGGCCTTCCCGCAAAACGTTTTCGCCTGGCCCGCATCACCCTTCCCCTGATAAGCCTGGCACAAGCGATACAGATCGTACGGGTTCTGCTGATTGGCTTGCTGAAACTCGCTGACCGCCTTCTCATAATCCTTCATCTCAAGCGCGATCACCCCGAGGAGTTGATGAACTTGCCGCATCTGCGCCGGGTTCTTCTTCGCCTCAGTGCCGGTGCGAAACGCGTCCCCTTCCCTCTTCGCCGCCGGCAAGTCCTTTTTGCCCAAAGCCACGCGCGCAAGATTGTAATGATGAAACAGTCGAGCGTTGTCCTTGATCTCCTGAGAAAGACCTGATGCTTCCGTCATCTTCAGACCCTTCTCAAATTGCGCCTTCGCGTCGTCATACTTGCCCATCTCGAGCAGGATGTTTCCCTTGAGCTGCAAGTCGCCGGTCATCCCCGGCACATCGTTGGTCTTCTCTCCCAGAGCATATTGCTGATCGACGTCCGCCAGCGCTTTGTCCCACTTGCCGCTATCGACATCCACCACCGTCAAAGCAAACAACGCCGTGCGTCGTTCCGCATCGCTGCGGGCCTTGTCGGTAATCTTCTGTAGTTCGGCCGCCGCTTGGACCGCATCGCCCTGGTAAAGCAGAGCCATCGCAATCCCCTGATGCGCGTTGATGAAGTTCTGATCGATCGACAGGGCCTTGCGATACTGCGTGATCGAATTGTCAAACTTTCCCATCTTCAAAAGCAGTTCCGCGTACGAGTCATACGGATTCGGATCGTTGGGAATCAGCTCAATGTATTTCTTGAACGCGCCTTCGGCGTTTGCGTATTCCTCGTTCTGCCGGTACGCATAGCCGAGCAGATTGAAGGCAGAAGAGAACTTTGGTTCGAGCTCAGTGGCCTTTTTGTAATACTGAATCGCTTGCGGCATCTCCTGTTGACCAAAGTGGTAACCAGCCAGGGCAAAGTTCGCCCGCTCATCATTCGGATAAGCGGCGATTAACTGGTCGAGGTGTTCCTTCTGTTTCGCCGGATTGCCGTTGGCGCCGGCTTCAGTGCTGAGAATGAGCAGCTTCTCGCCACTTGAAGCTTTGTCGGCGAGACTCACCGCTTTCTTTAGGTGATCAAAAAATTCTTTTCCGGTGGGACTGACGTTGGCCCGGCTCAGCTCTGCCCAGGCGAAGTTTGGATCGAGCGAGATTGCCTTGTCGAAGTGCGTGATGGAATCCTGGATAAGCAACTTCTCGTTGAGATCGCGGCCTTGCAGAAAAGCGTTGCGCGCTTCCTCGGAAGAAGTGGTAATCGGGATCTTCCCAGCGGCACTCGACACTTTGGTTTCGGCCGTTGTCTTCGTTTCAGTACTCTCGGCCATGTTCGAACAACCCGTTAGAACGACCGTGGCAGCGAAGATCAGAGAAAGTAGAATCAGAATGGATCTGTTGCGTGACATAGCTGTGCTCCTTGGATCTTTGCGCAGGAAAGAGGTGTCGCGCCCCGCTTCGCGACTTGGGGAGAGCTTGGCGCTCTATTTACGATTTACTGTTTACCATTCACGGCGTTTTTTCGATGTTAAGAATTGTAAATTCTTTTGAAAGCTCATCGCGTTCCTTTTTGAATCATGGAACAATGAACCACACTTTCAGGAGGGTCCTATGAAGAGACTTCAATTGCTGATTACTTTTCTGCTGGTAACCACTCTTCCTGCTTGCGCACGACAACAAGATCCGGAGGCGTCGGCCGCTATCCCCACTGCCACCGCGACCGTGGCAACGACGCCAGATTCCGCTCCGGCAAGCGCGCAAGACCCGAAGCGCACCGATGAACTTGCCGGCACGTCATGGAAACTGGTGAAGCTTCAAACCGGAGATGAGGAGACGCACGTGCCGGATGACGGATCGAAGTACACCATCACGTTTGGCGCCAACGGCCGCGTAACCACGCGGGTTGATTGCAACCGTGCCAGTAGTACCTGGAAAACACCTCGCGCGGGTGAACTGCAATTTGGATCGTGGTCGAGAGGGAGTGCTAAGTGTGGTCCCGGTTCCCTTCACGATAAAATAGTCACCGAGGGCGCAAACCCGCGCTCGTACTCGATCAAAGATGGGCACCTGTTCTTATCGGGGATGGCTGCCGGCGGTTTCTACGAGTTGGAGCCGCTGACGATTAAGGAAGAATGATCGATTGACTCATTGACACATTGACTCATTGACACATTGACTCATTGGTTCATTGACTCATTGGTTCATTGGTTCAATGATTCAATGGATCAATGATTCAATGGTTCAATCCCCTAAATCGGATCTAGAAAATTGATTAAGGAGAAATCTCTCAAATGAAATTCATGCCCTATTCTCGAAACTTAAAATGGTTAGCGGGCCTGAGCCTGATTGCCGTCTTCAGCATTTCCCTGTTTGTCTCCAGCGTCGATGGCCAACCGGCTGCCGGCGCGGCACCTCCTCAGGACGACTTCAAACCGACAACGGTGTTTCTGGTGCGTCACGCAGAAAGGGCCGACGCTCCACGCGAGGACCCGCCGCTGCTGGAAACGGGAACCGCGCGCGCGCAGTTATTAGCACGCATCCTCGGAAAATCCGGAATAAAGACCATCGTTACATCTCAGTATCTGCGCACCAAGGCCACTGCTGAACCGCTCGCGAAGCAGTTGAGCATCACGAGCGTCGCCATCTCGCTCAAAACGAGTGCGGCCAATCCGAGACAGGTTACGGCGGAGTCTATTCAGGAGATCATAGACAAGATTCATCAGCGACCCGGTGAGAACGCGCTGGTAATTGGACACAGCAACTCAGTACCCGATGTGATCAAAGCACTGGGAGGAGACGTTGTGCCGACCATAGACGAGAAAGAGTTTGACGATCTATTTGTGGTGACTGTCTATGCCAAAGGTAAGGCCAGGGTTACGCATCTAAAGTATTGAAAGGTGCGTTGCGGCTTCGCCGCAGCACAAGTCGGAATCCCGACTCGTCGGGACTGCCCTTCCGGCGTTCGACCACATTGAATTTTGAGGCTACGTCTCAATCCTGCGGCGTAGCGCGAATCAATAATCACGAGATCCCCGGTAAGCCAGCGGCTTACCGCCGTGTGCTGCGGCAAAGCCGCAACGTGGCGTCCCAAACACACTTCCCGCGAGGCCGCGGCTTAAGCCGGGGCAGTCAGTGTTTCTAAATGATGTCCACAGGCGTAGGATAGTCGGCGCCGAAAGCTCACTACCACTAAACGGATTGAAATAATTCGAGAGTCCTGGACACATATATGGTGGATGTCAATGCACGCCGAAGGACTTGTGGTCTCGCTGCCTCGCCGTCCTCGCGCCTGCGAGGTGTGTGACTGTGCTGTTCTAAACCCAACTATGGAGGACTGAAGCTATGTATGACGTTCCCGGCAGAGCCGACAACGTTTCCCCAGCCGTGCAACAGGCTTGGAATGACCTGATTCAGGCGCGCTACAACGCCACCAAGACCAGTCATCCAGGCCCTTTTCTCCAGCCTACCCCCGACGCAATCGCGAACGGGCAGACAATCAATGCCGTCCGGTGGCCGGCCAATCCGCTGGTCCCGCTGGCCTGTCTCGACCAGGACGAAGAGCTGACGCGAAAGCTCTGCGATTTCGGAGTGCGCGGCCGACATGTCCTTCATAACGAGTACCTCGAATACATGGTTGTGCATCGGCAGGACGCAAATGGAAACAGCCGGCCCAAGCGCGTGATTATGACGACAGAGCTGCGCGAATACTGGACCACGCTGGCGGTTCACGATCCAGACTTCTGTCGAGCGTTGATCGAAGGCCTGATCGGACGCGCCGTGCAATGGTCTGAGTTGTATGGCTCAGGCGTGACTGACCCAACGCCGCTTAGTCAGGACTCGCGGCTCAGACGCTTCAGCCGCGAGGTAGCAGGCAGTGGGGCGTCTGTTAGTGGCGTTCCCGACCAGCCGGTGGGAAAACTAAACCGAGAGAACATTCTCTTCATGACACATCCAATCAATGGTCTCGATGATCTTATTTTTATTGTGATGTTCGGAGCGAAGCCTTTTGCTGTTCGTCTGCCTGACGGCAGTTTTCGGGAACCTACGAAGTTCGAGATTTTCGGCAACGGCAATCCGTTGGCATGTCGAAACGCAGATCCCGCGGCCGCCACCGGCGCTTCGGCGCAGGCCCGGCGCGGAAAAAAGATTGCTTTTGCCAACCCGCTGGGAATGTACATACTGTCAGACCAGAATGCTCTGCGTGGTCTTTTCTTCGTGGACAATGACAACATTCCGGCGGAGTGGATTCGCCTCAGCCGAGGCCGGCCGGGAATGTTTCAGCGGCTGGAATTTGGACCCGGCGATGACAGTCCAAAGTTTCTGGACGACATAATCGTAGCTACTGGCGCTGATGATACCCCCGTGAAAGGCGGGTACGATGTCGCGAAAAAGATCGAGGTCGGTCCGCTGCTGACGCTCGAGCAACAGCCAAGCGTGAACCCTGTCGTGCATGAAGAGGTCAGTGCAATTCCCGCCAACCAACAGTTTCGCTGTTCCGAATCAAATGAATGCGCCGACGTTCGGGCGCTACTTGAGGAATTCGAAGGAGCCAACGCTTGAGCCTTCAGGAAGGAATCTTTCACGAGTCAGGAACGACGCCGCCGCCGAACTTTGGGATCATGTTTCTCAGAGTCTCTCAAGGGGCGCCGGCCGCCGACGTGGGAAACTGCCTGGCGTCGCTCTGGAAGGTCTTTGAGGACTTGCAGGAGGGCAAGGTGCGCGATCTGCCGGGCATCACGGTGCCACCGGGCGACTTAAAGTTGCTTATCGGCTATGGTCCCAACTGCTTCAAGCTCCCGAATGTAAGGCATCCGTTGCCGCAGGGACTCGGACCGCAAAACAGATTTCGCTCCGTCGGCCCGGGCGGCGGCAATCGCCTGCTGCTTGGTGGCGGACTCTCTTACGAGGAAGGCCTAACCAGGAATCCGGCTACTGAAGAAATCATGGTGCAGTTTCTCGGGAATACTCCGCTGGTGGTGAACCGGCCTATGCTCGAGACCTGGAAAATCCTTCGCAGTAACATCAATCCTGAGACCGGAACTCCGCTTCTGCAAATCACTGCTTTCTACATGGGCTTTCATCGCGAAGATCGGCGCAGTTGGATCGATTTTCATGACGGCGTGTCGAACCCCATTAAAGGTGACCAAAGGTTGAGTGTGGTTAGGATCAAGGAAACCAACACTTCGCAGGCCGATGCCTGGACTCGCGGCGGCAGTTACATGACGTTCATGCGTTTGCCGATTGACGTGGAGTTGTGGAACCAACTGTCACGAGAGCAGCAAGAGTTGCTGGTCGGACGCGATAAGTTGAGTGGCTGTCCCTTTCAATCCGCGGTCGCACCCTTCCCCGTAAACGGATGTCCGATTCCGGCAACCGCCGAAGTGACTGACAAAGGCAACGAGGAGTTTCGTGAGCCGCCTGACGGCGTGGATGAAGTTATCAAGAAGAGTCATGTCCAACGGGCGAACCATCATCGACAGGAGTTTGAGAATCCGGATTCACTACGCATCTACCGTCAAGGTTATGAATTCGCCGAGTCGGTGCAGAACGGTATTCCTCGTGTCGGGCTGAACTTTGTGGCGTTCCATGACACTCCATCACGAGTAATAGAAATGCTCAGCCTTCCCGATTGGCTCGGCGGGGTCAACTTCGGGGGAGAAATCAGCGCGTCGTCGACATTAATCAGGGTTGCGGGCGCCGGCATTTATTTGGTCCCGCCGTTAAAGGACGGCCAGAGTTTTCCGGGCACGGATATTTTTCTTTAAGAACAGGCGCGGGTCCGAACACATGCCTAGCCGATCTTAAGGCTAAGCAAGAAATAGTCATCGACCCTGAAAGGGTCGAATCACGCGGCTGGCGCTTCAGAATTCAGATCCGGTGGCGTTGCCACCGGCTACTAAATTCGTTCGCTACGCGAACGTGAAGGCACTTTGCGGGCAAAACCAAATCCAATGATTAAATCTTCCCTCCGTGCCCTGCTCTTTTCAGTGCTCTTCACGCAATCGCTGATCGTTGCGCAGCAGCCGGCGAAGTTGGAAGACCCGCCATGGATTAAAGAAGTAGCCACCCAGCGAATTTTTTATGCGGTACCCGGCATGGAGAAGATCCGGCCGCGGAAGGACCTGACCTACAAAAGGGTTTCTAAAGAGGAACTCAAGATGGATGTGTATCAGCCGCGCAGTCGCCGGCAGGGCGCGCTGAGTCCGGCCATCGTCTTCGTCCACGGCGGCGCGCTTCCCGCAAACTTGCGCACCAAACCGAAAGAGTGGGGCGCCTACGTCTCTCTCGGTCAACTGGCGGCGGCCTCCGGCTTCGTAGGCATCACGTTCAATCACCGCTTCTATGGTTGGGAAATGTATCTACTGTCGGATGCCCGCAGTGACGTCGCTGCTGCGGTCGCTTACGTGCGCGACAATGCCGCGCGACTTGCCGTTGATAAGGATCGCATCTGTCTTTGGTCGCTTTCGGGCGGCAGCTTATTGCTCAGTTCGGCAATCACCGAGCCTCCTCCTCACATTCGCTGTCTCGTCTTTTACTATCCGATCATGGACCTGGAACCAATGCGCAAAGACAGGCCCGCGATCACGGACGATGTCGTCAGAGAGTTTTCGCCGATAAATCGTCTGAGAAGAGCGCGATTCACTTTTCCGCCGATTTTTATCGCCCGAGCCGGTTGTGAGGAGCCCGGCTTAAACGCCGCCGTCGACACTTTTATTCAGGTGGCCGTTGACCGGAAAGCCACTTTGGATTTCAGCAATCACCCGGACGGGCAACACGGCTTTGATGTGCTTGACGATAATGCGCGGACCCGCGAGATCATTAAGCGGACCATAGAGTTCATCAAAACGCGAAACGATTGAGTCACGACCCAAAGGAGACTGTATGACCACCAAGACCAAAATATCTGTGAGGGCTTTGGCCTTCGGCGGTAAATTCGTCGGCCAGCACGTAGGCTTTGCCATGATTGACATTTACGGACCCGACGATGCCGCCAAACCTTTGGCGTCCGGTCTGACCGATCAGGGCTTGGTAGCGAACACCGACGGCTCCGGCGTTACGCCTTTAATCATGGACCAGCCTTATCCCTGGGGTTACCCGGTGCGTGCGGACGAGGCAACGGAGTTCACCGCAGAAATCGCTTTGACCGAGCCCACCGTGCTGACTTTCGTGGCCACCTCGATGGCCGATCCTCGGATCTCGGTTTCGTGCAAACGCCTGATAATACCGCACGTGACGCTCACTGGTGCGATGGCGGTGGTGATCGTGATACCTGGTCTATTGACCGCGTTAACTGAGCCTGCTGCCTCAGCGTCCATTGTTGCGGGAACCCCCACAACCATCACAGCCCAGGTGCGCATGATGTGTGGCTGTATGATCGACAACCTGTTCTGGCCGGCCGCCAATTTTAGCGTGCAAGCGATCATCAGCAGCGCCAGCAATAAAAAAGAGGGCCGGCCTTTAACCTTGAGCTATAGTGGTCAGCTCAGCTTGTTCTCAGCACCTTATACTTTTCCCGCCCCGGGAGACTATTACATTCGAATTGTTGCTACTGAATTCAATGGCAACCTGGGCGCCACCTCTCCGATGATGGTGAATGTGAAACAGAACGGATAAGGCTCACTGCTTACTGCCTTCTGCCTTCTGCCTTCTGCTTTTTTATCTACGTAATCTGTGGATGTTTTAATTCTGAATGAAGGGCTCACGAAAGCAATTCATCAAGGTAAGCACCGGGCAGAGTCTCAACCGGTTCTTGTCCCCTTCGAAAAATGCGTGCTCCGGTAGATCCCGTCAATAGCGTCTTGCCGTTTTCAATTCTCAGCATCGCACCTTCTCTCAGGCCGACCACCGGCGTTTCGTTATCTTCGAGGAACTGAACAAGTCTCTCTTCGCGCGTCTCTACCTTGTGAGTCGAATTTGGATCCGCATCGAGGTAGTGCGGGTTGATCTGAAATCGGACCAGGCCAAGCGCGTCAAGAGACGGTGGCTGCACGATCGGCATGTCGTTGGTTGTCCTGATGGTCGGCGCGGCTACGTTCGAGCCGGCGCTCGATCCGATGTAAGGCATGCCCTCGCTCGCGCGCTCACGAATGGCGTCGAGCAGATCATGGTCGTAGAGCGCCTTCAGCAAACGAAAAGTATTACCGCCGCCAACAAAGACGGCTTCCGCCTCACGAACAGCTTTCGCCGGTTCAGTCGCCGTGTGGATTGAGTCGAGCTCGTAACCCATCTTTTCAAACCGCACGCGCGCCTGGGCTGCGTACTTCGACTCATCGTGAAGCGCAAAAGGCACAAACAAAACTCGCTTCACCTCGCCGAGAAACTCCTGTATCTCGTTCGCCGCATGATCGAGATAACCGCTGCCATGAAGCGTGGAATTGCTGATTAGTAGAAGGCGCATAGGGTAGTTATCATCCGCAGATTACACAGATTACACAGACAAAAACATTTAGCCACAAGAAGGCACAAAAAGCACAAACAAGGAACGGGGATGTTACCCACCCGCTAAGCTTAGCCTGCGGAGCAGGCGTCACCATAAAGCCTGGGGCGCAAGCCCCAGGTACTCGCCGTAAAACAAAACAAGCCCGCGAAGCGGGCGACAGGCGATCGTCACGTGACAAACCGCAAACGCTATCGCCCGCTTCGCGGGCTGGACATGTTGGCGTCGTGATCCCGGGGCTCACGCCCCGGGCTTTATGCTTTCGTGCGCGCTGCGCACTCTAGCTTAAAAGCAAAACGGCTCCGTTAGAAGGGAGTTCACATGTCCCTCTAACGGAGCCTGTAGCAACCGCGTTGCGTGCCATCCCCCAACGGACGCCCTACGGTTGAACCTGAATCTGCCCTTCACCGTTCCTCACATCAGCAAACGGATAGGTCGAAAGCGCATAGACCTTACAACTGGTTCTGTTGCCGGGAATGATGTTCGCAGACTGAACGCGTAGGTCGTCTTCGCGCTCCGCGTCCGTCGTCCACCATTGCGAAAAGGCGCCTTGATCTTCTCGAAGCTCGGCATCCGCCGGCACCCAGCCGCCCTCCTCGGGCTGACAGAAACACCAGGTCAATTTATCCGGCTCTTCCCTTCCGTCGCCGTTGTCTTCGACCACCAGTTGCACCCACTTGCCGATGTAACTTCGGATACTGGAATCCGCGACAGTTCCGCTCATCGCCGCCCGGTTACGGTCTATCGTCAGGCTGTCGAAAACCGCCGTGATATAGAATTCTGAGGAACCCTCTTCCCCGCCACCCGTGCCATCCACGTCCTGCACAATAACGCGTGCTTCATCTCGGAAGGTCATTTGACCGGTCGTGACGCCGCGCTCGTCCGAGGTAGCGTTGAACTCGACAGACTTTGAGAACCCATCTTCTAGTTCAAATCTGTAAGTGCCGCTGGCGGAGGGCTGACTCGTTTTGGCGTCCGCGGGCATGCTGGCGAACCCGGTTACAAGACCTGTTACGAACAAAACAGAAATCACATTGCGTACAATTGTCTTCATCGAGCAAACTCCTTCTTGTTTTCCGTCGAACGTTGAATGACGTGGTTTATGGTTGCGGGATTTCGCGTTAAGATAAGCCCGCCGTGGGCCTACAACTTGCGAAGCGTTCCTAAAAACTTTTCAAAGACTTTGTCGTCTTTCGGTTGACGCGATGGACGATACCCTTTCTGCCGCGGCGCGTATTTAGGTGAGGCTGAAATCCTTCTGAGATTCTTGTTTGAAAGTTCTGAGAGCCGTGATCAAAGCCCGGACAAAGCTTTCCTACACATTCGGAACCTTTCGGCTGGATGTGACTGAGCGCCTGCTTTTCAACGAAAACAGCCTTGTTTCGCTGACCCCAAAGGCATTCGACACCCTCCTCGCCCTCGTTGAGCACAACGGTCACGTGCTCACGACTGAGGAGTTAATGGCGCAGGTTTGGCCGGATAGCTTCGTCGAGGGGAACAATCTCGCCCAAAACATTTCGACGCTGAGAAAAGTTCTGGGCGTAGGCGGAGCGAAGTTCATTGAGACTGTTCCGAAGCGTGGCTATCGTTTCGTCGCGGACGTAAGAGAGATTCGCGATGAAGCGCCCAATCCCGTTTCAACTGAGCCTCGTCCGGAAATAGATGAGCCGTTTAGAGGCGGGCTGGTCGGTACGCATGCCTCCGGCATGCAGCACTCCGGAGGAGTGCGTACCCGCGCGCATCAGTCGCATTCACCGTCGTCCGGCATTCTGCCGAGTCTGAGCAAACCGAAATCGAAACTGAGCTCTGAAGTCACTCTCGACCGTCCTCCCGAGACGATGTACGCGCGCAGCGGCGATGTGAATATCGCCTATCAGGTGATTGGGGAAGCGCCGATTGATCTCGTCTTCGTCATGGGTTGGGTTTCGCATCTCGAATATTTCTGGCGCGAGCCGAGTTTCGCCCGCTTCCTCCTGCGCCTCGCTTCTTTCGCGCGTCTCATTCTTTTTGATAAACGCGGCACGGGGCTTTCGGACCGCGTGCCTCTAAATGAATTGCCTACCCTCGAGCAACGCATGGACGACGTGCGAGCAGTGATGGATGCAGTTGGATCAGAACGCGCGGCGCTTTGCGGCGTCTCTGAAGGCGGGCCCATGTGCAGTCTGTTTGCCGCGACCTATCCGGAAAAAACTCTCGCGCTCGTCATGATTGGCACTTACGCCAAGCGCATTCGTGACGATGATTACCCATGGGCGCCCACCACCGAACAACGTCAACACTTTTTCGAGGAGATGCGTGAGCAATGGGGCGGGCCGGTTGGTCTGGAAGAACGCGCACCGAGCGTGGCCGGCGATCCGAAGTTTCGCGAATGGTGGGCCACCTATCTACGCATGGGCGCCAGTCCGGGAGCTGCCCTGGCCCTGACGCAGATGAACGCGGAGATCGATGTGCGCCCCGTCCTGCCAACAGTTCATGTTCCCACTCTGGTCATTCACCGTACTGGGGACCAATGTTTGAAAGTAGAAGAAGGGCGATACGTAGCGGAGCACATTCCGAGTGCGAAATACGTGGAGCTACCGGGGCAGGATCATCTTCCATTCGTGGGCGATCAGGACGCGATTCTCGATGAAGTTGAAGAATTCCTGACCGGTGTCCGTCTGACGCAGGAGCGTGACACGGTTTTGGCTACGGTTTTGTCCACACAGATCATCGACTCGAAGGAGCATGCTGAACGTCTGGGTAATGAACGTTGGTATGCCCTGCTTGATCGTTTACGGGTGCAAGTTCGCAAAGAGATTGAGTGGTTCCGTGGACGCGAGATCGACATGGTTGGCGATCGCCCGCTGGCAATTTTCGATGGACCCGCGCGCGCGATACGTTGTGCGTGCGCGATCACCGAGTCCGCGTCGCGCCTGGGTGTCATGATGCGTGCGGGTTTACACACGGGCGAATGTGAGATGGTGGGTTTGCCGGGTGAAGTCCCAAATGGTGTTGAGGTGAGCGGCATTGCTCCTCTCGTCGGCGCGCAGGTAGCAAAGCGCGCGGCCGCGCGCGAAGTTCTGGTTTCCAGCACGGTTAAGGATCTGGTGGCAGGATCAGGAATTGAGTTTGCGGACAAGGGAGTTCATACATTCGCCGACGTTCCCGGTGACTGGCGCCTCTTCGCGGTTGAAAGAGGAACGGTGACACTGCGACGATGAACGCGGAACGATGGCACTGCGGCGTTGAATTGAGTCCGCGAAGCGGACGACAGCATAAAGCCTGGGGCGTAAGCCCCAGGATCAAACCACAAACAACAATTGAGCCCGCGGAGCGGGCGACAGAGTAGCGTGTAAAAAACATTTACGTGCCCACGCGTGGTAGCCTGAGACAGTGTCTGACTCCTACACTAATCTCCTTTATCACGTAGTCTTTTCTACAAAGGATCGAAGGCCACTCATCACGCCTGAATATGAAATGCGCCTTTATGAGTATGTGGGTGGGACCATACGCAGGGTCGGCGGCGTTTCCTTGGAGCTGAATGGCACTGAGGATCACATCCACCTGCTCGCGAAACTTCGGCCAGATTATGCGCTGTCGAGTGTTTTGCGAGATCTAAAGGCAAACGCAACGGGCTGGATGCATGACGTTTTCCCTTCGTTGAAGAACTTCTCGTGGCAACGTGGTTATGGTGCGTTCACTGTAAGTCAATCGAATGTGGAGGCGGTCCGCCGCTACATCGCGCGACAGAAGGAACATCATCGTAAGATTTCTTTTCGAGACGAGTTGGTTCAATTCCTTCGCGAGAATAGGATCGAATACGACGACCGTTTCATCTAATTACTCGGCTGCCGCCCGCTTCGCAGGCTCCTGATTCAAACTCGATGCCCACCCGGGGCTTACGCCCCGGGCTTTATGCTGGCGTGCGCTCCGCGCACTTCTGACTACTGCCCACTGCCCACTGTTTTAGAGTAATCTGTGGATGATTTCTGTCACTGCCAGGAGGAACAATGGAACGTAAAACAGCAGCCGACTATCCGCAGGAGTTGTTAGACCTCTTTCACGAATACCAACACGGCGACATCGACCGCCGCGCTTTCCTCGATGGCGCCGCTAAGTTTGCGATCGGCGGCCTGACCGTCGCGGCAATTTTCCGTGAGCTAACACCGAACTTCGCCTGGGCGCAGCAGGTGCCGACCAGTGACAAACGCATCAAGGTTGGCTACGAAGTCGTGCCGTCACCAGCCGGGAACGGAACCATCAAAGGCTACTTCGCGCGCCCCGCAAAGAATGGAAAGCTGCCGGTCGTGCTCGTCATACACGAAAACCGCGGACTCAATCCATATATCGAGGACGTAGCGCGCCGCTTCGCGCTCGCCAACTTCATCGCCTATGCGCCCGATGGATTGACGTCGGTCGGCGGTTATCCGGGCGACGAGGACAAAGCTCGCGCGGCCTTTCGAACCGTGGATGGGAAGAAGATGACCGAAGATTTCGTGGCGGCTGCCAAGTGGCTCAAAGCACGCAAAGATTCGACCGGAAAAATGGGCGCGGTGGGTTTTTGTTTCGGCGGCGGAATGGTGAATCAGTTAGCCGTGCTGCTTGGCGCGGATCTGAAAGCCGGCGTTGCGTTCTATGGCCGGCAGGCTGGCGTGGCTGATGTCCCGAAAATTTCCGCGCCGCTAATGTTTAATTACGCGGGCAATGACCAGGGCGTCAACGCAGGCATCGCAGCCTATGAAGCGGCGCTGAAAGCCAACAACAAAGTGTTTGAGTCGCACCTGTACGAAGGCAAACAGCACGGCTTCCACAACGACACCACTCCGCGTTATGACGAAGCCGCCGCCAAGCTGGCTTGGACGCGCACGCTTGAGTGGTTCAATAAATATTTGCGGTAAGCCGCTTTCCTCACGCTGAAGGCGTGAGATTCAATAGCCGTTGGCAACGCCCACGGATAGCACGACCAGCCACCAAAAGAGCGCCAAAGGCCCGTGATGTTGTACAGACTGGACACATAGGTAACAGACGTTCGGAGACATAGGTAACACTTTCAGAGTCGACTATCGTTCTCAGCCGAGGAGGATAGCCGATGCCGTGGAAAGAGAGTACCTGCATGACACAACGTCGCGAGTTCGTCCTGTTGGCCAATGTACCCGAGGTGAACGTGAGCCAGTTATGTAATCGGTTTGGCATCAGCCGAAAGACCGGTTACAAGTGGCGGTCAAGATTTCAAACTGATGATGCTCAAACCCTGGCTGATCAATCTCGTCGGCCGCATCGATCTCCGCGCCGTACTTTATCGAACATCGAAGAGCAGGTGCTCGCCCTGCGTACCGAGCACCCGGCTTGGGGCGGGCGCAAGCTTCGGGCCCGGCTCCTAGCTCTGGGTCACTCAAGTGTCCCAGCGGCCAGTACCATCACGGCCATTCTGCATCGGCATCAGCAAATCGCGCCTGAAGAGTCGGTGCGTCATCAAAGCTTTCGACGTTTCGAGCATCCAGAACCGAACGACCTCTGGCAAATGGATTTCAAAGGTTACTTCGCTACCGGCGCCGGGCGTTGTCATCCATTAACCGTGCTTGATGATCATTCGCGCTTTGCGCTGGAATTACGCGCCTGCGCCGACGAGGGCCATCAAACCGTGCAGAATGCTTTGACCACAGTCTTTCGTCGCTACGGGTTGCCCTGGCGCATGACCATGGATAACGGTCATCCCTGGGGCGTCTATCTGGAGGGCCGCTGCCGCTGGACGCGTCTCACAGTTTGGCTCCTGCGGCTAGGCGTGCGCGTCTCACACTCACGGCCCTTTCATCCGCAGACACAGGGCAAGGACGAGCGCTTTCATCGCACCCTCAAAGTCGAACTGCTTCGCGATTATGCCTGGCGTGACTTGCATGAATGCCAAACTCGATTCGCACATTGGCGCGATCAGTACAACTGTCAGCGTCCGCATGAAGCATTACAAATGCAGGTGCCGGCGGCTCGTTATCGAGTCAGCATTCGTCCGTTCCCCGAGCGCCTTCCGATGGCTGAATATCCATCTGACAAGCTGGTCCGAAGGGTTCAGAAAAATGGTCTGATTTATTGGCATCATAAAGGTTATTTTGTCGGCGAAGCCTTCCAAGGTCTGGACGTAGCGCTTCGCCCATCCAATTCCGACGGATCCTACGAGGTCTACTTCTGTCATCAGCACGTCGCAACTCTTGACCTCAAGGAGCCGCCGGTTCAATTATGACTGTCACCTATGTCTCCGAACACTTGCTTGCCATGTCTCCGGTCCAAACAGATGTAAAAGCCTGGGCCAACGGCCCAGGTTAGCGCATGATTACCAATTCAAGCGCTGAAAGCGCGCAATGGCTTCGCTAGGGCAGACGTGCGATGCGCTATGTTTTATCTCGCGCCTTCAGCGCTCCATTATTGGTTGACGACGCTAACCCAGGCCGCTCGCCTGGGCTATTGCATCACGCGCCTTTGGCGCTTCCCTGATCTCTGATCTCTGATCTCTGCCTTCTAATCTCTGCCTTCTAATCTCTGACCTCTGATCTCTTACCTCTGATCTCTGCTTTCTGCCTTCTGCTTTCTGCCTTCTGCCTTCTGCCTTCTGCCGCCCGCGTCGCGGGCTCTTTAATCCAAACTCGACGCGTTCCCGGGGCTTACGCCCCGGGCTTTATGCTGGCGTGCGCTCCGCGCACTTCTGCTCACTGCTCACTGCTCACTGCTCAACGCTCAACGCTCAGAGCTCACTCTTCGCTGCCTCAATATAGAAATTGCGATTCACTTCAAATGTTTTGATTTCTTCAGGGTACTCAAGAGTTTGTTTTACTTCGTTTGGAGTTATCTGAATTTCCTTGCCATTAATGGTTACACGAATCGGCATTGCGAATCCCTTAACGACTCTT
The DNA here is from genome assembly GCA_049273695.1 of Pyrinomonadaceae bacterium. Lineage (GTDB taxonomy): Bacteria > Acidobacteriota > Blastocatellia > Pyrinomonadales > Pyrinomonadaceae > UBA11740. Next base: position 27,748 of record JBASRE010000034.1, read on the forward strand.
TCGTAGTAGAACGACAGGCTCTTCCCGTTCACGTTGTATTTCAATAAGGGAATCTTTGTCGTCCGCAGGTATTGGTCAAATAACTTGCTGAAATCAATACCGGCCTTAGTGCTGATATAGCCTTCGATCTGTTCCGTCGTAACAGTCTGATGCCAAAAATCAGCATTGAGCCCGCGCAAGATGGAGAGCCACTTCGCGTCGTCATTGATGACGTGGCGAATGGTGTGCAGCATGTTGCCACCTTTGGGATACATGTCGCCCGAACCTTGCCGGTTCGACCCATAGACGCCAATGATTGGAGTGTTATTTCCGATGCTGCGGCGGGTACCGATCACGTAATCCTCAGCATCTTTTTTCCCGAAATGGTATTCGACAAAGAGGTTTTCGGCGTAATTGGCAAAGCCTTCATGAATCCACATGTCCGCCGCGTCTTTCATTGAAATGTTGTTGGCGAACCACTCATGCGCTGATTCGTGGACAATGATGAAGTCGAATTTGAAACCGACGCCGCAGGCACAAGGGTCCCGGTCCCAATAGCCGTTCCTGAACCAGTTGCCGTAGGTAACCGAGCTCTGATGTTCCATGCCCGGATATTGGACCGCGACGAGTTTGTAACCGTCTTCATAAAAAGGATATTTCCCAAACCAGTGCTCGAATGCATCCAGCATCCGCGGAACTTCTTTGAAGTGTTTGAGCGCCGCTTCTTTCTGATGAGGCAGGACCCAATACTCAATATCCAACACCCCACCTTTCCCCTTGTACTTTTCAGTCAGATTTATGTAGTTCGCGATATTGACGTTGACTCCGTAGTTATTGATCGGGTTCACGACCTCCCAATGAAAGGTTTTCTTCTTTGCCGCAGCATCATGGTCCGTCTTTTTTAAGCGACCGTTTGAAACGGCAACCAGATTCTCCGGCACCGTTACGCTTATTTGCATGCCGCGGTCGGGTTCCTCAGAGCCATGATCTTTATTGGGCCACCAGATACTCGCTCCAATGCCCTGACAAGTGGTAACGATAAAATGCTCTCCAAGATCATCTCTTCCCCAGGTTATCCCGCCAACCCAGGGCGGATTCCTGCTTACAACCGGAACGCCTTCGTAAAATATTTCGATCTTGTCTTCGACGCCTTTGGGGATCTCCTTTTCAAACATTACCCAGTAGACATTTCCTTCTCGTTCAAATTTGAGTTGCGAGTCGCCGTGGGTGATCTTCGTAATCGCTAACGGTGGCTGCAAATCAATCTGCATTTTGTTTCCCGGCTTCAGCGTCTTGAAAGTTATCGTGTTCGACCCTTTTAATTTTTTCGTTTCCGGTAAGAACTCCACCTGCAGGTGGTAATGCAGAACGTCCCACCATTCGCGTTCCGGTGTGATCGAGCCGCGCAGAGTTTCCTGGCGAGTAATAGCTTCGGTCTTAGCATCTTGTGGGCCTAGAGCAATTCGAGAAGTTTGGGCCAAAAGATACCCGGCGCCAGCGTGCACCTGTAGAACTACTGCAATTGCGAGTATCGCCAATTTACATTTACGCATCGTCATCAAAACTCCGCTGTTGCGATCGAAGGACCAAGAGATTATCCACAGATTACACAGACTCAGAAATTGAACCATTGATTCAAGGATTCAATGAATCAATTCGCTTATCTGTGTAATCTGCGTAATCTGTGGATGAGTCTTCCTCTACCTTCTGCCGTCTGCCTTCTGCCGCCCGCTTCGCGGGCTCTCTCAAACTCGACGCGTTCCCCGGGGCTTACGCCCCGGGCTTTATGCTGGCGTGCGCTCCGCGCACTTTGGAGTGCGCCGGCCTCGACGGCGCGAGCATCGATGGGGTCCCCGGCCGAGCATCTCGGCTGGGTAATCAAGTGGGGTGCTCTATAGACGGCGCTTTTGATCCGTTTGCGTTCCTTTGCGCCTTTGCGCCTTTGCGTGAACCGTTCTGTGTAATCTGCGTAATCTGTGGATGATTCCTTTACCCGGTCGCTACCGCTCCCGGTACTGACCTCACTGCTCACTGCCCACTGCTTTAGAGTAATCTGTGGATTATCTTGACCCGAAAGTCGCGCATCCTTCTATTCGCACTCACCGCGTCGGTTGTCTTCGCCGTCGTGAGCGCGTGCCGTTCGCATCGAGCAAGCGATCCCTACGCCACGCTTCCCTTCCGGCCGGCAGTAACTTACGACTCCTGGAACGTGTCCATCCGCAACACGGAACAGGAGCCATACTTGAACACAAGCTTAAGGATTTACGTCGGAGGGACGCTCTACAGCATGCGGGTC
>JBASRE010000014.1:0-164312 GCA_049273695.1 Pyrinomonadaceae bacterium
GGCGGTCGTCATACACCGTTCTTCACCGGGTATCGGCCGCAGTTCTACTTCCGGACAACGGACGTGACGGGAGTGGCGCATCTGCCGGAAGGTGTGGAGATGGTCATGCCGGGCGACAACATTCAGATGGACATCGAGCTGATTGCGCCGATCGCCATGGAGAAAGGGCTGCGCTTCGCGATTCGTGAAGGCGGCCGCACGGTTGGCGCCGGTACGGTGGCGGAAGTTGTGGAATAGATAGGTACGCACGCCTCTGGCGTGCAGGTAAAAAGAAGCGCGCCGGAGGCGCGCGTACCAAATATGCTGAACGAGAAAATCAGAATCAGGCTCAAGGCCTACGATCATCGCGTGCTGGATCAATCGACGACGGAAATCGTCGAGACCGCGAAGCGCACCGGCGCGCGCGTGGCCGGGCCGATTCCTTTGCCGACGGTGAAGAACAAGTGGACGGTGCTCCGTTCGCCGCATGTCGACAAGAAGTCGCGCGAACAGTTTGAGATCAGAACGCACAAGCGCCTGATGGATATTCTCGACCCAACCCCGCAGACGGTTGATGCGCTGATGAAGCTCGACCTGCCGGCAGGCGTTGACGTTGAGATTAAGGCTTTTGGAAAGAGCTAGTGAATTTCTTCATTGATCCATTGATTCATTGAATCAATGAAAAAATGAATCAATGAGTCAATAACGAAATGATTAACGGAATCATCGGCAAGAAAATCGGCATGACGCAGATCTTTGCGGCGGATGGCGCGGTCACTCCGGTGACGGTCATCAAGGCCGGGCCGTGCATCGTCGTGCAGAAGAAATCGGCCGGCGGCAAGGACGGTTATGACGCCGTGCAGGTCGGTCTGGTTGAGGATCGCCCTGTGAGGCTGAAGAACGTGACCAAGCCAATGCGTGGCCACTTCGAGAAGACCGGCGGCGGCATTCCGCCGACGCGCATTCTCAAAGAGTTCCGGGTCGAAGCTTCGGACGACAGCACGAACGTTGGTGACAAGATTCTGGTCGATCAGTTTGCGGACGGGGACGTCGTGGACGTGGTCGGCAAATCGAAAGGTCGCGGCTTCGCGGGCACGATTAAGCGTCACAACTTCAATCGCGGGCCTGAGTCGCACGGCTCAATGAACGTGCGCGCGCCCGGATCGATTGGCGCTTCGGCCTACCCGTCCCGGGTCGTCAAAGGGATGCGCTCTTCGGGGCATATGGGCGATGTCCGGATCACGATAAAAGGTCTGACCGTGGCCCGCGTCGATGCCGAGAATAATCTGCTGATGATCCGCGGCGCCGTGCCAGGTGCGAACGGCAGCGTCGTCATCGTTAAGAAAGCTACGAAGGGAAAGCGTTAAGAGAACCCCGCGTCGTGGCGGGTGAAGGAGGGTTCGCATATGCCAACAGTTAAAATTCTCGATCTAACGAGCAAAGAAATCGGCGAGATCGAGTTGAATGACATGGTCTTTGGCGTGCCTCTCAACGAGCCGTTGATTCACGAAGCGGTACGGAGCTATCAGGCGAATCGGCGACAGGGCACGTCCGCGACCAAGACGCGTGGTGATGTCTCAGGCGCCGGTCGCAAACTCTGGCGGCAGAAAGGCACTGGCCGCGCGCGCGTCGCAAGTTTGCGTTCGCCGCTGTGGAAAGGCGGCGGCAATGTGCACGGACCGCAGCCGCGCGACTGGTCCTACAACCTGCCGAAGAAGATGCGCAAGCGCGCGATGTGCTCGGCGATCTCTGAACGGCTGCGCGAAGGAAATTTAATTATCGTGAGCGAGTTGAAATTCGATTCACCAAAGACGCGTGAATTCATCAACACGCTCGGCAGTCTGAAGCTGGGCGGCAAGACATTGATCGTCGATTCGCTCAAGAATACGAACCTGATGCTCGCGTCGCGCAATGTGCAGACTACGAAAGTTGTAAACAGCTACGGCGTGAACATTTACGATCTGGTGAATCATCAGAAAGTCGTACTGACGCCGAAGACGGTGGAAGAGCTGACCGGGATTTTGCAGCCGCGCGCCAAGGACGACGAAGAGCGAGGCTTCCGTCCCCGAGGCGAGGAGCAGGAGGGCGAGGCGCGACCCCCGCGCAGAATGCCGGGAAACAGAGGAGCGCAAGCGTAAGCAATGCGAACTGTTTGGGACATTATTAAGTCGCCGGTGATTACCGAAAAGGCGCTGGTGGCGAAGGAAGAGACGCAGGATCACCGTCAGCTTTTGACCTTCCGTGTCGATCGACGCGCGACCAAGCCTGAGATCAAGAGCGCGGTCGAAACCATCTTTCAGGTCAAGGTTGATGCAGTGCGCACGGCTAATTTCATGGGCAAGATGGCGCGCCGCGGACGCTTTGAAGGCCGCAAGCCTGCCTGGAAGAAAGCGTACGTAACGCTGAAGAAGGGCGAAAAGCCCGTTGATTACGGTGAAGCGATCTAGGAATTGATTCATTGACTCATTGTCTCAATGAATCAATGAACAAATGAATCAATACGATGGGAATTAAGAAACTAACACCGACATCGCCGGCGCGCAGGTATCAGACTTACCTGACGCGCGACGAACTGACGCCGAATGCGGTGCCTGAGAAGGCCCTGCTCGAGCCGAAGAAGCGTATCTCGGGGCGTAACAACGACGGGCGCATCACGGTGCGGCGTCGCGGCGGCGGTCACAAGCGCTTCTATCGCATCATCGATTTCAAGCGTGACAAGGACGGCGTGCCGGGACGCGTGACGCAGATTGAATACGATCCGAATCGGTCGTCGAACATCGCGCTGATTACTTATCTGGACGGCGAGAAACGCTACATCATCGCGCCGGTCGGATTGGAAGTGGGCAAGACGATTGCCAGCGGCGAGGAGGCCGACATTCTCCCGGGCAACACCTTGCCGATTCGGAACATTCCGCTGGGTACGCAGATTCACAACATTGAGCTGCGCCCCGGTAAAGGTGGACAGATGGCGCGCGCGGCCGGTTCGTTTGCGCAATTGCTCTCGAAGGAAGGTTTGCACGCGCAGTTGCGCATGCCTTCGGGCGAAATTCGGCGCGTGCCGGTTGAGTGTCGCGCGACGGTCGGCCAGGTCGGGAACGTCGAGCACGAAAACGTTTCGCTCGGCAAAGCGGGTCGCACGCGTTGGAAGGGAATTCGTCCGCACGTACGCGGCGTTGCGATGAATCCGGTCGATCATCCGCACGGTGGTGGTGAAGGAAAAACTTCGGGTGGCCGCAATCCGGTGACGCCCTGGGGACAACCGACGCGCGGCTACAAGACGCGTCACAACAAGCGGACTAAGAAAATGATTGTGAGGGATCGGAGAGTCAAATAATTGATCCATTGAATCATTGGTTCATTGAATCAATGAGTAAATGAATCAATGAGCGAATTAACTTATGCCACGTTCACTAAAAAAAGGTCCCTGGATCGACAAAGGCGTTCGGAAGATGGTCGAGCGCGTGCGCGCAGGCGGACAGCGGCCGCAGGTGATTCGCACCTGGTCGCGTCGCTCGACGATTACGCCCGACATGGTTGGGCTGACGTTCGGCGTGCACAACGGCAAACGCCACATTCCGATCTACATCACTGAGAACATGGTCGGGCACAAGCTCGGCGAGTTTGCGCCGACGCGCACGTTCAAGGGGCATTCGGGAACCAAGGCTGATAAGGCAGAAAAGACCGCGAAGGTCTCGCCGGCTGGCAGTAGCGCTCCCGCGGCGCCGGCAGCATAAGAGAGATTTATTCATTGACTCATTGAGCCATTGACTGATTGAAAATCAATGAATCAATGACCCGATGAAAAAATGACTCGATAGACATCATGGAAGCAAGAGCAAGCGCAAAGTTTTTACGCGGGTCGCCGCAGAAGGCACGGCTGGTCATCGACATGATCCGCGGCAAGAACGTCAATCAGGCGTTGGCGATCCTGCGTTACTCGAACAAGCGGGCCGCGCTCGGCATCGAGAAGTGCGTGAAGTCGGCGATCGCGAACGCGAACGAGGCGGCTGAGAAAGCGAACATCTCGGTCGATCCGGACGAGCTTTGGCTGAAGGCGGCTTACGTCGACGATGGTCCCACCAAGGGCCGTCGCCGTCTGCGCCCCGCGCCACAGGGTCGAGCGTTTCGCCAGCAGCGTCACTTTTGTCATGTGACGATTCTGCTGTCGAGCGATCAGCCGGGCGAAAACGGGAAGAAAGAATCGGCAACGCCGGCCGTGAGCAAGAAAGCCAAACGCGGCGGCGCGGCAGCCGCGCCCAGGGCGAAACGCGGGACGGCGAAACCTGAAACGGCTGGAGCCGCGCCTGAGGTGAGTGAAGCGCCCGAGAAGAAAGCGGCGCCGAAAAAGACAGGCGCCAAGAAGGCGGCTTCAAAGCTGGGCAGTGCGCTGAAAAGGAAGAAGAAGACGGACGAAGAGTAACGAATCTCGGATGAGATTCAGGATTGAGATTCGAACGGAGTAACTGAGTGGGCCAAAAAGTTCATCCATACGGTTTTCGCCTTGGCTATAACAAGGACTGGCATTCGCACTGGTTTGCGAAAAAGCAATACGGCGATTTCCTGATCGAAGACCTGCGTTTGAAGCGTGAGCTGAAGCGGCGCTTTACCGGCGCCGGCGTGTCGCACGTGGACATCGAACGCGCGGCAAATCGTCTGAAGATCATCATCTACACGTCGCGACCCGGAATCATCATCGGCCGCAAGGGCGCGGAGATCGACAAGCTGAAGGGCGACATCTCTTCGCGTACGGGCCGCGAGGTGCTGGTTTCGATTCAGGAGATTCACAAGCCTGAGCTGAACGCGCAGTTGCAGGCTGAGAAGATTGCGGCGCAGCTCGAAAAGCGAATTGCTTTTCGCCGCGCGATGCGAAAGGCCGTGGAAGAGTCGCTGCGCTTTGGCGCGCAGGGGATCAAGGTCAAAGTCAGTGGCCGTCTGAACGGCGCGGAAATCGCGCGTAGTGAGTGGCACCTCCAGGGCCAGCTTCCGCTGCACACTTTGCGTTCGGATGTTGATTACGGATTTGCTGAAGCGCACACAACGTTCGGCATCATCGGCGTGAAAGTTTGGATTTATCGCGGCCAGATTCTGGATGCGAAGGCGGCGATGGCGCGCGGCACCGGTACGGATCCGATAAACGAAACGCCGCGCCCGCGCGAAGGTCGCGCCCGGCCGCGTCCGCGCCGAGAAAGAACCGAGGGATAAGACGCCATGTTGATGCCGAAAAAAGTTAAGCATCGCAAGCAGATGCGTGGCCGGATGAAAGGCGTTGCTCAGCGCGGCAGCATGATCAGCTTCGGCGAGTACGGCCTGAAGACTCTGGAAGCTGCGTGGATTACGGATCGCCAGATCGAAGCGGCACGTATTGCGATGACGCGTCACATCAAACGCGGCGGCAAGATTTGGATTCGCATGTTTCCCGACAAGCCGGTGACAAAGAAGCCGGCCGAAACGCGCATGGGCAAAGGCAAGGGCGCTCCCGAATATTGGGTGGCAGTCGTGAAGCCCGGTCGCATTCTTTATGAGATTGAAGGCGTGGATGAAAAGACCGCGCGCGACGCGATGAACCTGGCGTCACAGAAGCTGCCCGTGCGGACGAAGTTTGTCACGCGCGCCGAGCAAGAGGGGGGCGCGATTTAGTTTGCAGTTTTCAGTTAACAGTTTTCAGTCGAACGTCTCTTGAAACTGAAAACTCAAAACTGAAAACTCAGAGTGAGCGAAGCGAGTTATGAAACGACGCGAAGAAGTTGATAAGTTACGCGACATGCCTGACGAGGACTTGCAGGCTGAAGCAGCGCGCCTGAAAGAGTCTCTGTTCCGCTTGAATTTCAAGCTGGCGCTGGGCGAAATCGACGCGGTGAAGAAGATGCGCCAGGAAAAGCGGTCGATGGCGAGGCTGCGCACGATTGCGCGCGAGCGCGAGATAAAGGCCGGCCAGTAGGGTACGCACTCCTCTGGAGTGCCGCCGATTAAGCACGCCAGAGGCGTGCGTACCGAATTGATGAGCACGCCGGAGGCGTGCGTACCGAGTAAATGAATGTTTAGACGAAAGAAAAAAGACGAACCGACTGATGCGCCGCCCGCGCCGGAAGTAGCGCCGGAAGCGGCGAGCGAGACGGCGGCGGCTGAACCGGAAGCGGTTGAGACTCCGGTGGCAGAGAGTACTTCGGCAGAGACTGCGGCGGCGAGCACCGGCGTGGCTGCGGGAAACGGCGCGGAATCTGCGGCGGCCACGACGGCCACGCCCACCAAGAGCGCGCGCGGCAATCGAGTTCAGAAGATCGGCACGGTCGCGTCGGACAAGATGCAGAAGACGGTCGTGGTCCGAGTCGATCGCCAGGTGCTGCATCCGAAATATCGTCGTTATGTCCGCCGAACTTCGAAGTTCATGGCGCATGACGATTTGGGAGCAACGGTCGGCGATCGCGTGCGCATTGTTGAAACGCGGCCACTGTCCGCCAAGAAGCGCTGGCGCGTAATTGAAATCGTTCAGAAGGCAGCAAAATAGGGTGTTGGGTGTCGGGTGTCGGGTTTTGGAACTGACACCTGAAAGCTGGAACCCGAAACCGCGAACGGAGTGAGCTAGTGATACAGATGCAGACCTCTCTGGAGGTCGCTGACAATTCGGGAGCACGGCGCGTCGAGATGATCATGGGCATCGGCGGCTCGACCGGCGCGATTGCCAGTCTCGGCGATCGAATCAAGGTCACCGTGAAAGAGGCGACGCCCGACGGCGCCGTGAAAAAAGGAACGGTGCAGGACGCCGTCATCGTGCGCACGCGCAAGGAAGTGCGCCGCCGCGACGGGACCTACATCCGGTTCGATCAGAACGCGGCGGTGCTAATTAAAGAAGACGGAACGCCGATCGGCACGCGCGTATTCGGACCAGTGGCGCGCGAGCTGCGCGACAAGAATTTCATGAAGATTGTTTCGCTGGCGCCGGAAGTGATCTAGGGCGCAATCCCGCTGAACCGGGATCGCGACGAGAGGTAACGAGTTGAAGGGAACTAAACGAGCCAAAATCCGAAAGAACGATCAGGTCGTTGTCATCGCCGGCCGCGATAAAGGCAAGCGTGGCCGCGTGCTGGCGGTGGCGCCGGTTAAAGGCAAGATCAAAGTCGAAAGCATCGGCATGATCAAGCGTCATCAGAAGGCGGCGGGGAATCGGGGCGGCGGCATCATCGACCGGGAATCCTGGCTCGACATGTCGAACGTGCAGATTGTCGATCCGCAATCAGGCAAGCCTTCGCGGGTGCGCTATCACATTGACGGCGACACCAAGACGCGAGTGGCGGCCGCGAGCGGGCACCAGATAGAGAGCAAGTGACAGATTGATTCGTTGACCCATTGATTCATTGAGTCAATGAGGAATGAATCGATGAGTAAATTGAACAATGGCAGCAAGACTTAAAGAGCGTTATCAAAAGGACGTCGCTCCGGCGATTGCCAAGGAATTTGCGATCAAGAATCCGATGGCTGTTCCGCGGCTCGAGAAAATTGTGCTCAACATGGGCATGGGCGAGGCGATCGCAAACGCGAAGATCCTCGACACGGCCGTTGCCGAGCTGACGTCGATCGCCGGTCAGAAGCCGGTGATCACCAAAGCCAAGAAATCGATCGCCAGTTTCAAACTGCGCCAGGGGATGCCGATTGGCGTGATGGTGACCTTGCGCGGCGAACGAATGTACGAGTTCTTCGATCGGCTGGTGTCGGTCGCGCTGCCCCGGGTCAGGGACTTTCGCGGTGTGTCGCCAAAGGCTTTCGATGGACGCGGCAATTACACCATTGGAGTTCGCGAGCAGCTCATTTTCCCCGAGATCGATTTCAACAAAGTCGACAAGCTGCGCGGCATGAATATTTCGATTGTGACGACTGCCCGCAATGACGAAGAGGCGCGGGCATTGTTAAAGGCATTGGGAATGCCGTTTAGAGCGTAGCTCTCGGTTGTCAGCTTTCAGCTATCAGCAAGATGGCTGGTTTGCGGATGGCCGATAGCTGAAAGCTGATAGCTAAGTTATGGCAAAAAAATCTTTAATCGCGAAAGCTAATCGCAAGCCGAAGTTTGCTGTGCGCGCTTACACGCGTTGCCGCCGTTGCGGCCGGCCGCGTGCTTATCTGCGCAAGTTCCACCTGTGCCGTATTTGCTTTCGCCAGTTGGCGCTCGAGGGGCAGATTCCCGGCGTCGTGAAATCTAGCTGGTAGAACGGTCAGTTGTCAGTAGTCAGTTGTTAATTGCGTTTACGACTGACCACTGACAACGGACCACGGACGTTTTTGGAGTTAATGAATGACTGATCCTATTGCCGACATGTTGGCGCGAATTCGAAATGCCGTCGCGGCCAAACACTCGCGTGTCGATGTTCCGGCGTCAAAGCTGAAGCTGGAAATTGCGCGCATCCTCAAAGAGGAGGGTTACATCAACAACTTCGTCCTCAAGGGCGAAGGCCCGAAACGTCTGATTCGGATTTTTCTGCGTTACGACGCGCGCGGCACTTCTTCGATCACGTACCTGCAGCGCGTATCGCGACCGGGCCGCCGGGTGTACGTCCCTTCGCAGAAGATTCCCCGCGTGCTGGGCGGTTACGGCATCAACATCGTTTCGACTTCGCGCGGACTGATGAGCGGCAAGACCGCGCGTAAAGAGAATATCGGCGGAGAGGTCTTGGCCGAAGTTTACTAAGGATTGGATCATTGATTCATTGACTCAATGGATCAATGAAGAAATGAATCAATTACGATGTCTCGCATTGGCAAAAAACCGATTTCGATTCCGAAGGGTGTCACAGTCACGATCAAGGATCGTGAGCTGGAAGTGAAAGGCACGAAGGGTGTCCTGAAGACGCCGATTCCCGAAGGAATTAGTTTCAAACAGGAAGAAGAATCGCTGGTCGCCGAGCGGGTTTCGGACCAGATGGCCGCGCTGCATGGCCTCGCGCGCGCGCTCGCGAACAACGCGATCAAAGGCGTGACCGAAGGCTTTTCGCAGCAGATGGATATCGTTGGTGTCGGTTACAAAGCCGACGTGCAGGGAAAGAAGATTGTCTTCTCGCTCGGCTATTCCCATCCGATCGAATTTTCGCTGCCGGAGGGGATCGAAGCTAAAGCTGAGCGTATGACGACCAAAGGAAGCATCCAGCAATATCAGACTACGCTGACGGTTTCGGGCATCGACAAGCAGAAGCTCGGTCAGGTCTGCGCTGAGATGCACAAGCTGCGCAAGCCCGATGCGTACAAGGGTAAGGGCGTGCGTTACGCGGATGTTCCGCTTAAGCTGAAACCCGGCAAGACAGGTAAATAGGATGTGAGATCTCAAAATTGAGATCTGAAATTCAGAAATGGCTAACAGAAACAGAGCAGAAGTTCGGAACGCGGTGCACAGCCGCATTCGGCGCAAGGTCCGGGGTACGACCGAGCGGCCGCGGCTGGCTGTCTATCGCAGCTTGAACCACATCTACGCGCAAGTTATCGATGACCAGAAGTCGCAGACGCTGGCCTCGGCTTCGACGACTGAAAAAGGTTTAGGCGTCGCGAAGGGCGGCAACATCGAAGCAGCCAAGCGCGTCGGCCAGGCGATTGCCGAGCGCGCGCTGGCGGCGGGAATCGAAAGCGTGGTCTTCGATCGCGGCGGCTATCTTTATCATGGCCGCATCCGTGCGCTGACCGATGCGGCGCGCGCAGCTGGACTCAACAAGAATGAAGTGGTTGAGGCGGAAGCCGCCGAGGCCGAAAAGCCCGAAGCAGCGGAAGCTGAGCCGGCTAAGCCCAAGGGTAAGCAGAAAGAGCCGAAGGCAAAGACCAAGAAGGAAGCCGCTCCGAAAGACGCTACTACAGAGTCTGGCGCCGGCGAAGCTGGTGCGAAGTCAAAGACCAAGAAACAGGCGGCTCCGAAAGAAGACGCTGACGCCGGTGAAACCAGTGCCGAGCCAAAGGCCATGAAACAGGAGGCTCCGAAAGAAGACGAAGCTCCCGAGACCGAAAGCATCAGCGCCGCTAGTACCTTGAGATCATCGGGTGAAGATGCTGATGCTGACAACCCGGCCCCGACCAATGTAACTGGGGGGAGCCCGTTGGTCTCGCTCCTGAGCGCGACGTCTGAAAAAGGGAAAGCCGAATCGGCCGGCGCCGAAGAAGCTGGCCCGAAACCGAAGAAGAGAAAAGCCGCGGATGACGCGAGCCCGAAAGAAGATTAAATGAGACAACCGAAACAGAGAATTACGGCGCAAGGTTTGGATCTGAAAGATCAGGTCATCTCGATCAACCGCGTGACCAAGGTTGTGAAGGGCGGCAAGAATCTTTCGTTTGCGGCGCTGGTTGTTGTCGGAGACGAGGGTGGCCACGTGGGCTTTGGTACGGGCAAGGCGCGTGAAGTTCCCCTGGCAATCAAGAAGGCCGTAGAGGCTGCGAAGAAAAGCCTGATCCGGGTCCCGCTAATCGAAAACACTCTGCCGCATCAACTGATCGGACGATTTGGCGCTGGCCGAGTCATGATGAAACCAGCCTCTGAAGGAACTGGTGTAATCGCCGGAGGCGCTGTGCGCGCCGTGATGCAGGCTGCCGGTGTACGCGACGTGCGCACAAAGGTCCTGGGTTCGACCAATCCGCACAATGTTGTGCGGGCAACCTTCGACGGTTTGTTGCGAATGAAGGATCCGTTTGAAGTGGCGCGTCTGCGCGGTAAGCAAGTCGAAGAGCTCTAAAGAATTCCAGGTTTCAAGTTATGGCACCGAAAGCAAAAGAAAAAGAAGCTGCGACCGCGAAGATCAGGATTCAGTACTATCGCAGCTCGATTGCATGTCCCGGAACGCAGAAAGAAATCGTGCGTAGCCTTGGGCTGACCAAGCTCAACCAGATCGTGGAGCGCCCGGACACGCCGTCCATGCGCGGCGCGGTTGCGAAGGTGCCTCATTTGATCAGGATTATTGAGTAAGGCTGAAAAAGCTTATTTGACATTTGGCATTTGTCATTTGAGATTTTGCCATTGATTCAATTAAGTCGCGAGTGCGACAGTCGCAAATTGTAAATGTTAAATGCCAAATGCCAAATGATAAATGGATTGAGTGATGACACTTAGCTTAAATAACCTTCGTCCGGCAAAAGGTTCGACGCACAAGAAGAAGCGTCTCGGCCGCGGTCCCGGCACGGGCCTGGGCAAAACCTCAGGCCGCGGTGAAAAGGGTCAGAAGTCGCGCTCCGGGTACTCTTCGAAGACCGGTTTCGAAGGCGGCCAGATGCCGCTGCATCGCCGTCTGCCGAAGCGCGGGTTCACGAACATTTTCAAAAAGAAGTGGCTCGAGGTTAGTCTTGAGGCGCTGGAAAAGAATTTCGGTGCTGATGACGAGATTACGCCGGAAATGCTTCATAAACGCGGCGTTATCAAGAAGGCGAAACACGACATCGTGGTGCTGGGCACCGGCGACGTCTCGAAGGCCTTGAAGGTTTCCGCGCACAGATTTACCAAGAGCGCGCGCGAAAAAATCGAAAAAGCGGGTGGAACCGCGACCGTTATTGGTGCTTAAACTAGCAAGCTGTTCTTTGTACTTTGAACTTTGTGCTTTGATGTCTCGCTCAAGTTCCGCCTGACATCAAAGTACTAAGCACAAAGCTCAAAGCACTTTTTTCTTATGGAAAAATTCCTAGCCGCCGTTCGCAACATGTTCAGTGTGCCGGATCTGCGCAAGCGGATCTTTTTCACTTTGGGCTTGCTGGCGGTCTATCGCCTGGGCGCGCACATCTCGACACCCGGCATTAACCGGGAACGTCTCGATCAAGTCTGGCAGGACGTGAGCGGCACGTTGCTGGGGGTGCTGGATCTTTTCTCGGGCGGCAACTTCCGCGTCATTTCAATTTTCGCTCTCGGCGTAACGCCGTACATCACCGCGTCAATCATTCTTCAGTTAATGACGGTCGTCTCTCCGCAGTTGAAGAAGCTGCAGGAAGAAGGCGAGATGGGCCGGCAGAAGATCAATCAGTGGACGCGATATCTGACCGTCGGTCTCGGGGCGTTACAGACTTCGTTCGTCGCGCACTGGCTGCAAATCAATGGCGTCGGCGCGCCGACGTGGAGCTTTATGCTCACCACGGTGCTGACGCTGACGACCGGAACGATCTTCGTGATGTGGCTCGGCGAGCAGATCACCGAACGCGGCGTCGGCAATGGGATTTCGCTGCTGATCTTTTCCGGTATCGTGATTGGGTTGCCGAATGGCGTGCAGCAGGTGATGACGCGGGTAAGCAGCGGCGACACGCTCGAAATCCTCGGCGTAATTGTGATGGTCGCGGCGATCATTTTGGTGATTGCCTTTATCGTTTTCGTCGAATCAGCGCGACGGAAGATCCCCGTCAGTTATGCGAAGCGTCACGTCGGCCGGCAAATGGTGGGTGGCCAGCAAACGACGATGCCGTTGAAGCTCAACATGGGTGGCGTTATTCCGGTAATCTTCGCGTCGTCCGTGTTATCAATGCCGCAGAGTCTGTTCTCGGCTTTGCCGCCTAGTAATCCCAACAACTGGTACGGCAAAATCTTCGCCTTCTTTCAGGTGTTTCATGCGGGCGATCCGTATTACGAACTAATTTTCCTGTCGTTGATTATCTTCTTCACCTTCTTCTACGTTTCGATCGTTTTCAATGTCGAGGAAGTGGCTGACAACCTGCGCAAGCACGGCGGCTTCATGCCGGGCATTCGTCCCGGCCGCGCTACGGCCGAATACCTGAACAACATTCTGACGCGGCTGACTGTGGTGGGCGCTGTTTATCTCGCCGCGGTGGCATTCCTGCCGCAGTTCATGTTGAGTGGATATCGCGTCGGTCGTTTGCCGTTCATCGGCGCGTGGCTCGACGCCCTCGTCAGCACGACGCCGGGCTTGGGCTGGATACCAACCGGCATGGGTTATCAGTTTTACTTCGGCGGCACGTCGTTGCTGATTCTGGTCGGCGTCGCCATGGACACCGTCGCGCAGATTGAAGCGCAATTGGTGATGCGTAACTACGAAGGTTTCCTGGGCAGCGGAGGAAGATTGCGCGGTCGCAGGGCATAACCAAACTCAATGTCAAAGATCATCGTCTTAATGGGCGCGCCCGGTGCCGGCAAAGGCACACAGGCGCGCTTGCTGCAAGAGCGGATGAATCTCCCGCAGATTTCGACCGGCGACATGCTGCGAGCCATGGCCGCCGAGGACATCCACTCGACGCAAGCATCCGGACGATTGATTTCAGATGACGTTGTAATCGACATGGTTCGGAAGCGGACCGCCAGCGAAGATTGTAAAAACGGCTATGTGCTCGACGGCTTTCCCCGCACCACAGTGCAGGCGGAGATGCTCGAGAAACTCGCACACGAACAGGGAAACTCAATCCAGGCAATTTTTGTCGATGTGCCGTACGACGTTTTGCAGCAGCGACTTACGGGCCGGCGCACGTGCCCGATCTGCGGCGAGATTTACAACATCTACTTCAAGCCGCCGCGCTTCGACAATCGATGCGATCTGCATCCTGAGCAGGAGCTGACGTTTCGCGCTGACGACGCGCCGGAAAAAATTCGGGTGCGGCTTGAGACATACGAACGACAGACGGCGCCGCTGCTGGATTACTACGACCACAGTGGCCGGTTGGTAAGAGTAGACGGGACGAATGCGCCCGCAGAGATTTATTCGCAAATCGAACAAGTGATTAAAGCGTAAGAGAGCTTTCGAATGATCATCGGCAAGTCGCAAAGAGAGATCGAAAAGATGCGCGCCGCCGGGCAGCTTGTCGGGCGCGTGCTGCGCGAACTCCGCCGAATGGCGGCGCCAGGTGTTACCACGATCGAAATCAACGATGTTGCCGACCAAATGATTCGCGACGCCGGCGCTTACCCGACGTTCAAGGGCTATAACGGGTTTCCCTATTCGATTTGCGCGTCGGTCAACGAACAGGTGGTACATGGCTTCCCTTCAAAGTATGAATTGCAGGAAGGCGACATCTTTTCGATCGATGTGGGTGCGACGCTCGACGGGTTTGTGGGTGACACCGCGACCACGGTTCCGGTCGGTCAGGTAGGCGATGAGCTCTTGAAACTGATCCGCGTCGCCGAAGAATCGTTGCAATTGGCGATCGAACAGTGTCGCGTGGGAAATCACATCGGTGATATCGGATACGTCGTGCAGCAGCACGCTGAATTACACGGATACTCGGTCGTGCGTGAATACGTAGGGCACGGGATTGGCCGGCAGATGCACGAGGATCCGCAGATTCCGAACTACGGCAAGCCCGGCAAGGGGCCAAAAATCAAGAAGGGCTATGTGTTCGCGGTCGAGCCGATGATTAATATGGGATCGCAGCACACGAAAACTTTAGCGGATGGCTGGACCGTCGTGACGATTGATGGGCGCCCCAGCGCACACGTCGAACACACGATTGCCATCACCGAAGAAGGCCCGGAAGTCCTTACGCTGGTTAAAGAAGAGGCCACCGCCGGCTCGCAGACTGTGGCGGCCTAGGCAGGGCGCGGCTTGGCATTTGCTTGAGGGGCATGTTAGTATCCGAAGTTTGCCAATAAAGGCGGAATTGCGCCCTGCGGCTGTATGGCGAAGGAAGAAGCGATAGAGGTCATGGCCAAGGTCCTTGAGACTCTGCCGAACGCCATGTTTCGCGTCGAACTTGAAGACAATCAGCATCAGGTGCTCGCGCACATTTCAGGAAAGATGCGCAAGCACTTCATCAGAATTCTTCCGGGTGATCGAGTTTTAGTTGAGTTATCTCCCTACGATCTTAATCGGGGGCGCATTACGTATCGTTACAAATGATCGGCAGTTAAAATGAAAGTTCGAGCTTCCGTCAGAAAAATTTGTGATAAGTGCAAGGTCATCCACCGCAAGGGCGTGGTGCGCGTGATTTGTACCAATCCAAAGCACAAGCAGAGACAGAAATAGGAGTGAGTTTCCGTCTGATTCGATCTTCGTTCATTGGTCAGAATTCCAGATTCGAAATTCAAGATTCAAAAGCATGGCTCGTGTAGCAGGTGTAGATCTTCCGCCGAATAAGCGCGCCGAGATCGGTCTTACTTACATTTATGGTATTGGCCGATCGCGCTCAGCGTCGATTCTGATCGAGGCGCAAATCAATCTCGACACGCGCGTGCGTGACTTGAGCGAAGAAGAGCTCAGTCGCATTCGCGCGATCCTGGAAGCCCAGGGCGAAATCGAAGGCGACCTCCGCAAGCGCATCCAGATGGACATCAAGCGTTTGATGGACATCGGCGCTTATCGCGGTCTGCGGCATCGCCGCGGCCTGCCCGTTCGCGGACAACGCACGCACACGAACGCGCGCACGCGCAAAGGCCCGCGACGCGCAACCGTCGCCAAGAAGAAGGCACCGGGTAAGAAATAAAGTTTGCAGTTTACAGTTTTCAGCGTGTGCTGAGATGCTAACGCGAACTGTTAACTGAAAACCGAAAACTGAAAACTATCCATGGCAAAAGCATCAGCAGGCGGCAAAAAGAAAGTCTTTCGCAAGAAAGAGAAGAAGAACATTCCATCCGGAATCGTCTATATCGCGGCGTCGTTCAACAATACGATGATCTCGATTACCGATCTCGAAGGGAACCTGGTTGCTCAGTCGTCTTCGGGCGCGCGCGGCTTTCGGGGCTCGCGCAAGGGCACCCCATTCGCAGCGCAGCAAGCGGCCTATGAAGCCGCGCGCAAGGCGATGGAAGCCGGCATGCAGCAGTGCGAAGTCCGCGTCAAAGGGCCGGGCGGTGGTCGCGAGTCCGCGATTCGCGCGATCAACAACGCGGGCATTCGCGTGATGGCGATTCGGGACACGACGCCGATTCCGCACAACGGATGTAGACCGCCGAAGCGGCGGAGAGTTTAATTGGCAATAACATTGACCTAAAGGATGAAGGGTCGCACCAATTTCGAAATTCGAATTTCGGAATTCGAAATCAAGAAGCGACCTGTAAACTTTTCCGTCTAAGTAATTCGTAGACTGGAGGCAGAAACGATTGGCTAGGTATCGAGATGCGGTGTGCCGTTTGTGCCGCCGCGAAGGCGCAAAACTTTTCCTCAAGGGCGACCGTTGCTACAAACCATCTTGTCCGATTGAAAAGCGGGGCACTCAGCCTCCCGGACAACACGGCAATTCTATGCGACGCGGTAAAGCTCTGGCGGGTTACGGCCAGCAGCTGCGCGAAAAGCAGAAGGTTAAAAGAATTTATTTCATCCTCGAAGGGCAGTTTCGAAATTATTTCGAACGCGCCGCGCGCATGAAAGGCATCACCGGCGAGAACCTTCTGTTCTTGCTGGAGCGACGTCTGGACAACGCGATATATCGCGCCGGTTTTTCGACTTCGCGACGTCAGGCGCGGCAGCTCGTGAATCACGGGCACGTGCTGGTCAACGACCGCAAGGTGGACATTCCTTCGTACCAGGTGAAGCCCGGCGATTCGCTGACAATAAAGGACGCGAGCCGCAAGAACCCGCACGTCGAAGGCGCGTGGCAAACGGCCGCAGGTCGGGGTCGCCCCTCCTGGGTTTCCGCCGGCGGCGGAGACATGGCGGCGACGGTCACCGGCCTGCCGACCCGCGACGACATCGATCGCTCGATCAACGAGCAACTGATTGTGGAGCTTTATAGCAAGTAGTTAACGCGCGAGCGGTCACGCGATTGGCGCGGCCGCATCGCTTCTCCTCAGACATCTGACGGTAAGTTATGGATCAAAATAATCTTTGGACAGGTTTTCAGATGCCGCGACGTTTGGCGGCAGACGGCGACACACTGACGGAACGTTACGGCCGGTTTTCGGCCCAGCCGTTTGAGCGCGGATTCGGCACGACGGTCGGCAATTCGCTGCGCCGCGCGCTGCTTTCTTCAATCGAAGGATCCGCGATTACGGCCGTAAAGATCGAAGGCGTAGAGCACGAGTTTTCTTCGATTAAGGGCACCGTTGAGGACGCGACGGACGTCATCCTGAATTTGAAGCAGGTTCCGTTCAAGCTGCACGGCAACGAGCCGAAGACGCTCACGATTTCAAAGAATGGGCCGGGCGAAGTCACCGCCGGCGACATTGAGGGCGACGCAGACATCGAGATTCTCGATCCGACTTTGCACATCGCCACCCTGAGCGCAGGCGGGTCGTTGAACATTGAGATGCGCCTGAAGCGTGGCCGCGGTTACGTGTCGGCGGATCGCAACTTCGACGAGGACCTGTCGCTTGGTTACATCCCGATCGATTCGGTGCACACGCCGGTCAAGAAAGTGAACTATTCGGTTGATGCCGCACGGCTCGGACAGAACACCGAATACGACAAGCTGACTATAGAAGTGTGGACTGACGGTTCGGTCAAGCCCGACGATGCGATTGGGCTGGCCGCAAAGTTAATCAAGGATCACATGGCGATCTTTATTAACTTTGAAGAGGACATGGAAGATTACAGCTATCAGCAAGCTGAGCGTGCACCCTTGCCGCGCAACGATCAACTCGATCGCTCGGTGGATGAGCTGGAGCTGTCAGTGCGCTCTTACAATTGTTTGAAGAACGCCGGCATCAAATCGATTCGCGATCTGGTGCAGCGTTCTGAGCGAGAGATGCTGGCAACGAAAAATTTCGGCAAGAAGTCGCTGGGCGAAATTCGCGACATTCTCCGCAGCATGGGCCTGGATTTCGGAATGCAGTTTGACGAGCAGGGTAATCCGATTCCCGGTACCGGCGACGGCGAACTGAGCCTCGAAGGCGAAGGCGGCGACGACGAAAACGGCGAAGACGAATTTGAAACGGCAGTGCAGTAGAACAAGGTTATGCGTCATCGAAAGGCACATCGAAAATTGGGACGAGATACGGAGCATCGCATGTCGCTGCTGCGAAACCTCGCGACGTCCCTAATCAATTCACGCGACGAGCGGATAATCACGACGGTTCCCAAAGCCAAAGAGCTGCGCCCGTTCGTTGAGCGCGCCATCACTCTGTCGCGTCATGCGGCGAGTCTCGAAGGCAACGGCTCGGAAGCGCGTGGCGTGCACCTGCGTCGCCAGGCGGCCGCGTTCTTTCACTCGGGCAATTTTGGCCGCGGCGCAGTGGCTGGCCGGCGCGGACAGGCTGTTCCCCCGCGTACTGCGGGAGTGGCGGCGCTCAAGCGTTTGTTTGACGAGTTGGGCGAGCGCTTCAAAGATCGGCCAGGTGGCTACACGCGCATCATCAAGCTGGGCCGCCGCGCAGGCGATGGCGCTGAGCTGGCGATCATCGAGCTGCTCGGCAATCCGCGCGATGCCGCCGCCGAAGAGGCCGCGAAGAAGCGTGCCAAGGGTGGCGCTAAAAAGAAGGCTGCTGAACCCAAAGCCGCGGAATCCAAGGAAGCGTCAGAATCCGAAGAGTAAAGAACTTTCAGCGCGAAGCTCCGTCTGGCCTTTTGCCATCGCGGGGCTTTTGCTTTAATAGAGCTGCTTGCACGTACGCCCCGCTGGTTTGCGGCGAAACCAACCCCCGGAGGTTTCTATGTCGGTTGGAGCTAAAAGAGCGATGAACGATCAGGAAAGCCAGCAACCTTCATCCGAACCGGCGACCGATCCGCGGGCTGAGCGCCCGCGTGATCGCGATCGCGGTCGGCGCCGGCATCGTCCGTTGCCGAAGCATCTGGAAGCGTCCATTAACATGGACGAGTTGCGCGAATTGATCGGCCTGATCAATGAAAACGCGTTAACTGATTTCGAACTTCAGCGTGAAGGGTTCCACGTAAAGATTGGCCGGAACCTGTATCCACCGCAGCCAGCCATGCCTTCCGTTCCGCCGGTTGCGGAACATCACGCGATTCCGGCCGCGACCCCCAGCGCCGTGCACGGTGTGCCGCACGCAGGTCCGCCACATCCGGGGGCGCAGGCCGAAGAGGCCGCCTCAGAAGATCAAGGACTGCACATCATAACTTCTCCTATCGTCGGGACTTTTTATCGCTCGCCCTCGCCCACGGCCGAAAGCTTCGTGCGCATCGGCAGCAACGTCGAACCCGAGACCGTTGTCTGCATCATTGAAGCGATGAAGCTGATGAATGAAATTCAGGCTGAGGCCTCTGGCGAAGTCGCGAAAATCTACGTCGAGAATGGGCAGGCTGTTGAGTACGGCCACCCGCTTTTCGGAATCAAGCAAGGATAGTCCAAAGTCCCACGTCCAAAGTCCAAGGTCCACTTGTGATTTAGACTTTGGACTTTAGACGTTGGACATTGGACTTTGATTTATGAACAACGGACTACGCCGCTTTCGCAAGATCCTCGTCGCTAATCGCGGCGAGATTGCCTGCCGCATCATCTGGACGTGTAAAGAGATGGGCATCGGCACCGTTGCGGTGCACAGCGACGTCGATCGCGATTCGCTGCACGTCCGGTTCGCTGACGAATCCGTCTGTATTGGCCCCGCGCCGTCCGCGCAGAGCTACCTGAACATTCCGGCGATTATCAGTGCGGCTGAGCTGTTCAACGTGGACGCGATTCATCCGGGTTACGGATTTCTGGCTGAATCGGCCTACTTTGCAGAGATTTGCGAAGCCTGCAACATCAAGTTCATCGGCCCTAAGCCGAACATCATTCAGTTGATGGGCGAAAAGGTCGAAGCGCGTCGCGCGATGCAAAACGCAGGCGTGCCGATTCTGCCGGGCAGCCCCGACGCGTTGACGTCTGAGGAAGATGCGATCAAAGTCGCGCGCGAGATTGGCTATCCGGTGATTGTGAAAGCTTCGGGCGGCGGTGGCGGACGCGGGATGCGCATCGTCAACGCTGAAGATGAGCTGGGCCACGCCCTCGAAACGGCGTCGACCGAAGCGGCGGCGGCCTTCAAGAATGGCGACGTTTACATTGAGCGCTACATCCAGCGGCCGCGGCACATCGAGATTCAGGTGCTCGCGGACGAGCACGGCAATTGTGTTTATCTTGGCGAACGCGAATGCTCGATTCAGCGCCGTCAT
Source organism: Pyrinomonadaceae bacterium (assembly GCA_049273695.1). Lineage (GTDB taxonomy): Bacteria > Acidobacteriota > Blastocatellia > Pyrinomonadales > Pyrinomonadaceae > UBA11740. The sequence continues at coordinate 19,899 of JBASRE010000014.1, forward strand.
CAGAAACTTCTGGAAGAAGCTCCGGCCCCGATGATGACGCCTGAGTTGCGTCAACAGATGGGTGACACGGCCGTGGCAGCCTGCAAAGCAATCGGCTACTCAAGCGCGGGCACCTTTGAGTTTCTGCTCGACGAAAACAATGAGTTTTATTTCATGGAGATGAATACGCGCATCCAGGTCGAGCATCCCGTGACTGAGATGGTGACGCTGACCGACATCGTGCGTAATCAGATTCGCATTGCCGAAGGCGAGCCGCTCGGGTTTACGCAGGACGACGTGATCATGGTGGGACACGCGATCGAATGCCGGATCAACGCCGAGAACCCGGAAACGTTCGTGCCTTCACCCGGAAAGATTACTGCTTTCAATCTGCCCGGAGGGCCGGGCGTGCGCGTTGATACTTACGTTTATCCGGAATACCGCGTGCCGCCGTTTTACGATTCGTTGATTGCCAAGGTAATCGTGCACGCGCGCACGCGCGAGTTGGCGATTGCGCGCATGCGCCGGGCCCTGGAAGCCATGGTGATTGAGGGCATCAAAACGACGATTCCGTTGCATTTGAAGATTATGAATGACTCAAATTTTCAAGCCGGAAACATCTCGACGCGGTTTCTTGACGACTTTCTGACCACGAATGGAAATCGCAGCGCGCCCACGGCTTCTGCGGCTTTGACTGGCGCTGCGGCGTGACTTTATAATAATCGACTTTTCAGTTGCGTGTTGCGCTGTCTGAGAGGGTGAGGAAGCAATATGTCGTTCGCAATTATTAGAACTGGCGGGAAGCAGTTCACCGTGGAAAAAGGCGCGACCCTGCGGGTGCCGTCAATCGGTACCGATGTCGGGGCGTCGGTGGACCTTGAGGTTTTGGCCCTCGGCGAAGGTGCGGAAACAAAAGTGGGCTCGACGCTCGGTGAAGGCGCGGTGGTGAAAGCGACCGTCGTCGATCATGGCCGGGCGCCGAAAATCGTGGTTTTTAAGAAGAAACGACGCAAGCACTACAAGCGGACGAAGGGTCATCGCCAGGGGTATACGACACTTAAGATAGATTCGATAGGCTGATTATTCATTGACTCATTGGTTCATTGATTCAATGGATCAATGAATAGATGAATCAATAAAAGAGGTTTTTATGGCTCATAAGAAAGGCGTAGGTTCATCTCGAAACGGGCGCGACTCAAACTCGCAGCGGCTCGGCTTGAAAAAGTTCGGCGGCGAGCGCGTGCTGGGCGGCAACATTCTCGCCCGCCAGCGCGGCACGAAATGGAAGCCGGGGCAGAACGTCGGCCGCGGCAAAGACGACACATTGTTTGCCATGATTGACGGCGTCGTGAAGTTTGAGGACAAAGGGCGTTCGGGCAAGTTCATCAGCGTATATCCGGCTCAGGCAACGGCAAGTTAAGAATTGTTAAGACGATTCATTCGAATGCGACGCTCGCCGACCTTCAGGTACGCGGGCTCGCATTTTCTATTTGGCGGAGTTACAGCCGCACTGACAGATGTTCATCGATAGAGCAAAGATTCGGGTGCAGGGTGGCAACGGCGGCAACGGCGTGACGGCTTTTCGCCGCGAGAAGTTCGTGCCGCGCGGTGGTCCGTCAGGCGGCGATGGTGGCCGCGGCGGCGACGTGTGGCTGGTAGCTGAAGACTCGCTCAACACCTTGCTGCATTTGAGGTACAACCCGCTGCACGTCGCCGGACGGGGCATGCACGGCGAAGGCAGCAATCGCTCAGGCAAAGAGGGCGGCGATGCAATCGTTCGCGTTCCGGTCGGCACTCAGATCTTTGATCCGCAGACGAACGATTTGTTGTGCGACCTGCAGGAAGATGGCGCGCGTTGGCTGGCGGCGCGTGGCGGACGCGGCGGATTCGGCAACGCGCACTTTGCGACTTCGACTAATCGCGCGCCGCGATATCACCAGGAAGGCAGCCCCGGCGAAGAATTTGAGTTTCAGCTTGAGCTGAAATTGCTCGCTGATGTCGGCCTCGTCGGGTTCCCGAACGCGGGGAAATCAACGTTCATTTCGGTCGTTTCCGCGGCGCATCCGAAGATTGCCGACTATCCGTTCACGACTTTGGAACCGCATCTCGGCGTGGTTGATTTGGGCGACTTTCGCACGTTCGTCATCGCCGATATTCCCGGATTGATCGAAGGCGCGCACGAAGGCCACGGTCTCGGCGATCGGTTTCTGCGGCACGTCGAACGAACAAAGTTGCTGCTGCACCTGGTTGATGTGTCGTCAGCCTCAGGTCGCGATTCGGTCAGCGACTACGAAGTGATCAATCGTGAATTGGAAGCTTACGATGAGCAGCTTGGCGAACGCGCGCAATTCGTCGTGGCGACAAAGATCGATGCGCTCGATGATCCGTCGCGGCTCGAGAGATTACGTGAACGTGCCGAGCAAGATGGCCGGCCGTTCTTTGCCATTTCCGCGGTAGCGGGAACTGGCGTGCGCGAGTTGCTAACGGCGATCGCGCGCGAGATTGAGGAAATGCGCGCGAAGGTGAACACGGGCGGGTCGTATCACGGAGAGGAACAGCTGCTGGTTGGCAGTAGTGCGACTCGGTTCTGAGGGCGGTTCTGAATTAGGACGGCGTGCGCAGGCTTTTGCATCAGTGATGGGAGCGAAACGCGCAGCGATTTACGGCGGCACGTTTGATCCGTTGCACAACGGCCACCTGAAAGTGGCGCGCCGCGTGCAGAAGTTATTCGGGCTCGACGAATTGTTTTTTGTGCCGGCTTGCGTGCCTCCGCACAAACGTGGAGCGGGTATCAGTTCCGCGTTTCACCGGTTTGCGATGTTGGCGCTGGCGACGCAGAAGGATGAGCCGCTGCGAGTTTCGACAGTCGAGCTGGATAACCCGGAGCGGCCATACGCAGTTGAGACCGTCGCGCGGATGCAGGAACAGCTCGGCACTAATTGCCGTTTGTTCTTTGTCATGGGAGCTGATTCGTGGTCAGAGATAACGACCTGGCGCGAATGGCAGCGATTGCTGACGATGTGCGATCACATCGTCGTCACCCGGCCGGGCTACGAACTGAACACGGTTGCGGCGGGATCAGAGGTGATCGATCTTCGAGGAAAGACCAATGATGAGATCAACACCAGGGTCAGTGAGTCAGCGCCGCCTCGAGTGTTTGTGACGGACGCGGTGTTTGAGGACGTTTCGGCGACTGAGATTCGTGCCGCCGCGCGACAGGGAGACGCGAACGCACTAACGAAAATGGTGCCGCCCGAAGTGGCGAGCTACATTGAGAAGTACAGGCTTTACAGGAATTAAATGAGTCAAAACTTGAAAGAAAAGGTCTTGAGTTCTGAAGCGCAGGCGGCGAGTACCGGCCGGCGCGCCAGTGCGTCTGAGCCGGCGAATCCTGCTGATTTCGACGATCGGATTCGTTGGGCACTGCATGCGGCCGCGGAAAAGAAGGCGCTTGATTTGACCGTGTTGGATCTGCGCGGCGTCGCGACGTTCACGGATTACTTCATCATCTCGACCGGCGCGAACAAACGGCAGATGCAGGCGATCGCCGATGAAATTGTTGACCAGCTGAAGCGGCGCGGCTCACGGGCCGCGCGCGTCGAAGGCTACCAGGGCGCTGAGTGGATTCTGGTGGATTACGGCGACTTTATCGTCCATGTGTTCGATGAGAAGTCGCGACGCTTTTATGACCTTGAGTATCTCTGGCGTGAAGCGAAGCGCTTGAATGTGTCGCCGGAGTTGCTTGAATCTACGATCTCAAATCTGAAATCTGAGATCTCAAATTCTGCGACACAGAGTTCTTTGAAAGAGGAATAGTGCTCGAACTGGTGGCGTTGTCGGAAGCGATGCGCGAAGCGGCGGCGATGGCCGAACGCGTCGCCGCCACTGACGCGAACGTGCTGGTCACGGGCGAGTCAGGCGCAGGCAAAGACGCGTTGGCGACGTTCATCCATGCGCAGTCGGGGCGCGCTCACAAAGCGTTTGTGAAGATCGATTGCGCGACCTTGCCGGCGGATCTGCTCGAAGCTGAGTTATTCGGATACGAGCGCGGCGCGTTTACGGGCGCCAGCGAAGCGAAGCCCGGGCGTTTGGAAGCGGCGCATCGCGGAACGCTGGTACTTGATGAGATTGCGCACCTGCCGCTCGACGCGCAGGCCAAGCTTCTGCGAGTGATCGAGCAGCGCGAGTTTGAACGGCTCGGTGGTCGCAAAACGATTTCGGTCGATGCGCGATTGATCGCACTGACGAACGCTGACTTGAAAAACGCAGTCGAGCGCCGCGCGTTTCGTGACGATTTGTTTTACCGGCTGAACGTCGTCCACATTCTGGTGCCGCCGCTGCGCGACCGGCAGGAGGATTTGGAGCCACTGGCCCGCCTGTTTGCGGGCACGTTCGCGCAGAAGCACGGCACGCGCGCGAGAAAGATTTCGCCGGAAACGCTGCGATATTTGAAGAGTTACGATTTTCCCGGCAACGTTCGCGAGCTCGCGAACATCATTGAGCGCGCGGTGATCGTTGCTGACGGTTCGAGCATTGAGCCGGCGCATTTGCCGGACGGCTTGCGCGCTGCCGCCGAGCGCCGCGCGCAAGACAATCGCCCGCTGACGCTAGCGGAGATCGAAGCGAACTATATCCGAGAGGTTCTGGCAGCCGCGAAGGGAAACAAAACGGCGGCAGCGCGCATACTCGGTATCAGTCGGAAGAACCTGTATGAGCGGCTGGCGCGGGAGGAACAGACATCAGAAGTCAGAGGTCAGAAGTCAGACGTCAGCGAAGACAAGGCGATGTCTGACCTCTGATGTCTGATATCTGACATCTGTTATGAGGCTTCGCTTCATCTGGCCCGGCAAGACTAAGGATGAGCGGCTGCGGTCGCTGATTGAAGATTACTTAAAAAGGCTTTCGCGATTTTCGCGCTGCGAGATCGTCGAGGTCAAAGAAAGCCGGACTCGAGACGCGGGCGCAGTAACCAAAGAATCGCAAAGGATAGTCGATGCGATCGGAGATTCAACCGTAGCGGTCTTGCTGGATCTGAATGGTAGTGACTGGAGTTCCCATGAGTTGGCCAAGCAGGTGCAGCGCTGGGAGAACGACGGGACGAAGGAAGTTGCGATTGTGGTTGGGGGTCCCGAAGGAGTTTCGACGGAGGTGCAATCTCGAGCGAACGTGCGGTGGCGTTTGTCGCGTCTGACCCTGACGCATGAAATGGCGCGCGTGCTCGCCGTCGAACAGATTTATCGCGCCTTTGCGATCAATCGCGGGTTGCCTTATCAGAAATAATTTCATTTGAGGAGTTTGAACGCACTAATGGATAAGAGAAAAGCAAAAACCTATCAGGACAGATTGACGGAGCGGCGCGTAGCGCTGGTGGGCCAGGTCCAGGCGGCCGAGGCCTACAGCCGTGAACGCGATGCCGAAGCGACGCAGGACCCGGCCGACATGGCCGCGAACGCTTACACGAAAGAGTTGTTGATGTCGATGTCCACCAACGATCGGCAGCTCCTGGATTCGATTGACGCCGCCCTCGCGCGCATTTCAGATGGCGAGTACGGCAAATGCATAAATTGCGGCGAACCGATTCTGGAGAAGCGTCTGGAAGCGGTGCCGTGGGCGCGTCACTGCATCCGCTGTCAGGATTTGATTGAGCGTGGCCAGCTCGCCGAAGACGAGGAGTAAGCAGTTCACCGCAGTTCGAAAGCTGTGACATAACCCGCGGCCTCCCTAACACGGGTGGCCGCTTTTTGTGTGTGACCAATGTCGAATGTGAATTTGGAGTGCGCCGGCAGAGCATAGCGGCGACGGCGCTTTGGATTAACTGCCGGCAGGATCTACGGACCCGCCGATGAAAATCGTTTATCTCAGCGAATGAATGTCGGCGTAATCAGCGGCGCTTACGACTCAGTGCTGGCGCTGGTCTATCCGCAGAGATGTGCTGCATGCGATGGATCGGTTGATTCGCGTCACGATGGAGCCGCTTGTTCGACGTGCTGGGACGCGACACGAATTTTCGATGAGGATGATACGCTGTGTTGGAAGTGCGGCGCGTTGAGTGTCGCCGCAGTCGCGGAAGAGAAGCGGCGGACGGTTCGCTGTGGACGATGCGACGCGGACAGTTTTACCGGCGCGCGCGCCTGCGGATTGTACGAAGGTGCTTTGCGCGCTTCGATCCTGGCGTTGAAACGCGAGCCAAACGTGGCGCGGCGGCTGCTTGAAACATTGCGGCAGACTCAACAACGCGCGCCGTTGTCTGAAGCTGATGTGATCGTGCCGGTTCCGCTGCATGCTTCGCGCGAACGCGAGAGAGGATTTAATCAGGCGGTAGTATTGGCGCGCGAACTTGCCCGCGCAACGAAACTGCCGATTGACGAATACAGTCTGGTCAGGCGCGTACACACCGAACGCCACCGCGCCGGAATGGATGCACGTGCTCGGCGCGACAGTGTCGTCGGTGCTTTTGAAGTTCGGCGGCCAGAACCAATCGCCGGCCGGCGTGTACTTCTCATCGATGATGTTTTTACGACCGGCGCAACTGTTTCCGAATGCGCGGCGGTTTTGAAGTCAGCCGGCGCGGCTGATGTTTACGTGCTCACGGTCGCTCGAGCATAGCGTGCTTTTTTTCACACATCATCGTGCGGTAGGATGGCATTGTGAGGATTGAACAACTCCTCTGGCCCTCAGACCGAGTTGATCACATCGCTCGGCATGGAGTAACGCCCGACGAAGTAGAACAAGCGTGTTTCGGCGACGCTTTCGTGCAACGGGCGAAATCAGCGGGTGAGAATCCCGTTTATTACGTTCTTGGGCAGACGGATGCCGGACGATATTTGTTCTGTGTGATTATTCAGTTTCCAGACGGCAATGGATACCCGGTGACGGCACGCTCGATGACGGACACAGAGAGACGGCGCTACCGCGATTGGAGAGACAAATGAATAACCAAAAGCTACCGCAGACCGATTCAATTCAGGAGTTAGCTCAGTTTTGGGATACGCACGACCTTACGGAGTTCGAAGGCGACCTGGAAGAAGTGTCTGAACGCGTCTTCACGCCTCGCACGGCGATCCATTTTGATCTTGAATTGAGGGAAGCCGCGGCTTTGAGAAGAATCGCGGAAGCGGAAGGCGTGGCAGAAGAGGAACTGATTCGCGGATGGGTGCGAGAGAAGATCGCTGCGAATTGACGGTGATGATTTCTGCTAAACAAAAACAGGATCTGCTGAGAACGATTCGAGTGGTACTAGAAAATGGTGATCGACTCGCTCAAGACGCTGAACACCTGTTCGAATACGACAGATCACCTTCAGCATTTGCACTCGCGGTCCTAGCTCAAGAAGAGTATGCAAAGGCTTTCTTCCTTCACCTCGTTTATGCCGAAGCCATTCCTTGGAGTAACGATATTCTCCAAACACTTCGTGACCATGCGAGTAAACAGCTTCTGGCTCTCGTGATGCAGTTTCTGGACCCGGACGATGACATCGTTGTTTGGTTAAAATCAAGGTCTGAATCAGGAAATAAACTAACACCGGACGTTGCGGACGCGTTGAACATAATTCGACATGAGCGAATACCGCGCCAGGGGCCATGGGCTTGGACAGGGGGCGACGTTGATCCACCATGTGACCGAAATGCTCGCCGGATAGCGGACGGACTTATTGATAGAAAGAAACAGTCCGCGTTTTATGTGGGAGTTGGTCCACAATTCGAAGTAACTTCAAATCCTACAAAGCTTGATTGCCACAGCGTAGAGGCAGAACTTGAAAAAACTAAGCGCCTTGGACAGCTTCTGGCACGATATGACGACCGTCTTGAACCTTTGAAGTCTGTCGAGTACGAAAAGATTTGCTGGAGCTTTAGAGTCATGTTCGGACTATGTACGGTAGATGATTACAACCGTAACTGGTGGGCGTGGAATGCCCCGTTTTGAATGAGTCAAGAGCACACATAAACCACATGAACCAACTGCGTACACTTTACCCTCCGATCGAACCTTTCGATTCGGGACACTTGAAAGTCTCGGATCTTCACAACATCTACTACGAGCAGTGCGGCAATCCGAAAGGCAAGCCGGTCGTGTTTCTGCACGGTGGACCCGGCGGCGGGTTGGTGCCAGAGTATCGGCAGTTTCACGACCCGTCGGCTTACCGCGTGGTGCTGTTCGATCAGCGCGGCGCCGGCAAGAGCACGCCGCACGCTTCGCTTGAAGAGAACACGACGTGGGACCTCGTGGCTGATATCGAAAAGCTGCGTGAGCATCTCGGCATCGAGAAGTGGCAGGTCTTTGGCGGTTCGTGGGGCAGCACGCTGGCGTTGGCGTATTCCGAGACGCATCCCGACCGCGTGACCGAGTTGGTGCTGCGTGGCATCTTTCTCTGCCGCCCGAAAGAGATCAAGTGGTTTTATCAGGAGGGCACAAGCTGGCTGTTCGCTGATGTTTGGGAAGAGTATTTGAAGGTCATTCCCGAAAACGAGCGACACGACATGGTGAGCGCGTACTATCGGCGACTCACCGGCAAGGATGAAGAAGAGAAGGTGGCGGCGGCGCGCGCGTGGAGCATCTGGGAAGGCAGCACTTCGAAACTGTTTTTCGATCCGGCATCGATCGAAAGGTTCGCTGATCCGGAGTTTGCGTTGGCCTTTGCCCGCATCGAGTGTCACTACTTCATGAACAACTGTTTCTTTCCAACGGAAAATTTCCTGATTGAGAACGTAGGAAAGATTCGGCACATTCCGGGCGTGATAGTGCAGGGCCGCTACGACGTTGTCTGTCCGATGACCAGCGCGTGGGACCTGCATCGTGCGTGGCCTGAAGCCCATCTACACATCACGCCCGACGCTGGTCACTCAGTCCTTGAGCCCGGCAACCTGAGCGCGTTGATTGAGGCGACCGATCGATTTCGAAAATAGTCCCGCACATACGTAGCGCGCCTGACATCGATGTTCAATCACCCCAAAGGATCGGCCGGTCGATTGATAGCTCAGACGCTCGCCGGCTCGTGGCGCGCAGTTCCACCTCCGCTAGAACTTGAAGCTGCCGAACTTTCGTCGATCACTCCTCAACTGTTGGGCGCGGGTGTCGCGGGGTTGGCATGGCGGCGGGTGCGTGACTCGCATCTGAAAGACACTCCTTCGGCCGCCGAACTTCGCAGTCATTACGAACGGAATGCTGTTCTGGCCGTGATTCGGCGACAGGGAATTGAATCAGTCATTGCCGCGCTGAATTCCGCCGGTATCGGGTCGATGCTGGTGAAGGGCCTGGCGGCGGCGCGTCTTTACGTTGACGAAGGGTTGAGACCTTACGTTGACGCGGATGTTTGCGTAGCGCAGCAGCAACTAACAGCCGCACAAGTCGTATTGAAGGGATTGTCCGACACGGGGGTGACGGTCGATCTGCATCGCGAGTTCGACACGCTTGGCGGCGGAAACTGGGAAGAAATCTATTCCCGCTCGCAGCTGATGAAGCTTGGCGAAAGCGAAGTGCGCATCCCGAGCGCCGAAGATGACCTCCGCATATTGGCGATTCACATGCTACGCGAGGGCGCTTGGCGGCCGCTCTGGTTGTGCGACGTCGCGGCAGCCGTTGAATCACGACCAGCAAATTTCGATTGGAACATCTGTGTGGGTTCGAGCCGGCAAACATCCAACTGGATAGACTGCGCGCTCAAGCTGGCGCACGAGTTACTTGGTGCGAACATAACCGGCACGCCGGCAGCCGACGATGCGAAGCCTCTGCCGCAGTGGCTGACCGGCACTGCGTTGCGGGAGTGGGAGACGAGTGCGCCTTCCATGACCTTAAGGCACCAGTCACCAATGGCAAGCCACCTCCGTTCGCCCCGCACCCTGCTGCCCGGTTTTCGGCATCGTTGGCCCAATGCCATCGAAGGGACTATCGTCAGCCGCGCCCTGTTCAACGACCTGCCGCGATTTCCCTTTCAGCTCACGGCCTACATGATGCGCGGAGCACACTTCGCGCTTGGGCTATCGAGGTTTCAGCGCGATCGCTAAACCCGTAATGCACCTGGGCCTTCCGCACTGTCTCCGACACGATTTTTTGACACTTTCCGACAGGCTCGCGTAATATCGCCTCTACCATGAACGCGCGCGTCCTGGTCCTGAATGCTTCGTTCGAGCCGATCAATGTATGCACTGAGCGGCGCGCGGTGGTCATGATCTTTAAAGGCGTCGCGCGCATGGAAGAGCACAACGGTCACATGCTGCACTCGCAAAGAATCGAGATGCATGCGCCGGCAGTGATTCGCCTGACCGAATACCGGCACATTCCTTTTGAGCGGCGCTCGCTTTCGCGCAAGAACATTCTGCTGCGCGATCATTCGTGCTGCCAGTATTGCGGCAAGCAGTTTTCGCCGGCTGAACTGACTCTGGATCACATCACTCCGCGTTCGCGTGGCGGTGAATCGTCCTGGGATAATCTGGTGGCGTGCTGCAAACGCTGCAATCATCGGAAGGGCAATCGCACGCCGGAAGAGTCAGGAATGCACCTGCTGCGGCGACCGCGCGCGTTTTCGCTGCACGTGAATCGGCAAATCATGCGCTACATCGGCCGCGCGGACGAGGTTTGGCGGAAGTACCTGTTCTACGAATCTGACGGCCACAGCGAGTTGTGCGTCCGCGAATAACGCGCCTGAGCTGCGCAAGGAGAATTCCATGAAACTTCTGCTGTTTGTAATTGGGACTGAATGGATCATCGTACTGGTGGTCGTGGCTATTCTTTTGCTGTTCGGCGGCACCAAGCTTCCGCAATTGGCGAAGGCGCTCGGGCAAAGCAAGAAAGCCTTCAAAGAAGGCATCGATGAAGGCGAAACAGATTCGCGCGGCAAACTCAATTCAGTTGACGACGAGGCTTTATTTGAAGAGGCGCGCCGGCGCGCGCAGCAGATGCGACCGGAAGACGCCAAGAAGATCGATCGGTAGACTTATTGGACCCGTCCCTTTTTTCCCACCACTAACGTAGCTTTCAGGCTTAAGACAAACGCGCCGCTGTGGCGTTCTTCGTCGATGATTCTCGCGAGTTCCTCGATGACGCGTTCTTTCGCCGCTTCCGGAACTGACCCGAGCCAACCCGGCAGCAGAAAATCCGTCATCAAAGGAGAATTCAAAAACTGCTCGGCTGATTCATAGTCGAACTCCTCAACCGCCGTCCACGATTGCACATCGTCGAGCCCTTCGCTTTGCGCGAGCTTTTCAGCCTCTGACGCGGTCGCCAACTCGGTGATCATAAGTTCCACATCGACGCCGTGGTCCTCAAGCTCCGCGTTGAGCAAAGCTTCCCAAAAAATCGAAAAGAATTCGCCGAAGCTGGCGGCCGTGGGCAGCCAAAACGCAACCGTTCCGCCCGGCGCAGCTACGCGCACCAGTTCTGACACGATAGCCCGCAGATCGCCCGGCCGTGTCATGGACGCATTGCCCAAAACCAAATCGAACTGATCGTCGGCTTGAGACAGTGACGACGGAGTTTCGCGCTGGAAATGCGTCTTCTCGTTAATCGCGGCGCCTTTTGCGCGGGCCAACTCGAGACACTCGTCGCTTTCATCAACACATAAGAGTTGGAGCTTTTCTCCGGCCCGTTCCTTTAAAGCCAGCGCATGACTGCCTGTCCCCGCCGCCACGTAAAGCGCGCGTCCTTCCTTCGGCAATTGGACGTGCGCATCGACAAGCTCGGCGAAGCGTTCGCCCCAATCCGGCGCGACGTAGAGGTCGTGGAGAAAAGCGAGTTCCTTCGGGGACTTATGCTGTGACATTTGTTGGTTGAGGAATTCGGAGCCCGGAGTCGGGAGCCGGTCATGAAAGTTCACTTCTATGCTGGCTTCTGGCCCCCTTCTCCCGGCTCCTTGTCTTCGAAGTACACGCGACCTGTCAATTTTTCCGGCAAGCACGTCATCTCGTCTTTCGCTGCCGTATCGCTGTGCACGTACCGGTATTCTTTGCCGTAGCCGAGATGCTTCATCAGCGGTGTCGCCGCATTTCGCAGATGCAGCGGCACGGGTTCGCGAGATGTCTCAACGGCGTCAGCATGCGCCGCGGAATACGCGCGCAGAACCGTATTCGACTTCGGCGCGCGCGCGAGATACATCGTCGCTTGGGCTAAGGGAAACAAGCCTTCCGGCATGCCGATCAGTTGCACAATGTCTGCCGCCGCCGCAGCCTGCACCATCGCCTGCGGATCGGCGAGCCCGATGTCTTCAGAGGCCAGAATGCAAAGCCGGCGCGCAATGAAAACGGGATCAGCGCCGCCCTCAATCATTCTGGCGAGCCAATACAGAGAAGCGTTTACGTCTGAGTTGCGTAGAGATTTGATCAGCGCTGATGCAAGGTTGTAATGCTCCTCGCCGCCCTTATCGTAACCAAATTGCGTGCGGCCGAGCGCCTCGATTAGTGTCTCGGTGGTGATGACGCGAGCTCCGTCTTTGTCCGGTTTCGTCGAATGAACCGCCGCTTCCAAAGCTGCCAACGACACACGCGCATCTCCGCCGGCCAGGTGCGCAAGCCGCTTGATCAAATCGTCAGACATCTGCGGATGAAGATTCGCTAGTCCGCGTTCTTCGTCAGACACCGCACGGCGCAGAATCATCTCAACCTCTTCTTCGCTTAAGGGGTTCAGCACTAGCACGCGCGAACGTGACAGCAAGGCGCTGATTACTTCGAATGAAGGATTTTCAGTCGTCGCCCCAATCAATGTCACGGTTCCGTCTTCGACGGCCGGCAGCAGCGCGTCCTGTTGCGCTTTGTTGAAGCGATGAATCTCATCGATGAACAGAATCGTGCGGCTGCCGCGTAGTCGATCGAGGCGCGCCTGAGCAATGGCGCCGCGTAACTCTTTCACGCCAGAGAAGACTGCGGACAGAGCGACAAAGTTGGCGCTCGTTCGATCAGCCAGCAGCCGCGCCAACGTAGTCTTACCAGTGCCGGGCGGACCCCAAAAGATCATCGACGGCAGCGTGCCACCGCCCTCGATCAGGCGGCGCAGCACTCGGCCTGCACCGACTAAATGTTCCTGACCGACAAACTCAGACAACTCTTGCGGCCGCATGCGATCCGCGAGGGGCCCAGCCGTCGCCGAACCTGCCATGGTGTTGTTCGGCTCAGACATTTCCGGGAAAAGTCTTGAAGAGCGCGGTTTTGGCATTGCTGTTGAAAAAGCGTACCACAGTGCGCCGTTAAGTCGTGATCCGACGCAACCTGACAACTTTCTGCTGACAACCTACAATATCGCGAATGATTTCAGCCCAGACTGCACGACGCGCCGTTTGGCGACCGCTATGGGAATTGCCTCGGCGATTCGATCTAATTTGGTTGCTCGCGAAGCGAGAGTTGGCAGCCCGCTACAAAGGATCAGTCCTCGGAATCGTCTGGGCAGTACTGACGCCGGTCGTGATGATCGCGATCTTCACCCTCTTGTTCGCGGGAATCTTCAAAGCCAAATTCAACGCAACCGATTCGCAATGGGATTTCGCGCTGTACCTTTTCTGTGGTCTCTTGCCTTGGAATGCTTTTCAGGAAGCCCTGAACATGTCGGCGAGTGCGGTCGTGAATCGCGCGAATCTCGTCAAACGGGTGGTCTTCCCGCTTGAGACTTTGCCGGTGTCACAAACAGTGGCGGCAATTGCGAATCAAATGTTCGGCACGGTCGCTTTGTTACTTGGCATTCTGGTGATTCGTCATGAACTGCATCTGACGACGCTTTATTTGCCCCTTCTGTTGATTCCGCAACTGCTCGTGATGCTCGGGGGCGCGTGGCTTCTGGCGTCGCTGGGTGTCTTTATTCGCGACATCGTGCAGGGAATCAGCCTCGTGCTGATGGCCTGGATGTACCTCACGCCAATCATTTATCCCGAAACCATCGTCCCTGACGCTTACCGGCCCTTCATCAACCTCAATCCATTTACGCCGCTCGTTCGCAGCTACCGGCGCATCATGCTTGATGGGGCGCCCCCCGACTGGGCGGGACTGGCATATTTTTCTGCCTTTGCGCTTATTGCCTTTGTCTTTGGTTATTGGTGGTTTGCGCGGACGCGCAAGAACTTCGCCGACGTTGTTTAACGGTGCATTTTTCGCCCGTATTTATGGGGTTTTCGGTGAAAAACATCGTTGACACTCCTCGTTGCGAAGTGTTAGTTTAGTTAAGTGCCGCAAACGCTCCAGCGGCGCGATTCACGGGCTCGCTCAAGCCATCCAGCCTCACGACAGTTCTCAATCGTTTCCAGTCCCTCGGGTTCAAATGGTTCTTGACAAAGCAAAGACTCTGCGCGCAGCTGAGAAGTATCTCGAATCGGGAAAGATCGCGGCTGCCATAAAAGAATACTGCCAGATCGTTGCTGTTGATGCGGACGACTTTACGGCGCTCAACATGTTGGGCGATCTGTATACGCGCGTCGGCAACACGGCTGAAGCGGTAACTTGCTTCCGGCGCATCGCTGAGCATTATTGCGAGCAGGGATTCGGTCTGAAAGCGATCGCGATGTACAAGAAGATCGATCGCCTACAGCCGAACGATATCGAGATCGCGACGAACCTGGCCGACCTTTACGCGCAACAGGATCTGATCGTTGAAGCGCGCACGCACTATCTCGCAGTTGTGGACGCTCACAATCGCGCGGGCGCAGCGCAAAGCGCTTTGGAAACACTTCGGAAGATTGCGGACCTCGATCCGCAGAACACACAGATTCGCACGAAGCTGGCCGACGGCTACCTCAACCTGGGATTGAAAAGAGAAGCGGCCGAATGTTTCGCTGAAGCTGGCCAGGCACTGGTCGCGCGCGGGGCATGCGACGAAGCTTTGGAAGTTTTCGGCAGGGCTTTGGTGATTCAGCCTGATGGCTATGGGACGCTCAAAGGTGTGCTCACGGCCCACAGCGCACGTGGTACCGCCGACGAGGCTGCGGAGCTGATCGAGAAAGCACTCAAGAGCAACCCGGGAGACCGCGAGTTGTTGACGTTGCTGGCCGACGCGTATTTCGAAGCGGAGGAGCCGGAACAAGCTGAGCGTGCTACTGCATCATTGGTCGGGGGCGAGCCGGGTTCGTACTTGCGATTCACGGAAGTCGCGCGCCTCTACGTGCGTCAAGGGAAGATCGCCGAGGCAGTAAGTGTCGTTGCGAAGATCACTGAGCAGATGCTGGCCGAACGCCAGCACCAGCAATTGTTGGAGCTGATTGACGAATTGCTCGCCAACGATGCCGACAACGTTCAGGCATTGCGTCTCGTAGCGCGCGCACACTGGTGGCTGCGCGACATGGATGGACTCAAAGCCTCGCTCGAGCGACTGGCGGAAGCAGCACAGGCACAGGGTCTCACTGAAGACGAGCGCTACGCTCTGACACAACTCACGCGTCTGGATCCGGCCGTGGAAGAACACGTTGCCAGGCTGAACGAACTCGGCGGTGCTCTCGAAGAAGAACCGGTGGAACCATTGCCCGAGTTCGAAATGGTTGCCGAGCGCGAGCCGGTGCGCGTCGCCGCAGCGGACGAGTTCGTGTTGAACTCGCAGGAGGCCGCTCCCGTCAGCGACGAAACAGTTTTCGACTGGAACCCGGTAGCCGAAGTTTCGGAGGAATCAACGGCGCCGGCCGACCCCGAGATCGAAACCGGCTTTAACTTTGAGAGCATCGTTGCCGAAGAGCTTCCCACCACCACCACGTCTGAAACGGCGACTGAACAACTCGCCGAGGATGACCGTGTCGCCGCGATGCTGCGGCAGGAACTGGAGAGCGTCGATTTCTACATCGCGCAGGGCTACATCGATATCGCAATTGACACGCTGGAGTTGCTAGAGCAGCAGTGCGGTGCCCACCCAGACATCGTTTCGCGTCGTGAGCAGATCAACCAGCTTCAGACCGGGGCAGTTCCCGAGACAGATGCGTCGCCAGTTATCGAGCACGGCGAAGTGGTCATCACAAGCGACTTCGACATTACGCCAGCGTCACCAGAGCCAGAGCCTGAAGTTTCGCTGAATGTGCCCATTGCCGCTGCGTCAGAGAATGGAGCTGAGCCCGCCGCGATGGGTATCGACGCAGGCTTGGCTGAAATCTTCGAGGAATACCGCGCGTCGAGCGAAAGCGAAGACGGGGCTGCCGCAAGTGGCGATTACGAAACGCACTACAATCTGGGACTCGCGTACAAGGACATGGATTTGTTCGAAGACGCGCTCGAAGAATTTCAGATGGCCGCGAGTCTGACGTCGCCGGCAGACGGCACGGGACGCTACCTGCAATGCTGCAACCTGCTGGGACATTGTTTCGTGCAGACGGGCGCGCCCGAAGTGGCCGTCAAATGGTTTGCGAAAGGCTTGAGCGCCGCGCACGTTTCCGAAGAAGAGCGCATGGCGCTGACGTATGAAATCGGCGCTGCTTATGAACAAGCCGGCGATTTGCATCACGCACTGGAATCATTTACCGAAGTTTACGGAAACAACGTTTCATACCGGAATGTGAAAGAGCGGCTGAAGACATTGAAGACGCGCTTCGGCGAAAAGAGCACGATCACGCCGCCCGTCACTCGCTCGGAACAACTGGTTAACTGAGCATTTCTCTTTCCGCCATTTATTCGGCATCATACGTGACTGGAGCGCAACCGCGACTCGTCGGGGTTGCTACTGGTTTCGATTGCTCATTGATGCAGGCGCGGACGCCTGCGCTGATCATGTCATCAAGACTCACGGTAGTTTTCTACATAATCCTATGCCTTGAGATTGGCATTGTGCTCACCATCCTGCCTTGGGTGCCGCACGGTTGGTGGGGTCTGAGCGACTGGGGCAATAACTACTTTCTGCTGCTGGCCGCGCGCAAGACCGGTTACGGTTTGCAACGTTTCGTCTCTTCCGGGTGGGTGCGCGGCACCGTCACCGGCATCGGCCTTTTGAACATGGCGATGGGACTCTGGGAACTGTTTCACTTTCGCAAAACCGTACACGCGCTGGACGGCGGCGGCCCAATTGTGGAAAGCTCGCCCAAACCGGGATCACACGCCGTCGCACCAAATGAGATTCGACCTGTCCAAACCGATCCTCTATCTGATTACCCGCGGCGTAAGCACGGAAACGACGACGCCCAAGAGTCCTGAGTTCAGGCAGATCCTCGAACAAGTGTCGGCTGCGGTTGCGGCCCGCCTCGACCTCATTCAACTGAGAGAAAAGCGTCTGACCGCGCGCGTTCTTTTTGAGCTGAGTGAGCAGAGCGCAGCGTTGACGCGTGGTTCGGCCACGCGCCTGTTGGTGAATGATCGCGCTGACGTCGCCGCTGCGGCCGGCGCGGACGGCGTTCATTTGCCGGCGCAGTCAATCGACGCGGCGACAATCCGCCGAACGTTCGGGGATGATTTCCTGATCGGCGTGTCAACGCACTCGCTTGCCGAGGCTCAAATCGCGAAAGAAGATGGCGCAGACTTTGTCGTCTTCGGCCCGGTGTTCGCGACACCGTCGAAAGAAAACTACGGCCCGCCGACCGGACTCAGAAATCTAGAAAGTGTAGCGAAGCAGTTGGCGCCATTTCCGGTTCTGGCGCTCGGCGGTATTGAGGTTACGAATGCGCGCGAGTGTTTGCGAGCTGGCGCGAGCGGCATCGCAGGAATTAGTCTTTTTGCAGACTTGGAACGGCTGGACGAAATCGTACGGACTTTGCGTGTCCGGATGTAAGGATGATCAAGAAGTACGGGATAGATTGCGATGGTTTTCCCCCTCTCCGCTGGCGGAGAGGGGGCTGGGGGGAGAGGTTGTGAGCGGCCTAACCCCACCCCTTACCCCTCCCCGCTTGCGGGGAGGGGAATCTAAACCTGTAGTCCTGACGATCGCGGGATTTGATCCGTCCGGCGGAGCGGGAATCATTGCCGACGTCCGCACGATTGAATCGCTCGGCTGCACCGCCGTCGCCGCAATCACCGCAGTGACTTTTCAGAATGCCGAAAAGTTCTTCGGTGCGAAACATCAATCGGCGGAGGCTGTGCGCCAACAGGTCGAAGCGATCACCGGGGCGACGACAATTGCCGCCGTCAAAATCGGCATGCTCCCGACGACCGAAGTTGTGCGCGAAGTAGCTCGACTCATTCGTGAAAAGATTTTGCCCGCGCCAGTGGTCGATCCAGTAATTGAATCGACGAGTGGTGGCAAGTTAATGGAAGACGATGCTTTTGAAGTGTTCGTGACTGAACTATTGCCGCTGGCGCGAGTCGTCACCCCCAATATTCCGGAAGCGGAAGAACTTGCGGGCATGAACATTCGTGACGAAGACGGGATGCGGCAGGCGGCTGCGCGGATCCGCGAACTTGGCGCGCAGGCGGTGCTGATCAAAGGCGGGCACCTCGCGCCGCAGAGATCAGGCGTCAGAGGTCAGAGATCAGATGGAAACTACCGCGAGGCCATCGATTTTCTCGACGATGATGGCCAGGTCACAATTTTCCGAAGCGAGTGGATTGAAGCGCCGAACGTCCGTGGCACCGGCTGCATGCTGTCGTCAGCGATTGCAGCATGCCTGGCGACGGGATCAGATCTGAAAGATGCCGTGACCACCGCCAAACAGTTCGTCTCAGACCGAATCCGAAGTTCGAATTAGCGATTAACAACTGACAACTAACACCTGACGACTGACTTACTCGATCGTCACTTTTTCCATCCGCACTTCTTCCACCGGCCGATCGCCAGAGGCAGTCTTCGTGGTCGCAATCGCGTTCACCACGTCCTGTCCTTCGGTGACACGGCCAAAAATCGAGTAGCTCGGCGGCAGCGGATAATCAACGTGCATGATGAAGAACTGCGAGCCGTTGGTGTTCGGGCCGGCGTTAGCCATCGCCACCGTCCCGGCTTTGTAGCCGCGTTTGTAAACTTCCGACGAAGGATTGATTTCATCATCGAACTTTCCACCCCAGGCCGATGCGCCGCCGCGTCCAGTGCCTGTCGGATCGCCGCCTTGAATCATGAAGCCGTTGATACAACGATGAAAAATAATGCCGTCGTAATAACCCTTTTCCGCGAGCAAGCGAAAATTCTCAGTAGTCTTGGGTGCGTCCTCTTCCAGCAGTTCAAATTTAATAGTCCCCTTGTTGGTCTGAATAACCGCAGTGCGATTTGCCATTTGCTTCTCCTGTTTTTATTTGGTTTTGACAAGATTAGCTGCTGCGCCGGGAAAGTGCACGCCGACGCGCAGCATCCATGCTCCACCTGACGGACACGCCTGCAAGCGGCTATGATGACGCAGGCGTTTTTCGGAAAGGACCCTGCGAATTTCATGAACGTTACTCATCTTGAATGCGGCGCGTGTGGCCTGCGGCACGAGGCACGACGGTTGCACAACCTTTGCACGCAATGCGGAAAGCCCCTGTTAGTTCGGTACGATTTGGCGCAGGCGGCGCGGTCTTTGACAAAGGAGAGTCTCAAGCACCGGGGACCCGATCTGTGGCGCTACCGCGAGGTTTTGCCGGTCGACGGGCCCGAGAACGTAATCACGTTGGGCGAAGGCTTCACGCCGCTCGTGCACGCGTCGCGGCTCGGCGCGTCGCTGGGCATGAACGAGCTTTACATCAAGGACGAGGGCCAGAACCCGACGCAGAGTTTCAAAGCACGAGGCATGACGGCGGCGGTTTCGATGGCCAAAGAGTTAGGCGCGCAGAAACTGGCGGTGCCGTCGGCGGGTAACGCGGC
Source organism: Pyrinomonadaceae bacterium (assembly GCA_049273695.1). Classification (GTDB taxonomy): domain Bacteria; phylum Acidobacteriota; class Blastocatellia; order Pyrinomonadales; family Pyrinomonadaceae; genus UBA11740. The sequence continues at coordinate 39,519 of JBASRE010000014.1, forward strand.
GGGGGCCCTGGCCGCCTACGCCGCGCGCGCGGGGCTTGAGGCGCACATCTTCATGCCGAAGGACACGCCGCGCGCCAACGTTATCGAATGTGAACAGACGGGTGCGCACGTGACTTTGATGGATGGCTTGATCACCGACTGCGGCGCCGAAGTTGGCAGGCGGAAAGACGCTGAAGGCTGGTTCGACGTTTCGACTTTGAAAGAGCCTTACCGAATCGAAGGCAAGAAAACGATGGGGTATGAACTGGCCGAGCAGTTCGAATGGCAGTTGCCGGACGTGATCATGTATCCCACCGGCGGGGGCACCGGCTTGATCGGGATGTGGAAAGCGTTTGACGAGATGGAGCAGATGGGTTGGATCGGCTCAAAGCGGCCGCGAATGGTGACAGTGCAAGCCGCCGGCTGTGCGCCAATCGTGCGCGCCTTCGAAGAAGGGAAACGATTCGCAGACGAGTTTCCGAATGCGCATACGACCGCATCAGGCCTGCGCGTGCCGAAAGCGATCGGGGACTTTCTGATTCTTGATGCACTACGCTCATCCGGTGGGACCGCGCTCGCCGTCACCGACGATGAACTGATCGCCGCCACAGGAGAGATCGGCGCGGCGGAAGGAATCTTTTGCGCGCCCGAGGGCGCGGCGTGCTTACCGGCCTTAAGGAAGCTTATGGCGGAAGGCGCAGTGAAAGCGAACGAGCGGGTCGTCCTTTTCAACACCGGCAGCGGCGTGAAGTACGTGGAGAGTTTTTCATGACGCGGCGCGGTACGCACGCCTCTGGCGTGCAGCATGCCGGGAGGCATGCGTACCTACGACACGACTTTGAAATGGGGAAGCAAGTGACAGTTACAATCGTCGTTTTTCTTTTTTGCCTGCTGTACACGGTGGCGATCGTGGCACAGGATCGTGGTCAACGTTCATTGGCCGCTGACACCGCGTCAGCCAAAGCCGAAGTTAACAAACTGGGTTTCGGTAAGCGGGTGAATGTGAAGTTAAAGGACGGAAAGAAGGCCAACGGCCGCATCACCGGATTTGCCCACGATCATTTCGTCGTCACAGATTCCAAAGGCGCCGCCTCAGCCATTGCCTACGCAGAAGTGTTCAAAGTGGAGAGGCAAAAGGAAAAGCTGGGAGTTTTCGACAAGCCGTGGCAGGGAATCATGTTCACAGCCGCAGGTGTCGGAACCCTGGTTGTGATTGCGATGGGTATCTTCAATTAAAGTGGAACAGGTTCTTATGAAATTTCTCAAAACTCTTTTTCTGATTCTTGCGCTGGCCTTTGTTGTGCAAGCGCAGCCGGCAAATTCAAGCTGGCTCACGCAAACCGAACGCGCGAAATTTGAACAGCTTCGCATCTCGGGCTCGGAAGCGCTCTACAATCTTGATTACGAAGGCGCGCGCAAGATCTTCAAGGAAATGGCCGTTGCTTTCCCGAATTATCCGGCCGGGCCGCAGTTTCTCGCGGACACGCTTCTAATCGAAGCGCTCTATCAAACGCGGCGTTTGCAGGCGTCGCTCTACAACAGCGATTCGTTTTATTCCAAGAACGAAGACAAGGCCGATCCGAAGCTGATCGATCAGTTTCGCACTCATACGCGGCAGGCGCGCCAGTTGGTCGAAGCGCGGCTCAAGCAGAATCCCAACGACACTGAGGCGTTGTACTTCTTCGGTGCGATCGAAGGATTGAAAGCGTCGTTTGCAGAGACGGTGGAGCGCCGGCACATCGCCGCGCTGAAAGATGGTAACGACGCGGTTGATAAGCATCGCGCCGTGATCAAGCTCGATCCGAACTACCGTGACGCTGAAATGACGATTGGCCTTTACGACTACACGATTGGCGCACTGCCATTGCCGACGAAGATCGCAGTCGGCTTTATGGGACATCGCGGATCAAAGAAGCGCGGCATTGCGACCATCGAGCGCGTCGCGCGCGAAGGTAATTGGGTAAAGGAAGACGCGAAGACGCTGCTCATCATGCTGTACAAGCGCGAGAACCGATTCACCGAGGCAGTGGCGCTCGGGCGTGAATTAGGCGCGAAGTATCCGCGAAATTATTTGTATAAACTGGAAACCGCTGAGGCGTTGGTCTCGCAGGCAGGGCTCGAACGAAAAGCGAATCAGCCGTCGGCGACGAGTGCGGCTGAGACGGAAGCTTTTGCGACCTTTGAAACCCTTCTGCGCGACAAGACTTTGCGCGAGACGGCGGGCAAGGCTCTGGATCTGATTCACTTCAAATACGGCGAAGCGCTGATGACCGCGGGACAGAACGAGAAAGCTGCCAAAGAATTTCTCGCCTCCGCGAGTGCGCCCGGAGCCCAGCAGGGCCTGGCGACGATGGCGTTACTCTACGCGGCCCGCGCATTGGATCTGAGCGGCAAGCGGAACGACGCATTGACGCAGTATCGCGCGGTGCTTACGCGTCCGAATGTTTACGACGCGCACGAACAGGCTCAGGAAGGCTTGAAAGAGTCTTACAAGAAGAAACTTACCTAGGGGAGGGAAGGAAAGAAATTGAAAATTGAAAACTGCAAATTGAAAAGTGCAAATTGTAATTCTTAGGCTCTGCCTGGCGTCCGCCGTGGTGACGCGGATGATTTGCGGATGAGCAATTTAATATTTTCAATTTGCAGTTTTCATTTTTCAATTCTGTTCCCGCGCACTTTTGGCGTTTGGCTCTCAAACACAAACCCCAGCGTCTTGTAGATCAACTTCGCGCACAAAAACGCAGAAGCGTTCTGGCCTTCGACGTACGAATACTCGGTCAAGTCCATCCCGATGACGTTGCGCTTGCGCGCGAGGGTGCGAATTAGCCCAATCGTCTCGTACCAGCCCAACCCACCAGGTTCAGGCGTCCCCGTCGCTGAAACCAGCGAGGGATCGAGACCGTCGATATCCACGGTTAGGTAAACATTCTCAGTCAGCCCATCAACCGCTTCATCCCACCAATCGTCGCGGCCGACGATGTCTTTGGCCCAGAAAATTCGCGTCGACAGTTGATCGAGTACGCGCGCTTCCTCGACCGAGATCGAACGTATGCCAACTTGCACGGCCGGAATGTGCAGGTCCTTCACCACCCGCGCCATGATTGAAGCGTGTGAGTAAGGTGTGCCGTCGTAGGTGTCTCGTAAGTCGGCGTGTGCGTCGATTTGCAGGATTGAGAGGTTCGAATACTTCTCAGCGTGCGCGCGAATCACGGGAGCGCTCACTGAATGTTCGCCGCCGATCATGGTGACGAACTTGTCGCTGCTGATAAGTTCCTTGGCGCGATCGTAAAGCGAATTCATCATTCGCTCCGGAGGATCGATCGATTGCGACTCGTCCAGGGTGTGAATGCCGAGCTTGTAAACTTCGGCGTCGGTCTCTTCGTCGTACAACTCCATGTTGCGCGACGCGTCGATAATGGCCGCCGCGCCTTGTCCCGTGCCACCGCCGTATGAAACCGTGCCTTCATACGCAATTGGCCAAACCAGAATGCGTGAGTTTTCGAAACTGGAGAATTCTTCTTCGGCGATGCCACCGAAGTTCATCGGCAGGGACTGCGATTCAGACATAAGATTGAGTCATCGAGTCATTGATTCATTGACTCATTAAGCTCTTACCAACGTCAATGATTCAATGACTCAATGGATCACTGAATCAATCAGTAATCCCTACGGCACGTCGATCATCAGGTCTTTACCCGCAAACGTGAAGTTTGGCCGGCGGCGGCCCTTCATGTACTTCGCAGCCGTCTGTGAAAGCGCGGTGATGATGATGGGCAAAGCGATCGTGGCGTCACAGTTGACGTAAGCCGTCAGAGCGTTGCGGGCAAGTTTTCCGTAGATCTCCTGCTCGTTAAAGACGACCGCAGTGGAACGACCGCCGGGATGCGGCGAGTCAGCCGCGATCTGAATCGCGTACTTGTGTCCGAGCACCTGCTGTTTGAAGATGTGCGCCGCCATCTCCGATTGCTTCCCGAAGCTCTTCGAAATGCCGCCGCCCAGACTGATGAGGCCCGAAACGCGCGCACGCAATGCGATCTGCGTCAGGTCCAGCACGTCCTGAACCAGATCGAACGTGAAGTTGTTCTTCTTTTCAAAGCGCGATCCGGCAATGCCCACTGCGATCCCGCTGTCACCAATACCGGGACAGAAGACCGGCACGCGCGATTTGTAAGCCGCGGTCAGCACGCCATCTTCCGCGGCGATCTCAGCCAGCTCACGTCCGAGCAAATGCAGGAACTCGCGGGTTGAATAAGGCCGCGATTGATCAAGCTGGCTGGCAAATCCGCCGACCCACTCTTCCGCTTCGTGATACTCCTCTTCGCTCGCCAGCAAATCCCACATGCGGTTGATCTGGGCCACTTCCAACTCAGCGTCAGTCATGTTTGGGTGGGCCTGAAAGTGATGACGCCCGAGCGTTTCGTGCAAGTCGTGGAAAATCACGTTGCCGGACAGCACCAGCACATCCACGAAACGGTTCTTGATGACGTAGGCCAGCAAGCGACGCATGCCCGCCGGAATCAATGCGCCTGAGGCAGTGACGGTGATCGTGGTCGCGTCGCCCAGCATGTCGAGCCAGATACGGTGTGCTTCCGCGAGTTGTCGCCCGCCAAAGCCGGCGCCTTCCATCTTTTCCAGCAGTCCGGCGACAGACCGATCGCGATCAACCTGCACGGGCCGAGTGGGAATTGTCAGATACTTGCTTGGTTTAGGTTTGCGTTGGGTTACCATAAATTTGCTCGCTTCTTTGAAAACGTTTAGCGGCGGGCTACCGCCCGCCGGCGTCGGGCAGTAGCCCGACTCTAAACGGCCTGGAATGTCTAATAATCATGACGACGGCGACCCTTGTTTCGGTTACCGTTAACTGCCACGTAGGTGTACGCGTCGAAACGCGACTCGTAAAAATCTACAAGTTCGGCGCCTTCGGCCTCGCTCAGTTCGCCGTCTTTAATTCGTTGCGTTACCTGCCGGCGAAAGCCATCGTGCAGCAGTCCGCGCTCGTAACGGGCGCGCCCCGCGGCCTCGCCAACCGTCGTTCCGCGAATCACTTTCTTGATGAGATAGCCTTCTTCGTCGATATGAATCTGCGCTTCGTTCGGCGTGCCGAACAGGTTGTGATTGTTGCCCATCACTTCCTGATAAGCGCCGACCAGCATGAATGCGAGATAGTACGGTTCGTTCGGGTCGAGCTTGTGCAATTCCAAAGTCTGCTTGACGTCGTGAAGATCCACGAACTTGTCGACCACACCGTCTGAGTCACAGGTGATATCGCACAGCGTGGCAAATTCAGTTGGCGGCTTGTTCAACATCTGAATGGGCACAATCGGAAAAAGCTGATCCAGCGCCCAATGATCGGGAACAGATTTGAAAACGGAAAAGTTCGTCAGGTATTTCGCGCACAGCAGCCGGCGCAGATCGCCGAATTCTTCAGGCACGTACTTCGATTGCTGCGCGTATCGATCCGCACGCTCGCAAACGTCCCAGAAAAGCACTTCGCCTTTCGCGCGGTCTTCCAGCGAAATCAAACCGAGGTTGAACATCGTGAAGAGTTCTTCCCGATGCTCGAGGGCATCGTGATAGTACTCACGATAGTTTTTGATCGTGATCGTTTCGCGCAGATCGGCAAGTTCAATCACGACCTGCGGATCGTCTTCTTCGATTTCAATCGGCGTGATGTCCTCGACGACCGTTTCGATTTCGTCGAGCACGTTGGTCACGAGAATCGCGTGATAGGCCGAAAGAAAACGGCCTGACTCCTGAATGATCGTCGGATGCGGCACGTTTTCGTCTTCGCAGACCTGCTTGATGGTGTAGACGACGTCGTTGGCAAATTCCTGCGCGTTGTAATTTGCTGAAGAGTCGAAAGCGGTCTTCGAGCCGTCGTAATCCACCGCCATGCCGCCGCCAACATCCAGCAGTTCAACCGGCACTTTCATTTGATAGACCTTTGCGTACACGCGGGCGGCTTCCTTCATCGCGTTTTTGATCCGCTTGATGTCGGTGAGCTGCGAGCCGATGTGAAAGTGCAGCAGCTTCAGCATGTCGATGCGGTCGGCTTCCTTCAGCCGGTTAATGACTTCGAGTAGCTCAGTCGTCGTCAGTCCGAACTTCGCCGCTTCACCGCCGGATTTTTCCCAACGCCCTGAGCCCTTCGAATAGAGCTTCACGCGCATGCCGATGATCGGCGAATTACCTTCATGGGTTTCGGCGATCCTGAGAATGTGATCGAGCTCGCTCAGTTTCTCGATAACTACGACAACCCGCTTGCCCGACTTCGCGCTGCCGAAAGCCAACTGGATGAACTCTTCATCTTTGAAACCGTTCAGCACGAGAAGGCTGTCGGGCGATTGCTCGAGCGCCATCGCGGCATACAACTCCGCTTTCGAACCAGCCTCGAGGCCAAAGTCGTAACGCGAGCCTTCGCGCAAGTACTCTTCGACGACCGCACGTTGCTGGTTCACCTTCATTGGATACACGCACATGTGCGCGCCCTGGTACTCAAATTCGCGAATTGATTTGCTGAACGCGCGTTGCAGCTTGCGCACTTGCCCGGCGACCAGTTGGGGAAACCGCAGCAGCACGGGCGCCGAGATTCCTCTACGCGTCAGATCCTCGATGATCTCGCGCACATCCGCCGCGCGGGGATCACCTTCGGCGGGCCGGACGATCAAATTTCCTTTTCGATTTACGTCGAAGTAGCCTGCGCCCCAATTCTCTATTCCGTAGGTTTCGACGGTTTGTTCGATAGCTGTGGTCAACTAGCGGTTTCTCCCTGATTGGCTCTAATGCGTTAATCCGCGCAGCAATCCCGACGGTTCGGGACGGTAATTCCGAGCGGATATGTTGGGGTTGGAACCTTAAGCGGAAAATTTAACAGAAAACGGGAGGTCGGTCTATAACTTTTTTCCGGCACTAGTGTGTTGTTTTCCTCGCTAAATGTCGGAACTCGCGTGTTTTGTCGAAGACTGGGCAGCGCGCGCTATGATTTGTAGCGGGCAAATAAAACCCAAACAGACTGTTGACAGAACGAATTCCGCGGTTATAATGCACGTTTTTTGATGCGCGGTTCATGACGTTTCTTCGCGCGCTACACACCGTCCGGTCCACGAAAGTCTTCGCACCAAACAGCCGTAAGGGGCGAAGGTCAAGCACATCACTCACTTTTCCAGACAGGAGATCAGATGAACGCTAAAACTGTGTTGAAGTACGCCTCTGAGCACAAGGCGAAATTTGTCTCGGTGCGATTTACCGACTTACCCGGCTCCTGGCAGCACCTGACTTTTCCGATCACCGAGCTGAACGAAGACTCGTTCGAAGATGGCTTCGGTTTTGACGCCTCGTCAATTCGCGGCTGGGCGGCCATTCACGAATCAGACATGCTCCTGGTTCCGGACGCCAGTCGTCACTGGATGGATCCGTTTGCGGACGAACCAACGCTATGTTTGGTGGCGAATGCAGTTGACCCGCTTTCGCGTCAGGGCTACGCGTTTGACCCGCGCATGGTCGCGGTGCGTGCGGAAAGCTATCTCAAGAGTTCAGGAATCGCCGACGTTGCGAACTTTGGCCCCGAAGCCGAGTTCTTTGTTTTCGACAGCGTGCAGTTTCATAACGAGCCGCACAAAGCCGGCTACGCAATCGATTCAGACGAAGGTCATTGGAACACCGGGCGTGAGGGCAACGACACGTTTGGACCGAACCTCGGTCATCGTATTCGCGCGAAAGAGGGATACGTGCCAGTGCCGCCGATCGACACGCTCGCCGATCTTCGTTCCGCGATTTCGCTGACGCTGGCTGAGTGCGGCATCAATGTCGAATGTCATCATCACGAGGTTGCTACCGCCGGCCAGTGCGAAATTGATTTCCGCTACTCGACGCTGCTCGGCACGGCCGACAACCTGCAAATATTCAAGTACGTCGTCAAGAACACGGCGTACGAGCACGGCCGGACTGCGACATTCATGCCGAAGCCCCTGTATGGCGACAACGGTTCGGGCATGCACTGCCACCAATCGTTGTGGAAAGGCGACAAGCCTCTGTTCGCCGGAGACGGCTACGCGGGACTGTCTGAGACGGCCTTGCATTACATCGGTGGCTTGCTGAAGCACGCGGCGGCTATCGTTGCCTTTGCCGCGCCGACGACGAACAGCTACAAGCGACTGGTTCCCGGGTTCGAAGCGCCGGTGAACCTGGCTTATTCAGCGCGGAATCGCTCGGCGGCGATTCGCATTCCGATGTTCTCGACGAATCCAAAGTTGAAACGGCTCGAGTTTCGACCGCCCGACCCGTCGTGCAATCCCTATATCGCGTTTGCGGCGATGCTGATGGCGGGTATCGACGGCATTCAGAACCGAATCGATCCCGGCGCGCCCCTCGACAAGGACATCTACGACCTTTCACCCGAAGAACTGAAGGATGTTCCGAGCCTTCCCGGCTCGCTCGATGATGCCCTGACCGCACTGGAGAACGATCACGATTTTCTTTTGAAGGGCGATGTGTTCACACCGCAAATAATCGATCGCTGGATTTCGTATAAACGCGAGCGTGAGATTCAGGTACTGCGCATGCGGCCGCATCCGTTGGAGTATTCGATGTATTACGACGTGTAGATAGAACAGATCTCAGTTCACGGAGTGAGCGATCAGCGTAAAGCCTGGGGCGAGAGCCCCAGGACACGCGTTATTAAAACGGCCAAGAGAGCTCGCGGAGCGAGCGAAAGAGGATCGATCATTCTTTCGCCCGCTCCGCGGGCTCGTCCAATATTTGGTGCAGTTTACCCGGGGCTGACGCCCCGGGCTTTATGCTGTCGCGCGCTCTGCGCGCTCGAGCTTCGCCTCCTTCAATCTTCATGGACGCGTAACGAAACCGTTTCGATCCCCGCTCGCTACCGCTCGCGGTTCTTTAACCCCGCCGCGTAGAATGTCTTCTTCATGCTCGATCAGCTCAACAAACTACCTGACTCGCACACGCCGCAGGTGCTTTACGATCGACTCGTTGAACGCGACGGCTCGATCGCGAAACTGTTTGAGCGCGACAAGGGTTTGTGCCTGGACGTGCTGGCGCTGGCGGCGTGGAGTCCGTGGTTGGCGACAACGCTGGAACAAAATCCGGACTACCTGAGCTGGTTACAACGTGAGCGCCTCAACACGCGCGTCCGCAGTCGCGAAGACATCGGCGAGTCGCTGGCGCGGTTTGCCTTAACGCACTCGCAGCTCGATCCGCACGATATGTTCGCGCGTTTTCGCCGCCGCGAGCTGCTGCGGATTTACTTGCACGACATCCGCCGGGCGCACACCGTCGCCGAGACAACTGAGGAGTTGTCGAATCTCGCCGACGCAATTCTTGAATACGCGCTCCGCTTATCACGCCAACGTTTGGACAACCGATTTGGATCACCGCAACGAATCGATTCGGAAGGTCGCGTTGTGGCCACTGAGTTTTGCGTTGTCGCGCTCGGAAAGCTCGGATCGCGGGAACTCAATTACGCGTCGGACATCGATTTAATGTTCCTTTTTTCGGATGAAGGGATGACAGCCGTTGGCGGGACGCGTGGGCAAGTCACGAATCGAGAGTATTACGTCAAGCTGGCTGAACACATTTTACGTCTGGTTGGCGAACCGAGCGGCGAAGGCGCCGCCTATCGCACGGACGTTAGGTTGAGACCGCATGGCCGCGAAGGCACGCTGGCGTGCGCGCTGAATGAAGCCGCTCTTTATTACGAGACGCGGGCTGACGATTGGGAGTTGCAAACGTTGATTCGCGCGCGCTCTGCCGCCGGTTCCGAGGCGCTTTTCCATCGGTTCGCTGCCTCTGTCATCGATCGCATTTATCGCACAGACGTAAGCGTCAGCGCCGCTCTCTCCAGTGTTCGGCAGTCAAAGGAAAAGATCGACATTCAGCGTGAGCGCAGCGACAAAGGCTTCAACGTAAAGCTCGGCCGCGGCGGGATTCGCGAAATCGAATTCATCGCGCAGGCGCTTCAACTTGCTTTCGGAGGCCGTGACCCCTGGCTGCGCACTCCCCATACTTTGATCAGTCTCGCACGACTGGCGGATCGCTCGTTGATAACAGAATTCGAACACACGCAGTTGTCCGATGCTTATCAGTTCTGGCGTTGCCTCGAACACCGTCTGCAAATGGAGCATGGCCTGCAAACTCATTCCGTGCCGAAGGATGATGCGCGGCGCGGATTGATCGCCCGGCGCATGGGCTTCTCGGAGAAAGATCCGATCAGTGGTTTTGACGGCGCAATGACACGTCATGCGACTAATGTCCGCGTTGTCTTTGATCGCGTGTTCGCCGATACTCACACCGACGCGGTTGAGGAGCAACACCTGGGCCGGTTATCGCGCGCCAGTGCGCTCTCACCTGATCCTGAAGCCGCGACGGCGACGAAGGCCGCTTCGATCTTAGTCCAGCACTTGATCCCGTCTGAAACCGAAAGCGCAGGTACGCTGCCAGGCGTTGACGAACTGACGGCGTGGCTGCGTAGCACCGCGGCGGCCACTGTGAACCCGCGGCGCGGCCTGTCTTTCGCCCTCAGAATTGCACGTTCGCTGGAGAAAGAAGCTGAGCACGCCGCGGTTACTCTGCCGGAACTGAAATCGACGATTCACCTTTGCAGCACCTCAGACGTTTTCGGTGAAATGCTCGCCAGCCGCCCGGTTCTGATTCACGCGCTTGAAGCAGAAGGCGATTCGATTCGACCGCGGGACTACGCCAGCGAATTCCTCGGATCCCTTGCACCGCAGAATCGCTTTCGCGCGGAACTTGACGCGTTGCGTCGTCATTGGGCCGAAGTTCTGGTCGCCATTGCCGCGCGAGATGCCGCGCGTGACATGCCTCTCGATGAGGTTAATCACCGGCTGACTACTTTGGCGTCTGAGAGCATTGATGCTGCGCTGCGAATTTCGCGAGACGAACTCGCGCGTCGTTACGGAGCGCTCGCGGCTGAGCCTTGCATTGCGGTTCTCGGGCTGGGGCGACTTGGCAGTGGCGGCATGGATTACGGCTCGGACCTCGACGTGGTCGTTGTTTACGACGCGACGGCGCCATCCCCGGTGGCCGGACAAACTCATGATGAAGTGTACGCGCGGCTTGTCGAGTTGATGATCGCGGCGTTGGCGAACGTGACGCGCGAAGGTTCGCTTTACCGGGTTGACCTGCGCCTGCGTCCCGACGGCCAGAAAGGGCCAATCGTTTCCAGCGCCCAGAGTTTTCCGGTTTATTTGAAAGAGCGCGCGGCAATTTGGGAATGGCTCGCGTATGTAAAGCTGCGCGTCGTCGCCGGCGACCGGGATTTTGGTGCGAAAACGGAAGCGGAAGCACGGCACTGCATTCACGAGCTGGCCAGGCAAACTGACGCGGCTGAGTTGCTGGCAGAAACTCATCGCGTCCGCGCGCGGCTCGAGAAAGAGAAGACGTCCCGTCGCAAGTCCGGCATCAATATTAAGCATGGCGTGGGCGGCATGCTCGACGTTTACTTTGCCGTGCGCTACTTGCAGTTGCGCGACAACGTGCCCGATGATGAAGAGGATCGAACGACGCTCGGGATGTTGGAGCGGTTGCGTGACGCAGGTTCGATCGATGAAGAAAATTTTCGCGCGGTGCGCGACGGTTACCGGCTGCTGCGTGCGGTCGATCACGAAACGCGATTGGTAGTAGGACGATCGGCGACGCTGCCCGACACGTCTCATGCGGCATTCGCCGACATCGCGCGACGACTCGACTACGAAGCGGAACAGACGTTGAGCGCGGAGTTGCAAGCGCGCATGAAAGACATTCGCGCCGCCTACGAACGAATCATGCGCCCCGGATCGAGTTTATGATAGAGCCTGAAAACCAATGCCGGCGATGCGAAACCGGCCGATTACGCGGCTGGAGCGAACTCAACGACGAAGAGCGCGAAGTGGCGTTGCGTCTGCCGGCTTCGAAAGACTATTCAATTGAAGAACGATCTGCCCGTCATCGTTGGTGCACGCGCTGCTGGTACGAGGACACGGGCGGTGAGTCGCGGGAAACCTGAGATGTCAGAGATCAGAAGTCAGAAGTCAGAAGTCAGACGTCAGACGTCAGACATCAGACATCGGATTACTGACCACTGACCACTGACCACTGACCACTGACCACTGACCACTGACCACTGACCACTGACGTCTGATATCTGACTTCTGACATCTGCCCTTCCATGTTTCGCGTTAAGTCTTCATTCAAAAGGGAACTCGCAATAAAAGCGCCGCTCGCGAAGGTGCGCGATTTTTTCGCTAATCTCAACAACCTGGCCGACATGCTCTGGGGCATCGAAGGCATTCATCGCGAGCCCGGACTGGCGCGCTGGACGATTGCGACGGACACGCCGGTTGGCCGAATTCGGTTTTCGTTCCCCGTGCGCGACACGTCCCCCAACCTGAACACGATTGAATGGTCGCCGGCGATAAATGAAACGCAGAACCTTTTGCGTTACTCACTGAAGTTCGAAAACAGCGAGGGCACGACCCGGGTGGACATCTCGCAGCAGGTGGAATTGAGAAGAAAGCGCGCCTGGGAGTTGCATCCGGGTGTGGCTTTTATGAGCGAAGCGAGATTGAATTCAGCCCTGCAGCGGCGCATTGACGCGGCGGTCGATGATTTTCTGGCGCGCGTGAAAGAAAAGCTGGAGAGCAACTAGCCGTCGCGACGCAAAAGACACGCAGTGATCTGGGAATCAGCGTTATGTTTCCCTCCCCACCGCGTGGGGAGGGATTAAGGGTGGGGTTGCGATGCAGCTCAACCTCTCCCCAGCCCCTCTCCGCGAAGCGGAGAGGGGAGGAAAGAATCTCAGCGAGCCGCGGCTAATTCTGCCCGTAACTAATCATGTTCGCGAGCATGCGATACGCGCCCGGCACGCCGGCCCGCAACTGGCGATACCAAACCATGCTCGTGTAGATGTAATGACCCTTCCCGTAATCAGCGACGAGCAATCCACCCTTCAAAGGCGCCTCGCCCGGATCGTTTGATTGCAGCAGCGCTTTGAATTGCGGGTCCCACTCGCGCGGATAGTAAAGTCCGCGCTCCTGAATCCAATCTTTGAAATCACCCTGGTTCAGTTTGTTCGGACTATTCAGAAGGGGATGCTCCGGTTCGAGAAAGCTGATCGGAGCGTTTTCATCCGTGATGCGTTCGTTGCCGAGTATCAATTTATAAGGTGCAAGCTGCGGCCGGTTTCGCTGTGGATTCGGATTGAATTCATCGATCCGGTGATAAAAGACGATCAGGTTGCCGCCAGCATTCGCGTAGTCAAGCAGCTTCTGATTCGTCGCAATCAGTTCCGGCTGTGATTCATAGACGCGGTTGTCAACGATGATGGATGAGTACGTCGACAAATCAGAAGTCTTCACTTCATCAACGCTCAGTTCTTTCGACTCCACGCCGAGAGCGTTCAACGCATTAGGCAGACTGAAATCGAACCCGCGGACAAAGCCGACGTTGACTCTTTCGGCAACACGAGCGTCGAGCCAGACCACTGGCACGCTACGTTTAATCAGGTTCTCGTGCAGGCCGGCGTGCCGCAAACTAAACCACAAGCTGTTAGCCAACTCTGGACGACGCAGGTGCGCGGCGCGATTCTCTTCCGTGTTGGGAATCGTAACCGCGAGCGTGGAAGTTTGTTCGGGAGAAAGATCGACTCGCACCCTGGTTTCCGGCGATCGATTCTCAAAGCCGAAAGCGACTTCGCCTTTGAACGATTGTTTCATGTGATTGATGAGTTTTACGCTGACCTTCGGCGGTGTCGCGGGAAAAATGTCTGTTCCGGCGCTGCTTACACCAACCCGCGGGCTCATGATCACAAGTGGAGCGGGACTGATTTCGGCGATCTCAAGCGGCGGTGCGACATCTGCGAAAGTCGTCGCAGGAACCTTGAATTGCACACCATCCAGTTCTGCAGTAGCGATTGCTGTGACAGGTTTGCCGACGAAATCCAAATCGTACAAGTGTTCGGAGTGGGGCACCGTCACGCTTGCGTCGCGTGTCATCTCGTACTTCTGACTGCTAGTCGTCGTTTTTCCAGGAGCAATTACTGAATTCACTCTCTTTCCAGTCACTAGAACCGTTGAACCTCTCGAATCTCTTGCGCCGGCCAAGATGGACAAAAGCTTGATTGCCCGAATACCCGCGTTGTTAAATGCGATGTCTAACGTCACCGGTTCTCCGGGAATCAAAATGTGTTCTTTGACGCTTATTTTTGACGACAGGCCGGCAGCGACCGCAATAGCACGATCTAACCGGTTCAGCAGCCGCACCCGGCGTAAATCGGAAGGCAGGATGTCGCGCGGATTCATAGTTCTGATTTGCTCGCCAAATGCTTTGTTCTTTGCGGCGGCGAGAAGCGTCTGCAAAACACGTTCGCGGTCATTAACGAATTCGGTAAGTGGCCTTACGTCACTTGTCGGTGGCGTCAACTGAGCCGCCGCCGTCTCCGGCAATCGCAGTCCTTCAAGAAAATTGCGTGAATCCTTCGGCAGCGCATCGGCGCCTTTCGCTTCGCGTTCCAACCGGTAACGAATCAAGGGCATCTGCCCGGTCGCTCCGGCTTGTCCACTGAACGCCCGAAAGCGAGCGGTGAACTCCGCGAAAGTTTTTGGCCAGGGGCCCTGAGTGGCGTGCTTTTGCAAGCCCGAGAGCGCTTGCTCGGCGAACAGGGTTCCGCGAACCGGATCGCGTTCATTCGGATCGATGGTGACTAGTTGAGCGCCGGCCGGCGGCGCTTGCGTGCCGCGTTGCCGCACGAACAGTCGCTGTACCTGCCAGGTCGTCACGCCATCTTGCAACTGTTCCGGAAACTTCGTTGGGTCTGCGGCAGCGTCGAAAGCATCGACAATCAATCGCGCGGTCGCTTGATGATGACCGTGATCGTTGCTGGTCGTCGAATGGTTCGTGATGATGACGTCGGGACGAAGCTTGCGGATCTGCAGGACCATTCGCCGGAGAGCTTCTTCCTGTCCCCACTTCTGAAAAGTCTCGTCACGCGATTTCGAAAAACCAAAGTCTCTCAAGCCGAGGAAGTAAGGCTCTGAGCCTTGGATCTCTGACGCGGCCATCGTTTCGCGCGCGCGAATCGCGCCGAGTTCTTCGTAAAGCTCCGGGCCGATCGCGTTCTGTCCACCTTCGCCGAACGTCGAAAACAGACTGACGGTATGCGCGCCGTACTTGCGCCGCATCACGACCAGCGAAGTGCCGTCTTCATCGTCCGGATGCGCGGCGACGCACATGACCGTCCACGGATTTGTTAGATCCAGCAGGGCCTGATAGAGGGCAATGCGATTGTCGCGAGTTGGTTGAGATGGCGTGGCCGGTTGCGCTGAAGGCGCGGAAACGATCAAGCAGGTGGTGATTGCGGCGCAGACCGCGTAGCTCAAACGGATCTTGATAGCGTCGATTAGCGTCTTCATAGGCTCGCGGTCCGTAGGACCGAAATGTTTATAGCTCAATGAGTGTCAATTACAACATGAAGCTCCTTTAGGAGCGAAATGTATCTCGCGCGTCGAGTCTCTCAGTCGCACCTGCCTTTAGCCAGGTGGTTGCAGGCCGCCTTCTTGTTCATCAACCGTTTTAACGGTTTCTTGATGGAAGCCGTTGAAACGGCTTTCTAAATCAGGAGTCTTCCTCTCCACCTCGCTGAAGCGAGGTGTGAATGAGAACCACTTGGTCAGCCCCTCGACAAGTTTCTATTTTTGACGTAAACAGTCTGTCAAAAATGTCCAACCAAACAGAACCGCCGGCCTCGACGACGTCGAGCCATGATGAACCGCAACTGATTCGTGGAGTCGGACTCTGGGGTGCGACGACGCTAAACATGATCGACATGATCGGCGTCGGCCCGTTCATCACCATCCCGCTGATCATCGCCGCGATGGGTGGGCCGCAGGCGATGCTGGGCTGGATCATCGGCGCGCTGTTGGTCACCTGTGACGGCCTTGTTTGGGCAGAGCTTGGCGCCGCGATGCCCGGCTCCGGTGGTTCCTATCGCTACTTATCCGAGATCTACGGTCCGCGGAAGTTGGGCCGCATGATGTCATTTCTATTTATCTGGCAGCTCACTTTCAGCGCGCCCCTGTCGATTGCATCAGGCAGCATCGGTCTGGCGCAATACGCGACTTACATCTTTCCCGGCATGGGTCACGAAACGAGAGTCGCGATTCCGATCCTGGGAAATGTTGAAATCAACGCATTCCCAGTCATCCTGGTGGCGATTGGCGCCGTAAGCGTGGCCGTCTTTCTGCTCTATCGCCGGATCACGCTGATTGAACGCCTCGGAAAGTTCCTTTGGATCGGTGTGATGCTCACCATTCTCTGGATCATTTTCGCCGGCGTCACACACTTCGATCCGAAACTCGCGCTGGACTTTCCGCCCGACGCATTCACGCTGCGGCCGGAATTCTTTACCGGTCTGGGCGCGGCGCTGCTGGTCGCGGTTTACGATTACTGGGGCTATTACAACGTCTGCTTCTTCGGCGGTGAAGTGAAAGACCCGGCGCGGACGATTCCGCGCGCTCTGCTGTTGTCTATTCTGTTCGTCTCGATCATCTACATCGTGATGAACATTTCGATTCTGGGCGTGATCCCCTGGCGCGAGTTTGCGGGCACTGCGAACACGCCGGCGCAGCGTTACGTCATCTCCTCGTTCATGGAACGACTTTATGGGACCAAGGCGGGCGTCGTGGTTACTGCGCTGATCATGTGGACGGCGTTCGCGTCGGTGTTCTCGCTGCTGCTGGGTTACTCGCGCGTGCCGTTCGCCGCCGCGCGCGATGGGAACTACTTCCGCGTGTTCGAAAAAGTCCACTCGCGGCACCGCTTTCCTTATGTCTCGCTGTTGGTGATGGGCGGGATCGCGGCGGTATTTTGTTTCTTCCGCCTGGCCGACGTGATCGCGGCGCTCGTCGTGATTAGGATTCTCGTGCAATTCCTCGCGCAGATTGTCGGCGTGATTGTCCTGCGCGTGCGTCGTCCTGATTTGCCGCGACCATTTCGCATGTGGCTGTATCCGTTACCGGCTCTGCTGGCGTTAGCCGGGTTCATTTACGTGCTGATTTCGCGCAGGAACTTTTTGAAAGAGGTGCGTTACGCAGCCGTACTGGTGGTCGTCGGTCTGACGATTTATTTCATTCGTGCGCGGATGCGCGGAGAGTGGCCGTTCGAGAGACGACAACAGGTCGAGTTAGTTTGAACGGGTTCTCTCTGTGTCTCGTTGGATCCTGTGTCTCTGTGGTTGACTGTTTCGTGGACATCTTCACCACAGAGGCACAGAGAACTCACTGAGACACTGAGTTCAAAAATGCGAACGGGCAGCCCGGTAGCCCGCCTCTAAACAAATTAGGGACTAGGGAGTTCGAGATCAGCCACGACGGGAATGTGATCGGAAGCGAGCGTGCTAACCACCCACGCGCGCTTAGTTCTTATCCCATCAGTCCGCCGCGTGAAGATGTAATCGATCCGCTTTGTGGGTTTGTCAGCCGGATAGGTGAAACCATCATCGCCGGGCCGCCCGCCGACCCAGGCATCATCGAATTGAGCACCCATCAGTTTGGAAGTGTCGCCTGCCGGAATGTCGTTAAAGTCTCCCAGGACGATTAATGGCCCTTTCACGTCGCTTAAAGACGCCAGCATCTGTTGCGCTTCAAATAAACGTCCGTCGTCGTGTTGATAGTCCAGGTGCGTTGTCACAAAATGAACCACGCGACCGTCTATCCTTACTTCCGCGCGGATAAAGCCGCGTCGTTCGGCTTCGCGGAGGTTTTTGTACAGCCGGTGCTCGGTGGCTCTGATCGGAAAGTGCGAAAGAATTGCGACGCCGTATTGTCCACCTTGATACGGAAGGTTGAAAGCGAACGCGTACTCCATGCGCGTCAGCTTTGCCAGCTCGACGATCTCATCGATTCGTTGCGTGCGCTGAACGCCGCGATCGACTTCCTGCAAGCCAACCAGGTCGGGCTTTTCTTTGTTGATGACGTCGGCGATGCGCGGCAGGTCGAGTTTTTTGTCCATGCCGATGCCTACATGGATGTTGTAGGTCATCACGCGGATGGTTTTCGCAAAAGTGTGAGGAACAAGAACGAGGAACGTGGTGAGAACCGCGAGGCGTAAAAGAAAGGGCGCCAGAGTTCCGACTTTAGTCGGGCCTTTTGGGCGCGGTGTGTCAGAACCCTGAGCGGTAGCGATGGGATCATCCATTCAAGTTCCACCTTGATCGGGTCGCTACCACCACCCCACGCGGGCTGCCCGCGTGGGGACCCCGGTCCGCTCGCCGTTCTGACAGAAAGCGCATTCAATTAAGTCTGCGGCTCGGCGCTCTCAGGATTAATAGTTTCAGCGGCTTGAAAGCCAATCCTGCTGTGGGTGCCGTCACAGAAAGGTTTGTTTGACGAGGCGCCGCACCGGCACAGCGCAATCTTCGGCCGGCCCTCGGTTGAAATCTTGTTGCCTGCGGTGTCGTAAATGTCGACATCCCCTTCGACGAGATACGGGCCATTTGGTTTCGGACGAATAGAAACGTCTGCCATATTTTTCTCCTGCAAGATTGAGATTAGTATTGCAAAACTTTTGTGACGGAACTTCGCGAAGTCCCGTCTACTTCAAACCGAGAAGCTTCTTGACTTCCTGGGTGGAACGACGAGGTTTGCCAAAGTTTCGTGCGCGTGCTTCCAGTAGGTCGAGGTAATCCATCAGATCCTCAAGCTCCTCGCGAAGTTCAGCGATCCTTTTGATAACGAACTTTTCCGCGCGCTTGCCGACAGTTTTTGGAATCGTCGCGCTACTCATAAACTTCCTTTCGGTGAGCGATCTTCTGGATGACGATTGTATCACCTTCGAGATCGAACAGTATTCGGTAGTCGCCCATGCGTAAACGATAGCCGAAATCGGCTTCGCGCAATCTCTTTATATTGCCAACCAAGCCATTCCTTGGCGAAGAACCAATCCGCCTTCTAAGCGCGTTATTTTCCTGATGATTTGCGCGGCAATCGACCTCGGCAACCCCCGAAGATTTTCGAGCGCGAGTTCAGAGTATTGAACGTGAAAGCTGGTTGGCATCCTACGATCATCTTAGTGCTACAACAGCGCCCGCGCGTGCTTCACGACATTCTCGACATTGAAGCCGAGGTTCTTCAGCGCGACGTCACCCGGCGCGGACGCACCAAAGCGATCCAGGCAAATCTTGCCGCCCTTGAGTCCGACGTAACGATCCCAACCCTGTCCGACTGACGCTTCGATTGACAGCCGCGCGGTCACTGAAGGAGGCAGGACTTCGTCGCGATACTCCTGCGATTGTTCTTCGAAGAGCTCGAGGCAGGGCATTGAGACTACGCGAGTCGCGACGCCGTCCTGCTGAAGTTGTTCGCGGGCTTCCAGAGCTAACGAAACTTCCGAGCCGGTGGCGAGCAGAATGAGCTGCGGCTTGTTGTCTGACGACCCAGCTTCGGCTTCAGCAAGGATGTAAGCACCGCGCCGCAATCCTTCAGCCGAGGCAAACTTCTTTCGATCGATCAAAGGTACTTTTTGGCGCGTCAACGCAAGCGCGGTCGGCGCATCTCGTCGCAGAATCGCCAGCCGCCATGCCTCGCGGACCTCGTGATTGTCGGCGGGCCGCACGACAAACAAATGTGGAATGGTGCGCAATGCGGGAAGATGTTCGACCGGCTGATGCGTCGGGCCGTCTTCGCCAAGGCCGACCGAATCGTGCGTGAAGACGTAGATGACTTGAACCTCAGACAGGCACGCGAGCCGAATCGCGGGCCGCATGTAATCGGAAAACGTCATGAACGTGCCGCCGAACGGAATCAATCCGCCGTTCAGAGACATTCCCGTCATCGTCGATCCCATCGCGTGCTCGCGTACTCCGAAGTGAATGATGCGCCCTTCGTAGTTACCGGCTCCAAAACTTCCACCATCTTTAATGTCGGTGTTGTTCGAAACGCCCAGATCAGCCGAACCGCCAATCAGCATCGGCAAATGCGGCGCAAGCGCGTTGATGACTTTGCCGCTCGCCACGCGTGTAGCCATCGCCTCGGCGTCTTCAAACGAAGGCAGATGCTTATCCCAATCAGCGGATAGTTCGCCGCTTATCATCTGTTGCCAAAGTTTGCCCTGTTCCGGGTTCTTCTTGAGATATTCGCTAACCAGCGCGCGCCATTCACTTTCATGCTGCGCGCCGCGATCTACGCTCCGGCGGAAGTGCGCCAAAGCTTCTTCCGGCACGAAGAACTCTTTGTCTTCCGGCCAACCGAGATGTCGTTTCGTTTCACGCACAGCGTCTTCGCCCGGCGGATCACTGTGCGCTTTCCGCGTGCCGGCTGTCGGCATGCCGTAGCCAATCGTCGTCCGCACTGAAATCAGCGAAGGCCGATCGGCGACAGCTTGCGCGTCGCGGATCGCCGCTTCGATCCCGGTCAGGTCGTTGCCGTCTTCAACGGTCGAAGTGTGCCAGCCATAGGACTCGAATCGTTTCGGCACGTCTTCTGAAAAAGCGAGATCGGTGAAGCCTTCGATCGTGACCTTGTTGTCGTCGTAGAGGTAAATGAGCTTGCCGAGTTTCAAATGTCCGGCGAGTGAGGCAGCTTCGGCAGCGACGCCTTCCATCAAGTCACCGTCTGAGACGATCGCGTAGACATTATGATCGACGAGCGGAAAATCCTTTTCGTTGAACTTCGCGCCCAGATGCGCGGAACCCATCGCCATGCCGACGCCGTTGGCGAAACCCTGACCCAATGGGCCGGTCGTGACCTCCACCCCCGGCGTCAAGATATTCTCCGGGTGTCCCGGCGTTTGCGATCCCCATTGCCGAAAATTCTTGATGTCATCAAGCGAAACTCCATACCCGGTCAGATACAACAACGCGTAGAGCAGCATGCAGCCGTGGCCGGCGGACAAGATGAACCGATCGCGGTTTTCCCATTTCGGGTTCTTCGGGTTGTAACGCATGAAGCGAGTCCACAGAACGTAAGCCATCGGCGCGGCGCCCAAAGGCAAGCCGGGATGGCCTGAGTTCGCCTTTTGCACTGCGTCAATCGCTAACGTGCGGATCGTGTTAATGCACAATTGATCCAGTTCGGGTGTCGTCTCGAGTGTTTGCTGCATTCTTGCGCTCATTATCGAAGGTTCCAAGTTTCAAGTTTCAGGTTTCAAGTTAGCAGGCGACCATACAAGTCCTGCTGTCGCTCTATCGCTCGCCGATAGACTTCATGCCGCTGCATGTCAGGCTCAAAAGTTCGGACCGGCTCTGACTTAATTGTTTCGAGAGTGTCTATTGTGCCAATCGTTTCGAGCGCAAGCAAAGCCGCGCCCTGAATTGTGGCTTCCGGAAACGCAGAAAGCTCGACCGGTTTCCCGAGAACGTCGGCCATTATCTGCGCCCAGAACGGATACAACAGGAAAACTTTGCCGGCGATCGTGATCGACGCTGCCGGCGCAAAGGACTCGAGCGGATCCGCAATCAATGCGAAGCGGTAAGCGATCGATTCCAGCGCCGCGCGCGCGATGTCCAACGGTTTCGTCGCTGCCGTCAGGCCGTGAATTGTTCCGGTTGCCGAGCTTGACCAACCCGGAGCGCGTTCGCCTGACCAGAACGGCAGAATCGTGAGGCCGTGCGAGTCAGGCTCGTACGCTTCGAGCAAACGATTGAGTTCGGCGTCGTCGTCAGTCAGCTTGAGCGAGTTCTGAAGCCATCGCAGAAGCCCACCACCGTCGGACAACGCGCCGCCAATCACGACGCGCTCGCGATCGGCGCGATAGCAAAACAATTCGGGCGGCAAGGTTGTCGGCGCCGCACGGCTGGACAGCATGCGCATCGCGCCCGATGTTCCCACCGTCAACGCGACGCGTTCGCGCGACACGCAGCCGGCGCCGATGTTATTTGCTGCGCCATCACCAATCGCCTGAAACCAGGTGGCGCGTTCAAGCATCGGCCAACGCAACATGAAATCGTCACGCAATCCACCGGCAGTCCTTCGCGGCGCAACGATCGGCGGAAGCAGCCTTTCGTCGATGTCCAATGCGGACAAAGTATCTTCGTCCCATTCGCAGGTTGTCTGATTCAGCAGTCCGGTGGCCGACGCCATCGATACACTGGTTGCCGAATGTCCGAAGAGCTGAAGATACAAATAGTCCGCAAATGAAAGCCACCTGCGTGCTTTGCTGAATAGTTCAGGTGAAGTTTTCCGCAGCCAAAGCAACTTGGCAGGCCAATAACTCGGATGAAAACGACAACCCGTGCGCACGTGCGTTTCGGTTTCCGGAAGCAGCTCGCGCAGCTCAAGTACGGCTGCTGATGCGCGCGTGTCGGCCCAACCGAGCAAAGGCGTGATGGCGCGATCGGCATCGTCAACTCCGATCAGGCTGTGCCAGAAGGACGCCGCGGCGACGTAGTCGATGCGCGCGACAAATTCCTCTGCGCGCTCGACCGCCGCATCAAGCAGTTGCGCGACAGACGCAACCAGCGCGTCGGCGTTCACGTCATTACCCGAAAGCAGCTCTGAATACTCGCCGGCCGGCAGGTGAAGGAACAAGCCGTCGATTTGATCGCCGCGGCTGTCGAACAAGGCCGCACGCGTTCCCGACGTGCCGATGTCGAGAGCCAGAACCACGACTGGGTCTGGTTCCGGGTGCAGAGAAGGCAGCGTGGATAGATCTATCTCAGGTCGCTCTTCGAGAACTGCTTCGTCGAAGACGGTGCTCATCGGTGCGTGATTCGGACGTTAATTCAGACTACTTACGTGGAATGGAAGGTGAGCATCGCACAACCGGCGTGACTCGTCCAGTAAAACGTCTCGCTGATTACTTCCGGGGATTGATCTTATCCTCGACCCAATTTGTCGCTGGATCCAGCAGCGCGATGTGATGCGGCTTTCCTTGCCACACCCGAATCATCGAGATAATCAGAAACACAAAAGTGGCCGCGGAAAACAAACTTGCGCCGGTGAATCTGCCGGAAAATAAATTGGCAAATCCGAGAATCGTGCTGATTCCCGTGACGCCAATTTGCAGCACCAATCCTTGCGCCGCGTGAAATCGCACGCGCTTCTCCGTGCGCGGGACGAGCAGTAATTCGATTATCGAGCCGATCATCGCGATGAAAAAAGGTATGTAAGGAATCATCACCGCCCATTTTTCCGGAATGCCTAAGCCGGCAACTTTATGCGAGCCCGGCTTGGCTCCGGCCGGCGCCGGCGGGGGCTGATAAAGCTGTGGCGGTGGCCCGGGTGGCGGTTGATAGATGTTCGCGTCGGGCATGCGCGGCGGCTGATAGGTAGTGGCCTGAGTATGGCCATACGCGAATACCGAACGATACGAATCGTCCATTCGACGCGTGGGAGCTTCAGTCTCTGGATTGCTGCGCGCTGCTTCGTTGGATGAGCGGCCAATTTCACTCGTCACTCCACCGCTCATAGCCTGCGTTGGCGGGTCGTCGCGTGAGCCGGTGTCTCGACCCCAATCCTGATCGGCGCGCTCAGCGACGTTTCCGTCCAGCGGATTGGTGTCGTATTTGCTGCGCTTTGGCTGCATGGAGAGTTCTACGAGCGCCTGTTTGATTGAGTTTCAGCCACTCAAATCGTCATTATCTGATATTCGACTCGCGCCCATTGTCCTTCGCGTTCATCGATGCGAAATGCGCGCAGGGAAGGCTCCGAGTCTCCGAGTCCCACAATAAGGTAAACCGCTGATGGATAGTAGGCAAGACGCACGTCCGTAGCCGACGGTTGCGGGTCCGCTGAGCGCGGATGCGAGTGATAAATCGCCAGCAGTTGCTCGCCGCATTCGCGCATGGCGCGCTGCGCGGCGAAGAGATCTTCGGGAGCAGCTTCGTATGAGGTCAGCGGATCCCCGGCGACGTTGCGCGCACGATAAATGGTTTGGGCTTTACCTTCAGTTAGGCCGCCAATCAAGCCGCAACACTCCTCGGGCGAGGCTTCGCGTGCGTGCGTGATGATTTGATCGATCTGGACTTTGGAGAGCTGAATCTTCATCACGAAATAGGCGCGTGGTTTCGCTCCGTTAGGAGCGAAATGTCTATAGAACCCCCACCCAAAATAAAAGCGCTCCGTCAGGAGCGCAATAGAGAAGGAAACATCGCGCTCCTGACGGAGCTAACAAAGGGAATGGAACTCGATGCTAGAAACATTCGGCCCCTACGCGGCAGGGACGATTCTGACCTAGTCCTAGTCAACGATCTCCAGATGCAGCTCTTCCAACTGCTTCGGATCGACTTCGCCTGGAGCATCGATCATCAAGTCCTGAGCGGAAGCAGTCTTGGGAAAGGCCATCACGTCGCGAATGTTGTCCGTGGGCACAAGCACCATCATTGTGCGCTCGATGCCCGAAGCGATGCCGCCGTGCGGCGGAGTGCCGTAGGCGAGCGCATCAAGAAAGAATCCAAACCGCGTGCGTGCCTGCTCTTCCGTCATCCCCAACGCGGTGAACACGAGCGACTGCACATCGCGGCGATGAATTCTGATGGAACCGCCGGCGACTTCCACGCCGTTGATGACTGCGTCGTAGGCTTTAGCCCGAAGTTGTCCGAACAATTCTTTTGTTCCGTTGACCGCGCGCTCCAGCGTCGGCACGTCTTCGTCGAGTGGCGAAGTAAACGGATGGTGCATCGCATAGTAGCGATCGTCGTCTTCGTGATACTCGAACATCGGGAACTCGGTGACCCAGAGCGGTGCGTACACGCCTTCGGGAATCAGGTTTTCACGTTTCGCGAGTTCATTGCGCAAAGCGCCGAGACTTGCCGTCACAACATCCCGCTTACCGGCTACGATCAGAACGGCATCGCCTTTTTGCGCGCCTGCGAGTCCGGCGAGATCGACAACCTTGTCATTGCCCAGCGCTTTCAGCAGCGAAGACGACAGTTCATCGCCAAGTTTGATCCAGGCCAAAGCGCCCGCGCCATACCGCTTCGCGAACTCTTGCAAATCATCCAGGACCTTGCGCGACATCGAGGCGCCGCCGCTGACGACGATTCCTTTGATCTTTCCACCGGCTGACAAAACCGATGCATAGGGGGCGAAGGTTGTTTCGGCAAGAGCCGACGAAAGGTCTTGCAGCTCCATCCCCTGAATGCGCATGTCAGGTTTGTCTGAGCCGAACCGGCGCATAACCTCCGCATAGGTGAGTCGCGGAAAGGGCGTCTGTAACTCGACATCAATCAGGCGAAATATGCGCGCGAAGAGACCTTCGACGAGGGCGTACACCTGGTCCGGCGTCGCGAAGCTCATCTCAACATCGAGTTGCGAAAATTCCGGTTGCCGATCGGCGCGCAGGTCTTCATCGCGGAAGCAGCGCGCGATTTGATAGTACTTGTCCAGCCCCGCAATCATGCAAATTTGTTTCAGAATCTGCGGTGATTGCGGCAAAGCGAAGAACTTCCCGGGCTGCACACGCGACGGCACGATGTAATCGCGCGCGCCTTCAGGTGTCGATTTGATCAGGTTTGGCGTTTCGATCTGGGTAAAACCCTGTTCGTCCATGTACCGATTGATTTCCAGAATTACTCGGTGACGAAGTCGCAGATTCGACTGAAGCTGCGGTCGCCGCAGATCGAGATAACGATATTTCAGACGCAGGTCTTCGGCGGCGAGAGCGGTTTCCGAAGCGTCGAGCTGAAAGGGCAACGTGCGCGCGTCGTTAAGAATGCGAATCTCCGTTGCTTGAACTTCAACGTCGCCGGTCTCGAGTTTGGGATTGCGTGCGGTTTCGTCGCGCAAAACCACTTCTCCGATTACCGCCAGCACGTATTCGCCGCGCACGTCCTTAGCCTTCGCGTGCGCTTCCGGCGCATTTTCCTGGTTGACTACGATTTGCGTGATACCGTCGCGGTCACGCAGATCGATGAACGTCAACGGACCGAAATCACGCCGCCGCGCACACCAGCCCATCAACGTCACGCGTTCGCCGACGTTGTCTTTACGCAGCGCGCCGCATGAATGCGTGCGCTGCAAGTTTCCGAGGTTCTCAATCATTAGATCGTCCGTCGTCAGTTGTCCGTGGTCAGTTGTTCGCTTTACAGCGACGGACAACTGACGACTGACAACTGACAGTTCTCAGAAGAGGACTGTGCCCCCATCAACATTTATCGCCTGCCCGTTAATGCCGCGGCCTTCTTCGGATGCGAGCAATAGCGCCACGGCGGCAACTTCTTCCGGCGTCACCAGGCGGTTCTGCGGGCTCATCTTTTTTAGCGCTTCGAGCGCGCTGTCGGCGGACTTGCCGGTCTTCGCCACGATATTTTCGATGCCGCGCGTGGTCATGTCTGTTTCAACATAGCCGGGACAGATCGCATTCACAGTGATTCCGTTTGTCGCCACTTCCAACGCCAGCGACCGCGTCAATCCCAACACGCCATGCTTTGAAGCCGCATACGCCGAAACATATGGCGCGCCCGTCTTCCCGGCGATCGACGCCACATTGATGATCCGTCCCCAACTTCGCTCGAGCATTTCCGGCAGGGCGGCGTGCGTGCAGCGGAACGTGCCGCCGAGATTTGTGTTGAGGTGAAGCTCCCAAAAAGGTTCGTCAGTTTTGACGAACAATGCGGACTTGGCCACACCCGCGTTGTTGACGACTATGTCGGGACCGCGGCCAAAGTGCGCGCGAAAACTGTTTAAAGCTTCGTTCACCGATTCTCTTTGCTGCACGTCACACGTCAGCGCCAAGGCGTCAGTTCCGAATTGGGTGGTGACTTCCTTCGCGACGGCATTCACTTCGGCGAGGGTGCGCGCGGCGACGGCAACACCAGCGCCTTCAGCCGCGAAGGCGTGCGCGATCGCGCGACCAATGCCTCGGCCGCCGCCGGTGATAAAGGCGAGTCTATTGGCGAGCTTCATACGCAACGAATTTGGAGTGCGGTGGTAAGCGTAGCGCGACACCGCTTTGGATCGATCGATTACCTTAGCATAACGCTAATCCAAAGCGCCGTCGCCGCTTCGCTCTGCCGGCGCACTCCAAATCTATCTTCCGGTAAATTTCGGCGGACGCTTCTCAAGGAACGCACGCAGGCCCTCGCGCGCGTCGTCCGATTCAAAACAGCGGAGCTGCGCGTCCACTTCGTACTGCAGCATTTGCTCGAGCGAATCGTGCTCGCCTGCGTACACCGCTTGTTTCGCGGCGGCGATTGAAATAGAGGCGCCCTCCCGAAGCCGCTCCGCCAGCTTGCGCGTTTCCGCTTCGAGTTCTTCCGGCGCCGTGACACGATTCAAGAGCCCGAGCTCAAAGGCTTTCTGCGCGTCAATCGAATCGCCCAGGAAAAATAGTTCGCAGGCGATGTTCGACGGCAGCGTGCGCGGCAGGAAATAGCTGCCGCCCCAGTCAGGATGAAAACCGATCTTGACGAATGACTGACTGAACGTCGCGTCGGTTGAAGCCACGCGCAGGTCGCACGCCAGCGCGAGATTGAAACCGGCGCCGGAAGCCGGTCCATTTATCTGAGCGATCACGGGCTTGTTCATGTGCCGAATCGCGAGGATCACACGGCGCGAAGCGCCGAGCAGTCGCGCAAACTCTTCCGAGTCGTTGCGTTCGACCAGTTCAGCCATGAAGTTCACGTCGCCGCCGGCACAGAACGCGCGACCCGCACCCGTGATGATCACGACGTGCACGGTTGGATCACTGCCTGCTTCTTCGAGAGCTTCGGCCAAATCACGTCGCATGTGGCCGACGAACGAGTTGAGACGTTCGGGCCGGTTCAAAGTGATCGTGACGATGCCGGCGCCTTCGGTGACTTTGATAAATTCGTCAGACATGACTCAAATTTGGAGTGCGGTGGCAAGCGTAGCGCGACACCGCTTTGGATCAAACGATCCGAGCAGCGAGATCCAAAGCGCCGTCGCCGCTCCGCTCTGCCGGCGCACTCCACATTATTTTCCTTTAAACTCCGCTTTTCGCTTGTTCACGTACGCGTCCAGTCCTTCCTTCGCATCTTCAGACTGGAACAACTGCTGCTGAAGCTCACGTTCCAGTGCCAGCGCGGATTCGAACGGTATCTCGGCGCCCGTTTGCACGGCGCGCTTAATGCGGCCGACTGCGCGCGACGCTTTATTAGGCGTGGTGAACTGGCGCGCATAGTCCATAACCTGCTTCATAAAATCGGCGCCGTCCGCTGCGTCGATGATGCGGTTGACCAAACCAAGCTGCTCGCCCTTTTCAAAGTCGAACAACTCGCCCGTGGCCATCAACTCGATCGCTTTTGACTTGCCGACGAGACGTGTCAAACGTTGCGTTCCGCCTGTGCCCGGCAGAACCCCGAGCGAAACTTCCGGCAGCCCCATCTTGCCTGCGCCGCGCCGCGCAATGCGGATATCTGCCGCCATCGCGACTTCCAAACCGCCACCGACACAGTGACCGTTCATCGCAGCGATGACGAGCTTCGGCGTTTGCTCGAGACGGCAAAGCGTCTCGTTCGCGTGCAGGCAAAAGTAGTATTTGAATTCGGGCGTCACTTCGCCGAGCATTGCTATGTTCGCGCCCGCGCAAAAGAATTTCTCGCCTGCGCCGGTGATGACGATCACTTGCACGCTCTCATCCATCCGCGCTTCGAGAATGCGCGCGTCGAGCTGCTGCATCATCTCGTACGAATAAGTGTTCGCGGGCGGATCGTTCAGCGTGACGAGCGCCACGCCTGCCGCAACTGAGTAATCGATCAATCTTTGTTGTGCTGCTTGTGTTGACATAAAAGTCGCGCGATCGTTTCGCTAACGGGCGTCAGAGTACCAACTTTAGTTGGGCCGTTGTCGCGATTACAGAAAGAGCCCGACTAAAGTCGGTACTCTAACGCCACTTTTTACGCTGTGCGCCAGACGCTGATCTTTTCAGTGCGCGGCGCCGGCATCGCCAGGCGTTCGGTTGATGAAGACAGAAACCCGTTCAGGAACAGCCGCGTAATGTTATCGACGAGTTGGTGCACAGACAACTTGCCGGTCGGATCGTACCAATTGTAAATCCAGTTCATCATCCCAAACAAAGCATAAGTCGCGATCGTCAAATCGACGCCCGTACCCTTGCCGTTCTGTTCCTGGATTTCCCTGAGAATCTTGCGAGCGAGCCTTGCGTAACGCTCTTTCTTTGTCGTCACGTGCTTGTGCAGGTCCCCCGCGAGCGATTCCGCTTCGTGCGACAAGACCTTCATCTCGGCCATGTTCGCGGCAAAGAATGACAGATGGTTATCGATCAGAATCCGTAGCTTCTCGAATGGATCGCTGACCGTCTTTATTCGTTCTTCGAGCCGCTCAGACACGCGTCCGAAGCAATGATCCTGAATTAGAAAGAGCAGCTCTTCTTTGGATTTGCAGTAGTGATAAAGGCCGGAAAGACTCACGTCCGTCTCGCGCGCGATGTCGCGCATGGAGGTCGAGTGATAACTCTTCTCGGCGAAGATACGCGCGGACGTGCGCAGGATGTGCTCCAGCTTTTTATCGTAACGGCTTAGGTCGTTTGATTGATCCATTGATGATTGATCCATTGACCCATTGATTCATTGATCCATTGAATCGGTCGAAGCTTTGGCCGGGAAGCCAATGAACCAATGAGTCAATGAATCAATGACTAAATCTCACAATCTTACATACTCAAACTCGAACGGCTTGCCCTTGATTCCCGAAGTCGGTGGCGCAATCCAGTTGGCGATCTTGCCGACTTCCGTCACCGGCTTCATCAAGCTGCGCACGTATTCACGATCTTCCATTGTCGGCAGCCATTCGTCTTTCATCGCTTCAAACTGTTCTTTCGTGATCAGATTGCCTTCGATATCGAAGTTATGCCCTGCGTATTCGCCAACGTGCCGATGGAAACGAATGTTCGGCAGATACAGGCGCTGGCTGAGACCTTCATCCGTAAGCGCCTTGTTCCAACGCGCCAAACCTTTTTCGCAGTCCTTCACATACTCACCGCGCAGGACTTCGTTCAGAGCGTTTCGCAAAGGGACTTCGCGTGGCACGAGTTTGCCGTCTTCGACGACCAACATCGAGAAGGAACCCTCTGCCGCAATGTGATCGGTGTACTGCTCCTGCTCTTTGAAACGGCCTTTCAAGCCGGCCGCGAAGAAGTCCGCTGAGTTTGAACTGATCTCGCCGCCAAACAGATCGAGCGAATAGCTGAACCAGAAGTTGATGTACTTCTGAATAATTCCGAGGGGAATGCCGCCGAGCTCGCGCACCTCTTCGTTCGGATTTTGTTTCATCAATTGCGCAGTGCGTTTGACCACGCGGCTCAAGCCCGTGTCGCCGACGAACATGTGATGCGCCTCTTCGGTCAGCATGAATTTGCACGTGCGCGCGAGCGGCTCGAAACCAGATTCAGCCAGCGCCGACAACTGATACTTGCCGTCGCGATCGGTGAACATAGTGAACGCGTAGAAGTTCAACCAGTCGTCGCAAGGCTGGTTGAAGGCTTCGAGGATGCGCGGCTTATCCGGATTGCCGCTGCGCCTCTCAAGCAGCGCATCGGCTTCATCGCGGCCATCGCGACCGAAGTACGCGTGCAACAAATAGACCATCGCCCAAAGGTGGCGCCCTTCTTCAACGTTCACCTGAAACAGGTTCCGCATATCGTAGAGCGACGGACTAGTGCTGCCGAGGAGACGTTGCTGCTCGACTGAAGCTGGTTCGGTGTCGCCCTGCGTCACGATGATGCGCCGCAAAGGATTGCGAAACTCACCCGGCACTTCCTGATAAACAGGCTGGCCATAATTGTCCCCAAACCCCACCTTCGCGGCGGGCTGCGCAGGCTCGAGAAAAATTCCCCAGCGGTACTCCGGCATCTTCACGTAATCGAAATGGGCCCAGCCTTCGCTGCCAACGTCGATCGCCGTGCGCAACCAAACATCTTTCTGCTGAAACCCTTCCGGCCCCATGTCTTGCCACCAATCGAGAAAGTTCGGCAGCCACTTCTCCAGCGCGCGCTGAAGACGTTTGTCTTCGCTCAAGTTAACGTTGTTTGGAATTCGTTCGTTGAGATTCATCTGTTATTTATTCATTGCTCCATCGGTTCATTGATTCAATGAGTCAATGAATCAATGGCCAATGGTTAAGTTCGTTTGTAATCAAACTTCGCCTGCGTCGGCTTTCCATAATTTGTTAAAGCGCCGTGCTCGCCGACAGCATTCGGTCTCTGGAAGATCCAATTCTGCCACGCCGTCAATCGGCCATAGATTTTCGTGTCCATGGTTTCCGGTCCGGCGAAGCGCAAAGATGCTTCCATGCCGGTCAGAGCGTCTGGCGAAAGCGAAGTACGCTCTTCAATCGCCAAACGAATTTCGTCTTCCCAATCCAGATCATCAGGCGCGAAAGTGACCAGCCCGGCTTCGTCCGCGGCTTCAGTGTCGAACGAACCTTCGCGCGCGAATGCCTCATAAGCTTTCTTGGGTTCGGCCAGGAAACGCGATTGCAAACGCGTCAATCCATTGCTCATCGGAAACGCGCCGGTGTTCAATTCGCTCAAAGCAACTTCAACCTTTTCGTCCGGACTGTTCAGCATGAAGCTGCGATCGGATGCGAGCACCAACTCGAACAAATTGCCGGCGAAGCAACTGCCGGGCTCGATGATCGAGAAGAAACTTTTCGCCGTTAGATCCAGCCGGCGCAAGACGCGCGACATGTAAAGGATGATTTCGCGCACCAGCCAGTTATCCCGATTGGCGGCCAGCGCTTTATCAACCGCGAGCACGCTTTCAATATTTCCTTCAGTGCGAATACACACCAAACCGATCTCAGCTTCGTTCACGCGCAGATGCAGGAGCGCGTCGTCCAGCTCTCGATAGGCACGCAGCGGCCAGTAGTCTTCGCCCAGCTTTTGAATCTCATCGGCTGAAGTTGGGAGGTCGCCTTCCGGCGCACGAACTATCAAATCGACATAGCGTTTGTCGCGATGAAGCTTCAGCGAAACGTATTTGTAATCGCGGGTGTTTTCAGTGGATTCGACTTGAAGAGGGTTGAGCTTAATTCCGGTGTGGCGCAAGTTGTTAGCTTGCGAGTTGCCGTCAGAACGCAAATTAACAATTTGCGCTACGCGCTCATCAACCGCTTCCTGAAACTTGCTCGTCGCAAACGAGTCGTCGATCAACCCCCACTCTTTCGCGCGCTTGCCTTTCAGACCTTCGGCCAGCGTCGAGAAGACATCCGCGCGATCGCGCCGCACTTTGCGCTTATCCACCAGACGCGTCAGCCCGCCCGTACCCGGCAACACGCCGAGCAAAGGGACCTCGGGAAGGGAAACGGCCGAGTTGCCGTCGTCGACCAGGTAAATCTCGTCGCAGGCGATCGCGAGTTCGTAGCCGCCACCAGACGCGGTTCCATTTAAAGCGGCCAGGTAGCGCCGTCCGGAAGCTCTTGAATCGTCTTCAATCGCGCAGCGCGTTTCATTTGTAAACTTGCAGAAATTGACTTTGAACGCGTGCGATGACGTCCCGAGCATGTAGATGTTCGCGCCGGCGCAGAAAATGCGCGGCTTCAGGCTGGTGACGACGACGGCGCGCACCTCGGGATGTTCGAACCGGATTCGCTGAATCGCATCGGCGAGCTCGATATCGACGCCGAGATCATACGAATTCAATTTGAGCTTGTAGCCATCCGCCAGCGTCTCGTCTTCGGCGACGTCCATGGAAAGCTTTGCGACGCCGCCGTCAAACGACAGCTTCCAGTGCTTGTATTGGTCCGGAGAAGTTTGAAAGTTAATCATGAATGTGGCACAGACTTCAGTCTGTGATGCGTCTGGTTCCGCACAGACTCAAAGTCAGTGCCACCAGTCGAAATTCGAACGCTCGTTCGAAAACGAGAATGATAAGAGAACGAGGAAGACGGGTCAAGCGACGAAAGAAAGGTTGAGTTTGAGAGAATCTCTCATTCTCGCCGTCGCTTTAGCGCGGCGATCAGCTTGCCGAGCGTGCAGGGGAAACCGTTTAAACGGTTTCCGTGTATTGAAGCAAATTGCCACCGGGCTAAAGCCGCGGTGTGAATGAGAGGATCCAGTGTGAACGCGTACTCCAAAACAATTAGCGCGGAGCAACTGGAGAGTCACTCCGCGCCTATGATTGAAACGTCTTCTGTGATCTTCAAAACACAGACTGAAGTCTGTGTCACTCAGTACTGAGCCGAGCCAACCGGCGGCAGGTTGTAAACATCTGCCAGCGTGTTCAACTCGTAACGCAGCGCGGACCAGGTGTTTTCGACCTTCGCTCCCAAACGCCGGTTGCGCATCGCGACATTAAGCTTCGTCGCGATTTCCAAACACCTTCGCACCTCAGCCTTGTTCTCGGCCCACGCATCGCGACGATCGAATTCGCGACGCAGTTCATCGGTAGCTTTCTCCAAGTCCTCGGCGTAATCGTTCAGCTGATCTTCGCGCCGCGTGTCGTTGAGGCGGCTACGATCCAGGGCTCTGTCGAACTCTTTCTCGAACTTGTCACCACGATCTTCGACGCGCTTGATGATGCGATCGACGTCGGCTTTGGTGTAGACGCGTCCACGCGCGACGCGCGGTTGTGCCTGCGTGACAGCGGGAATCAGCAGGAAGGCAACTGCCAAAGCCAAAGCAAATCTCGAAAAGTAAGTCTTCATGTGCTCTCCTTTTTTGTAGCGCAAGATGTCATCTTGCGCATCGCGCAAATTAACAATTTGCGCTACACGGGCCAATCACAGATTCAGACGCAGGGCGAGGAAATTTTGGCGAAAGAAAATTGGCGGAGGCGTGTAGGAATCGAACCTACCTGAGCCTGCTCTCGCAGTCTCACTAACGGTTTTGAAGACCGCGCCATTCACCAGAACAGATGCGCCTCCGTGGCGGAAAATGGGTAGATAGAGTAACGACATTGCGCCGATTTTGTCGAACGAAAGGAAATGCGGTGGTGCCCTGCATTTAAGAAGTGGCCCGGCCGTCTCGACCGAGAGAATCACGTACACACGCTAAACTGATGCCTCTCAATGAAAGATTGGATTGCTCTCAACATGACTCCCGGTGTTGGCCCGCGCGTGACTGCGCGCCTGCTGGAACATTTCGGATCGGCGGAAGCGATTTTCGATGCCCCGAGACGAGAGCTCGCTTTGCTGCGCCTGACACCTGAGGCGATCGAGAGCATCGCCAGTCGCGAGCTGTTCGAACGCGCTGAACGTGAGGTTGAAAACGTTCGCAAGCTCGGCGGCGACATCATCGTGCTTGACGACGGAGTCTATCCGACGCTTCTGCGCGAGACGTACGATCCACCGGTCGTGCTGTACGTGCGCGGCGCATGGGCAGAATGCCTCGACCGACCATGCGTCGCGATCGTCGGGTCGCGTCGTTGTTCGACGTACGGCCAAAACGCTGCGTTGATGCTGTCTCGCGAATTAGCGCAGCGAGGCGTAACGATTGTTTCCGGAATGGCGCGTGGCATCGATGCGGCTGCGCATCGTGGCGCGCTTGAGGCTGGTGGGAAAACTGTCGCGGTGATGGGAACGGGTCTCGATCGGTTCTATCCTCGCGATCACAGCAAACTGGCAATGGAGATTCTGCAAAACGGCGGCGCGTTAGTCACTCAGTTTCCGCTGGCTACACCTCCCGTCTCAGAAAACTTTCCGTATCGCAATCGCGTTATCAGCGGGTTGAGTTTGGGAGTGGTCGTCATTGAAGCTGCCGAGAATTCCGGCTCTCTGATCACTGCACGCCTGGCCATGGAGCAGAACCGCGAAGTGTTCGCGGTCCCCGGGAACATCACTTCACGAAATTCATTCGGGACGAACTATCTGATCAAAGGCGCCGGAGCGAAGCTGGTGCAACAATGGCAGGATGTCGCCGGCGAATTGCCGGCCGAAATCGCGGCGCAACTTCTCCCGCCGCCAAGTCGAAAACGCACAAAGAAGGGCGAACTGGTCGATCAGCTTCAACTCACTCCTTCTGATCTGTCAGATCATGAACGAGCGATCTTCAAGCTGCTGGCGACGGACACTCCCCAGCAGATCGACGCGCTCGCGGACGCGACAAAGCTCTCGATTACACAACTCACCAGCGCGTTGCTCGCGCTCGAAATGCGCGAGTTAATTCGCGCGCTTCCGGGCAAATGCTTTGTGCGCCGGATGTAACCGAAGTTACTTTTGGAGTTCAGCCAGTGCGGCAAGAACTTCTGCGCTGTGGCCCAGAGGCTTCACTTTCAGAAAGACCTTCGCGACTTTGCCCTGCGGGTCGATGATGAAAGTGTTGCGCGCCGAAAGCTTCATGCCGTTGTACTCCATCAAGGAGCCGTAGGCGTCAGAGACCTTAGTCTCCGTGTCTGAAAGCAGTTTGAAAGTCAGGCCTTCTTTCTGACAAAAACTCGCGTGCGATTCCGCGGTATCGACACTGATTCCGAGAACGATGGCCTTGGCCGCTTTGTACTTCTCCGAATCCATCTGGAAGTTGCGGGCTTGCAGCGTACAGCCGCTGGTGAAGTCTTTCGGGTAGAAATAAAGCACGACCCAAGTTCCGCGAAAGTCCTTCAGCGAGGCCTGATTACCTTCATTGGTCTTCAGAGTGAATTCCGGAGCAACGGTCCCAACGGCCGGCGGCTCGGCGGGACTCAAAGCGAAAATTGCAGACGCGCAAAGAACCAGAATGCCAAGTATGGCTAAACTTTTTGACATGACTTACCTCGTTGCTGATTGTCGTTAGGGAACCTTGGCTAGAATACACTTTTAGCGATGTTTTCGCAGCTTTTGCTCACCCGATTTGACGGCACAGCGCTTCCTGGTGCATTTTCAACCGCACTCAAAACCCTTGGGAAACGATAGGTAAGCAACCTTCCGCCGCCGAAGATTCATCAGTGCGTGCCGGAATAATACTTGGTAATGGCAAAGAATCTCGTAATCGTCGAATCGCCCGCCAAGGCGAAAACGATCAACAAATATCTCGGTAAGGACTTCATCGTGAAGGCCTCGATCGGGCATATCAAAGATCTGCCTTCGAAGGGCCTCGGCGTGGACATCCAAAACAACTTTGAGCCGAGTTACGAGGTCATTCCCGATTCCCGAAAGCGAAACAACAAGAAGATTGTTGCCGATCTAAAGAAGGCGGCGAAAACCGTCGATGCCATCTATCTCGCGGCCGACCCGGATCGTGAAGGTGAAGCGATTTGCCAGCACCTCGCGGAAGAGATTGTTCCGAAGAAACCGGTCGTGCCGACGTATCGCGTGATGTTCAATGAGATTACCAAGCGCGCGGTGCAGGCCGCGTTCGACCATCCGAAACAGATCGATGAGAACCTGGTAGATGCTCAGCAGGCGCGGCGCATACTCGATCGTTTGGTTGGCTACAAAGTTTCGCCGTTGCTGTGTCGCACGATCGGCGGACGCTTGAGTGCCGGGCGCGTGCAATCGGTCGCCTTGCGGATGGTGGTCGAGCGCGAGCGCGAGATTGAAGCGTTCATCAAAACCGAGTACTGGACGATCGCGGCGAATTTGACCGGTAAACAACCGCCGCCGTTTGCCGCGCGATTGCTGAAAGTTGACGAGCAAACTGTTAAGACCAGCGGCTTCGATCAGGATCTAAAGAAATCCGAGATTCTTATCGGCAACGATGCGCAGGCGAACGAAATCGTCGCGGAAGCCAGGCAGCAAACGTTTGTCGTCAACGAAGTCACCACCAAGGAACGGAAACGTAATCCGGTCCCGCCGTTCATCACTTCAAAGTTACAGCAGGAAGCGTCGCGCAAGCTGAGTTTTCCGGTGAAGCGCACGATGATGATCGCGCAGCATCTCTATGAAGGGATCGAGCTGGGCAGCGAAGGTTCGGTCGGCTTGATCACCTACATGCGCACGGACTCGACCAGAGTCAGCGAGACCGCGCTCGGCGAAGTGCGCGGGTTTATCGATCAGCAGTACGGCGCAAATTATCTCCCGGAAAAGGCCGTTCACTACCGGTCGAAGAAAGACGCTCAGGATGCGCACGAGGCGATTCGTCCGACGGACGTCACGCGCACGCCCGATTCGCTGGCGCAGTATCTAAAGCCGGAAGAACTAAAGCTCTATAGGTTGATCTGGCAGCGGTTCGTCGCGTCGCAGATGATGCCGGCGTTGTTCGATCAAACCACGATCGATATTCAAGCCGGCCGATTCATTTTCCGCGCGACCGGATCAGTGCAGAAGTTTGACGGCTTCCTGAAAGTTTATCAGGAGGGCCGCGACGAGAAACCGGCCGAAGATGAAGAGGATGAACGCACGCTGCCACTGGTAACAAAAGGCGAGACGCTGGCGCTGAACACAATCGATCCGGAACAACATTTCACCGAACCACCCCCGCGGTTTACGGAAGCAACGCTGGTGAAGGCGCTTGAAGAAAAAGGTATCGGCCGGCCCTCAACGTACGCGGCGATCATGACGACGATCCAGGATCGCGAGTACGTCGAGAAAAAAGAAGGGCGCTTTCATCCGACCGGACTCGGCAAGACCGTCAACGACGTTTTGATCGAAGGCGGGTTCGACGATCTCTTCAACGAAACCTATACCGCGCGTATGGAAGAAGAGCTCGATGAGATCGAGGAAGGAAAGCTCAAGTGGACCGACGCCATCAGCGACTTCTACGGGACTTTCAGCAAAGACCTGGCGCAGTTCGAAAAGTACGCGAAGACGGTCAAAGAGAAGGAAACGCCTACCGATGAAGTGTGCCTGAAGTGCGGCACGCCCGGCATGGTGCAAAAGCTGGGTCGCTTTGGTAAGTACCTGAAGTGTAACAGTTGCAGTGCGACGCGCGATGCCGAACCAGCAGCCCCGGCGGATTCCGCTCCGGCCGCTGACGGTGAAGAAGAAATCGAGGCGTGCGAACTCTGCGGCAAACAGATGCAGCTAAAGCGCGGCCGCTTCGGGCCATTCTACGGCTGCTCGGGCTATCCCGAATGCCGGAACATTCGCAAGATTTCGAAGAGCGGGAAGATGACCGCCGCGCCGGTGCCGATCGACGAAAACTGTCCGGTTGATGGCGCGCAGCTCGTGCGCCGCCAGGGCCGTTTCGGCGAATTCGTCTCGTGCTCAAACTATCCGAAGTG
This sequence comes from Pyrinomonadaceae bacterium, assembly GCA_049273695.1. GTDB lineage: Bacteria > Acidobacteriota > Blastocatellia > Pyrinomonadales > Pyrinomonadaceae > UBA11740. Next base: position 77,497 of record JBASRE010000014.1, read on the forward strand.
CAAATATATCAAGCAGGAAACGATTGGCATGAAGTGTCCGCGGCCGGGTTGCGGCGGAGAGATCGTGGTGAAGAAGTCGCGCCGCGGAAAAATCTTCTACGGCTGCGCGAATTATCCGAAGTGTGAGGAAGTTTATTGGGACAAGCCGGTGCAGGAACCATGTCCGCAATGTGGCAAACCGTTTGTGCTGGAGAAGACGACGAAGAAGGGAACCACCAAATACTGCTCAGACGCGGAAGGATGCGGATACAAGAGTGAGTTGATGCCGCTCAGCCCGCCAGAGCAACCGCCGCAAGAGAAGAGAGCTTAATATTTGACATTTGGCATTTGAGATTTGGCATTTGCCATTTCTTTTGAGGTTTGAAATTTAATTTCCCGCGTGCATCAGGTAATAATTGACCAATGCCAAATCTCAAATCCCAAATGTCAAATAATTACTCCTTCAGATACGCCGCCGAATACTCAACGTAGTTTTGCCAGAAGCGATCGAGACTCAAGACTTCTTCATCAGTTAATGGCCGCTTCACACGTGCGGGCATTCCCATCACCAGTGAACGCGGCGGAATGATTGTGCCGGGAGAGATCAAAGATCCCGCTGCGACCAATGATTCAGCGCCGACGCGAACGTCGTCCAGCACGATCGATCCAATCCCAATCAGAGACTTCCGTTCAACGTAGCAGCCGTGCAGCGTCACGCTGTGACCGACGGTGACTTCCTCTTCCAGAATCGTCGGCTTCTCGCCGGTGCGCGTGTGAATGACGCAATTGTCCTGGACGTTCGTGCGATCGCCGATGCGGATGTAGAACATGTCACCGCGCACGACTGAACCGAACCAGACTGACGCCTGCTCGCCAACGTGAACGTCGCCGATAATCTGCGCGCTGTCGGCGATGAAAGCCGTATCGTGAATTTGCGGATGAACGCCGCGGAAGGGTCGAATCATGGAGTCTCATTCACACCGCCCTTCAGCGCGGTGGGTTAAGCAAATTTGAAATACTGGAAACCGTTTAAACGGTTTCCCTCTCATTGAGCCCTGCAATTCACCGCGCTGAAGCGCGGTGCGAATGAAAGACGGTCAATCGCCGAGCCCCTTCAGCGGCTGGCCCGCCGTGAACTCAACCAGATGTCCATCTGGATCGCGCACCATCGTGAAGTAACCCACGACGCCGCCAATATCCATGGGCGGCTCAACGAGAATGTTTTGCTGCCGCGCCAGTTCGGCAATGCGATCGACTTCTGCGCGCGACTCGCACTGAAATCCGAAGTGATCGAGGCGGGCTTTCACTTCATCCTGCACTACGACCAGGACGAATACAGGATCCTGGCCGGCAGCCGTCTTCGGTCCGAGCCAAACGTTGTGGCGGCCTTCCGGCCGGCGGTCGCGAACGATCGAAAGACCGCACAGCGATGTGTAGAAATCGATTGACCGTTCCAGGTCGCTACAGTTGATCGTGATGTGGGTCCAGCGTGGAGGCATTGCTCACGGTCATGTGCGTGTCTGAGATGGCTCGTGGGGTCCTGTCACCGGAATCTCTTCCGGAGGAATTATGACCACCCTGCCATCCCTCCACGCAGCAATCGGATTCCCGAGCCGCTTGTGCCTTAGCAAAGCATGGTGCACAGCAAGCCGTAGAATGCGTTCAACTTCTTCGCCATCTTCTGCAAACAGACGATTTGTCAGTCTAATCTTGGGATTCACGAAAAACACTCCAGAGATCAGTATGGATAAAGGGGTCTGGATCCATCCCGCTTCCCTTCGCCACAAGACCTGGCTCAGAGAAAGTGGAATTATCATACACTGCCCAACTGTCGGCCAATGGCTTGTACATTTTCCAGAAGTTTCTTAGTCCGGCCGCATATCGTCTCCGAACTATATGTTCAGGAACGTCATGACCGCCATCACGGACTCGTTCGCGCACTCGTTCGACTGCCAACTCGGCACTTCTAAGCCATAGAAAAAGCAGTTGAAACCGATAGCCGCTGTTTTTGAGCCCGCGAATCCATGGGGCATAGGATTTCCCTGACAGCGTGGTTTCGAAGGCGAATGTCTTTCTCTGTTGCGCCAACTCATGAATCCGGCGCAGCATAATTCGTCCGGCTTCAAAAGCTACGCTCCTCGTATCGAAACCGGAAAGGCCACTCGCAATCGGATCGGCATTCACGTATTCCATTACGCCAAGACCGTCGCGCAAAAGAAAAGGAGCAAGCGTGGTTTTGCCTGCTCCATTCGGCCCAGCGATGATGATCACCTGAGGGTTGTCATCACTCATGGCAGGTTGTTGTAAAGGCGCGGATTTTAAGCGCCCGTCGCCGACGCTTTCATCGCCAGCTCGCCGTTCAGCTTCATTATTTCCAAGGTCATCTCAGCCGACGCGTACATGTCTTTCACATCGAGCCACTCTTTCACCGTGTGAATGGCGCGCATGCCCGTGCCGAGGTTGGCGCACTCGATCCCTTTGCGGTTGAAAACGTTTGCGTCGCAGCCACCGCCCGAAGCCATGGTTTTGACGTCGAGACCCATTCGTTGCGCTGCTTTGAGCACGAGTTGAACTACATGCGATGCGTCCGGCACATCCATTGACGAGTATTCGCGGACAACGTGAGCTTCAACGGATGCCTTCGTGGTTTTGCCGGCCACGGTGACTTCGTACTTGGCGGCGGCGTCTTCAAAGCACTTCGTCATGTGTTGGGTTTGCGCTTCGAGTTTCTCTTCGCTGTGCGAACGGGCCTCGCCTTTCATGACGACCAGGTTCGGAGTGATGTTGGTCGCCATGCCGCCTTCAATCTGGCCGATGTTGGCGGTGGTCTCTTCATCGATGCGTCCGAGTTTCATTACCGCAATGCCTTCGGCCGCGATCCTAATGGCCGAGATGCCTTCCTCTGGCGCGACGCCGGCGTGCGATTCGAGGCCGTGAATCCGGTACTCCATGTGATTCGCGGAGGGACCTTTAGTGAAAAGAAATCCGGGATCGTCGGAATCGAAAACAATTCCGTACTTGGCTTTGATCTTAGTTACATCAACGTTCTTCGCGCCGAGCAACCCCACTTCTTCGCAGATGGAAAAGATCGCTTCGATCGGCGTGTGCGGAATGTTCTGCTCCTGAAGCGAGCGAATCACTTCGATGATCACGACGCAGCCGCTCTTGTCGTCGCCGCCCAGCACCGTCGTGCCGTCCGTGCGAATGATGTCGCCTTCAACAATCGGCTTTACGCCTTCGCCGGGAACGACCGTGTCCATGTGCGCGCTCATCATGATCGGCTCGGCGCTGGTGATCGTGCCGGGAAACCGGGCAATCACATTGCCGCTGTTGCCGCCGACCTTTTCGCCCGCGTCGTCAATCTCGACCTGTGCGCCCATTTCTTCGCAGTACTTCTTGATGCGCTCGGCGATTTCGCGTTCCTTGCGCGAGTGACTGTCGATCTGCACGAATTCGAGCAGAAGATTCTTGATGCGTTCCTGATTGATCATCGGGCCTCCCGTGAATACAGCTCAAGATACAGGTTCAGGTTCAAGTTGGTACTTCGAACTTGCAGGTGAACCCTAGACTTAAAACCGGTGGCGCAATCCTACTACACGAAGTGAGGTTCAGGAAATACTGGCCCGCCACTGCGCGCCCTTTTGTGTCAGTGCCTCCAGGGTGCGCTGAAGCTCATCGCGTTTTGCGTTAAGCGCGCTAGCCGCAGCATCGGCTTCTACGTAGAGCGGCGGCGCGATAATTACCCGCGCGCGGGTAAACGGTTTTGGTATCTGAGTCAGATCCCAGCTCTTGCGAATCTCCCAGGACTTCGCCGGCACGATCACGAATGGCAGCACGGGTTGGCCGGCCTTTTTAGCGATCAAGACGGCGCCCATTTTTGCGACATGCCGCGGACCCTTCGGGCCATCGATCGTGAAGCCGGCGGGGCAGCCCACGCGCATGAGCCGGATCATCTCGATCGACGCGCCGGTATGACCGCGCGTTGACGAACCGCGCACGGTCCCGTACCCGAATCGCTTAATCAAACGCCCGGTGTATTCCGCGTCGAAGCTGCGTGAACTCATGACGACGATCCCGCGGTCGCGCCAGAAATACGTCGAAAGGAAAACGCCATTGTGCCAGGTGGTGTAAATGGGAAGTTTGCCGCCAGCCGATGCTGCTTCCAGGTTTTCCCAACCCTCGACCTCGAACTTCACGGTCGAGCCAAGCAGTTTTAGGACGGCATATAGCGCCAGTCCGACGGCGCGAATCATCACCCGTTCAAGGAACGAATACGACGACAGATCGGAAGGCGCATAAGCCCGTTCGATGTTAGCTACAGACGGCATGCTCAACCATAGATCTCGGGTTCGCCTGGCGGGCGCGTTTTCCAGCGCCGATGAATCCAAAGCCACTGATCGGGATAACGACGCACGTAATCTTCAACGACGCCGGTCATCGCCTGCGTGAGCCGGCGCACGTCTTCGGTTTCGTCGTTCGAGCGATCGACGCGCAGCGGTTCGCCGACCTGCACGACAAACTTGCCGCGCGCTTTGTCCCACGGTGCGAACACCGGAAAAACATCCGCACCGGTTCGTAAAGCAAGCTTCGCGACAATAAAAGTGGTGGCGGCTTTAACGCCGAAGTAATCAACGAACACTGCTTCGCGATCGAGCGTGTTCAGATCGACGAGGATTCCCAGCGTGCCGCCGCTTTGCAGAATCTGAAGCATCTCGCGGGCGGCGTTCATCTTGTCGATAGTTCGATTCCCGCGGCTCATGCGATACCGATCGACCAGCGCTTCAACCTTTGGGTTATCAATCCGACGCACGAGAAAACTCAACGGCTGATCGAACAGCGACAGGGCAAAACTCGACAACTCCCAAGCGCCAATGTGGCCGGTGAACAGGATCACGCCGCGCCCGGTTTCGCGCGCTGCCGCCAGCCGCTCAAGACCATCGCAATCGACAAACATGCGCCACGATTCCGGCGACTCGTTTGGAAAGTGGCTGAACACGCCAAGCGCTTGGCCCAGATTCTCAAAACATCCACGCAGAAGTTCTTCACGTTCGGGCGGTGACGCTTCGGGAAAAGCCAGCTCGAGATTCCGCCGGCCAGTCCGTCGCAGTTTGCTAAACGCCAATCCCAATCGCCCAAACCCTCGCCCCTCACGAATCGCGGACGACAGCGGCAGCAGCGAAAAGAACCAGAGAATGGTTCGCGCCAGCCAGTATTCGAGATTCGTTCTGAGCTGTCCGTGTTTGGCCATGGAGACTGAAGTGACCGCGTAGTGTAGCGCATGGAACTCGCCCCTCGCGACAACGGCCGCAAGTAGGGATCTGGTTGAATTGCTCTGTGTCTCAATGAATTCTCAGTGTCTCTGTGGTGAGTCGTTGCTGACGGACGTTCACCACAGAGGCACAGAGGTGGGCACGGGGACACAGAGACGGCCGTCAGATTCGCGACCCTCGCTTCCCGTGAGCATCCGTCTGTATTAGACTTCGATTCGCGACCTCAATGACCGGCAAAGCCAATCCAATTCGCCAGCTCACGCGCTTTGCGCTCGAAGGCATTCCCAAAGACGCCGTGTGCTCGGTGGATGTGACGAACCAGTGCAACCTGCGCTGTCATCATTGTTACTTCTTTGAGCATGAGCAGCCCGAAAATCTCGCCGTCGAGCGCTGGCGCGCATTCTTTGACAAGTTGAAAGCCGAAGGCTTCCCCTTCTTCTCATGCACCTGGGTGGGCGGCGAGCCGTTGATGCGCCAGGAAATCATCGAGATGGGTTCGCGCTACTTTCGTCGCAACATGGTCGTCACGAACGGCACGATTCGAATTCCGGACTGGCCGCATGTGAACTTCAAAGTGTCGGTTGACGGCGTCGAAACGCGCCACGATCGTCTGCGCGGGGCGAAGACTTATCAGCGGATCAAGCGAATGATTCGCGACGCGGCTGAGCGCGGACTGCGCATCGGCATTGCTACCGTCCTGACGCGCGAGAACGAGGGCGAACTGGAACAGTTCGTCGAAGAATGGCAGAACGAACCGATCAATAGCGGCATCATTTTCGAGTTCTACACCTACATGCACGGCCAACCCGAGGCCGACAAGCTTTGGCTGAATTATGAAGAGCGCGATCGCGTGATCGATCGCCTCCTCGCAATCAAAGCGAAGTATCCGGACCTGGTTGAGTGCACCACTCACGCTTTGGAACTGCTGCGTTCGGAAAACTGCCGCACCGTCACGGACAATTGTCTGGCTGAGTCAAAGATGGCTTCGTGGGATGTGAGCGGCAATCGCAAAGAGAAGTGCATCCTTGGACCGAAGGCGGATTGCGATCGCTGCGGATGCGCCGTGCCGTTCTGGCTTCATTCATTCGAAGACATGGATTCCGAAACGATGGGCAAGATGTTTGGGCCCGCTGCCAGTAAGTATGTGAAATACATCCGGCCGCTGAAGTACCTCCGCCGCAAGACTTCGCGACCCGCTGAACCGCCCCCGTCCGTGCTGCACCAAATCTCGTCCGCCAAGCCTCTCGATAGTTAGACTCACGCTGTGTCGCTTGTTGCAGCTTTCGCTGATATCACTCGCCGCGTTTTCCCCGTCTCCGCTAGCGGAGAGGGGTTAGAAGAGAGGTCGGACCGCGCCGAACCCCACCCCCAAGAACTCCCGAAAGCGTTTTCTCGTTCGTACCTTTACTGGTTGCCGCCGGCGTTGCTCGGCCTCGCGCTCACGCTCTTCTATCTAAACCCGTTCATCGGTGACTGGGACGCGCTTGATTACACGATCTCGTCTTTAAACGGCGAGCCTTCGCCAATGGCTTTGGGGCGGTCGCTTTTCACGCTCTTCAACTTCGCCCTGTACGCCTTCGCGCACAAAGTTTTCGGCGTTGGGCCTGAGAACGCTTACCTGCTTTTTAAGTTTGCAGTTGTCGCCCAGGTGCCGCTGGCGATCGTCATGTGTTGGATCCTGGCACGCGATCTGACGCGTTCGTTGTTAGCTGCAACGCTAGCGGCGCTGATGATCGCGGTATGCCCGGTAGTCGTGCTCTACGGCAGCCAGGTGATGACCGAAGTGCCGTCGCTTTGGTTGTTGGCGGCAGCCTTGATCGTGCATCTACGCGGACTGAGAAGCCGGCGCGTGGGGCTGGTTTTGGCCGGCGCGGCACTGCTGGGGTTGGCGGTAAATCTGCGCGAGACGAACGCATTCTATTTTCCCTGGCTCGTGCTGGCGCCTTTCCTGGTGGGCTGGAAACTCGAACGGCGAACGATTGGGATGGTCGCATCTTCGCTGTTCGCATTCATTCTGTTCGCCGTCGGCCCGTTCATGTTGTGGTTCGCTTTAAGCGCGGGGTATCGCGCGCAGTGGCACATCTGGTTTGAATCTGGCCGCAGCGAAGCCGCACGTCATCCTCTGGCGCTCTCGAACCTGAAGCCGTTCGTCGCGTACTTCGTCCTGGTATCGCCGGTTGTGTTCGTGAGCCTGCCGTTCGCCATCGTCAACGAATGGCTCCGTCGCGGCTGGACGATCTTGTTGTTGGCGGCGGGTGTAGGACTGTTCGCCAACGCGATACTAATCCTTAACTACAGCACGGTGATCAACTGGCGGTACTTCGTGACGGGATTGCCGGCGATGGCGCCGCTCGCCGCCAAATATCTTCTAACTCTTGGCACATCGAAACTGAAGAGTCCGCGGCACGCCGTTGCGTCGATCACTGCGGTGATCCTTGTCGTCGCGTTGACGATGGGTCTTCTGTTGCGCACGCGCATTCACGATTATCGCGAGCGGCTCGTCTTCGCGAGGGATTACATCGAGCGACTGCAATCGTTGCCGAATGACGCCGTGGTGATGGCCGGGTTCGCTACTGTTGCTGTGACTTACTGGCGAGGCATCCGGGTGGGGCAGTGGATTCACATCGGCACCGGGGCCGGGTTTCCCGCGGGCCAGCTGCGACAGACGATTGAACAGCATCTGCGCGCGGGTCAGCGTGTCTTCATCGATGTCGATCCGCGCTGGTGGCAGCCGTGCTCATGGCAAACGGGAGAGATCCGAGAACTCGCCGCAATCGAGCCACACTTCCGCTTTCGTCAGGCAACTCCGACGATTTACGAGATACGTTTGCCCGATGACGCTTCAGCAGCAGATCGGCCGAATCTGGAAAAGTTGTTGCCTGAGAATCGTGCGGAAGAAGTTAAGAAGTGTTTTTAGAACGGGCAGGATTGCTGCTTCCGTGGTCGTTAAACGGGGAAAAACCAAACGGGGTCAGGCCTTCGATTTTGCGATTCTTCGTCATATGTGGCGTCGAAACCTCATTGTCAGACCACGGGTCCAGGCATTGTGAGAATCGCAAAATCGAAGGCCTGACCCCCAATTAGAACTGAGCCTACGCCGATCTTAATTGCACCACCGGCGCCGCGGTGGGAGCGATGACCTCACCTTTGGGGAACAGTGCGACTTGCCAGTCAGGCGTGCGGGAAATCCAGCCATCAATTGCGCTCGCTTCCGCGGGACGCGAGAACAGATAGCCCTGGCCGAACTGACAATTTAGCGCGCGCAGCTGACTGAATTGCGCGAGCGTCTCGACGCCTTCGGCGACGACTTCCATGCCCATGTTGTCGGCCAGCGACACGATCGTCCGCACGATTTCAATATTCTCAGCGGCCTCGCCGATGCGGCCGATGAACGAACGGTCGATCTTCAAAATGTCCACCGGGAAGCGGTGCAAATAACCGAGCGACGAATAACCGGTGCCGAAGTCGTCGATGCTCAGTTGTACGCCCAGCGCTTTCAGTCGCCGCAGAAGCTGCACGGCGGTCTCGGCATTTTCCATGACGGCGCTTTCGGTGATTTCAAGTTTCAAATGCTTCGGCTCAACGTGCGTCTCCTGCAACACGTCGCGAATCTGATTGACGAGCGCAACCTGCGCCAGCTGCTTGCTGGAAAGATTGACGCTCATGAAAAGATTTCGCGTCGTATGCGATTGCCACTGCCATTTCGCGAGCTGCTGGCAAGCTTCCTTCAGCACCCACATGCCGATCGGCACAATCAATCCCGTGTCTTCCGCGAGAGAAATGAAGTCGCCCGGGCTGACAGAGCCACGCTCGGGATGCTGCCAGCGAATCAGTGCCTCAAAGCCCGCGAGCTGACCCGTATCGAGTGAAACGATCGGTTGATAGTGGACGCGGAACTCTTCACGGTCGATCGCGCGGCGCAAATCGTTCTCCATCTGCAGCAGGTGAACGGCACGCGCGTGCATTCCTTTGTCGAACACTTCGTAGCATGCTTTGCCCTGGGCCTTGGCGCGATACATTGCCGTGTCGGCGTCGCGCAGCATCGCTTCCGGATGGTCATAGCCGGTCGAGCTCATCGCGATGCCAATGCTGGTGGTGGTGAAAACTTCGTGGCCGCTCAGGTTGAACGGTGACTCCAGCTTGTCCTGGATGCGGCGCGCCATGTTGGTCGGGACGCCTGAGTCCGAAATGCCGTCGAGCAGAATCGCGAACTCGTCGCCGCCCAGCCGCGCCACCATGTCGCTCTCGCGAATGCAGTGCTCCAGACGACGCGCCATCGCAATCAGCAGTTGATCACCGATCGAATGGCCCAGACTGTCATTGACGTTCTTAAAGCGGTCGAGGTCGAGGAAGAGCACGGCGAACTGATAATCCTCGTGCTGCTTCGCGCGTTCGATGACGAACTTCAGGTTCTCAGCGAGTAACGCGCGGTTCGGCAGGTTCGTCAGCGTGTCGTGAAAAGCCGCATGACGGAAGTGGTCTTTGCTCTCCTGAAGCTGTGCGCCGATCCGTTCCTGCTCGGCAATGTGCTGGTTTAGCTCTTCTACGTGCCGTTCGGCCTGTTCCGCGCGCGCGCGTTCGGCTTCGGCGCGAGCGCTCTCAGCTTCAGCTCGTTCACGCTCAGCCTGTTCAGCCTGTTCAGCGCTTGCCTTAATCTCGTCAAGGTACTTGTGATAGGTGAAGTAGACGATCGAAATGACGGGGGTGCCGACGATCAGGATCGCGAGGCCGGCTTTGTCGAAACGGCTGGCAGTGATCGCCGCCACGGTGCTGCCCGAGATGTAAGTGATCGAAGTCCAGAGATAGTGTGTCTGCCACGTGCGCAGAACTGACTCCCAGTTTTTCAACGACAGGCCGACCGCGCTGATGCCAGTGTTGATGAAATATTGGGACAACGCCATTGCGCCGACCGCGGGGATGAAGTGCTGCCAATCCTGGAACCTGAGGTTCGCAATGGGACCAAAGAAGAACTCGACGATCAGGACCGTCAGGAAGGTCGAGACAGCCATCATGGCTGAGTTGAACGCGATCGTCAGCGTTGTCTTGCTGATTCTGATTCCGGAAAACAGCCCTTCCGCCGCCGCCAGGAATATTCCGGCAAAGCTGCCGTAAACCAGCAAGGCCAGAAAAATGAAAGTGTCAGAGACGGTGACGTTGGTATTGACGCGGGGAACTTTCACCGCGAAGCGCGAGCTGACGATCATGGTGATCGCCGCCAACAGCACGAACCGTACGTCAAGATGTGGCAACGGCATACGCCACATCGCGTAAGCGAGCGACGCGGCTCCGCACGCGACCATGCCGTAACGGAAGCCGGTCGAAATTTTTCCTTTTAGGGGGGACGAGCTCATTAACGGGGAAACCTCGCGGAACTTATTCTTTACCCAGATAGATCGTTTCGTACTCACTGTGATAATCGAACCCGGCGCGCACATAAAACGCGGCCGCATTTGCCCTTCGTTCGTTGATGGTGAGGCAGACTGATCGACCGGGGCGGGCGAGAATGGACGAGAGCTGCAACAGGCATCGCCTGCCGTAGCCTTTTTTCCGTTCGTCGGGGTGGATGTGAATTCCTTCGAGGTAAATCATCTCTGGCGTTTTGCCTACGATGTCGGCTTTGAAGATCGCTTTTCCATCGCGCATCCAAATCCAAATGCGCTGTTGATCGATGCGCCGCTGCATGCGGGTGCGAAAGCCTTCCGGGTCACGTTCAAGCGGATTCCTGCCACCGTCTTCCGAAGCGAGCAGCGCGTTAATCGCAACGACTTGCTCGGTCTCTTGCAGCGTCGCCAGCCGCAATTCAGCGACAGGTTCGAATGGGGGCGTCGGTTCCGTCTTTTCGAACAGCATTTCGCGGCACACAAGTCGTGCCGGTTGTCCGCCCTCGGAGTAATGCTGCCAGAAGGTCTCGACGGTGCGGCGTTCGCCGCGAATGAGGTAAGCGTGTTGGCTGCGAGCAGCCAGTTGGGCAAAGGCTGCCACCGCGTGATCGGTGCGAGCCTCGACGATTGTAGCATGGCCGATTAGGGCTATGCCTTCAATTTTTTTCGCCCGATTGCGGCAGACATAAAAAGTGCCGCGATTGTTTGGGCTGACCGCCCCGTTGTCCCGCATCAGGGTGGCGATAAAGACCGTGTGAATGGGCCTCTCGGCAAGAAAACGCAGGGCTTCGGACTCCTCGCCAGGCTGCAACTGATCGCATGTGCGTTCGCCGAGCATCAAGCTCGGCGAACCGTGGGGGGCCTCATACTTAATCATTGTTACCGCCATTGGTTACTCCTCTGTGAGTAGAATTGTGCGGGTGATCTAGGGCCGCATAGACGGACCAGGATCACCGTAAACCATCGCGTATAAAGACATCGGCCAGATTGCATCGCCGATAACGACACCGTCGCCGATTACCACACCATCGCCCAGCAGGATGCCGTCGCCGATGACGACGCCATCGCCGATCACGACACCGTCACCAAGCAGAATGCCGCTGCAAAACATCGTGCCGTCACCGATGACCACGCCGTCGCTCTTGAAAATCGTGTCGCCAATGACCACGCCGTCGCCAATCACGACACCGTCGCCGATGACAACTCCATCGCCGAGGACGACTCCGTCTCCAATCACAACGCCGTCGCCAAGGACCACGCCCTGCGCGTAGTAGCTCTGATACTTCGTAATCAAAGCCGTACCCTTCGCCCACCAGTGCCGGAAAATGATTCCGCGCGCCCAACTAAACTTGTGACCCGCGATGGTCGTACTCGGGTCGGGCGGAGTGGCTACAGTCAGTAACGATGTTCCTGGCAGAGTTGTGGGGCTGAGATCGGTACGAACCAGTTTCGCCAGGCGCACTGCGCCTTCAGCATTCACCTGACCGGTGCCTTGCTCGAACGTGTTCCAGCCGCGGAGTGGTTGCGCCGAATACATCAGCATCGCCTTGACCATGTTCGGCGTGAGCTTCGGGTTAACCTGCAACATCATGGCGGCAATGCCGGAAACGATCGGAGTCGCCATCGAGCTGCCGCTGAGATACATCATCCGCCGGTTCTCGTTATTCGATACGCCCGCATCCAGATTTGGATATTTGGTGACGAGGTAATTCTTGTCCACGCTTCCCAAAAGTCCCGTGCCGAGCAAGCCCGCGCTGCCGGCGTCGGACTCGGCGTGGATCAACTTGTTACCAGGAGCGACGACGTCCGGCTTAAGCACGTTGTCGTAGTGGGTAACCTTGTTCGCATCAGTCCAGCGACTGCGGGTCGGCCCACGCGAGCTGTAGGTAGCCACGCCGTCATCGGCTCGTGTATCAGTGCCAAACGTGTTCGTCGCGCCGACGGTAATCACCGACGGTTCGTTACCCGGTGCATGAATCTGTCCGTAGACTTTTCGGCCACTTGCGTCCTTACCATTGTTACCGGCGGCCACTACGACCACGATGCCGGCATCAACCAGCGCGCGCGAGGCGCGACAAATCGGATCGTTCTTGTAACTGCTAATCGCCGGAGCACCGAGACTCATGTTGACGATGCGAATGTTGTACTTGTCTTTGTTCAGCGGATTCGTTGAACTAACCGCTTTGGTGGGATCGTATGGACTGAGAATCCAGTTGAGCGCGCTGAGTAATCCTGAAGTGGTGCCGAGACCGGTCTTGTTCAAAACGCGCAGGTTGATTATCGAGGCTCCCGGCGCCACGCCCTGATATTTGGTTCCGTCCGAGTAACTCACGGCGGCGGCCGATCCGGCGACGTGTGTACCGTGCCCGTAAGGGTCGGTCGTAGTGTTCTTCTCTCCGGTAAAGTCTTTACTGAATTTGATTCGGTTCGTGCCGGTCGTGAATGCCTGGTGGGCTGAGTCCAACCCTGAGTCCAGCACCGCAATGCCAACACCCTTTCCATCGATCGCCGTCGCGCCAAGCAAGCCGGCGAGTAGTCCCGGTGAATTGCGAACCTGATCGGTTCCCGTCGTCGATGTGACGTGACCAGAACCCTCCACCTTTACGTCCGGAGAGATGTAATTCATTGAGTTGCTCTTCATGAGCGCATCAATTGCTTCGACCGGCAGATCGACTTTCATCGCGCCGATACTCGGCATGCGATCGCCGACGGTCACGCCGTATTGCGCCAACAGCGCACGTACCTGGCGACTGTTAACATCACTGACCTGCACAATCGCTGACACCTGGCCATTGGGTCCGGCGGATGCCATCAGGTCGCGCATGTCGGGGGCGATCTTCTCGCCTTCGAATTCCTGGTTGATTGGGCTCTTCCGCTTGTCTTTGAGTCCGGTTGTGTTTTCAGCAGATTCAACTGCGTCCAGAGATATCGTTTCAAAAAGGCCGGCGACCGTCGTGTCGGTACCGATGTAAGCGTCATAAGCTTCGGGACTGGCGCCACCGATGACGCTAATGTGGTTCGCGGCGATTGCGGATCGCACGGTCGCGGTGGCTGCGGCCGTGGCCCGCGTGCCCGCGTATTGGTGCAGCTGATCGACGAAGAGAATGATCTCGTCACGTGTGACCGCGGCTGCGGCGAAAACGGAATGAATGCGTTGATTGAATTCCTCGGACGTCTTTGCGTCTTTCGCAAGCGCGTCGAGGTTCAGGCTGAATACGCGTTTTCCCTGCAAGTTAACGGGAACGTCGCCGGACGCGACACGCAATGCAATGCCGCGCGCGATCGAAGCGCGATCAACGCCGGAGGGGCTAATCACAACCGGCGCTTTCGCAAATCCGTTCGCCAGGTTGGCAATGACGCTGTCGATTTCAGCTTCGAAGCCCTGGACGGATTCGAGCTTTCCTTGCGACGCTTCGTCGGAAAGATCCGTCGCATACGCTGAAAGCACGGCGCGCGCATCATTCTTCGAAAGCGTGGATTCTGCGATTTGCGCGTTCGCGGCTCGGGTGAAGCCGAAACCGGCGGACATCGAAAGCAGTAATGCCGTGACTACCAGCCAGGCAACTGCGGGGGCAGTTCGTGTTCTTATCATTGACTCAATCCTTCGCATTCTGAACATGGCTCGCAGACCACACTCCACGGGCGGGCTCCCTTGTGCGAAGGTCGTGCCATCCGGACGCGAACAGCTAAGTCGTTAACAGAGATGGAATTAAGGGCCGGGTTCGCCCGGGTGGTTCAATCACAATCGCGTCACGATGACTGAGGGGCAGTCAACTTAACTGGCTCGCCGACCGGCGGGGAAAGGAGTTCCGGCGGTCCCAGAACCGCTTCCAGGATTCCGATCGCGCCCCGTGATTCGGGCATGGACCAATGGTCAAATTCACGAAGGAGAAGCGCGAGTGGTAATGCGCGCATCAAACCCGGTAACCGATGGAGCCGGAAATGAAAGGCTTCTTAGGGTTTGGTGGTTGGGTTATAATGCCCGCGCGTGGAGGTTGTGGGCGCCACGCCGGCAATCATAACTAACTAAACGAATGTTCGAACGCTATACAGAAAAAGCGCGACGGGTAATTTTTTTCGCTCGCTACGAAGCGTCGCAGTTCGGCGCGCCTGCGATTGAGCCGGAGCATTTGTTGCTCGGCCTGATGCGCGAGGACAAGACGCTCACCGGCCGCTTCTTCCCGCGCGCGCAGATCACCATCGAAGCCATTCGCAGAGAGATTGAAGGCCGCACGCTGCTGCGCGAGCGGATTCCGACCTCTGTCGAATTGCCTTTGGCGCCGGAAACAAAGCGTGTCCTGCATTACTCGCATGAGGAATCTGATCGCCTGCAGCACCGGCATATCGGAACAGAGCATTTGCTGCTTGGACTTTTGCGTGAAGAACGCTCGATGGCGGCGCAGATTCTATTCGAGCGCGGTTTGCGCCTGAACGCGGTGCGCGACGAGATCGCACGACAGAGCGGCGCCGACGCCCGTCATCGCAAAGACATTCCGCACCTGCTCGAGTTCTCACGCGATTTAACTGAAGACGCTTCCAACGATCGGCTCGATCCGTTGATCGGCCGTGAACCCGAGATCGAGCGGGTGGTGCAGATTCTCTGCCGTCGCACCAAGAACAATCCGGTTTTGATCGGCGAACCTGGCGTCGGCAAGACTGCAATTGTGGAAGGCCTCGCGCAGCGCATCGTGCGCGGCGAAGTCCCATCGTTCCTCGAGAACAAACGCATTCTCTCGCTCGACATCAGCTTGATCGTCGCGGGCACGAAGTATCGCGGTCAGTTCGAAGAGCGGCTCAAGCAAATCATGCGCGAGCTGATCGACAATCCGCAGTACGTCGTGTTCATCGACGAGCTGCATACTCTGGTGGGCGCAGGCTCAGCGGAAGGGTCGCTTGATGCGGCGAATATCCTGAAGCCGGCGCTTTCGCGCGGCGAGATTCAGTGCATCGGCGCCACGACGCCGGCGGAGTTTCGCAAATCGATCGAACGCGATCGCTCACTTGAACGACGCTTTCAGGCCGTCAAGGTTGCGCCGCCCTCCGAAGGTGAAGCGATCGAGATTTTGTCCGGCGTTCGCGAGCGGTACGAGAGTTTTCACCAGGTACATTACGCCGACGATGCGCTGGCCGCCGCTGTGATCCAATCAAGCCGCTACATTCCAGATCGTTTCCTGCCGGATAAAGCTATCGACGTGATCGACGAAGCTGGAGCGCGAGTGAAGCTGCGCGTGCGGGCTGAGCAGGGAAGCATCGATGCGTTGACCGCCTCGTTAACGGAATGGGAGCGCGCCACCTACGGCCGTGCGCAAGCACCCATCGAAGAGGAAGACCCAATAGTTGTTGGAGAGGTGACACGCGGCGACGTTGAAGAAGTGATTGCGCGCTGGACCGGCATCCCGATTACGTCGCTGAAGGAAGGAGAGTCAAAGAAACTCCTTCGCATCGAAATCGAGTTGCACAAACGCGTCGTTTCACAGCGCCCGGCGATCTCGGCGCTCTCGCGCGCCATTCGACGCTCGCGCGCGGGCTTGAAGAATCCGCACCGGCCAGTCGGCTCGTTCCTGTTTCTGGGGCCGACGGGCGTCGGCAAGACTGAAGTGGCCCGGTCACTCGCGCAGTTTCTGTTCGGCAGCGAGCGCGCGATGATTCGCTTCGACATGTCCGAGTTCATGGAGAAGCATTCCGTTTCGAAATTGATCGGCTCGCCGCCGGGTTACGTCGGCCACGAAGAAGGCGGCCAACTGACGGAACGCGTCAAGCGCTCGCCCTACGCCGTGTTGCTGTTCGATGAAATCGAAAAGGCGCACACCGACATCTTCAATATTTTGCTTCAGGTCTTTGAAGACGGAATCCTGACCGACGCGCTCGGCAACACCGTTGACTTCAAGAACACGATCATCATCATGACCTCGAACATCGGCGCGCGTTTCATTCAAAAGAGAGCGTCGCTCGGGTTCCAGGGCACCGCCGACATGTCGAGGACGAAGATGGAAGAAATGGTGATGAGTTCGGTGCGCCAGACCTTCAATCCTGAGTTCATCAACCGTCTCGACGAGATTATTGTTTTCGACGAACTCGGCGATCCGGACCTGCTCGACGTGTTGCAACTGCAGGTTGATCAGATTAACCGCACCATGACGAATCACGGTTTTATCGTTCGGCTGGCTGACGATGCGAAGCGCTGGATTCTCGACAAGACCTGCGCCGATCGCTCGTACGGCGCTCGCCCGTTACGCCGCGCGCTGCAGAAATACGTCGAAGATCCGCTTTCGGAAGCCTTGATTCAGGGTCAGCTCGGTGAGGCATCGCTGGTGGAAATGTACGTTGAGGATGGCGAACTCGGCTTTCGCTCGATCATGATCGATGAAAACGGAGTCGAGCAGCCCAGCGATTTGCTGCTGACGCAGTAAGACTAGCTGCAATTCAAGTGTTTCTCCTGTCCAAAGTGTGCTCCACTTTGGACTTTCGCTTTATTTTGCCGGTATAATGCGCCACTTTGTTGAGCTGAAAACTGGCAACGAGTGAAGGCGGCGATGAATCCAAGTCCTCCCCAGGCTGCGCGTCGTCCAGGTTTGTGTTACGGTTTTCCAAAGTAAACGCTGATTAATTCAAGTGCCGGAACCCCGATTGCTAGTCGGCGTGGAATGGCACAAACTAGCGCTCTTGCTTTGCCCCATCTGGAAACTCAGATGGACTGACTAATAAGTATCCGGAAGAGACTCCAGGAAACCGGCACCTATGCATTCATATCGCGTTGTTTGGCTCGCTTTTCTGAGCGCCATCATCTGCATTTCTTCACTGGCTTTCGCGAAATCCGCGTACGCCCAAGACCCCCAGCAACGACTCGTCGAAAGTGTCGATGTCATCGGCAATCGCCGCCTACGCAAAGACGACATCCTTTATTACGTGCAGACCCGTCCCGGCGATGTTTATAGTCCGGCCCGAGTCCAGAGCGATTACCAGGTCATTCTGTCGCTGAATTTCTTTGACAAAGTCCAGACCCGCGTAACAGAAGAGCCGGGTCCGCGCGGCGGCATCATCGTAACGTTCTTCGTCGTTGAGCTGCCGATTATTCGCGACATCATTTTCGCCGGGCTCAGCAGCGTGCCCGAGTCAGAGGTTTTAAAGGCGTTTCGTGAGCAACGCGTCGGGGTTTCCAAAGAAAACATCTACGATCCGGTCAAAGCTCGCAATGCGATCCGCGTACTAAAACAACTGCTTGCCGCGAAGGGCCATCCGAACGCCGTCATCACCGAAGAGAAAGAACAGATCTCGGCGACGTCAGTGGCGATAACCTTCCGCGTTGACGAAGGCGCTCGTGTGCGCGTGGCTGAGATTGAATTTGAGGGCAGCAAAGTCTTTAAGAGCGGGCAGCTTCGCAGCCAGATGAAGTACGTGAAGGAGGCCGGCCTGTTCTCACGAATTAAAGAACAGGACATTCTGCATCGCGAGAAACTCGACTTCGACCTGCATATGGTTGATAACTACATGCGGTCGAAGGGTTATCTGCAGGCGCGCCACGGTGAGCCGCGCATCGAAGGCCTTGGCCGTCGCCGCACGGGCTTTCCGGTTTTGCCCGTGCCCTTCCTCTCTTCAACGGATGACGTGCTGCGCATCACGGTTCCAGTCAACGAAGGAAAGCTGTTTCGCCTTGGCGACCTGAAGATCGAAGGCAACTCGATTTATTCCGAGGAGTTCATCAAGGCCGTCATTGGCCTGCAAAAAGGTGACATCGCTAATGGCGAGGCAATCAGCAAGGCGTTGTACGAGAATCTGAAGAAGGCCTACGGCGCGCAGGGCTTTATTCAATACACCGCGGAAATTCAACCGACGTTCAAAGAGAATCCGCAGAATCCTGAGGAAGGCGTCGCGGATTTTCTCGTCACGATCGACGAAGGCAAGCAATTTACCCTGCGCCGGCTCGAGTTCACGGGCAACACCTTCACGCGCGACAACGTGCTCCGTCGTGAAGTGCTAATCAACGAAGGCGATATCTACAACCAGAACATGTTCGAGTATTCGATCATCCGGTTGAACCAGCTTGGCTACTTCAATCCGATCGACAAGGACAAGGACGCCGACTATCGCACTAATGAAGAAGAAGCGCTGGTTGATATTAATCTGAAAGTTTCCGAGAAAGGCCGGCAGGAGATTTCATTCAACGGCGGCATATCGGGCATCGGCGGCTCCTTCTTTGGTCTGCACTACGCAACAAATAACCTGTTCGGACGCGGCGAGGTGCTCTCAGTGGACTTGGCGGCGGGCAATCGCCAGCGCAGCTTCAGCTTCTCGTTTACCGAACCGTACATAAAGAACCGCCCGATTACCGCAGGCTTTTCTATCTTCGCCTATTCGCAGAAGTTTTTTGGCGAGGGCACGGCGCTGTCTTCGAACATCGACGCGCAGGAAGGACTATTCGGCTCTGCTTTGGACTTCGCGCAGGCCAGTTCTGAAAACCTTTTCACCCGCGACTCGTACGGCGTTTCAATCTTTGCGAGTTCGCCGCTTTCCGAGTTCTACCGCAAACGGCCGTTCACTCAATTCTCGCGAGTTGGGCTCTCGTACCTTTTCAGTATGTCGAGAGTCACGGACCCTGAGATCAACACCACCGGCAGCGCGGAGCAGTTTATTCCGATCGTCTATCAGCAACCGAACATCATCACCAGCCGCATTACCGCAACGTTTGCCTACGACGTGCGCGATTACAAGGGCGGCATCGATGCGACATCCGGCCGTTCATTGTCGGTGGGATTGGCGTTCGCCGGACTGCTCGGCGACGTTCGGACGTATCAACCGACGGCTGAATTCACTCAGTTTTATCCGATCCGCAACAAGAAGAGCAATAACCCGCAGGTCTTCGCATTCCGCATTCAGGCCGGCACTGTCGGCGCATTCGCGATTTCGGAGAAAGTAAGAAGCGCCAACTCGCTCGCCTTTGTAAACGGCGTACCGGTTTACGAGCGCTACTTCCTCGGCGATGAGTTTTCGATTCGCGGGTATCCACCGCGAGGTATCAGCCCGTTCTATCCGCTCGACACTTATATAACTTCGCAAAACGTTGTGCTCGCCACCAACTCTGCAGGCCCACCTGCTTCCGCGGGGCTACCGCCGCAGTTGGCTCTGATCGGATTGTTCACCGGGCCGGAGGGAAACAACGTAGCGCAGCTCGGCCGAAGTTACTTCCGCCTGGGTGGCGATTCCCAACTGCTTGGGAATTTTGAGTATCGCATTCCCATCTTCGGCAGTACGGTCTCAGCGGCCTTGTTTGCTGATATCGGTTCGTCCTTCAATTGGCGCACCGGTGGCGACCAAAGTTTTTCCAGCGAGTTTCTGCCCGATCTGCCGTTTCTACAAAGCGTCGGCTCGGTGGCTTGCCCCAGGTTTGGGCCCCTCGCGGCTGTACCCGTCACCCTCAGTTCGCTGGTTTTCTGCAAGAATCCACAATTGGCGGTTCATCCTTTCTTCGGCGCCCTCATCGCGCGCGACAATCGCCTCGTAACGCAGACCGAACTTGACGACAATCAGGTTGGAATAATCCTTCAGTCAACGGGGCTTCCGCCGGGTTTTCAGCCGGTATTCTTCCGCGGGGATGCGCAGACGACGACCGTCGCGCGTCTGGGCGAAGCCAAGTTCTCGAAAATTAGCGACTTTCACACCAGTATCGGGGGCGAGGTGCGGGTGCAAGTGCCGGTTCTAAACGTGCCTTTTCGGCTGATTTATGCGTATAATCCGAGGGCGCGCGGCGACTTCCAGATTATTGACGGCGTGCCGTTTATCTTCAACGAGAAGAAAACCACGTTTCGGTTTAGCGTCGGCCGCACCTTCTAGTCTCGGAACGTCAACGCTTAGCCGCTGAGGCAAACCAATCCGGCGATCATGACAACTAAGTTTTCAGTCCAAATCGCCTCTTGAATTAAGGAGTAGTACAACAGGTTATGAGAGTAATTCGTGCGACAGCCGCGGTCGCTTTTTTCGTGGCATTGACGGTCGCTTCGGTTTCCGCGCAGACCCGCCCGGCCGCCGGCACCGGCACGCAACCCCGTCCAGCCGCTACCCCCGGGCCGACCGCTCCATCAACGGTCAGCGTTCCGGATAGCAAAGTCGCTTTGATCGACAGCTCGGCGTTTGCTGATGAGAAGCAAGGCATCGCCAAGTTCGTCAGCGCGCTGAAAAGAGTGAACGCTGAATTTCAGCCGCGCCAGACTGAGCTGCAGAACCTGCAACAACAAATCGAGAAAGCGAAGAGCGATTTGCAGAAAGCTGCTCCGGTACAGGACGCCAAGGTAACCCAACAGCAGCAAGAGAGAATTGCCCTGATGGAAAAGGACTTCAAGCGCAAGGGTGAAGACGCGCAGTTGGCTTTCGACAAGCGTCTCGAGGAAGTCCTGGGCCCGATCTACGAAGACATTGGCAAAGCGCTCGACGGTTTTGCAAAGGCCCGTGGCATTACCATGATTCTCGATGTCACGAAAGTTCAGGGTATCGTGAGCGCTGCGGACGCGATGGATATTACACGCGCCTTCATTACTGAATTCAATAGCAAGAACCCGGCGACCGCGGCGTTGACGCCGCCAAAGTAACCGCAGCTTGATTAATCGAAGCAGATGCGGAGATTGGCGGTTTGCCTCTCTCCGCATTTCGCCGTTAAGTAACTAACCATGAAACGAATTTTGTTACCACTTTTGCTCGTTACGATCTCAGCAGCCGCGTCTGCCCAGACGCCCGGCACGACCACTTCGGCCCCGCCACAAACGGCAGCCGTACCGCGCAGCAAGATCGCGGTCATCTATTCCGGCGCCTTCCAGGATGCGAAAGAGGGCATCTCGCGGTTTTCAGCGACAGTTACCAAATTGAACGCGGAGTTTCAGCCGCTGCAAAACGAGCTGAACCAGACGGCGCAAAGATTGAACGCTCTGCAGGAAGAGATCAAGAAGATGCAGGGAGGCGCCACGCCCGCGACTCCGCAGCAGATTCAGGCGAAGATCAATCAGTTTGACGAACAAAAGAAGGCTTACGAGCGCAAAGGTGAAGACGCGCGCTTAAATTATCAAAAGCGCCGCGGCGAACTGCTGATGCCGTTGCAGGAAGATGTCGGCAAGGCCCTCGACGCGTTCGGCAAGGCGAATGGCATTACCTTAATTATCGATGGGACCCAGGTGCCACTAGTTTACGCGGCCGACACCATCGACATAACGAAGGCGTTCATCGCGGATTACAACCGCCGGAACCCGGCGACTGCGGCAGTAACGCCGCGGTAAACAAAACACATTTTCCATTCGTCATTGGACATCTTTCATTTGCGATTGACCGGTCAAACAGATGTTGTTGCGCCGGTGAGCAAATGAGAAATGGAAAATGAAATGGAAAATGATCTTTCCCATGGAAACCGTTCTCGACTCTGAAGGAATAAAGAAACTCCTCCCGCACCGCTTTCCGTTTCTGCTCGTCGATCGGATCATCGAACTCATACCCCGCACGCGAGTCGTCGGCATCAAGCAAGTCAGCATCAACGAAGAGTATTTTCAGGGCCACTTTCCGGGCGCGCCGGTGATGCCGGGCGTTTTGGTAATTGAAGCGCTCGCTCAATGCGGCGCGATCCTGGCGCTGCGCGAAATCGAAAATCGCGATCAAAAGCTCGTGCTCTTTACCGGCATAAAGGAAGCGCGCTTTCGGCGCCCGGTGGTGCCCGGCGATACTTTGGTGCTGGAAGTGACTGCCTTGCGCACCGGCTCGCGCATTCAGCGCATGCGCGGCGAAGCGAAAGTTGACGGACAGATTTGCGCGGACGCTGAACTTACGAGCGTCATTGCCGATCGAGAATCTTAAACTCCCACGATGAGTTCTCCATTCATGCAAAGCGAGAAACAGTCGCAATCAAATCAGATTCATTCGTCTGCCATCGTCAGCCCGCGCGCGCGAATTGGCAACGGTTGCTACATCGGCCCGTTCGTGACGATTGGCGACAACGTTGAACTCGGCAACGGCGTGCGCATCGACTCGCACTGTGTGATTGACGGCCGCACGCGCATCGGCGATGAAACACACATCTATCCGTTTGTCTCGATTGGTCTGCCGCCGCAGGACCTGAAGTTCGCCGGCGAAGACACTGAGACTGAAATCGGCCGTCGCAATCGCATCCGCGAATTCGTCACGATTCACCGCGGGACAACCGGCGGTGGCGGCGTCACTCGCACCGGTGACGACTGCTTCCTGATGGCGCAAACACACATCGCCCACGATTGCCTGATCGGCAACAACGTGATCATGGCCAACGCCGCAACGCTCGCCGGCCACGTCATCGTGCAGGACGGCGCCAACATCGGCGCCTACTCAGGCGTACACCAATTCTGCCGCGTCGGCCGCGAAGCCTACGTCGGGGGTTACTCGGTGGTGGTGAAAGACGCTCTGCCCTTCGCGCTCACGGTCGGCAATCATGCGAAGTGCTACGGCCTTAACAAAGTAGGCATGCGCCGGCGCGGCTACTCGCGCGAGACAATGGACGCGCTCCATCACGCCTTTCATTTGTTATTGACCGCAAAACTCAATACCTCACAAGCAGTCGAGCGCATTCGCGCCGAGATCAACAACGTTCTCGAAATCGATGAACTCGTGACCTTCATTGAGTCCTCTCAGCGGGGCGTCGTGAAATGAGGGTGTAGGGTGTAGGGTGTAGGAGGAGTTTGAGTTTTGTTTGGTGAATGTTTCTTGTTTTGTTTTCAACTTCCACTTCAACTGAAACCGAAGGGCGACTGAATCGTAGGCGTGCTGTTAATCTATGACTAGAACATCCAGCACACTACACCCCACACCCAAAACCCCACACCCTGAGGTTAAGAAGCTCGGACTTATTGCGGGAAACGGCGCCTTTCCGTTCCTGGTCCTCGAAGGTGCGCAGAAAGCCGGCGCGCAGGTGGCGGTCGCCGCCATTCGCGAAGAGACCGATCCTCAAATCGACAAAGTTTCGGACAACGTGACCTGGGTTGGCGTCGGCCAGCTCGGCAAGATGCTTCGCTTTTTTAAAAAAGAAGGCGTTGAGAAAGCCATCATGGCCGGCCAGGTCAAGCACGTGCAGATCTTCAGCAGCTCGATTCCCGATCTGCGAATGGTAAAGATGCTTCTGCGCCTGCCGCGCAAAAACACTGACGCGCTGATCGGCGCGGTCGCCAATGAACTGGCGAGCGAAGGAATTGAGCTAATCGATTCAACCTATTTTTTGCAGGAGCATCTGCCGCAACCGGGGATCCTGACCAAACGGAAGCCTGACGAACGCGAGCGTGGCGACATCGAATACGGACTCGAAGTAGCGCACGAAATTGCGCGGCTCGATCTCGGTCAGACTATCGTCGTTCGCGACCGCGCCTGCGTTGCGATTGAAGCGATGGAAGGCACTGACGCCGTGATTCGTCGCGCCGGCGAACTCGTGCGCGGCCGGTTAACCGTCGTCAAGATTGCCAAGCCCGATCAGGATATGCGGTTCGATGTTCCCGTGGTGGGCCTCTCAACAATTCAAACGATGATCGATGCCGGCGCGAGCTGTTTGTGCCTGACCGCCGGCAAGACTCTGATGTTTGAGCGCGACGAGATGCTTAAACTCGCAAACGACGAGAAAATTGTCATCACCGCCGCATAGGCCGATTTCCCATGGAGAGCGCTATCAAGCATTCTTAGCGCCACGCCAGCTCTCGCCGCGTTCACTTTACCGCAACTGTTGAGTTATGAAGTAGGTCTCAGCAAAGCCGACTTCGCCGGTGGCTGCAACGTCAAACACGCACTGGGCCCGCATGTTTGTGTCTCGGATTCTGCTGCAGTGCTCTTCCGCTTTTTTACGGTCAATTGGGTTCCACGGTGGAGTGGTCAACCCCCGAGCCCTGCACGGTCCCGTTTCCGGAGGCCAGCCGATCGTTGTGAAGGTTGACGTTGACGTTCCGGGCACATAATCAAAAAGGCTGTTTGCTGCGGTTACTCGCCACGAGTCTGCGAATCTTTGGTTGAGATCGACGTACCGTTGGTGCAACGAAGCTGGCCTGGGCCCGAGCGACCTGCCATCCGGCAATAGCGGCAACCAATTGCCGGGTAGGATGGCGCCTAAAACGCCTTCGCGCGCCGTCGTGTTCATCACATCAACGTTTAGGTACCAGGTATTCTGCGCCGCCCACCACCCCGGAACAATACTCAGCCTCGTTCCGTCGGAAAAGAAGATCTCTATGCCTTCGCCGATTTTTGACCGAACAACTTGGCCGCCATCCACAGCAATGCCGCGATCACCGAGCTTCGTTACCTTATTGTCAATGCGAAGCTCCAGCGGAGGACGCTCACGTCCCTGCGTGTACCCAGGTTGAAAAGTAACTCTATGTTTGCCAACGCGCGCGGCGATAGCAGTGGCAATACTTACACAACTCGAGAGCCCGGTGTACGGATTTGCTCCTGGCACGCCTGCGGTCGGCACCGCGGCTTGGCGCGCCTGAATTTCCAAACCACGCGCGCTTCGCAAATATACGAACTCGCCCGAACTCTGAAAATCATAATTAATACCGTCGAAGGTCGTTAGGTGTGGATCGCCGCGTCCGGAAGCATCTCCGCTGGCTGCCTCGCTGCACCAACGAAGTAAATTGTCCATCTCGGGCGTGCCATTCAAACCACCTGGGTCGGTTGGTGGCATAGTCCGCGCTATGGCATTGCGCAAGACGGTGTTGCAATAGGCCGGTGTGAGCGTCGAAATGTGTGGAAATCGGCCGGCGAATCCCTGGAAATGACAACCTGCGCACGATGCCGGCGAGTTCATGGGCCCGGGATTTTGCGGCCAAGCTGTGGTTGTTGGATCCACGCTCGTGACGATCGGGTCGTACCAATCGGGAGCAAACTGATCTAACAATGTCCCAAGAGCGGTGTCTGGATGGACGATGTAAGGATTTTCGCCCGAATGGCAGTCAGAACAAACGCCGCCCGTCGTGCCCCGTAATTCGGCTCCCCCGCCCCAATCTGTGATCGGTCGGGATGTGCCGCGCGCGAAGGTAAACGTCGTGCCGTCTTTTTGATTGTCCCAAAAACAAACTTTCGACGTCTCTTTGCTTAGACAGATGATGCCATCGAGCGTCACGGTATTCGATGAATTAAAGCGTGGCAGCGCCACACAAAGACCCGCCGGCGTTGTGCTCTCAATCATCAGGATTTCGGCCGAACCTGGCCCGACAATGAAAAGGTCCCCAGACGTGAGCACTCCCTCACTTGTCCATGCGGTGCCAGGGCCAAAGTTTTCGGGAAGGGGAACCCTGTTGTCGCGACATAGATTTCGATAAGCCTCGCCTCCGACATCCGTTAAAGTCAAAGCCGCATGATGCCGCTGATCGTTTTTTGGAAATGCTTTCAAACGCTGCGACAGCGTGGGATTGACGATGAACGGTTCGGTGCTGCGAGGAATTTTGAGATCCCTTATCTCTGAAAGCTTCCACTGCAGAAGAAACCTGATGAGGTTATTCTTCCCGCGCAGTCGGTCGCGCTCTTCGATCTTCGTCCGGTTGAGTAGCCACTCAATCAGATAAGTATTAACTAACAATCGCGACTGCATATCGAGGGCAAGATTCTGAGTCAAATCACGCTCAAGCTTCGCGAGTTCTGCTCGCTGGCTGGCCGTGGACTTTGCGCGAAGCGTCGTCAGGTACCACGTCTGTGCGTGGAGAATAAAGCTGGGCGTCGGAGGAATCTCCCTTCCACTCTGATCAAACATAGCGCCGTGCCCAATGTAGGCAATCGGTTCATTCGGGAGTTGCGCCATCGCTGAGCTGCAAATTACCAACACATGGACAATCGTCCAGATAGTCTTGAGAAGCGGGAAGTTAGGCACGGTGTACCTCCTGTGAGAAAAGACGTTGCGGTGAAATATATCACTGAACTAGTGAGCAACAACAAAGTTTTAAGGTTTAGCTCCAATTTTACATTGCTTTGTTGGCCTGGGGCAGAATGCTGGAAATGTTGGTGACGGACGGTGAACTGAGCTAGCTCACAGAAATTGCGAGTGATATCCGGATACGGAGTTTCCTTTCTTGACTTGCTTACCTTTTAGCTATAAAAACCAGCGTAAAATCACACTCGTTAGACTCTTTGTGGGAAAGATCTTACACGCGAATAAAGGAGCAAAATCATGGCATTACGTTTAGGAGACACGGCGCCGAATTTCACGGCGCAAACGACTGAGGGCTCAATCGATTTTCACGACTGGATTGGCGACAGTTGGGCAGTTTTGTTTTCGCACCCGAAGGATTTCACCCCAGTATGCACCACCGAACTCGGCTACATGGCCAGCATTAAACCCGAATTCGACAAGCGCAACGTGAAGGTCATCGGATTGAGCGTTGACCCGGTCGAAAACCACTCGCGCTGGTCAACTGATATTGCAGACGCGACCGGTCACGCGCCGAATTACCCGATGATCGGCGACACCGATTTGACAGTAGCGAAGCTTTACGACATGTTGCCCGCCGCGACGGGCGGAACTTCTGAAGGGCGCACTGCGGCCGACAACATGACGGTACGGAATGTCTTTGTCATTGGGCCGGACAAGAAGATCAAACTGATGATCGTCTACCCGATGGGGACGGGCCGTAACTTCGATGAAGTCCTGCGCGTAATCGATTCGATTCAGTTGACGGCGAACTACAGCGTCGCGACGCCGGCGAATTGGAAAGACGGCGACGACGTGATCATCGTGCCGGCGCTAAACGACGAAGCGGCGAAGGAAAAATTCCCGGACGGTTGGAAGACGGTCAAGCCTTACCTGCGCGTTGTCCCGCAGCCGAACAAGAAGAAGAGCGACACGGCGAGCGCCGGCTAGTGCGAGTTCACTTTTAAGATTTAAAGGCGCGGAGGGCAATACACTCCGCGCCTTTTTTGTGTCTGAGTGCGCCGCGGTCTAGTCGCTTTCGACCGTGTAAGTGATCGTAACCTTGCCACCGGCCGGAATTGTTGCTTTGAACTGGACCGTGTTTGCTCCGAGCGGTTCAGCGGGAACGCTACTATCGATGATCTTCCATTCATTGTCGTCGTAACGTTCGATGCCTTCCCGCACGAAAGCCTCGGCGGGCGCGGAGCCCCGATTCATTAAAACCACTTCGACTCGCGTCACCAGCTTGTTATCGTTGTCATTTCCTACCCGCTTGTCTACGACGCGACGTTCCAATATCCGCCGGGTGCCGAAGATTGTGGTTGAACGCCCCTGACTCAGGCTGAACTCGCCATTGGGCGGGACGAAACCGATGCGATCCTGTCCGACAATCTGCGAAATAGCGCCTTCGCGCTGATACATCGTGACCAGTCCGGCGGGCATCGGTGCGCCGGCAGAGTTTTTCAATACCAGCCGCACTTCTAGTCCGCGCGGCAGCAGAATGAAGCCGCCGCGTCCCATCGTCTGCGCGTCGTAGGTGTTCTCGAAGATGTTTCGTTGAACGACCGCCAGCCGCGCGCGCTGAAAAATCGGAAAGCGGCTAATGATGGCATTGGCGTTCAGACTTATGTTGTTGCCAAGCGTGAAGCGATTGAACGCGCTCAAACTGGCGACATCCGCGAATGAAGTTCCAGTAGTCGTGTCCTCATCCATACCCGCAATGTTTGATTGCGCCTGCGACGTGTATTCGCGCCGGTACCCGTCGCTTGAGCCGTCGGACAACAGCGAGATTTCGCCTGCCACCAGATCGATTGTGCCGGCGTCGATATCCACGCCGGTGTTGTTGTTCAGTGACACCCACGAATCCAGCATCGCAGCGGTGGGTGGCGCGCCTTTCGCTGTTGGTTCCAACACCAGCAAGTAATCCGCCTGCCAGGAGATGCCCGGCGCGAGATAGTCAACCTGCACCCGCTTGCGCCCCGCTGGGCCGCCGTTTTGAATTACCAGATGTAACACCGGCGATTTTTCGTTATTCACCTGTGGGCCGTCATAGGTCACGTCCTGCCGTAGGACTTCCGCGCCCTCGGCCATGACCCGCACGGTACGGATGCTGGCGCGCGGCATCAGGCTGCGCCAAACGATCGTGTTGCGCCCCGGCTGCAAATCGATCATTCGCTCATCAAGAAACTCCGCAATGTTTGCGTTGTAAACAGTTAGATGCGCAAGGTTGTTCGGATTGTTTTGCGCAGAAGCGGGGAAGCAAGCGAAGCCGCATAACAGCGAGGCCAACAGCAAAGAGCATGATTTCTTCAACACAGAGATCTCCTTTTTCAGAACCAGACTGGTTTCGTCAATCTAACGCACCCGTAGTGGCAAGACAAAGACGTCGGTTTGCGAGTAATCTTGCTCAACTTTTGCCCTCAAACCATAGGGAGGAACAAATGCGACAGATCGTGACCACCAAAAACGGTGACGTTAAAGTGATGCGCGTTGAAGAGGCACCCGATCCAAAACCAGGTCCGGGCGAAGTCCTGGTGCGCGTCAAAGCCGCCGGTTTGAACTTTGCCGACATCCTCGCGCGGCAAGGTTTGTATCCCGACGGCCCTCCGAAGCCGTGCGTCATGGGTTATGAGGCGGCCGGCATTGTCGAAGACGTCGGCGAAGGAGTCGATCGAAATCTGATCGGAAAAGCCGTGATCGCGATGACGCGCTTCAAAGGCCAGGCAGAACTCCTCGTCGTTTCGGCCGCGCAAGTGTTTGCGAAACCTGACCGGCTCACTTTCGAAGAGGGCGCCGCAATTCCAGTGAATTACTTAACGGCTTGGGCGCTGCTCGTGACGATGGGCGGTTTGCAGAAAGACGAGGCCATCCTGATTCATAACGCGGGTGGCGGTGTTGGATTAGCGGCTCTGGACATTGCCAAACACATCGGCGCCAAAACGATCGGCACGGCCAGCCCCGGAAAGCATGAGTTTCTTTATCAGCGCGGGTTGGATCATGCCATCGACTATCGCAATCAAGACTGGCTGCCAGTGCTCATGGATCTAACCGGCGGCCGTGGCGTCGAACTCGTTATTGATCCGCTAGGCGGTCCAAGCTGGAAGAAAAGTTATCGCGCGCTCCGCGCGACGGGTCGCATGGGCGTCTTCGGTATGTCGGTGGCTTCAGCTTCAGGAATTCGTGGCAAACTCCGCGCCTTCAAAGCGATTGCCCAGATGCCCCGCTTTAGTCCGCTCGGACTGATGAACAGAAACAAAGGCGTGTTCGGTCTGAACCTCGGTCACATGTGGCGGGAACGCGAAAAGATGCGCGACTGGACGCAGGAGATCATGCGCGGAGTCGCCGAAGGTTGGATTAGCCCGCACGTTGATCGAGCTTTTCCTTTCGATCAAATTGCCCAAGCCCACCAACAGATGGAACAGCGCAAGAACACCGGCAAGGTTGTGCTCGTGCCTTAGCTTTTCATGTGACCGTCCGCTTGTGACATGCAGTGCAGTTTTTCGATGTCGGCGGCAGCGGATGTATAGCGGGCCGCAGCTTCACCGTCTCGTCGTGACAGCCGCCGCAACTGCGATGTAATGCCTTGTCGTTGTTCAGCACCGTGGCTTCGTCTGCACCGTCGAATTTCAGCGAAGGGACCTCGGGTAGCAGCTTGGGCTTTCCTTCGGCGCGTGCATGGCAATCAGTGCAGCGCGGAACCACGATCGTCGGATCTTTCGCGAGTAACTCAGCCGTCAGTGTCGTCTTCCGATCTGGCGGCCAAACTGTCTTATGCGGCGGACGCTTCAAGGCTTCAGCGAGGGGTTGCGCCACGTGATGGCAGTCAACACACGTGATTTGACTTGTCCCGTCAGCGCTCCATTTCTGCGTCGCATGCTTCAGGTGGCTAAAGCGCACCCCGCCCAGCTTCGCCTCTCTTGAGAGGATGATTGTTTCCGGCATCTTCTGGCTGTCTTGCCCGGCAGTCTGAGAGGGCAGCGATTGGCTCGACCCGACAACAAGCAAGCAAACGAATAGTGAAAAGAGTGTAAGAACCCTCACGATAACCTCCGTTAGCGGCCTTAGATTATCACTCTAATGAGTGCTTTCGCGTCCGTCTCCCGGCGATTTTTTCGGCCACGCTGAAAATTCAAATTAGCTTTGCCTCAAAAAGGTTCGGCTACAAGGATACGGCACAGCCGCCCCTGTGGACGACGTTTGAGGCAAAACCTTTCAAGTGTTTCGGAAGTCTCAACTTCGATCTCCGCCCGCATACAACTCGCAGGTGTGGGAACCCACATTGCTGCGTACCCCACCGCGACCGAGAATTGTCTTGCAAAGCTTAATGAATTCGACAGCAATGAAAACATTCGACGTAGTGGTTATCGGAGCCGGCCTCGCAGGATTACAGTGCTCGCGTCTGTTGGCGACGCAGGGTGTTCGCGTACTCCTGGTCGATCGAAAACCGACGCTCGCGCAATCAGTACA
Organism: Pyrinomonadaceae bacterium; assembly: GCA_049273695.1. GTDB lineage: Bacteria > Acidobacteriota > Blastocatellia > Pyrinomonadales > Pyrinomonadaceae > UBA11740. The sequence goes on from JBASRE010000014.1 coordinate 108,471, forward strand.
TACGACCGGGATCTTTGTGCGGCGGACCCTGGAAGACTTTGAGTTTTCCGAAGATTGCCTCGGCCCGCCGGTGCGGCACGTCACGCTTTATTCGCCGGCGCGGAGGTCGATGGATCTTTCTAGTCCGCACGACGAGTTCCGGGTGGGCCGGATGGGTTTGCTGTACGAACGATTCCTGGAGCACTGTCTCGAGGCGGGCGTCGAATGGATGCCGGAAACACGTTTTACCGGGCTGACTAACTCTGAAGCCGGTCAAATCGTGCATCTTGAGAGTCAGGGATCCACCCACCAGGTCCGAACGCGTTTGATCGTGGGCGCTGATGGAGCGAATTCGCGCGTGGCGCGCGCTCTTGGCCTCGATCAAAATCGGGAATGGATTGTCGGCATCGAAGAGGTCCTGGAGGACGTGCCGCTGGACGGTCCGCCAAGATTTCACTGTTTTCTTGATCCGCGGTTGTCGCCGGGTTATCTCGCTTGGGCGGTTCATGATGGAGAGCAAGTTCACGTTGGCGTCGGTGGTTATTCAGCGCGCTTTGATCCGCAGGAGGCGCTGTTGGAATTCAAGAGAAGTTTGAACGGCATTCTTGATCTGCGGAAGGCGAGGTTCGTTGAAAAACGCGGCGGACGTATACCCGTGGGTGGCGTCATGCGACGAATTGCGAACGAGCAAGGTCTGTTAGTAGGAGACGCCGCCGGTGCTGTTTCCCCACTGACCGCGGGCGGCCTCGATCCCTGTATGAGGCTCTCGACTTTTGCTGCCAATGAAATCACCAACTATCTGCGGACGGACGGACGTTGTTCGCTCGCTAAATATTCCGGTGAGCAGTTTCGTGCGCGGTTCATCTCACGCCTTTGGTTGCGACGCGTGCTCAAGACGATAAACCAACCGGCGCTGGTTGAACTGGCGTGCGGAGTAATGCGTCTGCCGCTGTTGCGTTCGTTTGCGTGGCACGTCTTCTTTGGACGCAACTCTTTTCCCGATATCGAGGCGCATGCCGCGCCGTCATGTGTGTCCATCGAGTTGGCATCCTCTAATACCAGGTAATCCGCCCAAACTAGTAGTCGTTCAGCTGGAGAGAATCTCTCATTCTCGCCGTCGCTTTAGCGCGGCGATCAGGTTGGCGACCGCAGGGAAACCGTTTAAACGGTTTCCATTTGCATGGGCCGCAGGGTGCCACCGGGCCAAAGCCGCGGTGTGAAAGAGAAACCGAAAGTTAACCAGTGCCACCAAACGTTTCACTGCAATCTCTTCGGCGATTAGTGTATCATCCCGCGAAATTCTGCTTGCTTCGAGGATCAATCCATGACAAAGCGTCTGATTTCGCTGCTCGTCCTGTGCTTTTTTCTGACCACTCTCTCCGCGCAAACAAGACAAACGTCTTCGGCTGATGACTACAACGCGATTTTCAAATCGCTCAAGTGGCGGTCCATCGGGCCGTTTCGCGGCGGACGTTCAGTGAGTGGCACCGGCGTTGTCGGCGATCCAAAGACGTACTACATGGGCACGACCGGTGGCGGCGTCTGGAAGACCGACGACATGGGCCTGAGTTGGCGGAACATCTCTGACGGCTATTTCAAGACGGGTTCAGTCGGCGCGATCGCCGTTGCGGAAAGCGATCCCAACGTTGTTTACGTCGGCATGGGTGAGCACGCTGTGCGCGGCGTGATGACGCACCACGGCGATGGTGTTTACAAATCGACCGATGCGGGCAAGACATGGAAGAAGATGGGCCTTGATGCGACGCAACACATCTCTCGCATCGTGATCGATCCGAAGAATCCAAACATTGTCATCGTCGCCGCGCAGGGCGCGCTTTACAGTTCTTCGAAGGAACGCGGCATCTACAAATCAACTGACGGCGGAGCGACGTGGAAGAACGTCCTGTTCGTGAGCGACAAGACCGGCGCGGCGGAATTGTCGATGGACATGACGAATCCGCGAATTCTTTACGCGGCGATGTGGGAACACGGACGTTTGCCCTGGAAAGTCATTAGCGGCGGTCCGGGCAGCGGCCTCTACAAATCGACCGATCAGGGCGAGACGTGGGACAGATTGAAGGAAGGCCTGCCGGAAGAAATGGGCAAGATGTCGATCACCGTGAGCCGTTCTAATCCGGAAAAAGTCTATGCGCTGATAGAGAGCGATTCCGACAAAGAAGCGGGCGGCCTGTTCGTCTCGAACGATGCGGGAAAAAAATGGAGCCGCATTACGAACGATCATCGTCTCGTGCAGCGCGCCTGGTACTACATCGAACTGTTCATCGATCCGAAAGACGAATACACCATCTATGTGTTAAGCGCGCCCGCGCTGCGTTCCATTGATGGCGGCCGGACGTGGGAAACGTTGTCGGGAACGCACGGCGATTTTCATGACCTTTGGATCAATCCGGACGATTCGAAGAACTTCGTCATCTCGAACGACGGTGGCGTGGCGATAACTTTCAACGGCGGCAGGACGTGGAGCACGCAGACCAATATGCCGACGGCCCAGATGTATCGCATCAACGTGGACAATCAATTTCCGTATCGCATCTACGGCGGACAGCAAGACAACACTTCAGTCTCGATTGCCCACCGCGAACTGGGCGGTGGAGGCATTTCAACCGCGAGCTGGACTTACTCAGCCGGCGGCGAGAGCGCTTTCCTGGCTTTCGATCCTGACGATCCGAAACTTGTACTCGGCGGAAGTTATCAAGGCACGATCGAGGTGCTGAACGTAAATGCAAAAGGCGGGACCAGCATCATGGCAGCGCCCATCCAGTACCTCGGAATGGACGCCAAGGATCTGAAGTATCGGTTCAACTGGAACGCGCCGATCATCTGGAGCAAGCACGAGCCGAACACCTTCTATCATGGCGCGCAGTACGTTCTGAAGACGAGCGACTGGGGCAAGACATGGAAGGAAGCTTCGCCCGACCTGACGCGTAACGAAAAAGAGAAGCAGGGGAAAGGCGGCGGCCCTTACACCAACGAAGCAGTAGGCGCTGAGAACTACGGCACGCTCGCGTACATCATGGAATCGCCGCACGAAAAGGGCGTGATTTGGACGGGCAGCGACGATGGACTTGTGTACCTGACGCGAGACGGCGGCGCTAACTGGAAGAATGTTACGCCACGCGGTTTGTCTGAGTCTCTAATCAATGCGATCGAGGTTTCGCCGTACGACAAAGCAACTGCGTACATCGCCACGACGCGTTACAAGTTCAACGATCACCGGCCGGGCCTTTACAAGACGACTGACTATGGCGCGACCTGGTCGAAGATCGACAACGGCATTCCGGCGAACGCTTTCACGCGCGTAGTGCGTGAAGACGACGTCCGCAAAGATCTTCTGTTTGCGGGCACGGAACTCGGGGTGTTCATTTCGTGGGACGGCGGCAGAAATTGGTCGCCGTTTCAATTGAACCTGCCGGTCACACCGATAACGGATCTGCGCGTGCACAAAGGAAACTTGATTGCGGCGACATCGGGCCGATCGTTCTGGATACTCGACGATTTGAATGTGCTGCGTCAGTACAAGAAAGACACGGCGGCTTTCAGCATTTACCGGCCGTCGAATTCCTATGTCGTGAATGGATCGAGCGAGCTGGATGGCACAAGTGAAGAGTTCACCGGCGCAAATACGTTCCGTGGCGTGAATCCGGCTACGGGCGTGGTCCTTCATTATCACCTGCCTGAGCTTAAGAAGGACGAGCACATCTCTCTTGAGATAAAAGACGCCGAAGGCAATCTCGTGCGCACTCTTTCTTCAAAAGGTGATGAAAAATTCAGGCGCTGGGACGGCGGTCCACGGGCCGAACCTCTGCTTCCGAAAAAGCAGGGCCTGAACCGTTTCGTTTGGGACACGCGTTACGCAACGATGCCGGGCGTTCCGGGCGTTTACATCGAAGCCGGCTATTCGGGACACAAAGCTCCGCCGGGCCGATATTCGATCACTTTGAAGAGTGGCGGCCAAACACTCTCGACCGAAGTCGAGATCCTCGCGAACCCGCTCTATCCGACTGACGCGGTGACGTATCGCGAGTACCACAGCACTATGTCGAGCATGGAAACCGAATTGGCGACCATGCATCGAATGGTCAACGACCTCTACGACAAACAGAAACAGTTGGAGTCGCTAATCAATTCGATTCCCGGCGACAAGTACGCGGCAATTAAGAAGGACGGCGAAGCGCTGCTGAAGAAGATGAAAGCGTGGGACGAAGAGATGGTGCAGCGCAAATCAAAGGCGTATGACGACGTCGAAAACTTTCCGAACAAGTTCACCGCTAATTATCTTTTCATGATCAACGCGACGGAGAGCGACATTCCGCGAGTCAATCAACCGTCGCTCGATCGGATGAGGGAGTTGAACGCGCAATGGGTTGCATTGAAGGCGCGCGCAACCGAGATTCTCGAACGGGACATTCCGGCGCTGAACAAGCGCATGTGGGATGCGGGATTGGGAGCGATCTGGAAATTCTAGAAATGTTATTCGGCTTGATCGTTGCAAGCGTCAAGCAGCCTTCTTGAATTGAATTCTTGCGTAGACGCCTAGCGATGCCAGAATTCGGAGCATGAGATCGGTCGAAATATCGTGCGTGTTGCGATTGAGGATCGCCGTCACGCGCGTGCGTGAGGTGTGGGACAGTTTCGCGACCTGCGTATGAGTTAAGCCGCGCTCGTTCACCACTTCAATAATCTTATCGTTCAAATCGCTTCGGACTTCGATCTCCACGCCATCTGCAGGCGTGAGCCCCAACGCCTGAGCGAGTTCCTTCGCATTTCGAGCCGCCACTGGTTTAATTTTTTTCATAACATCTGTTTCAACCTGGTTCGCGCCAATTCAATCTCGTGTACCGGCGTCTTTGCAGTCTTCTTTTTGAAGGCGTGGAAAATCAGAACAGCCATCTCCAGTCTCGCAAAATGAAACACGCGATATGCGCCAGAACGGTCCTTCATTCGCAACTCTTCGACACCGGGCGCGATCGCGGGCATCGGTCGCGACAACGGCATCGACAAACTTCCGGCCTTTCTGCAAATCAAAAATCGCTTTACCAAGCTCCCTTCGCACATTGTCGGGAAAGTTCCTTAAAGCAGCTCGCGCATGCGGGTGGAAGAGAGCCGGCTTCACGGGGCTAATGTCTCAGATATGAGACAGCCGGGTCAAGTGTACGACTGTGAAACGAACATTGATTCAGGAAGCGCGTTTTGCAACGGCATCTGAATTGCGGACAATAGTCCCTGACCACTATTTGCCGTTGAAAACGAGACACTACGTCTGCCTCATTCTGGCCGTGCTTCTGGGCACGGCCTTGAGTTCGTTTGCGCAGACTACGCCATCACCGCTGCCGCCGCCGACTGGCTACGTAAATGATTATGCCGGCGTAATTAACCGCGCAACCAAGACTGAACTCGAAACGACGCTCACGAATCTCGATCGCGAGCAAAAGATTCAATTCGCGGTTGCGATTGTTGACACGACCGGCGGTCAGGACATTGCTGATTACTCGCGCGACGTCGCACGTGGCTGGGGCCTCGGCTCAAAGGACACGAACAAGCCAAGTCTGCTCCTGCTCATCGCGATCAAAGATCGAAAGTACTTCACTCAGGTTAGCCGGCACCTGGAAGGTGATCTTCCTGACGGGCTGGCCGGCCAAATTCAGCGCGAAAAATTAGTGCCGGCGTTTCGCGGAAGTGACTACAGCGGTGGGACTCGCGAGACGATCTACGAATACATCCGCACGGTCGCGCGCAAACAAGGCTTCAGCACAGACAAGATTTTTGTCGCCGGCACCAGACCGTCGCCCCGCACTCGTGACACGAGTTCGACGTCGAGTATATGCGTGTCGGTCGTTGTAATCGGCGTGATTGCGCTAGTCGTTCTTGGTCTCCTTGCCGCAGCCCGCAGAGGCGGAATGGGCGGGCCCGGAAGCGGCGGTGGCGGCGGCTGGCTCGGGTGGTTGCTCTTGAGCATGCTGCTCAGTGGGCGGGGCGGCTCGAGTTCGAGTGGCTGGTCGGGCGGCGGCTTTGGTGGCTTCAGTGGCGGCGGAGGTGGCGGAGGCGGGGGCGGATTCGGAGGCTTCGGAGGCGGCGGAGATTTCGGCGGAGGCGGCGCCGGCGGAAGTTGGTGATTGTAACGTCAGGAATTCGCGTCGTTTAAAGCAAAGACAGTGGGTAAGTTAAGCTAAATCAAAAGGAGAATCGCAAATGGGTAAGAAAGTTGGTCTGATCGTTCTGGGCGTCATCGTCATTTTAGGGCTAATCCTGGCCGTGTGGGCAATTAGCAGCTACAACACACTCGTAACCCAGAGACAAAATGTCGACGCGCAGTGGGCGCAAGTCCAAAACATGATGCAGCGGCGCGCGGATTTGATTCCCAACCTCGTTGCCACGGTTAAGGGCATTGCCGGACTCGAAGAGCGAGTGTTCACGCGAATTGCCGAAGCGCGTTCGCAACTGCTGCAGACAATACAGAGTCCGAATGCGACGACTGAGCAGAAGATCGCCGCCGATCAAAATCTGACCTCGGCGATGCGCGACGGTGGGCTGCTCGGCACCGGTGGCCGCTTTCTAATGATCACCGAAAATTATCCGCAGCTGAAATCGAACGAAAATTTTCTGCGGCTTCAGGATGAATTGGCCGGGACCGAAAACCGTCTGGCCACGGCGCGATTTGACTACACCGGCGCGGCCCAGGGTTACAACACAACGCGAAGCAAATTTCCGACGGTGCTGATCGCGAGCCTTTTGGGATTTCCGGCCCAGCCGTATTTCCAGGCCGATCCGGGCGCCCAGAAAGCGCCAACGGTTGATTTCGGTAAGTAAGAAACATCTTCAAGATGTTCAGCGGCGGGCTACTCTCCGCCATCGTAGTCGGGCAGTAGCGTGACTCTTAAACGGTGACGACAGGCAAATGACAGACGACATCAAATCCAAAGTTCTTCAACGGCTGGTTGAGGCTTTAATTGCCGCGCACGGCGAGAACCTCGCCTCAATCACGTTGTACGGCTCGACTGCGGTCGAAGATACAACCGACGACCGCGCGCATCACAACGTGCTGGTGGTGTTGCGCCGAATCGCTTTGGAAGACCTGCGGCGTTCAGTTGAGCCTTTGCGCGTCTGGACAAAAGCGAGTCAGCCGATGCCTGTGTATTTCTCGCTCGACGAACTGCAACGCGCGGCCGACGTTTTTCCAATTGAGTTTCTGCAAATGCAGAAGGCGCGCCGGGTATTGCACGGTTCGGATCCGTTGGAGTTAGTAGAGACGTCGGACGCCAACCTCCGTCATCAACTCGAGTACGAACTGAGAACGAAGTTTCTTCAGTTGCGGCGGCTCTATTTTCCGGCGGCCCAGTCTGCGGAAAAGCTGGCGGCGCTTATGGTCGAAAGCGTGTCCAGTTTCGCGGCGCTGTTTCGGGCGGTGTTGATGCTGCGGGGCAGGGAAGTTCCCGTCGCAAAACGTGACGCGATCCACGCCACGGCAGATGAGTTGGGTCTGGATGTGACGCCATTTGACCGGATTCTCGAACTCACCACTTCGCCACGGTCGAAACTCAACGAAGCTGAGGCGAACGAGATCTTCGGCACATACTTAAACCAACTGGAGCGCGTAATCGACGCCGTCGATCAGATCCAGGGTACGGAATCGTGATTCTTGGTGACACTTGAACGATTTCACTTGCCGCTGCTCTGTCACATTTGTTCTGTTTCGTCATCAGTAAGAGATGCTTCTGAGGAGCTAATAAGGAAAGGCTCACCCCTTTGTACCGCAGACGGAGTGGGAAACAGTCTGGTACTTTTGTAACTGTTATTCCCGTCATCTGACTCGATCACGTCGTGCTCGCTGTCCACATTAAGCTCGACCTCATACTGGAATGAGGGATTTGCATCTATGTAACGCAAATCAACGCTCATATATTCCGTGATGTAACTGTTATGCGCTCCCGGTATCTCGCCAACTCCTCCGGCAGCTCCGGCGCCTATCCCGGAAGCTCTGGCTAGAACCAGGTTTGACTCGAATCCCGGCTGAGAGGGGCCTGCGGCACTGCCGTAGATAATAAAGCCCGGAGGCACCTCGAAGACTTGTACGTGTGATCTTTGTGAAGAGCCAAATGTAGCTTTTTCTGTTACGGATAAGACAATCTTGAAGGGGCCGACGGCATTTCCGATGCCGATGTTTTTGACAATGCCTCTTGCAAATAGTTTTTTCATTGAATGGTTCGCAACGGTCTCGATCCCATCGGCCAGCAGGTCTGGACGCAGGTGAGGAGGATTCTTTTCCTCTTCACAGGCACGAAGCCGCTGTCGCCTGAGTCCGAGTTCTATGAGTAATCTTTTTATTTCCCTCCGATAGTAACCTGCCAGGTTAGCAGGAGCGTCGGCTTGTTCTTGTTGAAGGTCTCCGAGTTCTTGTTCAAGAAACTCTATTTCATCGGCTATGTGCGTGCATTGGAACGGAATCCTTGGCATCACTACCTCCTATGTTGAAGCTGAGGGTAAAAGCTTACGCTTTCCGAATGGCGAGTCATCTGCCATAAGGACACGTTAAGGTCAATTGTCAGCACAGTAAGGGCCTGATTCAGCGGATTACTTTTCCGATTTTAGTCATGATTATTCTCTCTCGTTGTTTCCGCCGTTCGACTGTTCACCTACTAACGCGTAATCCGCTCCGGAACTCCCACAAGATATTTTTCTGAATGCTGGAAATTACCGCCAACGGATCAGGGAGTTGTTTTGTCCCCCATCAGATTTCTGATCGACGTCAGACCAGGTTCTCTGGTGACAGAGGCTGATTGATTCGGATTCTTCATACCCAAACGCCCATTTGAAAACCGAAACGGCAAAGCCGGTGAAGGACTTTGCCGATTCTGTTCCGCTTTTATTCATTCCAGAAGGCGGTTACGCGAGTGCTCTAAGCCGCCCTAAGGCTTCCATGCTCCCGAAACTCTGTTTGTGGGTGCCGGGGACGGGAGGGCCGACGGAATAGGAGGGTTGGCAGCGTACGCCAGTGCGATCCGAGCGAAGACTTCGTCTGTTTGCTCCGCGCCAGTTGATACGGTACCTTGATCTTCGTTCATCGCGGATTTTAGTACGTTCCTGATTCGCGTACGTTGAACACTGGGGGTCGCATTACTCACCGCAAACGCGTCTGCCGGGAAAGTTGCGATCGTTCTGTCGTTGAGAACGAGGGGATCGTCCCCAATCAACTGAATGTTCTCGGAAAACACCGTTCCCGCAAGTTTCTCGACTGCATTCGGGGTCAGCGTGTACTTGACCGTCACCCTCACTGTTGTGTTATTGACGCCCTCGACTAAGAGCGAATCGTTTGAAATGGTAGCCATATTTGAGTCTCCTTGTATGCGAAAAGTTTACTGGTAGTGGTTGCGACAGAATCTCTTACCAGCCAGAAAAGACTGTCGTGGTGAAATGCCGTTTACTGGTCAAAAGAAAGACCAGAACACCTCCGATCACATAACCGCGGCGGAACTCGAATATTCTCTAATTCAAGATTTGCGCCGTCCCGCCTCCAACTACTTCGAAAGCGGTTTTCGTTTATGGTCACTCTCTAACGCGCAAAGCGGCCTCGGACTCCCACAAATAGTTCCCCAGTGTTAGAATTGGGCATCCAACGCGTGCAAGGATCGCTAACCTCGCTTGAATTCCTGATCGCAGCACGGTTTGTCGGAAAGAAAGAGATAATCGAATGGCGACCCGCTCGTCGCAAGGCATCACCCAACTCCTTGAAAGGTGGAGCCAGGGTGATGAGGAAGCACTCGATCAGTTGATGCCGCTGGTCTATGACGAACTGCATCGACTGGCAGGAGCCTATCTTCGTCGCGAGCGCCGCGAGCACACGCTGCAACCTACGGCCCTGGTCAACGAGGCATACCTGAAGCTCGTCCGCCAACGGAACATTCAGTGGCAAAACCGGGCCCAGTTCTTCGGTGTAGCGGCCCAACTGATGAGGCGCATCCTGGTCGATCACGCGCGCGCTAACCATGCTGACAAGCGCGGGGGCGATCGAGTCAATGTCTCTTTGAAAAATATCGGCGCCTTTGGCACACAGCCCACCGCAGACGTTTTAGCGCTTCACGATGTTCTGAATCGACTGGCGGAGATCGATCCAGATCAGAGCCGGATCGTCGAGTTGCGTTTCTTTGGTGGTCTGACGATCGAGGAAGCGGCGGAGGTGATGCGGGTCTCGCACTCAACCGTGGAACGCGAATGGAAAGTCGCCAAGGCATGGCTCAAGCGCGAACTCACCAAGAGTGAATGAGGGACGTTCTCCTCAAACTGCGCGTTACATATATGGGCCTTTTGCCCCCAACCGGGCCAATCACTCGTTCAAATAGTCATGAGCACTTGGGCGCACTGGCAGCGAATCAAAGCGATCTTTCACTCTGCCCAGGAGTGTGCGCCGGCGGATCGCGCGAGCTTTCTCGACAGTGCCTGCGGTGGCGACGATTCGATGCGGCAGGAAGTTGAATCCTTATTGGCGGCCGACGAGACCAATGAAGACTTTCTTCGCACGCCGGCATACGAACTGATGGCGGGCATCCTGACCGATGAGAAAACTGAGTTTGTAGCCGGTCAAGAAGTCGGTTCCTACACGATTCTGTCGTCGCTGGGCGCAGGCGGGATGGGTCAAGTGTATCTCGCGCAGGACGCGCGATTGCCGCGCAAGGTAGCGCTTAAACTACTTTCTGCGGAAGTCGCGAGAGATGAGCGGCGGGTGCAGCGCTTTGAACAAGAAGCACAGGCCGCCTCGCGTCTCAATCATCCCAACGTTTGCATGATCCTCGAGATTGGCACCGCGCCAGACGGGCGCCGCTTCATCGCGATGGAACACATTGACGGTCTCACGCTGCGAGACCTCATGGAACAAAGACCCCTGGCGCCGGCCGAGGCATTGGATCTGGCTATTCAAGTCGCGGCCGCTCTGGCAGCCGCACACGCCGCGGGTATTGTCCATCGCGATATCAAACCCGAAAACCTAATGCTGCGCCCGGACGGCTACATAAAAGTCCTCGACTTCGGCATCGCCAAACTCAGTGAGAGTCTGCCTCGGCTTGAAGACCATCGTAAGACTTCGAATAACAGGGTGAACACTGAGCCCGGGATGTTGATGGGCACGGTGAGATATATGTCACCGGAACAATTGCGCGAGAAGCCGGTAGATCAACGAACCGACATCTGGAGTCTGGGAGCAGTGCTCCACGAGATGGTGACTGGAACGACGCCGTTCGCGGCGCCGACTCCCAACGATACCATCGCCCTGATCCTGGGAAAGCAGCCAGCCGAGCTTAACTTCGTCAACGAATTGCCTGAGGAGTTGCAACAAGTTATCAAGAAGGCGCTGACGAAAGACCGCGATGAACGATATCAAACCGTCAAAGAACTCGCTTCTGATTTGCAGAAAGTGCGGCGGGAATTTCATAGCCGGAGCGAGCTCGACGGGTCGCCGGAAATGGTGACGCCACAGACCTTGAATTTGGAGGCTAGCGACAGCAGTGAACGGCCAAAGCGGAATGATTCGCACAGGCAAACGATATTCTTTCGCCTCAAGTCACGAGCGATATCGACGGCCGATTTTTTCCTTAGTGAGATCAAGGAACACAAAACCACCGCGGTCTTCACAGGGATCACTGCTATCTGTGCCGTACTTCTCATCGTTCCCACTTTGGCCCGCCTGTCGAATTGGCTTATTCGTTCCAGCGAGAGTCGTCAACCCCCGCTGGCGCAAGTGGCCAAGATGTTGCCGATGGGCCGGATCACGAACTCGGGCACTTCCGTCTGCGCCGCTATTTCGCCGGATGGCAAATCTGTCGCTCACGTCGAGACGAAGAATGGGATGCAGCAACTCGTTGTCACCGGATTCACCACCAGTGGCGCTTCAGTTGTTGTCCCCCCGGCCCCTGTCGAATACCGCGGCGTCACGTTTTCACAGGATGGCAACTACCTCTATTTCACCCAGCTTGAGAAAAGCGAGGTTGGCATCCTGTATCAGGTGGCCCTGACCGGCGGCTCTCCAAGAAGGATCAAGGACCGGGTGAACAGTCCGATCACGTTTTCTCCCAGCGGCGACAGCTTTGCGTTTGTTCGGCACGATGTTGCTGGCGGAGAGTACTCTTTGATCGTCGCCGGGACAGATGGCACGGCGGAGCGCGTGATAGCAAAGCGTCGGAATGGAGATAGGCTTTCAGTTGATGGGCCCGCGTGGTCCCCTGATGGCAAAACCATCGTTTGCGGAGCCGGCTGGTTCGACAAGGGCTTTCACATGAACCTGATCGAGTTTAGTCTCGAGGATAGCCGAGAATGGAAGATCGGTGACCAAACCTGGTTCGGGGTTTCTCAAGTGGCATGGCTCGAGGATCGGAGCGGATTGATAATCGGCGCCCGAGAGAACCCAATGGGCGCTAGTCAGTTGTGGAGGATCGCTTACCCTCAAGGACATGCGGCGCAAATAACAACTGACCCCGCAGACTATCGGGGGGTGAGCTTGTCGCGCGATACAAATATGATTGTCTCGGTACAGAGCCAACGACGCTCAAAGATATGGACAGCGCCGAATGGGGATGCTCAACGAGCCAAAGAAACAACCTCAGTAAATGGCCTGACTTTTGGGATTGACTGGACCGCCAACGGTAAGATTGTGTTTTCATCAATGGCCGGAAACCATCTCAACATCTCGGTGGTCGATTCCGATGGGTCAAATCAAAAGCTATTAACCGCCAACGCGGGGGATAACTACTCTCCCGCGACGTCCCCCGATGGTCGTTTCATTGTTTTTTCATCCAACCGTACGGGCAGTTTCAATATCTGGCGGATGAATGCCGAGGACGGCAGCGATCAGAAGCAGTTGACTTTCAGCGACGCTAATTTTTATCCATCATTTTCGGCGGATAGTCAGTGGGTCTTTTATGACAATTCGAGCACCTCCAGATCCACCCTGTGGAAAATACCTGTCGACGGCGGCGATCCGGTGCAATTGACGGATAGATACGCGCGAATGCCGGTTGTCTCACCTGATAATCAATTGGTAGCTTGCCGGTACAAGGAGAATGATGCGCCTTTAGGCATCGCCATCATCTCTGTTAACGGAGGTCCGCCGCTCAAGTCTTTGCCGGAAATCCCAATCAAGCTCTTTCAACGAGTCAAGTGGACTTCAGACGGTCAAGCGCTGACATACATCGATATCGCCGATGGCGTTGCTAATATCTGGAGCTACAATGTCGATGACGGATCCAGGCGCCAGCTCACCAATTTCCGGGATGACCAGATCTTTGCTTATGCATGGTCCCCTGACAACAAGCAACTGGCTTGCGAGCGCGGGGCCGAGGTGAATGATGTGATAACTATTGGTAACCAGAGATAAAGAGTGGTCACCAAAAGTAAGAAGTGCAGATGCTTCGGAAGAAGAGGGTTACACTTCCCATCGAAGAGTCGACGCCGATCTGCACCAATCCTGCCACTACAGCAGACAACTGCCCTTAGCTGGCGCCCGGACCAGCTGTTCGGTCGACTGGGTCACAACCAGGCGGATCGGGTATGGCGACAGTGGCGCTGATTTGATCGGCCTCGTTGAGAAAGCGCTCAACGTTGTCAACATGCACAGCATTCGGGCCGGATGCCCTCAGAGCTGCGACTACTTCTTTGAGAGCGGCTACCAGTCTCCAATCTACCTGACAAAGCCGGCCGTTAATTTGTTTTTGGTTTTTCCATGCAGTTTCGCTCATCGTCTTCTCCTTTGTCCGAAAGGGGGCAAAGCTCATCGAAGTAACCAACGCTTCGGCGAGCGGTTGGAATTCAACACCAAATTGTTATTGGCAAATGCGAGGTTCTGAAAAAACTACGGCTTTATGGGCGCGACTTGTATAGCAACACCAAAAGACTGTCAATTGTGTCCTTACGCCAATCTCCTCGGGCCAAGCGCATTCGCTTGTCCGGCGAATTCGCCGCGTTGTATTTTGCTTCTATCTCTAACGCGCAAGCCACCGGCAAATCCCCTCATTATTTTCACGCTGCCCGAAGCGACAGAGACGCGAAGCAGACTCGGAAGCGCTACTCGATAGGGGCATGCGCCACAAACGCAAGATTCCATTTCCAAACTTGAGTGTAGGCAGAGTAACCCAAATATCCAGGGTGGGAACCAATAAGTTGCCAAGGCGGCAAGTTCAAATAACATTAAGGACGAAAACTGAAACACTCGTTGAATCTGACTGAATGTGTCGCGCGTTTTTGCAGGCGAGAAGGTTTGGCTGGGAGGCAGGGACTCGAACCCCGATAGCCAGATCCAGAGTCTGGAGTCCTACCATTGGACGACCTCCCAGCAGCGAAATCGAATTTACAAGCGCCACGCCGCCAAAGTCAAACCACATTTCTGACGGTGCGCACGCCGCCGGCGTGCTCTCTCCGGTGTCATCACTCCCACTTCAGCGTGTCACGGTACGCCATTCGATTTGAAACCCGTATTGGTTCCGGTTCGACGGTTCGTGTGTTCGCCGCGACTTTGCGTTCTTTTGCACGCGTGACGCGTGCGTACCGACGCCGCCGCATAATTCCTTGCGAACGTGCGCGCTCGCGATATCACGGCAGAGCGAAAAATGTTCTTGCGCCGCAGGGCGACAATCAGCAGAATGATGGGGCGGCGCCCTCTCCGATTTGCCGGCTCTTCACGGTCGTCGACTCCAAAGAATCTACTCTGAGAAAATGAGCCAAACAGACCCCGACACTGAATTGGATCGTTTGCGTACTGTCGTTCAGGATTACGAAAAGAAACTCTCCGAAGCTGCCGAGCTGGTCGCGCGCGTCAGGCATGAGATTAATAATCCACTGGCAGCCTTGTTGGGCCAGGCGCAGTTACTTTTGCGTGAAGACCTGAGCGAGAAGTCGCGGCGACGCGCGGAAACGATCGAGAGTCAGGCCAAAAGGATCGAACAAATAGTGGGAGAGCTCCGCGCGGTCCAGGCGCCGCCCCCCGCAGTCAATAATCAAGACTAGCCCGTTCGCTGCCGTCTAAGCGAGATCAAACAAAAGCACTTCTGCTTCGTCGTTAACCGCGAGTCGCAGTTGATGCTCGTGACTGACCGCGGCGCCGTCGCCTTGCTTTAACTCGTGCCCGTTCACGTTGAGGTTTCCGCGCGCGACTTGAATCCAGGCGTAACGTTGGTCAGACAGCGTGTGCTCAATCGATGAGCCGGGTGGGAAGATCGTCGCGTACAGACGCGCGTCTTGCTGAATCGTTACTGAGCCGTCGCGGCCATCTTCTGATGCCACCAAACGCAAGCCCCCGCGACGCTCTTCTTCCGAAAAGAATTTCTGTTCATAGCCGGGCGGCAGATTTCGCGCCCGCGGCATGATCCAAATTTGCAGCAGATGCACCGCCTCAGTCTCTGACGGATTGAATTCGCTGTGCGCAACGCCGGTGCCGGCGCTCATGCGCTGCACATCGCCGGGACGAATGACTGAGCCATTGCCCATGCTGTCGCGATGCTCCAGCTCGCCCGAGAGAATGTACGTGATGATTTCCATGTCGCGGTGCGAGTGCGTCGGAAAACCTTTCGCCGAAGCGACCCGGTCTTCGTTGATGACGCGCAGGCTGCGAAAGTGCATGTGCGCCGGATCGTAATACTGGTCGAACGAGAAGGTGTGATAGGTGTCGAGCCAGCCCAGATCAAAGTGGCCGCGTTCTTCTGATTTGCGAATTTTAATCATTTTGGAGCGCCTTCTTCGTCCGCGTCAGCGGACGTTTGACGGTAGCCCAGCGCTTCAGCGCTGGGTTTGCGGTCCTAAAAATACGTTAGCCCGCGAAGCGGGCGACAGATCTCTGTTTAGATAACGCCGATTTCTGCCGCCATGGGTTCTGTTTTGATTGGATTGTGATGCAACGACAGAATCGCCTCAATCAACTTAGAAAGGTCGTCTCGCGTAAAGATCGGAAGCGCGCCCGTTTCCAATTCGATCGATAGCCCTCTCCGCCAATCCTCAAAACGTTTAAGGGCCGTGTCCCGATCTGAATCGTCGATTGTCGATAGATACATCGCGTCAGCCTTTGCCAGGATTCTCTTGGATGATGCCTTCAATTTGTTGTCGCCCGCACGCGCGCACATGATCGCGTAATCCGCCTGGACATAGTCGAGAAAGCTGTTGCCTTCGACGATCACGCCGGCGGATTGCACGCGCGATAACGCTTCGTTGATTCCGGCTTCGACCTGCTCTTCGCCGACGATGACCCAATGCACGTTCACCGCACCGGCGTCCCAAAAGCGTCCCGTATCTTTTCCTTTTTCGTAATTCGCTTCCCGTCCCGAACGAATCAGCGGCTCATCTTGCAACAGCTCGCTGACGCAACAGCCGTTTGGATCTTTGCCGCACGAACGGTAGTGGCCACGCGTGAGCTTGATCGCTTCCCAGCCGGTACGCACGCCGCTGGCGTGCTGCATGCCGGAGGCATGCGTACCTATCGACAGTCGTTCAAGCAATTCACACACGAGCGTCGTCTTGCCCGTGTTGGACGACAGGCCGCTGACCGCGACGATAATGGGATGGCGATCCTTCATTTTTGGGTAACGAGTTTTCGAAGGCCCGTTAGGGCCTAATGTTTATAGAATCCAAACGCTGACTAAATCATTAGCTCCTTTAGGAGCGAAATCTTACGCTCCTAAAGGAGCTTAAGATCTCAAAACGTCTTATGGCTATAAACATCTCGCTCCTACGGACGAACTAACCACTCGCTTCAACCAGAATTCTTGTCAACTTTTCCAGCCCGTCACCATCGAGCGTATCGAACCTTCCGATCAAGGGGCTGTCGAGATCGAGCACGGCTATCAGTTTAGACCCTTTCATCACTGGAACCACGATCTCCGAGTTCGAAGCGCTGTCGCAGGCGATATGGCCCGGAAACTCGTGTACGTTCGGCACGATTACCGTTTCGCATTTCGCCGCGCCGGCGCCGCACACACCCTGACCAATCTTGATTCTGACGCAAGCTGGTTGGCCCTGGAACGGTCCCAGCACCAGCTCGTCTTCTTTAGCAAAATAGAATCCTGCCCAATTCACGTCAGGCAACGAATGAAAAAGCAGGGAAGAGAAGTTCGCTGCGTTCGCGATCAGATCGCGTTCACCGGCAAGCAGAGCAGAGAGTTGCGCCGCGAGTTGATCGTAACGTTCGGACTTTGTGTCCATAAGAATTCATTGACAGGATTCACATGACTTCAGCTAATCATGTAAATCCTGTCCCGTTGATCGCCGAATGCTAATCACCACGCTCTTCGAGGCGGGCGTGTGGCTCTTGTCCGCGAAGTGCCGCAGCGGCACGAGCACGTTCGCTTCCGGAAAGTACGTGGCGGCGCAGCGACGCGGAATTGCGTAAGGCACGACCGTGAATTGCCGTGCGATGCGTTCTTCACCATCGAAGTGACTGACAAGATCGACAGCTTGGCCGTCTTTCAACTGTGACGAACGGATGTCTTCAGGGTTAAGGAAAACCACGCGGCGGCCATTGTGAATCCCGCGATAACGATCGTCGAGGCCGTAGATCGTCGTATTGAATTGATCGTGGCTCCGCATCGTCATCATCAGAAACTGATCCGGCTGCAAATTAATTTCCGGGAGGGGATGAACGGTGAAGTGCGCTTTACCATCTTGCGTGATGAACTCACGGTCGCGAATTGGATTCGGCAGATAGAAGCCGCCCGGTTGTCGCACGCGCGCATTGTAATCGTCGAAATCCGGAATCACGTGCTCGATGTGTTCGCGGATGCGATCGTAATCACCAATCAGAGCGTCCCAATCAACTGTACTCCTGCTGCCGAGAGTCGCTTTCGCCAGGCCGGCGACAATCGCCGGCTCACTCAACAGATGTTCCGACGCAGGTTCCAAACGACCGCGCCACTGTTCGACTACAGCCATCGAATTCTCCGTCGTCACAAATTGCGGCCCGGTCGCCTGCTGATCAATTTCAGTGCGACCGAGACATGGCAGAATCAAGGCAGTCTGCCCTGTGATCAAATGCGCGCGATTGAGCTTTGTCGAAACGTGCGCGGTCAGACGACAACGTCGCAAGGCTTCAGCCGTGAATTCTGTGTCCGGCGTAGCGGAGAGAAAATTTCCGCCCAACGCGAAGAAAACTTTAGCCGAATGGTCGTGCATCGCCTGAATCGCATGCACAGTGTCCAGGCCGTGATGTCGCGGCGGGCTAAAACT
Source organism: Pyrinomonadaceae bacterium (assembly GCA_049273695.1). GTDB lineage: Bacteria > Acidobacteriota > Blastocatellia > Pyrinomonadales > Pyrinomonadaceae > UBA11740. The sequence goes on from JBASRE010000014.1 coordinate 126,657, forward strand.
AAATTCCTTCTCCAAGCTGTCGAGGAATTGCGTGGTTGGCTGCTCCCAAATGCCCATCGTGCGATCGCCCTGCACGTTGCTGTGGCCGCGCACCGGACAAAGCCCCGCACCTGGTTTGCCCATCTGTCCGCGCAGCAACATTAGATTGACGATCTCCTGTATGTTGCCGACCGCGTTCTTGTGCTGGGTCAAGCCCATCGCCCAACAGAAAATCACTCGTTCAGATTCAAGGAAGACACGCGCCGCTTCTTCGATCTGCGCCTTCGTGATGCCTGATTGTTCGACGATGTCGTTGAGCTGAACATGACGCAACGCTTGCCGGAACTCTTCGAAACCCGTCGTGTACTGTCTTATGAAATCGTGATCGAGAACCTGGCCCGGTCGACGGTCTTCGGCATCAAGGACTTCCTTCATGATGCCTTTCAGCAAAGCGACGTCGCCGTTGATGCGCACCTGCAGAAACAAATCGGCCAGCTTCGTCCCGCTGCCAAGCCAGTTCCAAACCTCCTGCGGATGTTTGAAGCGCGTGAGGCCGGCTTCCGGCAGCGGGTTAATATGCACAATTTTGCAGCCGCGACGTTTTGCGGCCAGCAGCGTGGATAGCATGCGCGGATGATTCGTGCCCGGGTTTTGCCCGATGACAAAGATCGCGTCGCTCAGGGTGAAGTCTTCAAGCGTTACCGTACCTTTACCGAAGCCGAGCGTCTCTTTCATTCCCGTTCCGCTCGACTCATGACACATGTTTGAGCAATCAGGGAGATTGTTAGTTCCGAACTGGCGCACGAAGAGCTGATACAGAAACGCCGCTTCGTTGCTGGTGCGGCCTGATGTGTAGAAGATCGCTTCGTCAGGCGACGCGAGCGCATTCAGCTCATTCGCAATGAGCGCGAAAGCGTCCGTCCAATCAATAGCTTCATAATGCTGCGCGCCGTCGCGCCGTATCATCGGCTGCGTAAGGCGGCCTTGTTGGTTTAGCCAGAGATCCGTCTGCTCTGCCAACTCGTGAACGCTCCACTTCGCGAAGAACTCCGGCGTGACACGTTTCGTGGTTGCTTCATCGGCGACGTGCTTCGCGCCTTCCTCGCAGAACTCAAAATGCGAACGCCCGCTGTCAGGCTCAGGCCAGGCGCAGCCGGGACAATCGATCCCATTCGGCTGATTCAGCTGCAACAACGTTCGCGCGCCGCGCACGACACCCATTTCGCTTAACGCGAAACGTGCGGCGGTAAGAGCAGACGCCACGCCCCCGGCAGCTTTGCTGATTGGTTTGACGTCAGGCGGCGCCGGCTCAACCGGCGGTTGAGCGCTTGCTATCGCCTGGTCGGAAGACTGAGGCGCGTCGTCGTCGATTTTTGATTGAGCCACGGGTGTTAGGCTTTCAACGAATTGTTGGGCCGCTGCTGTTAGAGATCAACCATCAATAAAAGGTGTCGTATCTCGTGGCCCGCCACGTTCCATTGTTTTCAACGTCGATCCACGCCAAAGAACTCCCAGGCTTTCCTTCGCTACCGGGCCGATTTACGTCATAAATCAACTGCGTTTTCCGGCCGTCGCCTTTGCGGTCCATGAGATTCCAGGATTCAATCGGATATTTGTTTTCTCGTTCGCAGAGGTATTTAATCCGCTCTGAATCGAGCTGCTGAACGGACAAAGCACTTCGGCAGTCACGGGCCTTTAGACCTTGAAGCACAACCTCGGCTTGACGCTCTGGTTCATGGTCGCGAAGCGGATTCAAGATGACAAAAGCACTGTAGTTACCAGCGGCCTGGTCGACGTAGCGGTATATCACTGGATTCGAGCGCGTGAAAAAAAGGTACCCTGCCAAGCCAAGCAGAACTGCCAGAACTACAATGAGGACTCGTTTCATAAATCGTCGTGACAGATTCAAGGTCCAACAAGATTCTAGGTAGCGCAATTCACTTTTGCAAAAGGGGCCCGAGCGCATGATTGACTTGTCTCACCGTTTAGCTTAAAAGCATCTTCTTCTCTTAAAGTCGGTCAGTTCTCAAAAGCTTTCATGTCGCAGAGCCTTCAAGGAGTTCAAATGAACCTTAGACGCATCAGCATCTCGTTGGGCGCAAGCCTTCTCTTCATCATCGCCGCGGCGTTGACCGCGCACGCACAGGTTAACTACACGCGCGACGCTAACCAGCCGACGGACGAGGAATACACGCGCAAGATCGCCGAATACACGACCGAAAAGTTTTTCAACTCACCGCTGACCGATTATTTACCCGCGTCGCCGAACGTGCCGACTCCGAAAACCGTCCTCGGCGATGTCGCTGGCGCCCCAGAGAAATTGCCGTACTCGGAAGAGATCTATCGCTATATGCGCATGCTCGAGAAAGCGAGCCCGCGGGTGAAGGTGTATTCGATCGGCACAACGGAAGAAGGCCGCGAGATGATTGCCGTGGCGATCGCTTCTGAGTCGCTGCTGGCGCGCCTCGACGAGAACCGTGCGCGACTTAACAAGCTGGCTGACCCGCGCACGATCAACATGAACGATGCTGAAGCCGATCGACTGGTGGCGGACACGTTTCCGATTTACTACATCACCGGCACGATCCACTCAACCGAAACCGGTTCGCCAACTGCGCTGATGGAATTGGCTTATCGTCTGGCGGTCGATGATAGTCCTTACATCAAAGCCATTCGCGACGGAATGGTGACGCTGATCACGCCGGTCGTTGAGGTTGATGGCCGCGATCGCATGGTCGATGTTTACAACTGGCATCTCGCGAACCCGGGAAAGAACTGGCCAAACCTGCTGTATTGGGGTCATTACGTGGCGCACGACAACAATCGTGATGCGATGGGTTTGTCGCTGAAACTGACGCGCAACGTGCTCAACACCTATCTCACCTGGAAGCCGCAGGTGCTGCACGATCTGCATGAGTCGGTTCCTTATCTCTACGACAACACAATTGGTGACGGGCCGTACAACGCCTGGGTCGATCCGATCCTGACGGATGAGTGGCAGATGATCGGCTGGCAGAACGTTTCTGAGATGACGAAGTTCGGCATGCCCGGAGTGTTTGCGCACGGCACGTTCGATACCTGGTCGCCGGGTTATCTGATGTTCATCGCGGCGACCCATAACGGCATCAGCCGTCTGTATGAAACTTTCGGCAACGCCGGCGCCGATACTTTGGTGCGCACACTTTCGCCCAGCGATTACGAACGGACCTGGTACAAACAGAATCCGCCGCTTCCGCGTGCGCGTTGGTCGCAGCGTAACAACAACAATTATCAGCAGACGGCGCTGCTCATCTCGCTGGATAACTTCAACCGAAACAGCAAACTGTTTCTTAAAAACTTCTACTTAAAATCGAAGCGGTCGGTCGAAAAGCCGAAGAACGAAGGACCGGCGGCCTACGTTTTCCCGAGCGATGATCCGCGACCGGGCAATCAAGCGACGATCCTGCGAGTGCTGCAAGCGCAGGGCTGCGAAGTTCATCGCGCGACTGCGCCGTTCACGGTGAGCGTGAGAAGGAGAGCCAGTAGCCGCGGCGGTGCTCCCCGTGTCACAGAAGCGACTGTTACCGCCTCGCCGAATCCAGCCGCGACGCCTTCCGACGCTGTTCCGCGGGCGTCGGCGAGTCCCTCGCCTGCGACTGTCACGCCGAGACCGCCTGATACCGAATCGCGCACCTTCCCGGCCGGCAGTTATCTCGTGCGCATGGATCAGCCTTACAGCCGCATCGCCGACGCGTTGCTCGACTATCAATATTGGAGTCCACGCGATCCGCAACAGAATGTTTACGATGACACCGGCTGGACGTTCGGCGAACTCGGCAACATTCAAGTCGTGCGCGTGACCGACGCCAAGGTTCTAAACGCGGCGATGGATCGCGTCACCGGTGAAGTCCGCGCGGCCGGCGGCGTGACGGGCAACGGATCGATCTACATCGTCAATGCGAACGCTGACAACAGTCTGATTACGCTGCGCTATCGCTTGCGCCGAGCTTCGTTCGACGCCGCGGAAGAGCCCTTCGAAGCGGCGGGAAAGAAATTCAATCGCGGGTCGTTCATCATTCGTAATGCCTCGGCGGATGAAGTTAACAAAGCTACGTCTGAACTCGGGCTTCAAGCGTTCGCCATCGCAACCGCGCCGACCGTGAAGACTCATCCGGTGAAAGCCGCTCGCGTGGCGATCATGCACACATGGTTGAGCACGCAGGACGAAGGTTGGTGGCGGCTGGCATTTGATCAGATGGGGGTGCCGTTCGATTACATCAGCACGCAGGACGTCGCGAAGGACAACGACCTGAACAGAAAATACGACGTGATTATCTTTGGGCCCGGCGGCGGCAACATCAATGCAGTCATTCAAGGCCGGCCGATGTACGGGAATCCGATCCCGTGGAAAACCACCTCATTGACGCCCAATATCGGCAAGATCGATTCGACCGATGACATTCGTCCGGGTCTCGGCTTCACCGGCGTACTGAACCTTCAGAATTTTGTGAAGAACGGCGGCGTGTTCATTGGCTCTGACGATTCAGCGGACTTTGCGGTCTCTTCGGGTTTCACTCCGGGCGTTTCGATTCAGCGCTCAACCCGCCTGCGCGCTATCGGGATAGTGGCGAAGACCCGCATGGTTGATTCATCGAGTCCGATTGCTTATGGCTATGGCGACACGCTTTCCGTTTATACCTTCAACGGGCCAATCTTCAACATAAGTAATGTTGCAGGTGGAGGCGGCGGCCGCCGCGCCGGCGGAGGACAACGCGCTACGGGCCGCGGCACTGCCGATGATCCGGATGTTGTCCAAGGCCGTCCGCCCGCGGAACTGCCTGAGCCACCGCCGCCAGTCGAAGTCTGGGAAGCTGCGCCGGTTCCGGAAGAGCAACGTCGCAATCTAATTGGCTTGATTCCGCCGGCACAACGTCCGCGCGTGATTCTTCGTTGGGGTGACGCGCGTGAGTTGCTCGTTTCAGGACTGCTCGACGGCGGCGACGAACTTGCGCAGCATGGCGCGGTAATCGATTCGCCGCTCGAAAAGGGTCACGTCATCCTCTTCTCAAACAATCCAATGTGGCGTGGACAGACGATGGGCAGTTATTCGCTCGTCTTCAACGTCATTCTGAATTTCGACAACTTGAACGCGGGGCGAAAGCTAAACGAGAAGTAGAGGCGAGACAGATTGCGCGCTCCAAAGAACATCTTTGGTCATCCGTAGGCCAGCTCGGCATGAGATTGCTAAAGCAGGTTAGTGATTAATCTTGGCCATGCCGACCAACCGAAGGCGCAAGCAATAAGCGTCGTTCCAACCGTCCAAAGAAGCGAGTTCCGTTTGGCGACTGGAAGGTTTTGTAGAGCGTAAATGGATCTATTCAGAGTGGGCCAGAAGATACGATGGACTAGTAGCCCAAAGGCAAGCATCAAAAACATTATCGCGGTCAACGCGATAAAAAGGTTCGAGGTAACGGCCACCCAGATGATGAAAAGGTACTCATCGTCGTAAATGTCATCCAACGATGATTGCCTTTCATAGAGTAAAGGCCCCACAAAGAAAATGAAGATGGCCAGGCAGATCCCCAGTATCACAAGAATGATTCTGGGAGCAGAGGTCAATGATGCGCTCCATCGTAACCCTTTGCGCAATACGACCATGAAAAAAATATTGCACACAATGCCGATGGTGATTCCGATGTAAAACCCAGTCGAGCCGGAAAAACGCTCGTAGGCGTCCTCCCAGGAATCGCCAAGTACGAATCGATACTCAAACAAATCGAACAGGCCCAACGAGGTAAGGACCACAACAAACCATAGCCTCATTAGGTTTGGCCGCTTGGCGATAAACGCGGGCATAGTCCCCAACGCAATATAGATCGCCAGAATTATCTCGTCGTATGCAGGCGAACGGTCCAGAGATACCGAACGATCAAAATAGAAAAGCAGAAGGAGAAAAGAGGCGTACGAATAACAAAGAGAAACACCGATGGCTTGAAGGGAAAATATTCTGTGGCCAAATAATCGATCGAGTGACGAGCCGGTAAGCTGAGCGACCGCTTGAGTGAACACCACGCTCCAGGAGATGGCACCCTTCTGCTTCTCATCGATGCTAATCCACAAGACTTCGAGCGTGTCTTGAATCTTCTTTTTTTCGGTTTCATACAAGAATGCTGCCACATAGATCAGCAGACCGCCGATTACGGCCAGTAAAACTCGAGCGGCAATGTAGACAATTTCGATCACATCGAGAACTGATAAAGACTCGGTTGGTGTTTGGCTAAATCAAAGACCCACGGCTATGGTTCATATTTCTCGATGACGAACTCCGTGGGCTTAGCGCCAGACTTCGGGGGAACAAAAGTCGTCTTCCAATACTTTTCTCCGTTGTCCTGAACAAACAACTCAACCCCGACGCTGACCGTTTGACGATCGCTTCCAGAGATAACATCCACTCCTACCAGATAGTCGTTCCCCGCAGCAGCGTAGATTGAGACGCCCTGGACTACCCAGCCGGAGTAATGCGCCTTCACGTGATTCAGGGCGGCGCGCCGAACTTGCATTCGGGACTTCAGCGCATCGCCCTTATCCTGCGCTTGCAACTGCTGCTCGATTCCCTTACTTAGCGGATCCGAAGGCGTACTGTTATTGCTGCAACCGGCAAATAGGACAAGCGTAGTTAGAAAATAAAACCGTGCGCGTCGCATGGACTCCCCTTTCAATTGATTGAGTTCAAATTCGTAACGGTGAACTGGCTGGAATTAAGAATGCGGCTTGTGAGTCGCAGGCTCTGGGACCAGCCTGTCCGATGCTTTGACTCGCGAGGTCCGCGAATGATAGTAGAACCTTACATTGCGGTCAACAGTTTTGGCCTTAACGCGACATCCTTCGGAGGAAACTAAAGCATGAAACGTGCTGTCTGTCTGGTCGCAGGACTTTTCCTGTTTTGCGCGATTAACTTTGCGCAGCCCCGGCCAACTGCGGAAACGAAAGTCGGAACCATCACCGAGAAAGTCGCCGGCATGCAGAAGTTCGCCGGCTTCTTTCCGTTTTATTGGGACGCGAAGGCCGGCAAAGTCTGGCTGGAGATCGATAAGTGGAATTCCGAGTTCCTTTACGTTGAAGCTCTACCGGCGGGAATCGGATCGAATGACATCGGTCTGGATCGTGGCCAGTTGGGCGACAGTTACGTCGTGCGTTTTGAGCGCACCGGCCCGCGCGTTTTGCTGATTGCCCCTAACCAAAGTTATCGCGCGATCAGTAACAACGCCGACGAGCGACGTTCAATTAGAGAAGCGTTCGCGGAATCGACGCTGTGGGGATTTGAAGTCGCGGCCGAAGAAGGCGACCGCGTTTTGGTTGACGCCACCGCGTTCTATCTGCGCGACCATCACGGAATTCCGGGCACGCTACAACGTTTGCAGCAGGGGCAGTTTCGTCTGGATGCGACGCGCTCGGCGTTCTTCTTGCCCAATACAAAGAACTTTCCCAAGAACACCGAAGTCGAAATGACGTTGACGTTTACGACCGACGGCGATCCCGGCGGCCTGGTTCGCTCAGTCACTCCTAATCCCCAGGCAATCACTGTTCGGGAACGCGTCTCGTTCGTCGAACTGCCGCCGCCGGGCTACAAACCGCGCGAAAACGATCCGCGCGCGGGCTATTTCGGAATTCAATACATGGATTTTGCCACGCCGATCACGGACGTGATCACCAAGCGCTACATCGCGCGTCATCGGCTCGAGAAGAAGAATCCGTCAGCAACAGTTAGCGAGGCTGTCGAGCCGATTGTTTACTACGTCGATCGTGGCGCGCCTGAGCCGGTGCGCTCGGCTTTGATCGAAGGCGCGAGTTGGTGGAGCCAGGCGTTCGAAGCGGCCGGTTATCGAAACGCATATCGCGTCGAAGTCATGCCGGCTGATGCCGATCCGATGGACGTGCGTTACAACGTGATTCAGTGGGTGCATCGTTCGACGCGCGGCTGGTCGTACGGAAGTTCGCTGGAGGATCCGCGCACGGGCGAGATTATTCAGGGACGTGTTTCGCTCGGTTCGTTGCGCGATCGTCAGGACTTTCTGATTGCGCAAGGTCTGATTGCTCCGTACGGCAAAGATAAATCGGTGGTTGGGAAAATCCTCGAGCAGGTGGTGCTGGCTCGTCTGCGACAGCTTTCGGCGCATGAAGTTGGTCACACGCTGGGGCTGCAACACAACTTCGCTGCGAGCATCAACAACCGCGCATCAGTGATGGATTATCCGGCGCCGTTTGTGAAGCTTGGCAAGGACGGGTTACCCGACATTTCGGAAGCGTACGCGAAAGGCATTGGCGAATGGGACAAAGTGGCGATCGCCTACGGCTATCAGGATTATCCCGCGGGCACGGACGAGAAGGCCGCCTTAGATAAGATTCTCAGCGATGCTTCAAAGCGAGGCCTGATGTACTTGACCGATCAGGATGCGCGTCCCGGCGGCGCATCGACTTCGGTAGCGCACCTTTGGGACAACGGCGCGAACGTCATCGATGTACTTACCAGCATGATGCGCGTGCGTGACGTCGCGCTCAATCGTTTTGGCGAGAACAACATTCGCGAAGGAGCACCGCTGGCGACGCTCGAAGACGTGCTGGTGCCGCTCTACATGGGCCATCGCTATCAAGTTGAAGCCGTCGCGAAACTGATTGGCGGCGAGGACTACAGTTTCAGCCTCCGCGGCAAAGGCGATCGCAATCCGCAAATTATTCCGCCCGCTGAGCAGAAGCGAGCCTTGTATGCGGTGCTCGAGAGTTTGAAGCCGCACAATCTCAGGCTTCCCGAATCGTTGTTGCGTTTGATTCCGCCGCGGCCGCCTGGCTATCCGCGCAACCGCGAGCACTTTCGGATTCGCACTTCGCCGGCGTTTGATGCGCTCGCGCCGGCCGAAGCCTACGCGAATCACGCCACCGAGTTCCTTTTCAATCCCGAACGCGCTGCCCGCATTGTTGAGTTCCACGCGCGCAATGGAGTGGAGTATCCAACGCTTGGAAACGTGTTCGACAAGATTCTCGACGAGACGTTTCGGGCAACGGTGAGTGGCGGCTATGAAGGTGAGATTCAGCGCACCGTCAATGCGGTTGTGCTAAACAAGCTGATGACGCTAGCCGCGAACGAGCGTGCTTCGAATCAGGTGCGCGCAATTGCCGAATTGCAGTTGGAAGGATTGAGAGATTGGGCGGCCACGCACGCCAACCAGACACGCGACGAGAATCAACGCGCATTCCTGATGTACACCGCGAATCAGATCAAACGCTTTCAGGACGATCCGAAAAAGATGAACCTGACGCGTCCAAGTGATCCTCCCGACGGCCAGCCGATTGGAACTGACTGGTGGGCGATGTCTGAGCGGGAGTGGTGTGGTTGGCGGTAGTGTCAGGGGCTCGACCGTAGGGAGGGTGCGGTACAGAACTGCCGCGCGACCGGGTTTGCGTTAGTGCCGACGTTCAAATGCCGCTGCGGATCCGATAAAATCTCGACGGAGGTCAAGACATGTCTACCGCGAAGGAAGAGATAACTGAGTTGGTCAAGAAACAACCTGACGACAGTTCATACGACGAGATTATTCGTGTGCTTGCGTTTGACTTAATGGTGAAACGCGGCCTGAAGGATTCAGATGAAGGCCGCACGATCACAAACGAAGAAATGCATCGTCGGATAAAGACTTGGCAGAAATAATCCCGCACAGGCTCAGGCTAACGCCTCCACTTGCCGCATAATCTCATCCAATAGTTCACGTTTGACGTGCAAGGTAGAACGAAGGGGCAGCGCATTCAATACGTTGAGAATCTCTTCCGGTGTTCGTTGTCGTCGACGTATCGAACGCAGCAAGACTCCGAGTGTGCCATGTGCGGACACGTGGAGTGACTTTGCCGCGAGTTTGGCAGCAGTATCATCAGTCAACAAGAAATCGGCAGCTAACTCTTGTGCTAGCTGCAGGGCTTGAATCTCACCGGCATGCAAAGCCAGTAAACGATGTAACGCAATCAATTCCGTAGAAGGTTCTTCGCGGGGTTTTAGTCTCTCGCCGCGAATCGTTTTCTGGTCGAACGCGGTTGGACGATGAAGTTCTACCTCGCGCCACACGACATCGGGAACAACTACGCGAGAGAAGTCAGCAAGGAGATCGAGGTAGTCTAACTGATCGAGATGAATAAGCGGACCGGCATCGCAGACGACCAACAGCGCCGGCGCATCATTCATCGCCGTTCAATCCCCACTCTACGTCTTCGCGTATGAATGTTTCGGATAGTTGCGACGAATGAGATTCGAGGTATCGTCGCAGCGCTTCAGCCAGCAGTTCGTTTACATCCCTGGCCCAACCTTCTTCCACAAAGGCCCGCGCTTGCGCCAGTAGTTCCGGCGGCAACTCAGCTTGGATCGCGGTGCTCATGGGGAGAGGATAGCATATCGAGTTTCGTCGCGCTGCGGGTAGTAGCCCGACCGTGTTTTTCGGTATTTGGCAATTCCCGATAACCACGAATACTCTGAATCAAATGAGCACCGCTCCCAAGCGCGATTACGTTGAAGACCTGAGAAAGATCCTTTTTTATCAGTTCACGGCCAAATCATGGAAAATATTGCTTGAGCACTTGGCTGAGCTGGAGCTTTCGTGGCAGTCACGTGAAAGTGACAGTAAATCAAGATTTGTTGAGCGTGCTCTAAGAGAAACGGCGGACGATGAGATCGTTCGAATTGGCCGCTGGTATGTCGCAAATCGGATTTCGACTGATGAAATCGAGGACTTGTTAGAGTGGATAAAGTCGAAGGGTGAACAGAGGCTATCTGATATCACCAGGAGAGCAATCCTTGAAGCCCTTGAGGGCCAAAACCTCGCTGGTAGGGTTGAAATAGCCGAGTTAATGAAGCTTGCTGGCACAAGCTTGCCGAGGTACGACAACGGCTTATCCTGCGTGGTTCAAGGCGAAACGGGACTTTATACCGAAAATCTTTTATCCGGGTTTTACGGTCAGGCTTCCCCACGAACCCCATTATCAAACAAACAATTCCTAAAGGACTCGGGGTTCTTAACATGTGTCGATAGCAAGGCCATTCGCCTCTTGGAGACGTTAGTGCACCCCTCTGTCAGAGAAGGCGCCGAGCAAGCTGACTGGATCAATCTCTTGTTACCGATTCTTAAGTCTGACGGCTACATATTTCAGCAACGGGGAGCAATATCTGGTCGGGCAGTATTCGGTCTTATCAGAGAAAGCGATGGAGTTGCCGGGCGACCCAAGAATTTGATTTTCGCTTCGATCGGCGCTAAGCCAGAGCTGGGATTTGCGGATGCTATCAATAACGACGTAGTGCTAGAACATGCTGACTCCTGCCTGATTTATGATTGGAACCTTTCCGATTCGGGTCTGCTTTGGTCAGATTTGGTTAAGTGGTGGGCGGCGCTAAATGATTTGGATCCCGCTTCCGCCCAAACGCGGAAATCGCTCGGCAAACGTCTTCAGAACTCGCTCGGATCTGACCCTGAGAAACTTCTTTTTGACACCTACTTCAAATAATTCGCACCGAAGCTGAAGGAGCGACTTCCTGCTCTTATTCCCCAGGTATATTTTGCACTATGACCCCAAGACGTTGAAGGAATTGCAAGGCCGAAAAAGAATTCCTCGCCAGCGAATGGATTTTCTCCTCCTGCTTGAACGCGGAGCCCGGATTGTATTGGAAATCGATGGCCGCCAACACTACGCTGACGACTCAGGAAAAGCATCAACACAAAAGTACGCCGAAATGGTTCGAGCTGACCGTATGCTGAGACTAGCTGGGTATGAAGTATATCGTTTCGGTGGAAATGATTTTGCCAACAGCGGCGCGGAGACAATGATAGTCGATTTCTTTCGACGACTGTTCGAGCGGCATGGGATAACCCAATAGCAAGAAAACCACGTGGGCTAAGGTTTTCCATCAGGTTAAAGATTCGCCTGATCGACCCGCATCAACGTCCCCAACAACACATTCGCGCCATTCTCAATGTCCTTCGGTCGCGAGAATTCTTTCGGTGAGTGGCTGATGCCGCCGACGCTCGGAATGAAAATCATGCCGACCGGTCCGAGGCGCGCCATGTCCTGTGCGTCGTGACCGGCGCCGCTGGGCATTACCTTGGTAGTCAATCCCAATTCCTTCGCCGATTGATCGATAAGACGGCGAATCGTTGGGTCTGTGGGCGCGGGAATGTTTGTGTTGATTTCTTTGAAGTCGAAGGTGACTTTGTTGGTCTTGGCGATCTGATCGGCTTCAGCCCGAATCTTTTGATAGAGAGTCAGAATCTTCGCGGCGTCCAGATCCCGCAGTTCCAAACTCAGAACAACCTTGCCGGGAATTACGTTGGGCGCGCCGGGCAGGGCTTGAATGCGACCGACGGTTCCCACTTGCCGCCCGGGAACACTAGTCACCACGCGATTGACGGCCTCGACAAATTTCGCGGCGGCCAGCAGCGCGTCCTGGCGGTTGTTCATCGGTGTCGTGCCCGCATGATTGGCGAAGCCCTCAATCGTCACGTCCCACCAGTTGATGCCGACGATGCCTTCGACAATGCCAATGTCGATCTTTTCCGTGTCCAGGATGCCGCCCTGTTCAATGTGCAGCTCGATGTACGCGGCGACACTGTTGGGCCTGCGACGAACTGAAGCAATCTTTGTGGGATCGCCACCTATGAATTTAATGCCTTCGCGAATCGTCTTGCCGCTGCGGCTTACCAGATCGAGTTCACTTTCCTTCAACACTCCGCTGATCGCCCCGCTTCCGATCAATCCGCCTTCTTCGTTTTGAAAAATGATGACTTCGAGCGGGTGCCCTGCGAATCTCACATCGTTTTCCGCAAGGGTTTGGGCCACTTCAATCGCGCCCAGCGAACCGACATCGCCGTCGTAATTGCCACCGTCCGGAACGCTGTCGATGTGCGAACCCAAAACCAGCGGCGGCATCTTGGTTTCACCGCCGGCCGCGTGGCGCCGGCCGACGATATTTCCCGCAGCATCGATTGAAACGTCCAGTTTCGCCGCGCGCATCAATCCCATTACGTACTCGCGACCGCGGGCGTCAGCCTCGCTGTAAGCGAGACGCGTCACGCCGCCCTGCGGATTTTTTCCAAACTCAGCCAGTTCGCTGATGTGTTGATTCAAGCGCGCGCCATTCACGCGCAACGTGCCGGAACTCTGAGCGATCGCGCGCGCGCGCCGCAACATGACGCCGCCCGTAGCCACCGCCAGTCCAAAACCAAATTCACGTCGATTCATGGCCGCTTCAATACTCGATCAAACCGATCTTGGCAAGCCTGTTTCTGTCGAGTTTGTTATCATGCCCCCGAACTCATGAAGTCAGTACCATCCGCGTGAGCGGATGGGTCAAGATTTCAACGAGGATTGACCATTAACCCACCTGCTCACGCAGGTGGTACTGACCTGATTTTCACGACGTATGAACCTCTACGACGAGTTTGAATGGCGCGGCATGCTGTATGAAGCAACGCCTGATCTGCGTGACGTGCTCGCCCAGGAAAAGGTCACCGCTTACATCGGCTTCGATCCGTCCGCGCCCAGCCTGCATGTCGGATCGCTTCTGCCGGTCATGGGGTTGGCGCGTCTGCAGCGATTCGGTCATACACCGATTGCGATCGCGGGCGGCGGCACAGGTCTGATTGGTGATCCGAGTGGAAAGACTAAAGAGCGCCAGCTCCTCGATCATGGACAAGTTGAAGAGAACCTCGTCGGCATCAAGGAGCAGTTAAGCCGCTTTCTGGATTTTGAAGCAAAGGCCAACCCGGCCCAAATTGTGAATAACGCGGATTGGCTCGGGCCGATGACGATGATGGAGTTTCTGCGCGACGTCGGAAAATATTTCACGGTCAACAATTTGCTCGGCAAAGAAGCGATCAGCCGGCGTTTGGAATCTGAAGAAGGGATCTCGTTCACGGAATTTACTTATCCGTTGTTGCAGGCCTACGACTATCTCGTACTTCACGATCGCCACAAGTGCACTTTGCAGATGGGCGGAAGCGACCAGTGGGGCAACATTCTCGCGGGTATCGATCTGATTAGGCGTCTGCGCAGCTCGCGCGCACACGGACTGGTCTTTCCGCTCGTCACTGCGGCTACCGGAGTGAAATTCGGTAAGACCGAAGCAGGCGCCGTGTGGCTGGATGCGAAGCTGACTTCACCGTATCGCTTCTACCAGTTTTGGCTGAACACTGACGACCGCGACGCGGTGATGTACCTCAAGTTCTTCACCTGGCTTTCGAAGGACGAAATCGAGGCGTTGGAACAAAGTGTGAAGACCGAACCAGAGAAACGCGAAGCTCAACGGCGCCTGGCGCGGGAAGTAACTGGGATGCTGCACGGCGAAACAGAATTGGAGAAGGCCGTGCGCGCGTCCGAAGTTCTGTTTGGAAAAGAGATCAGCGGGATGAGTGTGAGCGAGATTCTCGACATCTTCGCCGACGTGCCTTCGACTGAGCTCGCAAAATCGAAGTTGGACACTGACGGTTTCACCTTGAGCGATGCATTGGTTGTCTCGGGACTGGCGCCTTCGAAAGGTGAAGCAAAGCGACTGGTGCAGGGGGGCGGCGTGGCTCTCAATAACGTGCGGGCCGATGACGCGCGCAAGTCAATTTCAGCGGAGGATTTTATTGACGGACAGGTGCTGGTGCTGCGTAAAGGAGCGAAGCACTATCACCTGATTAGGATTGTGTAACGCAAATTGTTTAATTTGCGTACGCGATGCAGGCTGTTCGCAAGTTAACAACTTGCGGTACTAAAACATTCCATTCTCATTCGGCGAATCCTGCGGGGCTTCCATCGCCACATCCCAAAGCTCCGCGATCTCATCACCGGCAAAGCGAAACATGTGAACGGCGGTGATTGGCTGTGTGTTCGAGGCGTGCTGCACGTGCGAATGCACTGCGACCAAGTCTCCATCTTCTAGGACGTGCTTCACATCCAGAGTAGTGTCAGGAAACTTCTTGTGCGCGTCCGCCATACCTGCCTTCAGCGACTCAGCGTCGCCGGGAAAATAAGGGTTGTGATGTCGGAAGTTTGAGGAGACCGTGCTGTAGGCCTCGTCCAATTTTCCCGTGGCAGCATTCTTGAGAAATGAGGTCGCAATGTTCTTTCTATTACTCATGTGACTTAACCCTCAAACGGGTTGGTGTTCGGTTACCTGCCCGGATCGGATCATTCTCTGCTTTTATACAAATGAACAACCAGCGCAACCAGGCCCAATATTATTGTGACCACACTCATGATCGCGGTAAATGTCGGTCTCGGGTCGCCGGACTCAAGCTCGATCAGGCTCTTGCCGGTACCGCCCACGTAGATGAGGCTTGCGATGCCCACCAGCACCCAGATCACACCCAAGCGCAGCCAGATTCGCTCGCCTGTCCGCTTCGGTGACAGAGACGTCGACTCTTGATCGACTAACGAAGGTGGCTTCGCCATTTGTCTTCCGAAAGCCATATGCTAATTGGCTAATCGACGGGCGGAAGTCCAGCGCCGCTCGCGAACTTCTGAAGCAGATACGTAGGCAAATCAGCAACTTTCACGCGCTCCTGTTCCCACGTGTCGCGATCCCGAACGGTGACAGCTTCATCTTCCAGCGACTGGTGATCGACTGTGACGCAGAAGGGCGTGCCAATCTCGTCCTGTCGCGCGTAAAGCTTGCCGATACCGCCGGTGTCGTCGTAAACCGCGCGCACAACCGGTTGCAGAGAGCGTTTGATGGCTTTAGCCATGCCCACGATCTCGGGTTTGTTTTTCGCGAGCGGCAGGACCGCCACTTTGATTGGCGCCATCGAGTGATGAAGCTTCAGAATGACGCGCGTCTCCCCCTTGTCATTTGTCTTTTCTGAATAGGCATCCATCAAGAGCGCGAGCACCGTGCGATTGACGCCGGCGGCCGGTTCAATCACGTACGGATAGAAACGCTGCTTCGTCTGCTCGTCGAAGTAGGAAAGGTCTTCGGTAGACTCAGGATTCAGTCTTTTGCCTTCTGCGTCTTCAGGCTTTTTCGAATGCGTCTTCAAATCGAAATCGGTGCGATTCGCGATACCCATCAGTTCATCCCATTGGCGTTCGTCTTCTTCACGCTCAGGGAAGAAGCGATACTGAATGTCCACCGTGCGCTTGGCGTAATGAGCTAATTCTTCTTTCGGTTGTTCATACAACCGCAGGTTCGCGCTGGAAATGCCAATGTCCTGAAACCATTGATTGCAGGCGTCAATCCATTCCTGATGCGCAGTTTCGTCTTCGCCGGGTTTGACGAAGTATTCCATCTCCATCTGTTCGAACTCGCGCGTGCGAAAGATAAAGTTGCCGGGTGTGACTTCGTTGCGGAACGACTTGCCGATTTGCGCGACGCCAAAAGGCAGTTTGCGCCGGCTGGTGTTCAGCACATTAAGAAAGTTGATGAAGATGCCCTGCGCCGTTTCGGGCCGGAGGTAAACGAGAGACGCCGGATCGTCTTCTGACGTCGCACCGACGTGTGTGCGAAACATCAGGTTGAACGGGCGTGGTTCTGTGAGATTCGTTGAGCCGCAGTCGGGACACTTGCCACCTTCGAGTTTGTCAGCGCGCCAACGGCTATGACATTCCTTGCAGTCAACCAGCGGATCGCTGAACGTATCTTCGTGTCCCGAATACTTCCAAACGAGCCGATTTAGGATGATCGATGAATCGAGCCCTTCAATGTCATCGCGCTCATAAACCATCCACCGCCACCACGCCTGGCGCACATTGTTGGCCAGCTCAATACCCAGCGGCCCGTAGTCCCACGCGCTGCCGAGTCCGCCGTAGATTTCCGAAGATGGATAGACAAAGCCGCGACGCTTCGCCAGAGAAACAATTGTCTCGATGTTTGGAGCAGACACGGGTTAGTGAATCGTAAATTGTGAACGTGAATAGTAGAACGGAAGCGTGAGTGTAGCAGGCAGCAAAAAGGCGGGCAACGCCCGCCTCTAAACGAATCGTGATCAATCGTCCCTAAAAAGGCTGACGGGCTGTTGATAATTCCTGCGAGGCTCCCCCTAGCCTCTGCAAGCCGTTTATCAACAGCCCTGCCTTTTTGCCCTGCGACTGTCCTGGCAACTCTGTTTCCCCCGAAAGAGCCGCCATCACTTTTAAGATGTGAAGCGCCTCCCCCAAAGCGCCTCTCAACTTGTCTCAGAGCGTTGACCCGAATTAGCTTCTGTCCTTACTTAGTCGAGACCAGCTTTAGCAACGGTTGTGCCAGCGCTTTCGCGCAAACTCATTTCAATCTTTTCGAAGAAAAGGCGCGGTCGCGTTTGACGGGGCGTCGCAGTATTGCGATCGCGTTGTAAGTGTTCGGTACAGACGATAATATTTTTGCACTAAAACCGCTCGCGCCCTCGTGCGTCAGAAGCTGTCGGGATGGAAAGGACGGTTGTAGAACTCTCGATAAAGCCAGCCGAGCACGCGCACTTCAGCCGTGCACAGAGTCTCGACCCAGCAATTGAAGAGAAAGTCAGCGCGTTCCGACGCGGCAGGAATCTTGGCCGCCTCTGCCACCACGGAAGGTTGATTCATTTCCAGGGCGTAAGCTTGCGCGACGGTCTCAGTTGCTTTCGAGGCTGTATTGAGAGCGTTCAGCAGCTGCGCAATCCAGCCGTGCAGGGCTTCCTCGGTCTGGTTGTGGGCGAGCGATTGAATGATGCCCACGGCCAGGCGATCCTCGGCGCGATTGAAGTTGAAGACTTCTTCACCGGCGTCACGACTTTGTTGCTGCTTCCACTGAAAAAGCTCTTCGATCTTCGGATGCTTGATGATGGCGACTCGGTCGTCATAGTCGAGGAACCACTGAATCACGTCCGGAATCGAATCGTAGTCGATGCGCCCACCGGCATCGCGCAAGAGAACAGGTTCGTTTGGCCTGGTGGTTGGCGTGCTCATTTGTGACCGGCGACCTTGAGAGAGAAGGCAGCACGCGCTTCGCCAACACGCTCCCCGCGTCGATTTGTGATGGGCGTTGGCGCGTACGTCGCGAGTGCGGTGATCTCGCTGTCGCTTAGCACGTCCAGTTGCCGGAGGGCCTCAATTACAGCCGGCGGTCGCGCGCGCCGATCGTCACCGTCTTCGACTTTTAGCGCTAAACCCAGCCCATTCGGCCAATCGGCACACGGCAAAACGCCAACGGTGTACACGCCTTCGGCGCCAATTTTCGAAATGAGACGGCCATTTCCGGCGCGAATCATCTCTGTGTCCAGACGATCTTTAGACCCGCCGACCATTTCCGGAAACTGGATCATCGCATTCACGATGCGGCGGCCGGCATCTTTCACCGGCGGTTCGAAATCGGCTGAGGGGCTCACCAGCCGTGCATACATCAAGGCCATCGCGCTCACAGGGATGCCGAAAACTGGA
Organism: Pyrinomonadaceae bacterium; assembly: GCA_049273695.1. Taxonomy (GTDB): domain Bacteria; phylum Acidobacteriota; class Blastocatellia; order Pyrinomonadales; family Pyrinomonadaceae; genus UBA11740. Next base: position 145,017 of record JBASRE010000014.1, read on the forward strand.
GCAGCACAGCCGTCAGTCCCGATGACAATTTGATCAACCGGAATGCTCGAGAATTTCGAAACAGTTTGCAGGATTAACTGCTGTACTGGATGCGAAGGCTCGTCATAACTCTCGAGGGGCGCGCCGAGGTGCTTTGCAACGGCCAGCATTCCTGCATGCTTCCCGGAGCAATTGTTCTGCAGGACGCTGGGCGATTGCTGTTTCCTGGCGAGTTCGCGCGCGACTTCAACACTAAACGGTTCATGCACGCCGCACTTGAGCGCGTCTTCGCCCAAGCCGATCTTCTTCAGCATCGATTGGACGGTTTCGACATGAATCGATTCGCCGCTGTGAGATCCACATGCGATGGCAATCTCTTTATCTGTGAAGCCAAATCGATCGGCAGCGCCGGAAGTGATTAGCGGGATGGCTTGAAACGGCTTTCCCGAGGACCGAAAGAAAGTGACGGTTTGCGGCGCACCGAGCTCCGCCACCGCCTGGCCGTTGCCATCGAGGGCAACTAAGTGACCGCGGTGAAGCGATTCTACGATCGAGCCGCGCCATACTTCGACCAGAGGAGCTGCGCAGTCTGTGTTGGACACGATGCGAGCATCTTAATGTTGCCGTGAGAAAAAAGAAAAGCGGGATTGCTCCCGCTTCAATCGACACTTTTGTGAATTCGTTGAATGAACGCCGCGCTTTACCTCTCCTGCTTCGCAGTCGTTTCCACTGCTGGTGGAGTGACGGTGCGCGCGCGAGTCGCTCTCGTCTTGGGGCGTTTCACCGGCAATGACAGGACCGTCAGCTTCACATGACGACGGCCAAACTGGAGCGCTTCGCGTGTGGAGGGAGTCCAAATATCGATCTTGCGACCCTTGATCGCGCCTCCGGTGTCGGCGACCAGGTACTCGCCGCTCCACGGCCCGGCATCGAGCCGAACACGGGTGCCAAGCGGAAGGTGTCTTGGGTCGGCAGCAATCAATCCGCGCGAAACGTACTGACCGCTGGCAGTCCGGCCGCGCAGGCTGTACGCGGTGGCCGAATAGGTTTCCGCCGGGCTCTCGATAACGTCAACCAGCTTTGCGGCCGGGGCAGTCGCCGGGGCCTCAGCGGGCGTCGTCTCGTCCTCAGGTATCTGGCCTGCGACTTCCAGGACCAGCTCCTGCTTAACGGCCGCCTTCGGGTCTTGCGGCATGTACTTTTGGGCGTAGGAAATTACTGAAAAGACGAGAAGCACACCAAAGGCGCTTCCCAGAATAATGGATAACTTCTTCAAGTCGGGTTCTCCTGTCCGATAGTTTGTGCCAACTTTTCAGCAGCGGGCGCGCGAGTCGGGATTTCGTGACTCGTCCTCCGGCTTGGAGACTGAAGCAGTGAAAGCCGAAGCTAGGGCTTAGTTTCTCTTTAACGCTGCGCTGAAAAGACCGTTTGTCAGTCGCCCGCGTCGGGCGGCGATGACCTGCTGGATAATTGAAAAACCAAAAAGAAAGCGAACCCTTTGTTGAGAGTTCGCCTGTGAACCGGGAAAAAGGCTAGCACACCGATCTGGTCATGTCCACCGCACGACGGCTTGCGCAGTGTACGATTTCATTGCAAAAAACGACTGGTTAAGTTGTGATTCCGGCCAGTGGATTTCGAGGCTTGGGAGTAACTACTGCAATGGCTAAGCTTTCTCCAGCCCGGCGTACTTTTCGACCAATTTTTTCTGGCCGTAGCCGGGAAAACTGACGGTCAACTTGGTTTGGTCGCCAGAGCCTTCTCGACGCAGAACCAGGCCCCGTCCGTACTTCGCATGACGCACATAAGACCCGGGCAGGGCGTCTGCGGCCGGACCACCTTCCTTGGTTTGTTCAGGTTTTCGCGGAGATCGAAAGGTCTCTGGCTGACCCATGCGGGTCGCCCGGTTCTTGAAAAACTCAGCGACCGATTGTGCGTTATCGTAGGTCTTTCCCTGGTACCGCGCCCGCGCTTTGTTCTCTCGGTGGGCTGCCAATGGCCCGTCGTCCACGGCTGTCGAACCCCGGGCAAATGAAAGCCAGGACCGGCCGTGGGACAGGTCTTCGATCAACTCGAGCGGCATCTCGTTGAGAAACTGTGAGGGCTCTGACGCGAGTTCTTCGCCGTAAACCCGCCGCTTCACCGCATGCGTCACGTACAGAAACCGTTCGGCCCGCGTCATTGCTACGTAGCAGAGCCGGCGCTCTTCCTCGATGTCCGACGAGTCGCTTAACGAACGCGAGTGCGGGAACAGGCCGTCTTCCAACCCGACGATGAAAATGACAGGGAACTCGAGTCCCTTAGCCGAGTGCGCAGTCATGAGGGTGACAGGCACGTCGGCTTTGTATTGATCCGTGTCGGCGACCAGGGCTGAATGATCGATAAACTCACGAATGCCGTCCGGTCCCTGTTCGTCATAGTCCACCGCGGCGTTGACAAGCTCCTGCAGGTTTTCCAGACGGCCTTCGGATTCTTCGTTGTCTTCCGACTTCAAAGCATTCTCGTAACCGGTTTCGATGATTGCCGCTTTCACTAGATCTGAAACGGGTGAGGTTGATTCAATCTCCGACTCTCCGTCGGCTGTGGCGCCGAAGGCTTTCGCTTTAGCGCTGAGCTCTCGAATGATGCGCTGGAAATTTGTCAGCGAAGTGTTGGCGCGCGGTGAGAGTCGATCTCCATCGCTGAGTAGCTCAGAGATCGCGTCCCAGTAAGAGTTGCCGGCCTCACGCGCGCGAATCTCAATTTCATCGATCGTCACTTTGCCGATGCCGCGCGGCGGAGTGTTTATCACGCGCTGCAACGCAATCGAGTCGTTCGGGTTCAGTGCCAGCTTCAGATACGCGATGATGTCGCGCACTTCCATTCGCTCGTAAAACGAGAAGCCGCCGACGATGTTGTAGGGCAGACCGGCGCGCCGCATCGCCTCTTCAAACACACGCGACTGCGAGTTGGTGCGATAGAGCACGGCGGTGCGAACGTCACTGTCGGCGCGCAGATGCTCTTGAATCTTCCCAGCGACGAAACGCGCTTCCACGTCAGCATCGAGGGCCTGATAGTAGCGAATCTTTTCGCCAGCCGGATTCTGAGTCCAAAGCGCTTTTTCTTTGCGTTCAATATTGTGTTTGATGACGCCGCTGGCGAGGTCCAGGATGTTCTGCGTCGAGCGATAGTTCTCTTCGAGGCGAATTACTTTGGCTGACGGGAAATGCTCTTCAAATTTGAGAATGTTTTTGATGTCCGCGCCCCGCCAGCGATAAATTGATTGATCCGGATCACCGACCACGCAGATGTTCTGCTGCTTCTCTGTCAGAAGTCGAATTAAGGCGAATTGAAGCTGATTTGTGTCCTGATACTCATCGACCAGCAGATAATGAAAGCGTTCGTTGTACCGCTCTCTAACCTCAGGGACGTCGCGCAGCAGCCGCACGGTTTTGATCAACAGGTCGTCGAAATCCAGCGCATTGTTTTTGTGCAGACGCTCTTCGTAAAGCTGAAACACGCGCGCGATCGACGCCCGGCGTTCGTCAACGTACTGCGCTTTGGCCGCAAACGCCTCAGCATCTTCGCCGCGATTCTTAGCCGAACTGATCGCCGCTTGCACCGAACGAGGTGCAAGTTGTTTGTCGTCGATGCCGAGGTCGCGAATGCAGTTTCGCGTCAGCCGCACCGTATCATCCTGATCGTAAATCGTGAACGAACGCGTGTAGCCCGCGTTCAGCGCTTCAATGTCTCTGCGCAGAATACGCACGCACAGGCTGTGAAAGGTCGAAATCAGTGGCGTACTGCCGATCTCCAAACCTTCAATCAGTCTGCCGACACGATTACGCATTTCCTCGGCGGCTTTGTTGGTGAAAGTGACCGCCAGAATGTTCCGCGGCCAGACCCCGCGCTCAGCGATCAGGTAGGCAATCCGATTAGCGATCACACGCGTTTTGCCTGAACCGGCGCCGGCCAAAATCAGTAACGGCCCATCGCCTGTCGCTACAGCTTCGCGTTGCTGAGGATTGAGTTGCGAGAGAAAGTCAGTCATCAAATTGTTGTCGTTGCCATTTAAGCACACGAGTTGGTTCTTGTCAGAACCCGACGCGATCAATTATTCAACCCGGTTGATTCGAACCACACTAAGGCATATCCGGCGACACTTCGTTGATTCGGTGCAGCAGAAATGCGCTCTCTCCCTAGATCAACGTCAATGACTTGAAGAAGCGCACACACGCCCATGCTTCTGCAGCTTCAAGTCTCACAGCGTACGAGGTTGCGCGCTTGCGGGTCTTCGCATCCTTTTCACACGGGTAAAGCTAACACTTTCCTGATTTCAGTTCGCAAGTAATTGTTCTTGCTATTGACAGTAGTCTGAGTTAATTTTTCGCCGTTCTCAGCTTCCGACCCAAGTTAGAGTCCGCCGCGCGCGGCAGTTTCCGAAAGAATCCAGCATATGTGGTTTGGTAGGGAGTTAACTTGGATTTCTCACAAGGGGATTTCGAAGAGTTACTAAGCTGGTTGGATCCTAACGACCGCGAGTCAGCGGGACGGAAATATCTGTCTATTCATGAGGGCCTGACGAGGATTTTCGTGAGAGAGGGGTTCGCGCGGGCCGAGGATTTTACCGACGAGGTGATCACCCGGGTAATCAAACGCTTACCGGATATCAGAACAAACTATGTCGGCGAGCCAGCGCGCTATTTTTGGGGTGTTCTGAGGAATGTCCGGCGCGAGATCATTCGGCCGAAGGAAATCGCCACCGATGAGATCCCGGTCGCGTCAATCAGAATTACGAACAAGAGTGATGAGTATGAATGCCTGATGCGGTGCCTTCAATTCTTGGACGCCAGGAAACGTGACTTGATCCTTGATTACCACGTCTACGAAGGTCACGACAAAATTGAGACTCACAGAACCATGTCTGAGGAACTGGGTATTACCGAAAACGCCTTACGTGGGCGAGCCCATCGCATCAGGTTCGATCTGGAGGAGTGCGTACGCAAATGCGTTCAGAGTTTAAGGAAAACAAAATCGTTGCCGGAGGCATAGTAAATAGCGTTGCCCTAACTCGGAGCGTCTACCATGGCCCGAGCAGATAAAGAAAGCATTACCGAGTATCTGCTCGGTCGGCTGACCGACGCAGAGGGTGAGCAGGTCGAACTGCGCCTGCTCACCGATCCGGAGTTCGCTGATGAATACGACATTGTCGTAAACGAAATCACCGATGACTACGTTGCGGGTAAGTTTGAAGGCGAAGATCTAAAGCAGGTTGAGGAGTATTTCTTCAAATCGCCTGAGCGAAGGAACAAACTTAGATTTGCGCTGGCGCTGAAACTGCGAAAGTCCGAGATCCCTTCATTGCGGGAACACAAGAGGACTGACGACGACGCTACTGTACGTCGTCCCAACGCGATAAATCTTGTGTGGTGGCAGCAGGTGTTCAGATCGTACCGACCTTACCTGGCGATTGCCGCAGCCATCTGGCTGGTGGTGGGCGGCTATTTCTTCTTGCGCAAAATAACCATTCAGTCTGACCTCGACAAGGGGCTGGTGGCGCTGCGCACGGCCTTTAAGGACGAGCGGCCAACTGAGGCGCGTCTCGCGGATTTCGACTACGCCCCGGTTCCAAACCAACGCGGCGCTCCCCCGAAAATCAATTACGTCAAACGTGACTTCGCGGCCAGTCTCCTGCTAAAAGAGGTTAACGAACATCCCAGCGCTGCTTCTCACCACGCACTCGGTCAGTACTACCTGGCTAATCGAGAATTTGACAAGGCAATTGACCAGCTTGAGCAAGCAGTGGCGTTGGACGCAAACAATCCAAAGATCCATAGCGACTTGGGAGCGGCGTGGCTAGAGAAGGGTAAACGGGATCTTGAAACGGCTCGGATCGATCCGAGCAGCGCATCGGCAGGTCACGCGGTAATGGAACTTGCCAAGAGCCTTGAGTATCTCAATCGGGCCGGGAGTCTTCCAGAAGCACTTTTCAATCGCGCGCTCTATCACCAGTACATGAGATTGAGTGTGGACGAAGAGGCGGATTGGCGTGAGTATCTCAAGAAAGATCCAAACTCTCAATGGGCTGCGGAAGCCAGGCAGCGGCTCAAATTCCTTGAGGAGCAACGAAAACAAATATCGGAAAGTAAAGAGCAAAAACTCGAGCGTTTTCGCGACAGTTTTCGGATCGGTGACGATGCCGGCGCCTGGGAGCTGTTGAGCAGTTATCACAACAGGAGTGGCAATCTTATCGTCGAGCAGTTGCTGGACAGCTATCTGGCCGCCGAGGCCCGTGGCGCGCACGACGAGGCGAAAGCAGAACTCTCGGCGCTGATCTACAGCGGAAATTTGTCGCAGCAGAAGGTTGGTGACTCATTTTTCTCTGACCTCGTTCAATCTTATGTGCGAGGCCGTCCGAACCAGAAGACTCAAGTCGCGCAAGCCCGGGCGTTGATGAAGGCTGGGCATGAAGGATGGGGAGAAGCCAAAGTTCAAGACTCGCTTGAAACATTCAAGCAGGCCAGGCAGTTGTTTGAGCAGGCCGGGGATGACTCTGAATCGATTGTCGCCGACTACTGGATTAGCTTTTGTTACTACCGGCTCAACAACCAGCCGGCGGGTCTCGCTATTCTGGAACCGCTTGTTCTGCGCATCGAGAATAATCGTTATCTTTGGATGCTAAGTCGATTGTTCTATTTGAAGTCCTTGATTCATTTCAAGCTTAACGAGCATTCCCGCGCCATCGACTCGGCAAATCGGGCCGGTGACTTGGCTCGCCAAGCGAATGATAAGGTTGGGTTGATAAATGCTTTCGACTCACTCATGGAGTTTCATCGTTACCTGGGTGACTACCAAAGCGCCCTTCATTATGCCCAACAAGGTTTCGGTATTGTCGATTCCATTGCTTTGGATCCGGTCCAAGGCGCCAGGCATTACGGGTTGCTAGCCATAGCTTTTGCCTCGGCCGATCTGTTTGCCGCGTCTGCCGACTCTCAGCACCTAGCCCTGGAGTACGCTCTTCAAAGTGGCCGGAGCGCGGCTATTTCCGCCAATTATTCCTTTCTCGGACTCACACAATGGAAACTAGGTAATTATCGGGAGGCTCTTCGGAATTCTCAACGGGCTTATGACACGGCGAAGGCTCACGCGGGTGGATCGGACGATCAAAATCTGATGGCTTACGCGAGCTTACAGATGGCTAATGCGGCGCGGCTGTCAGGTGAATTTGATCTGGCGATCGCGAATTACACTCGAGCCATTGAGATTTATACCGCGTTGGCAATGCCGACGCATCTTTACCAAGCGCACAAAGGGCGACTCCTGTGCTATCGAGCGGTCAAGAACGACGCGCTCGCCAAAAATGAAGTGTCAACGGCGATCAAACTGGTCGAGAGCTACCGAAACCAGGTGTTCGAAGAAAATACGAGAGAAAGATTCTTCGACACTGAACAAACTGTCTATGACACGGCGATCGAGTTCGAGTATTCACAAGGGAACTTCGAGCAAGCTTTCCAGTACTCGGAGGATTCGCGCGGTCGCTCTCTTCTCGACCTCATTAATCGCGATACGCGCAACTTAAAGACCGATCGCGAACTGACTTTGGTGTTCGAGTCCTTAGCGAAGCCGTTGAGAGTTAGCGAGATTCAATCGCGCTTGCCGGTCGAAGTGCAAGTGGCCCAATACGCTGTGTTGGAAGACAAACTGCTCATTTGGTTGATTTCGCGAGACCGGCGCTTAGAGTGTTTCAGCCGCGCAATCAGCGCGAATGAGTTGACGGAAAAAATCCGCAGCTATCTGACCGTCATAAGCAAAAGGCCCGGCGTGTCCGAACAAACCGTTGAAACTGCCGCGCGGGAATTGTTTGACCTCTTAATCGATCCAATAACATCTCGATTAGATTCTAGTCGACAACTCCTAATCGTGCCCGACAAGGTGCTGAACCTGTTGCAGTTCGCCGCGCTCAAGTCGCCTGCAGGACGATATTTGATCCAGGACTATGTCCTCCAGATCTCGCCGAGTTCTACGATTTTCATATTGTGCTCGGAAATGGCAAAGCTCAAAGAATCGCGTTCTCAAGAGGTTGTCCTTAGCGTCGGGAATCCCACATTTGATCGTGCTGAAAATCCACAATTGCAAGATCTGCCGGCGGCGACGCGAGAAGCCAATGAAGTTGCAAAGCTGTATGGTTCGCCAAACCCGTTGATCGAAGCCAGGGCGACCGCCACGGCCGCCGGAAGGGCGATGGAAAAATCCGATGTAATTCATCTGGCGCTCCACTCAGTGCTCGACGAGCGATTTCCCTTGCGGTCAAAACTACTGTTTGCCAAAGCAAAGCCGCCAGTGCCCGAGGTCCTATCAGCATCTGACATTTATCTGATGGACCTTTCACGCTCGCGCTTGGTTGTGCTCTCGGCATGCCAGACTGGCGCCGAACGGTATTACAAGGGAGAGGGCATGATCAGTCTCGCGCGACCCTTTATCGCCGCGCGCGTTCCCTTGGTAGTCGCCACCATGTGGCCTGTCGATTCCGATTCCACGGCGGAGTTGATGATCAGTTTTCACCAGAACCGAGTGCAAAAGATCTCGACCGCCCAAGCATTGGCAAAAGCTCAACGAGAGATGCTGCTTAGCCAGGACTCCCGCCATCGGCAGCCGTACTACTGGGCTCCTTTTACCGTCATAGGTGGGTTTGCGAAGTTCTGAAGAAGCTGCTGAACACCGTGCCTCTCTGTGTCAGGACAACCGGCCGGTTTTTTTTAATCCGTCGCCCTAACATTTTTGGGCCAATAGGCCATACAGGTTAAAGAGCAGTCGGTTATCTCAAGAGTGAAGGAGAACTTGTCATGTCAGCTACGATTGTTTTTAGGGGATTGATGGTGTTCCACAAAATGGGGAATGTGATGGACATCGGATTTCTTAGAGCACCTGGACATGTGCCACGAATTCTCACGATGAAGAACGGTGTGTTGGCCGGTGTGTTCGACCTGCGCCGGAGGCCCGAGTTGGATCGAGAAACCGACTGGAGATTGGTTGTGGACAACCCGCTTCAGCCGACGGCAGAACCCTACCGTCCAGGAGGGGCTCAGTTCGATCGAAAGACTCAGACGGATTTGAAAGACTTTCGATTCATCGCGGACTTCGAAGCTGGCGACTTACACGGCAGAGATCTAAGCAACGAACTGATTACCCGCCCAGGCCCACCGCCACAGGGCGTCAGGCTGATATTGAAGGTTTCGAACGGCCTCTTTTACACCAGACTGCTGTCACCTTTCTTAAACCGTAAAAGAGTGCATCCGCTGCCTGAGGTGGTTGAGCCCTACGGACCGGCCGCCGCCGCCACAGGTTGCGACATAATGTTCAATGCCGGCTCAGTCAAACTCCGAGCCGGGGGGCCAACAGGCGCCATCGCTTTCGACTTCAACGAAGGAGTGGAGAGCAACACGATCTATGAGATCTCGAATTCTCCTCCCGACGTTATTCCCGATCCCCTGAATCCCCCAGGGCATCCCCCAGGACATCCCCCAAGTCATCCACCGGGAGGACACTTTCACATGTATTACGGTCTTTTGTTTCGGCCGAACCCGTTACAAAGGTTTGATCTCGTCCCTAGCGATGATCCTCATCCAGGGCCGGATCCCGCTCTCTGCGGAGTCGGCGGCGTTGGCAGTAGAACGATTCCTTTAGGGACAGATCCTGATGAATGAGGCCCTTCGGGGAGACCGGGCCAAAGCATAGCCTTGGCCCGGTTCGAACACAGCTTACCACCGGCGATCGCCCCGTTTTACGTTGATCTAATCTGAATTCCAGGCAACTTCCTACGACCGATATGAACGACGAACAGCGAGACTCTCGAGCCTCATCACCAGAGGAAAAACCAGGACTGGGCCTCTTTGAAAGCCCGTTCTTCTCTAGCGACTCAGGGGCTACGTCCGATGACCGTATAGGAGCTGCGTCCGATGACCGTATCTGGGTGCCTGGCGTAATCGACGTTGAGTTTAAGGAAACCGACAGATCCGGCCTTAAGACCTGGAACTTTTTCGGACCTGATGAGCGCACAGACTTTTCCGAGGCATGGTCTGATGAACTTAAGCAGTTGCTCGAACAGAACGAGATGGAGACGTGGAAACCTTCTTTCTCGCTGCGCTACGAGGGGTCAGAAAAGTCGACCGAGTCAGCACTCGATTTTTACGAAAGGAGCGGACGTTATAGGTTCGTTACCTTCACTTTTCCGCGGGACACCGAAATCGTGGCGCTCGCTGATCAACTACAAGCCCTTCCTGAGATCGTTCGCGCAGCACCCGAGCCCCGGCTAGCGCCGCCATCTCCGCTGACTGAGCCACTCATGGGAGCTAGCGGTCAAGTGAGTAGCGTTTCCGGCTCTGGTGGCACTCTTGAAACCCAGTGGTACATCTTTCGTTGCAATATTGAACAGGCTTGGACGAAAACAAATGCTTCAGGCGAAAAGCTTTCGGGCAAGGGTGTCGTCATCGCCGACATTGATTGGGGGTTCAACCCTTACCATATCGATCTTCAACCTCAAATCAAGCTGCGCCGAAATACTATCGAAAACACCGAAGTGGTAACGCATGGCAACGTCCTCAACCACGGGACGGCGGTCCTTGGACTCGCGGGAGCGGAGGTTAATGGGATTGGAATAGCAGGAATTGCCCACAAAGCAAGTCTATGGGCAATTCAAGCTGGCGCCGATTTCATAGTTGACAACGACCTATGGGTTTCGGCGATCGAGTTTGTTCGCGATCAGCCCACCAAAGGGCGGAAGGTCATCGTGTTGGAAGCTCAAACTCTTTCCGGTAGAAACGTCGAGTCGAGCATCCGAGTAAATAAAAGCATAGTGGACGCGATCCACACGGGGGTTGTGGTCTGCGTGCCGGCCGGAAATGGCGGCGGTGACGCCGGAATCGGAGATGATGGAAAGCCAATTCTGCCGACTGGATCGATTCTTGTGGGAGCCACTAGATACGACGCCAGCGCCAATCTCCGGGGCTTAAGCAACGTAGGATGTCGGATTGTGGTTTATGCTCCCGGAGACGAAAGGCATGACGTTACTTGCGACAGCGTAGATACCGGGGCGTTTACAAATTACTTCGGCGGGACATCCAGCGCCGTGGCGAAGGTTGCCGGCGTTGTCGCGTTGATGCTGGAAATGAATCCCGAGCTCAGGCATGAGCAGGTGCGTGACATCCTAGCTCGATCTCAGATACCTGTTGTCGACTATTCGTCCAATCAAGTTGGCGTGCTCCTCGACGCAGCGCAAGCGGTGTGTGAAGCCGGCCAGCTTGCCGGGCGTCCGTGTTGAACTTTCTGACTCATACTTCTTGCGCGACAACAGCCTCTCGGGGAAAAACCTGGATTGACTCTGACCCGACATTACCGATTCAACTTTTGAACTGGCTCGCTGAATTTCGGTTCAAATTGATCGCCGTTACGTATTTCGTCGGCCTACCTCAACGGCTTCGAAGTGCGAACCGCTTCACGTAATTCTCTAAACAGCTTCACAAGTTCCGGCAACTGATAATTCGCATTCAAGCCACTCGGATTCGGCAAGACCCAGACGCGCGCGGCGTGAATTCTTTCCAGCTGCTCGCCGATCTGGGCCTTAGGTTTTGCGAACGCGTCGCGGTAGGCGCCGACGCCGAGAATCGCCACGACCTGCGGGCTATATCGTTTTACCTTCGCTGCCAACGCGCGTCCGCCGGCAATGAAATCTTCTCTCGTCAGCTCGGCTGCCGTGGCTGTTGCATGCGGTACGACGTTGCTAATTCCGATTCCGCGTTCGAGTAGTTCGCGCTCTTCAAACGGCGAGACCAAACGATCGGTGAAGCCCGATTTGAATAGAGCCGGCCAGAACCGGTTGCCGGGCCGCGCGAAGTGATGACCGACTGCAGCCGTGTAAAGCCCCGGATTTATTCCACAAAACAGCACTTTTAGATTCGGCCCGATCACGTCCGGGACTTTCTTCCCGGCCGCTTCGACGAGTTGCTGCTTGGTTGGCTTGAACGGTTTGGTGACCGCCATGGTTGGCTCTTAGACTAACACGCGGACTTCATCGTCAACGTTATGCCGGCCAGAAAATCCACCACCAAGAGTCGGGACGCTATCTGCTCGGCCGCGCGCAAGGCGCGGATGCCGGAAATCATTCATCCAATGCTGGCGACTTTGGTTGATGAGCCATTCTCCGATCCAGAATGGATTTTTGAAACGAAGTGGGATGGGTTTCGATCTGTTTGCTTCGTGAGCAAGGGAAAAGCGCGATTCGTTTCGCGCAATCAAATCGAGATGACGCCGCAATATCCCGAGCTGGTAAACATACCGAAGCAGATCGCTGCCAAAGAAGCGATTCTGGATGGCGAGATAGTTGCGCTCGACGAACACGGTCGGCCACAGTTTCAATTACTTCAGAACAAGCTGCGCATAAGAAGTGGCAGTTATGCCAAAGCGCGGACAGCGCAGCTTGTCTATTTCGCGTTCGATCTGCTGCACCTGGATGGCTACGACTTGATGGGTTGCCCCGTCGTTGAGCGGAAAGCAAGGCTCGAGCAGATCCTGCGTCCGGCGACCTTCATAAAATATTCCGACCACGTTGAAGTTGAAGGCGAAGCTTTCTTTCAAGAGATCGCAAAGTTTCGCCTCGAGGGCATGATCGCAAAACGCGCGGCGAGTAAGTACGCGCAGAAGCGCACGTCAGACTGGCTCAAAGTAAAAACAGTTCAGCGGTCAGAGGTCGTTGTCGGCGGTTTCACGCAACCGCGCGGTGCGCGTTCGTATTTCGGTTCGCTGGTTATGGGACTATATCGTGAGGGCAAACTTCACTATGTGGCTCATGTAGGCGGTGGATTCAACGAACAGAAGCTCCGCGAGATTAGTAAACTCCTTCAGCCGCTTAAAACTGATAAGTGTCCGTTTGTGGAGAAGCCCAAGACAAACGAACCTGTGCAATGGGTGAAGCCGAAGCTGGTTGCGGAGGTGAAGTTTTCTGAGTGGACGGCTGACGAGCGAATGCGTCATCCGGTCTTCGTCGGGTTACGCGAAGACAAGAAGCCTCAGGATTGTAAGTTCGAATTCGAACGCGACACGGATCAAACGGTTAAGAAGCGCCGTCGGTAGGGAGTTACGCAAACTACTTTTTTCGCCACCACAATTTGATTACGCCACAGCCGAGCGCCATCCAACCGAGCGCCATGACAGCTTGCAGGATCTGGGCGCCCTGAATTAGGGACTCGTGATGGAGAAGCGTGAGAATCATTTTCCAGAGACAGACGCGAGAGTGCGGAAAACTCGCTGCTTTTTCAGGCTTTTCATGAAATTCAGCCTAGACGTTAGGACGGAGGAGGCTGCGGAAAATGCCCTGGATTTCGACCCGCGAGGCATGCACGCGGATCGGTTCCAACGCTGCGTTTGAAGGTCGAAGTTCGACTTCCTGACCACGACGGAACAAACGCTTTAACGTGGCGCGGGTTTGATCGATGAGCGCAACCACGATCTCTCCGTCGCGCGCTTCGTTACGGCTTTCGATCAAAGCGATGTCGCCGTCGCAGATGTGCTCATCGATCATTGAATCGCCTTTGACGCGCAAGGCATAGATTCTTTCGGGACGAACGCGACCAAGCAGGAAGCGCGGAACGCAGATCATCTCAACGTCCTGAATCGCATCGATAGGTAGTCCCGCCGCGATACGGCCGACGAGAGGCACCTCGCAAGTTGCGTCTGCCGCCGCTTCCTCAAACCTCACCGCGAGCGTGAAGTGGCCTGGTTCGTGTTGGCGTTTGACGAGACCGCGCTTTTCGAGTGCGGCGATGTGCTTGGCGATTGTTGCTTTGGAACTGACACCGAAGTGTCGCGCGATTTGTGCGTACGAAGGTTCGTGCCCATGCTTCGCCAAAAAGCGAGTGATGTAATCGAGAACTTCTTTTTGACGTTGCGTTCGAGGCAGCATTGAAACCTAATTCGTGAGTCGAGCCGATTCTAGTCTCGCTATGTCTCAATCGTCAAGCATTTCAGCGCGCGGCGTGCTTCACATGAATAAGGCGCTTCAATAAGGGTCTACCAGGCGGATCAACGTTGACTATCTGACGCTGATCGGATAAATGTTTGCCTCGCTTGAAGCTTGCTGTTCCGAAGTTGTAACCGAAGAGCCCGCCATAACGTTTTGCTGATCTGAATCGCATGCTCTTCGATGTAGCCGCCAGTTCTTTGTGGCTGCACTCTCTTTCACAATCTGACGGAAAGGAATTCCCTATGAAAGACACGTGTCGTTCGACTGGTGATCTCCGTGGTCTGCTACTCGCCATCGTTGGGTTCGCGTTGACCGCAGTCACGTTGGGCGCGTTGGCTGTAGGCGCACAGAATCCGGCGGCATCTCAGTCGCCGTCGGCAACGCAAACGCCGGCGCCTACGCGCGCGGCGACGGCAACGCCAACCCCTTCGCCAACGCCGACGCCGATCAACTGGTCGAACGATCCGCTCCTGCGCCGATATGTATTTCGTGCTATCGGACCCGCCAGCATGGGCGGCCGCATTGACGACATCGCCTGCGTCGAAACGAATTCGTACGTTTGCTACATCGGATTCGCGACGGGCGGCGTCTGGAAGACGACGAATAACGGCACGACTTTTCAGCCCATTTTCGACACTTATTCCTCATCATCCATTGGAGATATCGCCATCGCCCCGTCAAATCCGGACATCGTTTGGGTAGGAACGGGCGAACCGAACAACCGTCAGAGTTCGAGCTTTGGCGACGGTATCTATAAGTCAACGGACGCGGGGAAGACGTTTGCGAAGATGGGTCTTCAAGATTCGCAATCCATCGGTCGCATCGTGATCGATCCGAAGGACGCGAACACAGTTTACGTGGCGGTGCTTGGTCATTTGTTCGGGCCGAACAAAGAGCGCGGCATTTATAAGACGACCGACGGCGGCCGGACCTGGAACAACGTAAAGTTCATCGACGAAGATACCGGCTTCACCGACCTCGTGATCGACATGTCTGATCCGAAGACGTTGTACGCGGCGTCCTATCAAAGGCGACGGACGTCCTGGGGATTTAATGGCGGCGGCCCCGGCTCGGGAATCTGGAAGACCACGGACGCAGGAAAGACCTGGGCGAAGCTGCAAGGCAGCGGATTGCCTGAAGGCCTTCTCGGTCGCATCGGTTTGGATCTGGGACGTTCAAACTCGAACGTGCTCTATGCGCAAATGGAAGTTGGTGCGAGCTCAGGTACCGGTGGCGAGGAACAAACTCCGGGAGCCGCTACGCCGACTCCGACGCCCTCGCCCAGCGCGACCCCGGTTGGCTCACCCACTCCGAATCCCAAGCGATCGGGTGTGTGGCGCTCAGACGATAAGGGTAAGAGTTGGCGGATCGTGAGCAACGAAAACAACCGGCCGATGTACTACAGCCAGATTCGCGTCGATCCTTCCAACCCGGAAAATGTCTATGTCGGTGGCTTGAACTTCAGTAAGTCAACGGACGGCGGCAAGACCTTCGTTTCGATGCAGGCGAATGTCGGACACGTAGACAACCACGCCATCTGGATCGATCCGAAGAATGGCAACCACATTCTCCTCGGCAACGACGGCGGGTTGAATGTCACTTACGACCAGGGGACTCACTGGGACTTCATCAACACGATCGCCGCGGCGCAGTTCTATGCGATTGGCGTAGACATGCGTAAGCCTTACTACGTCTATGGAGGTTTGCAGGACAACGGTTCGTGGGGCGGGCCCAGCCAGACGCGCAACCCGGCGGGCATCACGAACGCAGATTGGTATCGCGTTGCTGGAGGCGACGGGTTCTACGCGATGGCGGATCCGAGTGACTACAACACTGTCTATGCTGAATCCCAAAACGGAAACATGAGCCGGATCGATCTGCGGACCGGTCGCAGCGTCAGCATCCGGCCTCGCGGGCGTCCGCGGGGCGGTGGCGGTGGGGCAAGGCCCGGCGCATCGCCATCACCCGGCGCCTCTCCGCAGGCCACACCGCAGGATCCGCAGACTGCTCTGGCTCAGTTTGCCGCGCAGATGGGGTTCGGCGGCGCCAATTTGCAGTCGAATGTCGTGCCGGCGCCCTCACCCGGCGAGCAGTTCCGCTTCTACTGGAACACGCCGATGGTTTTGTCTCCGCACAATCCACGGATTGTTTACGCGGGCGGCGATCGGTTCTTCCGTTCGCTCGATCGGGGGGACACATGGACGGCTTCAGCCGATCTGACGAAGCGAATCAACCGCAACAACTTTTCCATCATGGGTGTGAAAGGCAGCGAGCCGATGGCTTCAAAGAACGATGGCTATCAGGGCTACGGCTATGTGGTGTCGATCGCTGAATCGCCGGCCGTGCCGGGCATCATCTGGATCGGAACTGATGATGGCACCGTACAACTCAGTCGCGACAGTGGCGCGACGTGGACAAACCTTTCAAAGAAGGTTCCCGTACTCTCCGAAAAGTCAGGCGAGCTGTATCACATAAGCAAGATTGAGCCTTCGCGTTTCGATGCGGGCACGGCGTACCTCGCGGTTGATGGACACCGTCTTGATGATCTCAAGCCCTACTTGTATGTGACGCGTGATTACGGTGAGACGTGGAGTTCGATCGTCAGCAATTTGCCGGCGAACGGCAACGTGAATGTGGTTCGCGAAGATCCGAAGAACAAAGATCTTCTGTTTGTGGGAACTGAGTACGGTCTGTACGTATCGATCGATGGCGGCCGCGAATGGCGACAATTCATGTCGGGACTGCCGACTGTGCGCGTTGACGATTTGCTGATTCATCCGCGCGACAACGATCTGATCGTCGGTACGCACGGCCGCGGGATCTACATCCTCGACGACATCACGGCGCTGCAACAACTCTCGCGGAGTAAAGTGCTCGACACAGAATCATTTCTGTTCGACGTTCGGCCCGCGACGCAGTGGCTGAGCGACGTTCGTTTGAGTCGCTATAGCGGCGGGTCGAAGCTCTATCGCGCCGCCAACCCAGCGCCGGGGACTGCGATTAGCTATTACCTGAAGTCCGTGCCGGCGGGTGATGTGACGATCACAATCTCAGATTACACGGGCCGGGTGGTGCGGAACATCACTGGCACGAAGGAAGTCGGGCTCAATCGGGTGCAATGGAACATGCGCGGCAATCCGCCGCCTCGTCCCGCTAACCTGCCGCAGTTTGGCGGCGGAGGAGGTGGGGGTGGATTCGGAGCGTTCTTCCAACAGGGGCCGTTGCTTGAGCCGGGGACTTACAATCTGAAGCTCTCGGTTGGCGGAAAGGATTTCACGACGAAAGTTGTTGTGGAAGCTGATCCCGGAATGCAGCCGTAGGGGAATGCGGCCGCACGCAGTTTGGAGTGCGTCGGCAGAGCGAAGCGGCGACGGCGCTTTGGATTCTAATCATCCAAAGCGGTGTCGCGCTGCGCTTGCCACCGCACTCCAAAGCTATTCGATCACGCGCGCGATCACGCATTTCAAATAATGCGTCTCCGGCACTCCCATAAGCACCGGATGATCGCTTGATTGACCGCGCACTTCGACAATCTGCAGGCGGCGGCGCGCATCCAGCGTCGCCGCTGCAATCACTTCCAGAAACATTTCCTCAGGCATGTGATAGGAACACGTGCAGGTCACCAGTACGCCGCCGGGACTTAAGAGTTTCAACGCGCGGAGATTGATCTCCTTGTAACCGCGCGCGGCCGACTTAACGCTCGCGCGGTTTTTCGCGAATGCCGGCGGATCGAGGATGATCGTGTCGAACTTATCGCCGGCGGCCTCGAACTCTCGTAACGCATCGAAAACGTTGGCCGCGCGAAAATCAACGTTCGAAGTTTGATTAAGCTCTGCATTGCGACGCGCGCCGGCGATTGCGTCCTCGGAAATGTCGATGCCGAGAACACTGTCGCATTCCTTCGCGATGTGCAGCTCGAAACCGCCGTTGAAGGTGAAGCAGTCGAGGGCGCGACCGTGCGCCACGCGCTTTGCGGCGAGATAATTCTCACGCTGATCGAGAAAAGCTCCGGTTTTTTGCGAGCCGAGCGGCGAAACAAGAAAACGCAGGCCGTGTTGATTGATCTCTATTTCGTTTGGTAAATCCAAAGCGCCGTCGCCGCTACGACCACCCCAGCGCGGCTGCCGCGCTGGGGACCCCGGCCGCTCTGACGGCGCACTCCAAATTACGCCGCTTCGCAACGGTAGTCCTTCCAACTGCCGCACGCGCGCGTCATTGCGCTCAACGATCGCGTGTGGCGTGAATTCTTCGACCAGCAGTTCAGCGATTGTCGCTTTTACCCGTTCGCTGCCTTGCGACAGAGTCTGAATGACGAAGAGATCGTCGTACTTGTCGATAATCAGAGATGGCAACAAATCGCCTTCGGAGTAAACCAGCCGGTAGGCGTTTGTGTCCGCCGCGATCCGCGAGCGTCGCACTGCACACGCGCGCAAATGCAGACGCCACCATTCGCGATCGATTGTCTCTTCGTGCGTTGTCAAAAACCGAAGCGCAATCTCTGATGCATCGCTGTAGAAAGCCTGGCCCACAAAGTTGTGTGCCTGATCGACCACACGCACGACGGCGGCGCCTTCGACACCTTCCGCATTCGCCACGTCGCTGCGATAGACCCACAAGTGACCGTTGCGGATGCGCTTCGCTCCGCGCGACGTGATGCTTACTTCGGCCATTTGCATCGAACTTATCACAACCGCATCTACTCGCAGAGCTTCGCGAGTCGATAATCGACAGATTGGTCACTTAAAGATTGGTAGGTTGTGGCGGATCAGAAGTTTACGATTTCTTGGACCCTTCTTGACTCTCTTCCAGGATTCTGAGGAGGGTTGCGGTCAATTTCTTGGCGGCCTCGGATGTGCGTAAGAACGCATCGACACCGGCGCGCCACGCTTCCTTTTCCACATCGTCGTCGGAAAGCATAATGATTGGCAGGGTGCGACGATGGACCATGCTGCGGACGCGCAGAACCAGCTCAAGCCCGCTCACTCCGGGCAAATTGTGATTGACGATCAGCACATCATAGGGCGCCTTCGTCTTGAGAATGTCCCACGCTCTAAATCCATCGGAACACAATTGCACTCCAAAACCGCTGCTGACGAGGAGGCTTTCGAATTGGCGCCCAATCAGCTTGTGGCCCTCAACGTGAAGGATTGAAATCTGATTTGGAACCGGCGTCGCCGGAGCTTTCTTTTCGCTTTGCTTCGGTTGCGAAAACAAGTGCCGTCGCCGCTTTCGCACGGCGGTGCGGTGTCCGATCAGATCTTTATGCCGGTTGTTGAGCAGCGACACCAGACTCTGGTGATGTTTGAAGCCCAGCAATTGCGAGGCTT
>JBASRE010000016.1:0-77819 GCA_049273695.1 Pyrinomonadaceae bacterium
CCTGCTCGACGTTTACTTTTGCCGGCACCGCTTAACTCAAATCAATGTAGCAGCTTCAACCAAACTCGACCAGAATGTGTAAACCATGTCTCCGAACAGGTGTAAACTTTGTCCCCGGTCTATACAGCAGCGCGCCGCCCCTGGATCAAGTTAGAAAAGGATTTCGCGCCCTGAAGGGGCAATACTCTGTCGCCCGCTTCGCGGGCTCAAAGTCATTTTGGGACGTGATCCCCGGGTCACGCTCGCTGCGCTCGCACAAGCACCGCACGCGAGATGCTCGCGTGGGGACCCCGCTCGGGGCTACTATCTGCCGCCGCTGCGCGGCTTGTTGACTCTCACCTTCGGAGCCGTCTCGCGCTGTGCTAGGATTTACACAACATGGAAGTTCTTCTAGCAAACGAATACGGATTTTGTTTTGGCGTCGAGCGTGCTGTGGAAATGGTTGAAGACGCGCTCGGAGTTGGCGCGCCGGTGCGCACGCTCGGGCCGCTGATTCACAACACGCAGGAAATGCAACGGTTAGAGTGCGAAGGCGTTGCGACGATTCAGGATCCTGAGCAAGTCCAAGCTGACGAGATCGCGGTGATTCGCGCACATGGCGTGACGCCGCAAGTGCAGGCCGAACTGGAAAAACGCGCGGCGCAGGTTGTTGATGCGACCTGTCCGTTTGTGACGCGCGTGCAACGCCTGGCAGAGCGCGCCGCGAAAGACGGCCGGCATGTCATCGTCGCGGGAAATCCGGATCATCCGGAGATGATTGGTGTCGTGGGTTACGCGCCGGACAACACATACGTGGTGCGCGATGCGGATGAAGTTGCAGCTTTGCCGCCCTTGCACGCACCGCTGGTCGTTTCGCAAACGACGTTGAAGCTCAAGACATTTCTCGAAGTTGCAGAAGCAGTCAAAGCCAAAGCCGATGCCGAGCCGCAGGTCGTCAACACGATCTGTTCAGCCACGCGCGATCGTCAGGATGCCGCGCGCGCCCTCGCGGGACTCGTAGACGTTTTCTACATTATCGGTGGCAAGCACTCTTCAAACAGCATCAAGCTGCTCGCCGTCTGTGAAGAGCAATGCGTGAAGAGTTTCCTGATCGAAACTCAGGACGAGATCGATCCGACAGACTTGCAAGGCGCGAAACGCGTCGGTGTCACGGCAGGAGCATCCACTCCGAACTGGCTCATCGACCAGGTCGTCAGCCGGCTGAAAGACATCGGCAACCAAAGCAACGGCAACGGCGTTCGTCCATAAATCACGGGCAGTTTAGGAGGCGGGCTACCGCAGGCCCTTGGTTTTGTACGAAATTGGCGGGCAGTAGCCCGCCTCTAAACCTTCCAAAATTAACTTAATGAACTCTGAATCCGTTCGCGCCCACTGTCTCTCGTTCCCGCACGCGACTGAGAATGTTCAATGGGGCAACGATCTCGTCTTTAAAATCGCGGGAAAGATGTTCGCGGTGATGGTGCTGGAACCGCCGGCCAAGTACGTGCTGTCGTTCAAGTGCACTGAAGAGAAATTCAACGAGCTGATCGAACAGGATGGAATCGATCCAGCGCCTTACATGGCCCGCAACAAATGGGCGGCGCTGGAACGATTTGATGTGTTGCCCGATCGCGAACTCAGGGCGCTGCTCCGAAACTCTTACGAGATGGTACTCAGTAAGCTTCCGAAAAAAGTACTTCGTGATTTGGGAGTTTAGCCTCGGGCCAACAGCGGTCTCTAACCCACAGAAATTCTTTTCCCGGATTAGGGAAAAAATCCTTGTCATTTGCCCGTAAACTCAGGCAAAATGCGTCCCAGTTTTTTCCCGACGTCAGTCTCAATCCCTTCAATTTGGAGAACGTCATGACTCTCATCGTATCCCCCTGTTAAGTTCCAGAGTTGTCAGGATTCTGGGAGTCGGTCTACTGCTTTGCGGTACTGGCCTTCCGTCACGCGCTCAATCCATCGGCCTGCAACGTGACCGCGGCCGCACGATGTTGAAAAACATCAAATCGGAGATTCAGAAAAAGTACCACGATCCGAAGTACCGGGGAGTCGATTTGGACGCCCTGTTCAAGGAAGCTGACGAGATCGTAAAGAAGGCCGAATCACCGGGACAGATCTTCGGGACCATTGCCATCACAGTTCTGAATCTCAATGATTCCCACACATTCTTCATCCCGCCATCGTTTGCCGCCCGCGTGGAATATGGCTGGCAAATGCAGATGATCGGCGATGAATGTCGTGTCGTAGCGGTGAAGCCAGGCAGCGACGCCGAAGCCAAGGGAGTTAAGCCCGGAGATCTGGTCGTGCAGATGGAAGGTGTGAAACCTACGCGCGAGACAATGTGGAAGCTCCAGTATCTCTACAACACACTGAGACCACAGCCCGGCTTAAGAACCGTCATTCAAAGGGCCAAGTCCGAGCCTCAACAACTCGACCTAATGGCCAAAGTAACTCAGACAAAGCGGCTCACTGATCTCACGGACTATAACGAATACATGAAGTTGGTTGTCGATGAGCAAAGAGCGGCGCGCTACTTCAGGCATCAATTCTATGAAATGAAGAATGAAGCCCTCATCTGGAAGATGCCGGCTTTCGACCTTGAGCCGGAAAAGGTCGATGGGATGATGAACAAGCTGCGCGACAAGAAATCGTTGATTCTGGATTTGCGTGGGAACGGTGGTGGTTACGAAATCACCCTGCTGCGGATGATTGGGAACCTCTTTGACAAAGAGATCAAGCTCGGAGATCTGGTTGGTCGTGACGAAAGCAAACCCGTCGTTGCCAAGTCACGCGGAAAAGACATTTTCAAAGGACAGGTCGTGGTTCTGGTTGACAGCGAATCGGGCTCTTCGGCTGAGCTGTTGGCGCGCGTGTTACAACTAGAAAAAAGAGGAACAGTAGTAGGTGACCGCTCCGCGGGGGCGGTGATGCGCGCCAGACATATTTCCCGTACGGAAGGAATAGATACGGTTGTCTTTTACGGATTGAGCGTCACCGTCAACGACCTGATCATGACCGATGGAAAGAGCCTCGAAAAGTTAGGCGTTACCCCAGACGAGTTAGTTCTACCCACAGGCGCTGATTTAGCCGCTAAGCTGGACCCCGCACTTGCGCGGGCGGCAGCACTGGTTGGGCTAAAAATAACGCCGGAAATGGCGGGAGAGCTTTTCCCGGTGGAATGGAGATAAGTCCGGGCCCCGACGTCACAGTTGGCCGGAGTCCGACACATAGTGGGCCGGACTCCGGCTTCACGGTTGGTTACTCCCACTGGTCGAGCAACTGAAGCTATTTCTGCCTTAGGAAATCTTCAACGAGTCGAGGAACTTCGTCGCGTTCGACTTATCGCCTTTGCCCTTCTCGCTCAAGTACAACGTCTGAATCAAGCGCGGCTTGGCCCAGTACATACGGATGGTGAACTCGATGTCTTTGCCGTCTTTGCTGCCTGAGCCGATGAGTTCAGTGCCCGGATGCCCGCCGACGGTTACGTCGCGCTGGCTGGTCACTTTGCCATCGATGTTCTTGACGGCGCCGTCAGACGCGCCTTTGAGAAGTAGCTTCGGATCGAAGTTCAGACTGGCGACGCTGGCCGGAAATTCGTGGAAAGCCACCACGTAAGCCTCGGCGCCTTTATCGAGCGTGAGCATCTGACCGGTAGCTTTGCCGGTGTCGGTTGGAATGTCCTTTGATTGCTTTGTCGGTTTGCCCGGCATCTCAACCGTGATGTCGCCTTCTGTTACTGTTTCCCACTTTTGGCTGGTCAGTGACGAACACGCGAGCACGACGGCGAGGGGAAACGCCAGGATGATAAGTCTCTTCAATTTCTCAATCCTCACTTTACGATTTTGTGAACTGCGGCGCAGAGTGTGTCACAGACTTCTCGTAGGACAAAGTGAAACCTTTACCGCTTAGCGCCCTGTTTACGGTTTTCTCTGTGTCTCCGTGTTTTCTCTGCGCCTCTGTGGTGAGAATATCCAGGACAAAGACTCACCACAGAGACACAGAATGAAGGACGCGGTAGGACACTACTTTTTGCGCGTGATGCTTATTGGAAAGGAGCACAGGCGCCGCCCGTGCCATGATTCGCAAGAAGCGCGTGCCATCTGCAACCTTTACCGCGTGACATTAATCTCGCGCGTGGTCGAGTTGTAGCCACCGTTCTCGACCAGATTGCCGGACTTATCGACCAGTTCCAACTTGATCGTGTGTTTGCCGTTCGTCCATCCACTAATCCAGATTGGCTTCCAGACATCGATGAACCTGGGCGCGCCGCCGTCGATCGTGTAGCGCACGCGATACTCGCCGCCTCCGTCACTCTGTAATTTCCCGTTAGTCACCCAGAAATCGATCATGATTGGATCGGCCTCGGCGCCTGCATAGTCGCCTTTCGGCCGGCTATAAGTCAGCAGCGGTTTGGTGAGGTCGACATCGCCGGCCACGCTCGCGGTGACGTCCTTGCCTTCGCGAGCGGGCGAGGGACTGGCGGTTGCAGCCGGACTCTGTGCCGGCGCCATGACCTGGCCGGTGTTGGTGGTCGTCGGCTTCGAAGGATCGCCGCCGCCTTTGACGGTGAACGTCACGATCTGGAACGCGCCCTCGTTCTTGTAGCTCTCGTGCCACGGCCGCGAAGGAAAGACGCGCAAAGTGTGCTTGCCTTCCGCGACGTTTCGCAGCTCGAACGGCTGATCCAAATTGTAGTAAGCCTCGTAAGGTTGATTGTCGAGGATGACGTGAATGTGATTGCCTTGACCGGTCGCGGGATCTTTGTGCGGAACGTAACCTTTCAAGTCGCCGGCTAAATCCAACTTCACCTCGACGATCGAGCCATTGACAGTCGAATTGTTCGCGGGCGCGATCACGCGCAGTGTGGGCTTCGCCTGATCTTGTTCGCCGCGATGCTTCATCAAATCTTCGATCGTTTGCGGACGCGGTACTACCGTCAGTTCTTTCACGATTGGCGGCGAGACCGTGGTCGTCGCCGTCGTGTTCTTGTTTTCCTCAGTTGAAGCGCAGCCGGCTAACACCATCAGTCCGAGAGCGCTTATGAGAATTCCATTCGTTTGTTTCGTCATAGTTTCAGTTTCACCTCAGGCTAGACTTTTGACCAGAGCGATAGTAAAAGTCTGCACGAGCTTTCAACGTTTTTGAGAAAAGAGTGTCGCAGTCGTTGATCGAAATTTCAAAACCCGAGGTGAAAGCCATGACCAAACCCCTGAGAGCAATTCTGCTGCTGAGTTGCGTCGCCGCCGCCTTAATTATCCACGGGTGTTCAAAAGACAGCTCAACATTCACACCGGAAATTGAGCCGCTGCCGGCGCAATTGACCACTTACGCGCCAATGGAGATTCCGGCGGACAATCCGATGACGCCTGAGAAAGTCGCGCTTGGACGGCAGCTCTTCTTTGATGAGCGCCTCAGCGGCGACGGCACGCGTTCGTGTTACACGTGTCATGTTTGCGAGAAAGGTCTGACGGATGGTTTGGCGAAAGCCGTCGGCTCGTTCAACAAACAACTGCCGCGCAGCAGCCCGCCGCTTTGGAACATCGGCTATCACAAAGAATTTTATTGGGACGGCCGCAGTCCTTCGCTCGAAAAGCAGGCGATGGCCGCATGGACGGGCGCAAACATGGGCGCGAAAGCTGATGAGATTGCGGTTAAGCTCAATCAGCTCCAGGGCTACCGCAGCCAGTTTCAAAAGGTGTTCAGCAGCGACGCGACGCCCGACAACATCGTCAAAGCGATCGCCGCATTCGAGCGGACGATCATCACTGGTGACACGCCTTGGGACCATTGGCGCGCGACCGGCGGCGACGAATCTAAGATGAGCGCCGAAGTGCGGCGCGGATGGAACATCTTCCAGGCAATCAAGTGCACCAACTGCCACGACGGCGTTTTGTTCACAGACTTTCAGTATCACAACGTCGGCATCGGCATGGATCAGAAAGAGCCCGACGTCGGTCGCTTCAAAGTCACGAACAATGCGAAAGACACCGGAGCTTTCAAGACGCCGACGCTGCGCGACATCGCCCGTTCGGCGCCTTATTTTCATGACGGCAGCGCAGCGACGCTGGAAGAAGCGGTGGACATCATGCTCGGCGGCGGCAAACCGAACCAGTATCTCGATAAGGTGAACCTGGAGCCGCACAAGCTAGTGGGTAGTCAGCGCGAGGATCTGCTCGCATTTCTGAGATCGCTGAACGTGGTGAACTGCAATCTCAAGAAGCCGCCGTTACCACAACAATAATTTGGAGTGCGCCGGCATTCCCTCTCCCAATGGGAGAGGGTTAGGGTGAGGGCCTAGCGGCACACAGTTTCTGACTTCAACTCTCATCGCGAGGCGAAGCCTCGCGAGATGATATCGGATAGATCGCGCTAAAGCTTCGCTCCCTCACCCCAGCCCTCTCCCAATGGGAGAGGGAGCCAATCAAATCAAGCCGCCACCGGCTGCGCGGTGACCCGGTGCAGTCTTCCTTCGACTGCGCTCCAATCAATATTCGAGAAGAACGCTTCGATGTACTTCGGCCGCTCCGCAGGTTTGTAATCAAGAATGAAGGCGTGCTCCCAAACGTCCATCACGAGAATCGGATTGAAGCCCGCCACGTTTCCCACCTCATGCAGCGTGATCCAGTGGTTCGATAACTTGCCATTCGAAGGATCTTCATAACAGATGGCCCAGCCGACGCCGCGCATCTTGCCGGTGCTGACGAAGTTCGCTTTCCAAATGTCGTAGCTGCCGAAAGATTCTTCCGCTGCCTGGCGGAACCCTGTCTTGCCGGCTGGATCGCCGGTGCCGCCGCCGCTCTTCAAATTCTCGAAATAGTATTCGTGCAGCACCATGCCGTTATATTCAAAGCCGAGCCGGCGCGTCAGCTCCGAGTACGCGGCGAACTCTTCCTGATCGACTTTGGCGTCCTGGATGAACTCGGCGATCTTTTCATTCAGCTTGTTCGTTTCTTTGACGTAACCTTCGTAAAGCTTGAAATGCATCTCGATCGTTTCGTCTGAGATGCCCTTCAAATTACTGAGATCAAACTGCTGCGGTTTGTAAGTCGTAGACATATCTTCCTCCGTTGTGCGGTGCGCACGCCTCCCGGGTGCTGGCACGCGAGACGCGTGCGTACCAATTTAGCGGAATATGCGGCTCAAATGTCGCAAAGGCATGGAGAGGTCTCACTAATCCTGTTACAGAAACAAAAGAAGGGCACGACGCCGCCGTGCCCTCAATCGTTGGGTACGCACGCCTCCGGCGTGCCCAGCAGGCCAGCGGCCTGCGTACCAAATCCTACCCGAGCCTGCCGCTAAATATTAACCAGTCGCCGTGTGACGTAGCCATCAAAAGCAACATCGGCAGCGATAGCCACGCGTTGGTGCGCGAAGCGATAAATGCCTGGCGTGCCAGTTCAGGCGCAGCCGGCGGTCCGCCTTGCAAGCCGCCAATGATTCGCTTGTTAGCCGGCCAAATAATTCCCCACACGTTCAGCATCATCAGAAAACCGTACGCGCCACCGACGCCAATCGAGAGTGTCTTATTGCTAGTCCATTCGGGCGTGAGCATGGCCGGGAAGAATCTCAGCAGGCCGTACGTGAACACCGCCACCAGGATGATCATCACAATCGCAAACACGCGTCCGTCTTTGATGAGCGCCGGGACCTTCTTGATGATGAGAAACTGGATCAAGAAAAGGAGGATCGGATAGCCGAGCCAGAAGAGAAGGATCTTCCAAACATTTGCCTGCTGGCCGCCCAGGTTGTTCGCGTTGTTAACGTCGGTCTTGAGAATGTACATCGCGAAGTAAGCGAAGCCCGCCAGTACCGTCACGACCGCGCCCCAACGGAAGAACCACAGCGCCGGTAGCAGCAAATCCGGATTTACTTTTTTCTTCGTGTCCACGTCCAGCTTCTTTTGCAGCGGTACGTTGACGAGGTTGAAGAAGTAGAGCAGCCCGATCCAGGTAATGCCCGCGAGGAAGTGAAACCAGCGAAACGAAATGCGCATCAGCTCCTGGGCATCGGGAGCCTTAAAGATGCCGTCGAGCATCGCCAGACTGACGGGAAGATGGACAGTCGCATCAATCAACATACGTACCTCCAGCGGAAGTCAGTCCGTGTAACGCCGGGACTGAGAAATTGTGCAGATTGTTAGTTATTGCGAGCGAAGATTACACCCAGACGCGCGCGGGCGCAACAGTTTGCTGTCTTCCCTCTCCCTTTGGAAGAGAGTTAGGGTGAGGGCCTTAGCTGATCGGCGCTAGCTTCGCCCCTCACCCCAGCCCTCGGCCAAAGGGAAGGGAGTTACAGGTTGCGAGGCGCAATTCAATTGCGTAAAGATAGTCAGGCATGATGAGGCGGACTGTTTTTGCCGGATTGGTTTTGCTGCTCGTGCTGGGTTCGGTCGTGGCCCAGCGTCCCGGCGCAGCAGCTTCTGGAAGAACGATAACTATCGTCACTGAACCGGCCGCGATTGTTTGGCTCGACGAAGTGCGCAGAGGTACCACGGACGAGAGTGGAAAGCTCGCGCTTTCGAAGGTAACCGCCGGTCCGCACACGTTACGCGTTCGGGCTAACGGGTTCAAAGAAATCACCATGCCGGTCGCGGCGACTGCGCGCGGCGAGATCGCGGTTCGACTGACACGAACTACCGATCAAGCCGAATTGATCTTTCAACGTGCCGAGACCGCGCGCGAATCGGCGCGGACCGACGAGAGCAGACAACAGGCGGCGGAGCTTTACCGTCAAGCGCTGCAAGCTCGCGCGGCATTTCCCGCCGCCCACGTTGGCCTGGCCCGCGTGCTGTTGGATCTGAACAACATCGAAGGCGCGCTTAACGCGATCGAATCAGCGCGCGGTACTCGCCCATCGTATCCCGAGGCCTCAGCCGTTGAGGGCCGCATCCATCGCGAAATTGGCCAGACCGACGACGCGATCGGCAGCTTCAACCGCGCGATTCGTGAGAGTCGCGGCTTTCAACCTGAGGCGCACGTCGGTCTCGCGCGCATCTACGAAGAGAAGGGCGAGTACGAATTGTCTGCGCGCGAATTCCAGATTGCGATCAATCAGCTCGCCGACACTGAGCCGATCATCTACCAGATGCTCGGTGCTGCTTACGAAAAAGCTAGTAATCCGAAAGAAGCTATCGTTGCTTACGAAAATTACCTGCGTCTCGCGCCCAACGGCTCGCTCGCGCCGGCCGTGCGATCGATTGTCGAGCAACTGAAATCCGAACCGCCGCCGGATAATTAGGCACAGATGAACGCGGATAGAGTCAGAACGGCCTGCGGTAGCGGGCGGTTGAAGTTGCGCGATAAAAAATCACGCTTTAAGTTCAGAGAGTGTCTCAGTCTCGCCGTCGCTTTAGCGCGGCGACCAGGATGGGATCCCTGCATAGGAAACCGTTTAAAACGGTTTCCCTGTTTGGTCGCAATTGGCCACCGGGCTGAAGCCGCGGTGTGAATGAGAAGATCCAAGTGAGCGAGTGCTGGATAGAAGTCCCCGTGGACAGAGGTTGTCAAATCAAATAATCTCTGAATCTAGTGGATTCCGTATAAATCCGTGGCTGTCTCAATGAGTACACCAGCGCCTTCAACTTCCCGTCACGTCTCGCGCAAAGCGAGTCTCTTTACCGAATCAGTGATTCGCGAGATGACGCGCGAAGCGATGAAGTTCGGCGCGGTAAATCTGTCGCAAGGCTTCCCGGATTTTCCGGCGCCGGAAGACATCAAGCGCGTTGCGATGCAGGCCATCGCCGACGATGTGAATCAATATGCGATCACCTGGGGCGCCAGGGATTTCCGCGAAGCGATTGCGAAAAAGACAAAGTGGTATCTCGGCCTCGACATCGATCCCGAGAGGGAGCTCACGGTTACCTGTGGTTCAACCGAAGGAATGATCGCCGCCATGATGGCGACCGTCGATCCGGGCGAAGAAGTGATCGTCTTCGAACCGTACTACGAGAATTACGCGCCCGACGCGATTCTGTCTGACGCAAAGCCGCGCTACGTGCCGTTGCGCGCGCCGGATTGGAGTTTCGACCGCGACGAACTGCGCGCGGCGTTCAATCCGAAGACGAAAGCAATCATCATCTGTAATCCGAACAATCCGACCGGCAAAGTTTTTACCCGTGATGAGATGGAATTCATCGCCGGCCTCTGCCAGGAATTCGACGCGCTGTGCTTCACCGACGAGATTTACGAACACATTTTGTATCCGCGTGACGGCGCCGAGATCGCGCACATCTCGATGGCGCAAATCGAAGGCATGCGTGAGCGTACGGTAATCGTGAACTCGATGTCGAAGACATACTCCGTCACCGGCTGGCGCGTCGGTTACTGCATCGCTTCACCGGAGATCACCAGCGCGATTCGGAAGGTGCATGACTTCCTGACCGTCGGCGCCGCCGCGCCTTTGCAAGCCGCGGGCGCTTACGCTTTGTCGCTGCCGCCGTCGTACTACGATCATCTGCAAGCTGACTATCGCGCGCGCCGCGATCTGATTTTGCCGGAACTTGAGAAGGCAGGTTTCAAGACCTTTCGTCCTGACGGCGCTTACTATGTCATGACCGATATCAGCGGGTTCGGCTTTAAGGACGACATCGAGTTCACACGTCACCTGATTCGCGAAGTGGGCGTCGCCTGCGTTCCCGGTTCAAGCTTTTACTCCGCGGACGCATCGGGCCTCGGCTCGCAGCAAGTCCGCTTTTGCTTCTGTAAAAAAGACGAGACGCTGATGCTGGCCAGTGAACGACTACGAAAGCTGAATAGATAAGGAGCAACCATGCGCCTTTTGAAACTGATCGGGCTCGCGTCGACGCTTTTGTTGTGCTCAGTGTCGGTCCAAGCGCAGGAGCAATGGAAGAAGATTGCGCCTCTCGGAGAGTCGTTCACGGTCACGATGCCGACTGTCGCTCAAAATGTAAGTCGGGTAGTTCCTTTGAGCGCGACGAGGACAGTCCCTGCTCGCGTTTTGTATTCAGTAGCTAACGGCCGCCGTTACGCAATCGCTTCTTTCGTCCGGACTACGGATGATCGCGTGACCGCCCTATCAAACTTCCCTGAATTCGCCATAGCGATGGAGTGGTCGCTTACGAGTGCTGAAGGAACGAATGGGTCATTGACGTTTCAACAGGACTTGTCCGAGGGGTCGACAATCATCAAGCAGTATCACCTTCAGCTTGGTGAACATAAAGGCGTTGCTCGATTCATCGCCACCAAAGCGTGGTTGTACGCGCTGGTGGTAATGGGCGCTGACGCAAATGATTCGGATGCGCAACGATTCCTCAAGTCTTTTGTAACGGGCAAGATGAATAACGATGACGAGCCAGACATAACGAACGTTATAACCAAGTCGGGCGGGTACTCCGCTCAGGAGTTACCGCCCGAGCCGTGGCCGCGAAAAGCTGCTCCTATCACGGGTGGCGTCCTCAATGGCAAGGCTCTGTCGCTGGCGAAGCCCAAGTATCCAAAAGCGGCCCGGAAGAATCGCGATGAAGGCCACGTGAGGGTCCGAATTGTGATTGATGAGTTCGGCAAAGTAGTTAGTGCGGAAGCGGTGGAAGGTGCAGAAAGTCTCCGAGAGGCCGCTACCAACGCTGCCTACAAGTCACTCTTCACTCCGACACGCCTTATGGGTCAGCCAGTGAAGGTGTCGGGCATTATCGTTTACAACTTTGTCGCGCAATGAGGACTATGAAAGCCTTTAATCTTCTCGCCGTTTGGGCCTGTCTGATTTGCCTCGTCAGCGCTCAACAAGTCGCCGATCCGGATTTCAGCACAAAGGTTGATCGTCCGGCATACAAGAAGAAGGGGCCTAAGGTTCTCTTTGACGAGGCGCACAACAATTTCCACACGGCCGGCGGCCGCTACAAACCCTTCGCCGATCTAATCACCAGCGACGGCTATGAAGTCACGCCGAACAAAGAAAAATTCTCGGCCGCAACTCTTAAAGGATTTAAGATTCTGGTCATCTCGAACGCGATGGGCGCGGCACAGATGAATGCGCCTACGGCATCGAACCCTGCGTTCACGGCCGAAGAATGCGATGCCGTGCGGGATTGGGTACGGCAAGGCGGCGCGTTGCTTTTAGTCGCCGACCATGCGCCGGTAGGAGGCGCCACTCAGATTCTCGGTGAGCGGTTCGGCATTCACATGAGCAAGCAGTACACCGCGGATGAGCAGAACTTCGAGAAAGAGACGCAGAACCCGGGCTTCATTGTGTACACGCGCGAGAGTGGCCGGCTGGCTGATCACGCAATCACGCGCGGTCGAAACGCGGCCGAGCGTGTGAACAAAATCATCGCGTTTACCGGACAGTCGCTGAAGGGACCCGCTGACAGTTTTGCTTTTATGAAGCTGGCGGACACAGCACAAGACCTAATGCCCGGATCGGACAGTAAGCCGGTTTCGGCCGCCGGAAGATCTCAGGGCATCGCGATGAAGTTCGGTAAAGGCCGCGCCGTCTTTCTGGGTGAGGCGGCGATGCTTTCGGCCCAACTTGCCGGTCCGAATAAAGCGAAGTTCGGAATGAACCGTCCCGGAATTGATAACCGGCAACTGGCCTTGAACATCGTGCACTGGCTGTCCGGTGTATTGAAGTAGCAGCCTTCAATCACGCTCGCTTGACCCGTCATCCTTAGCGGCCTACGATAAAGCCATCCCCCGAAAAACTGATCCCGTTCGTTTGTTGAGGTGAAGTATGGCTGACGAAACATCGAACCAGTGTAAGCATGGGCCGTGCGACTGTGCGCCGGAACAGGGGAGTAAGTACTGCAGCGAATACTGCAAAGAAGCTGACAAATCGCATGTAATGGAAATCGGTTGTGGCTGCGAACACGCTCCCTGCCACCTGTAAGTCCCGACCAGTTAGAGCCAGACCACTGTACCTTCGGCCGAACTGTGCCCCGGCGTTCGTCTTACAACGAAATCGCAACCAAACTGCGCCGTCGCTGACGGCAACCGCCCCTCAAATCCTCTGCATCAACCCAGCGAGAGACTTATTGCGGCCAACGCACGTTCCCGACCGATGGCCGACAACAAACGTTCATCGGAGGGTAAACATGAAACGACTTCTATTGATAGTTCTCACCTTTGCTGTCTCGACAACTGTCGCGGTCGCACAAAAGACGAAGACCAGCGGCAGCGCCTCGGCCGGTAATGAAACATCTGTCTCAAAACATGGTCGCGAAGTGAACCTGGCGTCCGACACTGCTTTAGCGGCGCAACTGGAAAATTCGTTGGACGCGCGGCACGCAAAGGTCGGCGACGCAGTCGTGCTTAAGACAACTCAGGCTTTGAAGCAAAACGGCGAAGTGATCGTGCCGAAGGGCGCAAAGCTGATCGGTCGTGTTACCGAAGTGCAACAGCGCACTAAATCAAACGGCGAGTCGCGCATCGGCGTCGCGTTCGATCGTTTACAGAAAGGCGCACTCGACATGCCCATCACCGCGTCAATCGTTTCGATCACGCAAGCTCGTTCGCAGACGCGCGCGATGGATTCGTCGGTCGAGTCTGAAACGATGTCGTCTTCGAGCACACGCACGACCACGCGATCCTCGGGCGGCGGCGGATTGCTTAGCGGGGTCGGGAACACAGTTGGCGGAGCTGTTAACACCACCACTTCGACTGTCGGTGGCGTCGCCGGCACCACAACCAACGCAGTCGGCAGCACGGTTGGGGCAACCACCAACACGGCCGGTAATCTGACTGGTTCGCTCAAGGGTTTACAAATCACACAGTCAACCAGCGCTTCTGCGGAAGGGGGCTCGACGCTCAGTCTCAACACCGGCAATCTGCGTCTGGAGAGCGGGACGACGTTCAATCTGCTCGTCAACAGCTCAACCAACGCGGGAGTGCGGCAATAGGCTCCTCCGTGCCTCTCTTGCACAGGCGGCGACGCGACTGACAGCGTCGCCGCTTTTCTTTCCGGGACCGCTTACTACACGGGTGATTGCGTTGACACGGCGAACGCGCTTTGTTAGCGTGACTCCGCCGTTATTCACCAGGCCATGCCGGCGTTTTCAATGAAGGCGCCGGCCTTCATTATGCCGACCAAAATCGCGCGATTTAAGGCCAGCAGCGCCACACTTACCGTTTTGCTCGTGCTGTGTCTGGCGACTCAGTCCGCCTGCAACCTGTTCGGGAGGTTCGCGAAGAAATCAGTCGAAGTTGAGAAACTTCTAACACCACTGGCTGATGCCGACACACCGCAGCTCATCGCCATGGTTAACAGCCTGGTCGCAGTCCGCTCGATTCGCGCGAAAGTTGACATTCAATTCGAGGACACGTCATTCGCTACAGCGGGTATCGCTGAGAAATATCGCACGGCCGACGGACAGATCATTGTGCAGCGTCCCGGCAGGGTTTACCTGATTGTTCAGGCGCCGTTCGTCGCTTCGGACATCGCGCAGATGACTTCGGACGGCGAGCGCTTCCGAATCGCGATTTTTCAGGGAGACGCGAAATACAAGAAATTCTTCCGCGGTACGAACGCCGCCGTTTACTCGAAACTGAACGGCAACAGCGACCCGTCTGTGAAGGTCAAACCAAACCAGGAAGCGCAGACCGTCAAGGCGCTGTCGAACTTGCGGCCGCAGCATCTGACTGACGCGGTCCTGATTCGACCCATCGACACGCAAGCCGCGGGACTGTTTTACGCGCGCAGTGAGTTCTTTCAATCAGAGAAGGATCCGGCCGGCAAGAAGGGTGTAGTGCGCGGCTACTATTTCCTGGACGAGCTGCAAACTTTAGGGGATGGCTCGGCGCGGCTGCTCCGAAGATTCTGGTTTAATCGCGTCGGCGCCGTGAATTTTTCGCGTCTGCAAACCTTTGACGACCGCGGGGCGCTAACCACCGACGTCACCTATTCAAACTTCAAACTCGTCGGCGAGCAGGGCGTCACCCTGCCGACCAAAATCAGCTTGACTCGACCGCAGGATCATTACCAGCTCAGTCTTATCTACCAATCTCCTGAATCTGTTGTGCTGGATCGCGAATACCCGCTGGACGTGTTCGTGCTGGAAAACCAGAAGAGCCTGCCGGAAGTCGACCTTGACGCGCCCAGGAAGCCTTAAATCAGGCGCAAATCCCTTAGTTCAATCCAGTAGCCGAGGAATGGTAGTTTCCTACTTTGCGGGTCTTTGCGCCTTAGCGCCTTTGCGTGAACCCGCCGGCTTCGGAAAAGCTATTTCACGCCAAGACGCAAAGTCGCACCGTAAAATCGGAAGCCCCAACTTAATGAGCTTCGCCAATTTTTTCGAAGTTACTTGAATAACAATGAGGGCAACGATAGTTACTCAAAGCGCAGTGATCACAGTAGTGTTTCCCGCAATCGTGACACTGATAGATGTTGCGAAATGTCATGAACGTTGATTCTGCGCCACAGTTTGGGCAGTCGCTAAACTGTTGGTAGTCTGACATGAGGGAACCTCCGGAGCTGAGAAATTCAAGTTGAGGCTGTATATCACAACAGTTGGAAACATGAAATATCCCGCGAAACTAACCCGTGCGGGAAGAAATCGAGCGCGATAGTTCTTCGTTACGGCTTTGAAGACGTACCACTACGCGGGGAACGACTCGTTAGGCGAACGCCTGCGCTTGGGTTAATATTTTGCGTTTGTACACGGCATGAAAGTCTTCGACAGTCTGGTCACCTCGAACATTCGGCAGCGGCCCCTGCGTTCCGCGATTAGCATCATCGGCGTGGCGTTGGGCGTGGCGCTGGTGATGTTGTTTACCGGACTGACGCGCGGCATGTCGAACGACTTGCAGCGACGCTCGAGCAACGTTCGGGGCGAGATCATCTTTACGCGCAAGGGGTCGATGCACGTGACCGCGTCAAGCACAAACTTGAGCACGAAATACGTTGAGCGGCTTCTGCAAATTGAAGGCGTTGAGGCGGCGACGCCGGTAATTCGACACATTTATCCGAGCGGCACTCTCGGGTTCGATCAGATTGAGGGCGTTGACTGGAATGAATTCGCGCGGATGAATGATCTGCGGATAATTGACGGTCGCGCGCCGCAGGGCAATTACGAAGTGGTGATCGATCAGACGAAGGCTTCGCGGAACCATCCCGTGGGAAGCAGTCTGAAAATTTTTGGTGACAAGCTGTACACGGTGGTGGGCATTTACACGCCGGAGTCGGGTGCGCGCCAAAAACTCGCGCTTGCGTCACTTCAGGAAACGCTCGAGGCCCCGGAAAAGTGCACCTACATTCTGATCAAGACGAAACAGACGGCCGATCCCGTCGCGGTTGCGCGAAGAATCGATCAGGACCTACCGGGTAACAACGTCCAATTCACGAAGGACGTGTTTGCCAGTGTCGAGAGTTCAATACCGAGCTTGGGGGTCTTTCTCCGGATTCTCGTCGCGCTGGCCGCAGTCGTTAGTGCGCTGGTCGTAATGCTGGCGATGCACACCACGATCACTGAACGCACTCGTGAGATTGGCATCTTGAAAGCCATGGGCGCTTCGCGCGCTTACATCGTCGGCGAGATCGAAAGGGAAGCTCTTCTGATTAGCGCACTGGGACTGGTTCTCGGTTTTGGCATCGCTTTGGGCGCGGGATTCCTTATTCACAAATCGACTGGCCTGCTTTTTGAATACGGATGGACCTGGGCGTTGGTCGCCGCGGCGATTGGATTGGTAGGGGGCGCGCTCGGAGCGCTTTATCCGGCGATGCGCGCGGCGAATCTTGATCCGGTGCAGGCGTTGGCATACGAATAGAATGGCATCCGCGGCAGCAACAGGAAAGAAAGTGGCAATTCTTAAAGCCGAAAAACTCGAGAAGACTTATCGCATCGGCAAAGTCGACGTGCCGGCATTGCGGGGTGTGTCGCTCGAGGTGCAGGCCGGAGAGTTCGTCGCCGTGATGGGGCCATCGGGATGCGGTAAGTCAACGATGCTGCACTTGATGGGTGGATTGCTGACTCCGACGAAGGGCCGCATCATTATCGATGGCGAAGACCTTACGGCCGCTTCGGATGCAAAACGAACCGACATTCGTCGCCGCAAGATCGGTTTTGTATTTCAGCGATTTAATCTGTTTCCGACGCTGACCGCTGACGGTAACTTGCGACTGGCGGAGCGGATACACGGCAACGGCGCCGGCGATCCCGAACGACGACGCGAGATTCTGGGAATGCTGCGGTTGGAAGACAAAATGCATCACAAGCCGTTGGAATTGTCCGGCGGTGAACAGCAACGCGTAGCCCTCGCTCGTGCAGTCATAACTCAGCCCGCGATCGTTCTGGCGGACGAACCGACCGGGAACCTGGATTCTGAAAACTCAGCCATCGTGCTGAACATGTTTCAGGAACTCAATCGGCGCTTCAACCAAACGATCATCATGATCACCCACAATCCTGAAGCCGCCGCGGCTTGCGGCCGAATCATCCAAATGCGCGACGGCCACATCGTCACTGCTTAGTCTCTCTCCTGGATAAGTTTTGCTGCAGTTCGGAGTTCGCGTTCACCTGAGTTTTCGCGAATGTTGAAGCGGAACTGCGATTGCACTCGACAACCGCGGCTGGTTCGGATAGATTTCGCGCAGTTGGTTGGCCATGAGTTTCTTTTCGAATACAGCCAAAAAGATTGTGTTTTGGAACTATCCGCGCACGTCCTGGCAATGGGATGTGTTGTGCGTGTTAATCCTGGTTTTCATCTTTCTGACACCGAAATCATGGTTTCAGAACAGTGAATTCCGGCGCCAGCGTACGGTGATATTGTCCGCCGAACTTGTTGGCGCACAAGCAGATAGGGGCAGTATCGAACGGCGCGCAAGGGAGCTTGCGGGCAAGCCAGAAAGCAACGTTACAGCAGTTCGCGAACGCCGGGACAGCGCAGGAAAGTTAATTGGATATGAGGTTGACATTCGCTGACCATAATCTATAATTTCGGGGCATCATTAGCCGAGCGAGCGCATCCAAGGGTGGCATGTTCGGCATCTTAACCCGGGGCCCGTATGGGCCTTAAGTTTTACTGAGGAAAGGTATTCATGAAAAAGTTCGTTCCCCATATTTTATCGATCGCTTTGCTGGTTTCGGCGGTGGCGTTTCTCCCGGCCGTGCCTGCCCACGGACAAACCGCGGGATTAGTCAGTTCTATCTTCAGCCGGCTCGACAAAAACAAACGCAGCTTGAAGTCCATGCGCGCCAACATCCAGATGGAGAAGTACAACTCGCAGTTGCGCGACAAGGATACTTACTCTGGCCTGGTGCTCTACATTCCCGGCGCGGCTGGCAACAGCAGCGCGTTCGTACGGCTTGAGTGGCAGCGTCCGAAGCACGAGATTCTGGCGGTTGCCAATGGCAACTACACGCTATACCAGCCGCGACTTAACCAGGCTTATGTTGGAAAGACTGGAAGAATGAAAACAGAACGTGACAGCGACGTGCTGGCGCTGATGAACATGTCGGCGGCGCAGCTGCGCACGAAGTTCGGCGAATTCCAGGACGTGCGCGACGAGGTCCTTTGGGGCGGCGTTTGGACACAGCACTTCCGGGCGATCCCAACTGGATCGGCCAGCTACAAATACATCGAAGTGTGGGTGGACAAGGACGGCATGCCCGTGCAGACCAAAATGG
This sequence comes from Pyrinomonadaceae bacterium, assembly GCA_049273695.1. Lineage (GTDB taxonomy): Bacteria > Acidobacteriota > Blastocatellia > Pyrinomonadales > Pyrinomonadaceae > UBA11740. Next base: position 18,557 of record JBASRE010000016.1, read on the forward strand.
TTGAGAAGAATGACGACTCGACCACTGTCCGTTTGAGCAATGTCGAACGCAACCCGTCGCTGCCGATGGATCAGTTCAAGCTGAACCTTGGCTCGGGCGTCAAGATTATCAAGGGATAACTTCGGTTACAGTTTCAGTAAAGAAGGGCTTTGGGAAACCGAAGCCCTTCGCGTTTATAGCGCCAGCTGGTAGTTTGCGCAGGCGCAAGTTAACAACTTGCGCTACCAAAGCGCTCAGCATATTCTTCAGCGACCAGGTTGAATATTGGTCCCCTCGCTACCGCTCGGGGTACTGACACATCGAGATGCGTAAGAGCACATTCCTAAAATTAAAAATTCGCGAAGCAGCCTTCATCAGCAAGGCACTGCTCTCGACGAACCACGTCGTGCTGGCGCACATCATTCCGATGCGCCGTTGCAATCTCGCCTGCGGCTACTGCAATGAATACGACCAGACGTCCAAGCCAGTGCCGCTCGACGTGATGAAGCGGCGACTGGATAAGCTGGCGGAACTCGGCACGTCGGTCATCACCATCTCAGGCGGCGAGCCGATGATGCATCCTCAACTCGACGACATCATTCGGCACATACGTTCGCATGGAATCATCGCGGGGCTGATTTCGAACGGCTATTACTTCACCCCGGATCGCATTAAGCGTTTGAATGCGGCGGGTCTCGAATACTTACAAATCAGCATCGACAACGTCGATCCGGACGAAGTTTCGCGCAAGAGTCTGCGGGTGCTGGACAAGAAACTCCGTTACCTTTCAGAGCACGCCGATTTTCACATCAACATCAATTCAGTGATTGGCGGCGGCATCAAGAAGCCCGAGGACGCCTTGACGGTAGCTAAACGAGCGGTGGAACTCGGCTTCTCAACGACGGTGGGCGTGATTCATGACGAAGACGGAACCTTAAAGCCGCTGACGCAGACAGAGAAGGAAGTCTTTCACGCGGTGAAGAAGCTCGGCAACAAAGATCACGCGCGGCTAAATTGGTTTCAGGACAGCATCGCCGAAGGCAAGCCTTACGAATGGCGCTGCCGTTCAGGTTCGCGTTATCTGTACATCTGCGAAGACGGCAAGGTTCACTGGTGCTCGCAACAGCGCGGCTTTCCGGGAATTCCGCTCGACGAGTACACGATGGAAGATTTCAAACGCGAGTACAAGACCGAAAAATGGTGCGCGCCAACCTGTACCATTCAGTGTGTGCACCAGGTCGGAATTCTGGACAATTGGCGTGATCCGCAGATGTCTGAAGCTGAAGTGAGAAGAGAGCAACAGAAGAAAAAAGAAGAGCGGGTGGTGCAGATCCTCCGCCCGCAGTAGCCCGGTTACAACTACTTCGGCGGCTTCGTGCGATCCGAGACCGTTGAAGAGTGAATCGAATCCTCCAACTCACCGCCTATCTGATACAGCGAAACTGAACTCGACAAGCCCAGTCCGGAAAGTCGCCCGGCCATAATCACAATTATCTCGCCGCGCTTAACCAGCCCGCCATCGAGTAGGGTTTTTTCGCCGACCTTCAACAATTCCTCGGCGCTTTTCGAAGCCATACAAAGCATTGGCTCGACGCCCCAGATTATGTTGAGCTCGTTCATTACATTGCGCGAGGACGTCATAGCGATAATTCGCTGGCGCGGCCGCAGGGCCGACAACCGGCGCGCCATCAAGCCTGATTCGGTGAACACCAGGATCAAGCGCGTGTTCATCTCGTCGGCGGCGAATGCAGCGGCTTCGCACAGCGCGCGGCTCACCCGTCCCGTTTGCCGGCCGGCGATCTTGCTCATGATGCTCGGGCGTTCCTGATCGCGGGTCTCGGCGGTTTCGATAATGCGCGCCATCGTGGCGACCGCAGCGACTGGGTATTGCCCCGTCGCGGTCTCGCCTGAAAGCATCAGGCAATCTGAGCCATCCCACACAGCGTTGGCGACGTCGGTGGCTTCCGCGCGCGTTGGCCGCGGTTCTTCCACCATTGATTGCAGCATCTGCGTCGCCGTCACGACCAGTTTGCCGGCTTCATTTGCCAATTCGATGATTCGCTTTTGATAGACGGGCACCAGCTCAACGCTTGTTTCGACGCCCAGGTCGCCGCGCGCGACCATCACGCCATCGGCCGCCTCGAGAATTTCGCGCAGATGATCGATCGCTTCGGCCTTTTCGATCTTTGCTACGAGCGGAGCCTCGCTGCCCGTTTCTTTGATCAAGCGCTTCGCGTCCATGCAGTCGGCGGCGGTGCGCACGAATGAAAGCGCGAAGTAGTCCACATCCTGAGTCGCAGCCCACCTGACGTCGTCGCGATCCTTTTGCGTCAGTGAAGGTATCGGTAGAGGGACGCCGGGAATGTTGATGCCTTTGCGCTCGCCCAATTCTCCACCGTTGATGACGCGCGTGATGATGTCGGTATCGGTGATGCTCTCAACGCGCAACTCAATGGCGCCATCATCCAGCAGGATGCGCGCGCCCGGAGGCACATCGCGCGGCATGCCGTCGTAGTTTGTCGATACCTGGCTGTTATCACCTTCAATATCGCGGGTAGTGATCGTGAACTCTTGATTCGCGAGCAGCGTTACCGGTTCATGATTCTTGAGCGTCCGGGTGCGAATTTTTGGCCCTGAGAGATCGATGAGAATTGCCAAAGGCCGGTTCGTCTTTGCCGCCGCCGCGCGCGCCGCGCTAATGTCCGCAGCTTTTTCGGCCTGCGTGCCATGCGACATGTTTATGCGCACGCCGTCCACACCTGCCGCCAGCATGGCTTCAAGTATCTCTGGCTCTCGTGTTGAAGGGCCAAGGGTCGCGAGGATTTTTGCTCGTCTCAAGAAGATTCTGAACCTTTTATGTAGGAATGCTCAGAACTATACCCTTTTGAAAGGCTTTTCCGGAAATCAGGGCCCGACGGAAAATGTCTATTGCCGCTCGTGTTCGCAACAGTTAATATTGGTTAGCAGTCCGCGCCCCGCCGCTGCTCCTCAGACAACGTAACCAGATTGCCCCTTCCGACACAGAAAGGTTTAGCCCGTGCCAGAATTGATCCGTTCGGCGGTGTCCCGCGCGCGTATGTATTTCAAGGATCGCCGGCGCTCGCCGCGCCTTAGTGTGCGACTCGCTTTTTCGCTGTCAGTGATCCGGCAAACCAAGCTCAAGCGCATTAATGGAAATGACCGCGCGCTCAAAGGACATACGCGAGACATCAGCGCGCATGGGTTGGCGTTGCTGCTGCCGCAGATTCAGCTGGATGGTTATCATCTGGCGGCTGAAGATCGAGAAATGCAGTTGGTGCTGGAGCTCTCCGGCGGCGTCGTTTCGATGGTCGTCGTGCCCAAGCGTTATGAAAAGTTGGAGCGAGCAGAACTCGGCTGTAACTATTTGATTGGCGCGCGAATCGTTCGCATCGATGACGAAGATCGAAGTCGTTATCAGGATTTCATGAACCGCGCTCTTGAGCACGGCCGCGAGAATGACAATCCGGCGCTAACTGAAAACTAGCCAACCGAAAGCCTCCGGGACGTGGAAGAATGGCTGGACAGTGCGCGTCGGTTGCCAGGCCAGATAACGCAGTTTCGGATCTCTCCCAACGCAACGAAAGAGATTAGCGCGCCGTCGTTCGCCCTTCTCGGGCGCCGGAAGCCGGTTGCTCCACGGAATTCGCATTGCCATCATCACGCGATCTTGTTCGATTCGTCCGGCAGTCGCCATGCGTGAGCTGAATTGCCAGTCCGACTGCCGCTTTCCCGCCGTCCAATCGAGGCCGATATCCAGCCATTCTCCGGTCGGGGCTACTTCAAACTCAAAGTATCTTTCGACAACGGCTCCGTCGGGGGCGATGAAGATTTCGCACACGTCTCGATCCCACAAGTACATCGTCTTTGTTATCGTCTGCGGATGATCGTTGATGACGAGAGGCTCAGCCTGATTGCACACGTAGCGCACGTACAGCGCGTGCTCCGACCAAAGAATTCGCGCTTCCGCGTGGCGACCAACGGGCGCGGGTTCGCCCGACCAGTAGTGATCGATTTTGACCGGCTCGGTTGTCCGCCATTCAGGCGCGTCCAGATAGTCGACGATATCCACCGGCGTGTAAGACGCAGTGACCAGAGCGTGGGGATCTGCGGATGGGTCAGCTTCCATCTAGCGGCTGAGTCTAGCGCGGTCAACAGGCAAGACCAAACTGATTCCTCTCCATGTGCCACAACCCGTTAGCGCGAGATCCGCTCTACGCAAAATCAGTGTTGTGGAAAGGTTGGAAACGGTGATAGAGTCCCGCCGCGCGATGCTGTGTTATTAGCAACTTTCGCTTTACCTTCTCAATTAGCGAGTTTAACCTCAAGAGTTGTGGCCGTCTCGTTTCCCGGAGGACACTCATGACGCGCTGCGAAATTCCAATCACATCCTGGCGGGGCCTGCGGCTCACTGCTCTGGCCATTGCGATCACGACAAGTCTCGGAGTCCTTAATTGGTCGCCACCTAAGGCGGCCGCGCAGGCCGGCACGTGCGCAACCTGCACGCCGCTTGTGCCGGCGGACGCGCGGCGGTGCAAGGAACTCGAGGGTCAGCTCAGTAAGCCGGCGCAGTTTGTTTGGCGCGGCCAAGCCCAACTCGACAAATACGAACCGGTCATGGCCGAGTTCATGGAGAAGCTGTGTTACCGGGCATGGCCGCGCGATGCGACCGCGCGCGACACCGGTCCGTACACCGCCACGATGGCCAACGGACAGCTGAAGGCGCAGGCCTACAATCAGCACGCCGTATCGCGCGTTTGGTATTCGCCACCGATGTTCGAGTGGATGCGCAGCAACCGGCCGGAAGACGAAACGAAAGCTCCCGCGAACCCACCGCCGATACCGAATGGCGCGATGATGGTCAAAGAGATGTGGACGCCGCCCCTTTCTCGCTGGGCTGGGACGTGTTGGGATTGCGTCAAGCCGGATGGCACAGGCGCGGTGTTCTGGATTCGCGACGACAACACTTTCAGCACGGGCTGGTTTGGGAGTTGGTACGGTCCCGGTTGGGCGCCGGCCTGGCCGGCGGCGGCGAGTAATCCGCTGACTGGAAGCGGTGAGGGCTCGTCCCAATTCTGCTCAAACTGTCACGCCGCTACGGTGTCAGGTAATACCTTCGTGTCGATGCGAAATTATGAAGGAAAAAATGTCTACCGTTTTCTGACACAGCTAGTGCCGAACATCCCGCCGGCCACGCCGCATCATGAGTTGGTGGCCCTGCCGCCAAACAGGATCGCTCGTCTCGGAGAGGCGCTGTACGACTATGACGACGACTTTATGGACACGTTCAAAGGGGCGATGGCGCCGCCTGATTGGAGTACGGTCAATCGCATGCCGTCACAGACTTACGATGACGTCGTGCTCGGCGGCAAGCAGAAGGTGATGCTCGGCAAAGACCCGGTCTATTTTCAGACGTCCACTCAGTGTCTGGGTTGTCACACGCCATTCGCCACCGGATTGCAGTACGACATGAGCACACCCGTGCCGATCGCTGATCAGGCGAAGCTCCGCGGCTCGCTCTTCGATCATTCGCCCTACGGCGGGTGGGTCGCGTCGCCCATGGGATTGGCGGGTCGTGATCCGATCTTTTTCGCGCAACTGGAAAGCGAAATGAAGTTCAATCCTCAGTACGCGAAGGTGATTCAGGACACTTGCTTGCAATGTCACGGCATCATGGGCCAGCGGCAGTACGCGCTGGATGCCAACGGCGATTGCGGGCAGTTTGACCGGAGCATCGTCAATGCGGTGCCTTATCCGACGGGCAACGCGTCGGCGGTCAATGCCAGTTACGGCGCGCTGGCGCGCGACGGTATCTCATGCGCGACCTGCCATCACGTTGTGCTCGGCGCCGACGCCGAGAAATATCGCTCTTTGCCGGCCAATCGCTGCGTCGCGGAAAAACAGAAGTCTTTTAACCCACCGGCAACTCACTCCGGATTTGCACTGACTTTCACTGGAAATTTTTTCGTCGGACCGCCCGACGAGCTTTACGGCCCGTTCGAGAATCCGAAGTCCAAGCTGATGGAGAACGCCCTCGACATCAAGCCGATTCACAACACCAGGACTTTGATGAGTTCCGAGATGTGCGGCAGTTGTCACACGATTCATTTACCCGTGCTCGACGACCCGCTGCCAGGGGTGACCCCGTCAGCCACCGATCCGTTTAAGCAGTTTCGCAAGGTTTACGAGCAAGCCACTTATCCCGAGTGGGTCTTCAGTGCCTATCGGACGGGAGAGGCCGACGGGAAGAAGCTTCCGTCCGGCCCCGGCAAATTAGCCAAGTCTTGTCAGGGGTGTCACATGCCCGATCGCGACAATCACGGTAATGCTTTTTCCAGCAAGATTGCGACGGTCGAAGAGTTCAGTAACTACCCGATGACCGACTACCGTTTACCCGCCGAAGATATCGATCTACCGTTGCGCTCGCCGTACGGCCAGCATGAACTGGTCGGTTTAAATGTTTTTCTGCTGAAGATGTTCCAGCAGTTTCCCGACGTGCTGGGAATTCGCGTCAATAACCCCAGCGGCCTGCCGGGTTCGGTTCCGCCGCTGGTCACCAGCGAACAGGCAATGCTCGACCAGGCGCGCAACGAAACGGCGGCGATTAAAGTAACGCCAGCGTGGGATCCAGTGAAGAAAACTCTGACCGCCCAGGTCGAAGTGGAAAACAAGACCGGTCACAAATTTCCTTCGGGCGTCAGCTTTCGCCGCGCCTTTGTCGAATTGGCGGTGCTCGACAAAGACGGGAACACGCTTTGGGCGTCAGGACGGACGAACGATGCGGGCGTGATCATCGATGAGAAGAATCAACCAATCGCCGGCGAGCATTGGTGGAAGTCCGACTGTTCGGCCCGCATTCCCGCCAGCGAGCAGAAATGGCAGCCACACTTCAAAACAATCACGCGGCAGGATCAGGCCCAGATTTATCAGGACCTTTCAAAAAACAAGCAAGGGTATCTGACGACGAGCTTCCTGATGATCAACGATGAAGTGAAGGACAATCGATTGCAGCCGCACGGCCTTCTGCCTTTGACGGAACGGCTGAAGATTGCGCAGGCGCTCGGCGACACAACCCCGCTCAATTCGCGCGTCGATGAAAACATCGCAAAGGCCGTCGAGTCGAAAGGCGTCGGCGACGATCCTGATTACGAACACGGTGGCAAAGACAGTTTGACCTACGTGATCAGCAACCTCGCCGGTAGTCCGGTAACCGTGCGCGTCACTCTTTACCATCAGAGCACCGCGCCGTATTTCCTTCAGGATCGTTTCTGCGTCGCGCCAGACGGCCCAGATACGCGACGCCTCTATTTTCTTGCGGGTCATCTGAACCTGGACGGGACTGAGGCTGACAGTTGGAAACTCAGGATTGTGCAGAATTCAGTGAACTGTAGTACTGAGAGCGGGACGTTTCGTTGTTCTTGATGATGAGTCAGAACCGGCTGCAGAAGGGACTCGCAAAGGAACTGATGCTGATCGGTTCGTGAAAGCGGCGGCTGCCTTGACTGGCAAACGCCTCACTTACGAAGAACTGATCGGCAAGGGGACGACACGCGAAACGAGTCATTAAGGATCGTCGTGGTCGCGTAGTGCCGCGTCAGAAACGTGGTAAACGGAAAGCTAAACGCTAGGCTGCGGTATATCGCCAGCCATTGTCACGCATTGAAGGCACAGCTTATAGACGCGATTTGCAGGCAGTTCAGATGCTAATTGAAAGTCACCAAAGCGACTAGGTTCATCCGGTTTCTTAACAAGAAGTTGCAGGCATCGCGTCCAACGCTCACGGGGATTGTCGGTTCTGGCAAGATGGTAGATCGGATCTACGGGAGAATAGATGTACATGATTGAAAGCTGAGGGCGGCAGGCTCGCTTCAGATTCCACCGCCCTCACAGGAGCACGTCTCGGTTTACTAGCTTGTGAGGAATGCTCCCGATACGTTATAAGGCTTTGAAAGATCGTGAGTTTGACAACTAGAGCAAGAGGACAAAGCGGCTAGTGCCCCTTACCCGGACGCTTCAGATCGTCCGGGTATCCTCTAACGCGGCGCATACTCTATATCTGCGCAGATATAGACGCACGTCAGGGGGAAACTCCTGATGGCGTCGCGTCGTGAACAGCCGAAGAAGTTGGCCGGGAAGCTGCGGGCTATTCGCCAGCGTTTAGGTTTGAGTCAGACTGAAATGGCAAAGGCTCTCAGATTGAAGGTGTCCTATACGGTTGTTTCCGGCTACGAACTAGGAACGAACGAACCTAATCTTCTAGTGTTGTTACGCTATGCAAGGCTGGCTAGGGTATCAATGGAAACGCTTGTTGACGATAAGGCAAAGCTAACATGAAAAAGAAAACGAAAGTTCCGCCGAATTGGGAAGATAGGCCGGACTCTTTTGAGAGATTCGAGAAACTAACAAGAGGCTTAATGGCCGTGCCTAAGAAAGAGTTGGACGCACAAAAAGCGAAGTACGAGCGAAAGAAAGCAACCAAGAAGAGACAAGCCGCGTGACGGTGTTTGATTCGCGCCGCCGCGTCAACTCAGGACGTCAGATGCTAAAATTCGTTCACACCAGTAAACCAACAGGAGGTTGAAACATGTCACATGATGCCACTGGTCGGTGGGATATTTCACAGACCAACGCTAGCGGAACAAAGTACATGGGCACTCTGACCTTAAAGCAACAGGGTTCGAAGATTTCAGGTAGCGTTGATTGGAAGAATCATCCGGATGGTTCCATCGTCGGGGCCATGATCAAGCCGACGGTTTCGTTCTCAGTAATCTACGCTGGAAACCTTGTGGGCCATTACGCGGCCAATTTGAGCGGTAAAAAGATGACCAGCGGAGTCTGCTTCAGCAACACTGGGGATTCGGGAGTCTGGGAGGCTAAACTGCTCGAATAACTAGAGAAGCAATCCCTTCTGTTTAGCTTCAATTGCCGCAACCTTAAATTCGGGACGGCCAAGCCATTCTTGTGCTATTGGATGCGCAAGAATTTTTTGAAAATGTTCTCTGCCGACGTAAGCCCACTCGTCAATTGAGGGAACGTGCAAATTCTGGATCGACTGCCTGGTTTTCCGCGTCGTATTTACGTCTAATTGCCGACACATTTCCTTTCGAGTTTCAAATGCGAGAATGTCAGCGGCTTGAAGCGGTGACAACTCGCGCTTGTCTACAAACGCTACTTTCTTGACTCTGTAACCGTCCCTCTGCTCATCGGTCAATTCGTTTGTGATCCTTCTAAGTTCTTTTTCTCGTGATGAGCCAGTCTCGAAGACGTACAGGAAGCGGTCATCTATCTTGTTCTTATCAGCCCACACCTTAATCAGCTTAAAACAGTGAACGGCATTAAAGTTGTGGGGATTGCCCAACGCATACCGTTCCTCAACTGTCAGCGCATCGTAATCCGCCATGTTGGTGCAACTGGCGAATCTTCGCAGGCTGTAAGTCGCCATCAGCCCGTGGAGTTGCTTGAGAAAGGTCACCTTCTTTTTGGCAGACCAATCCCCGTAGATTTTGCTGTGTGGGTTATCAAAATCTGTCATATGGAAAAAGATTGGTTTGTCGCCGTAGACTTCACGCCATCTTGAAAGCACGTCTCGATGGAGGATCGCGCGCCACTTCTTCTGAAACTTAATCCATTGGCTATCTAGGCCGACGCAGCCCGCAATAGCGTAGACACGTGGCAAATTAGGCCGCGTCTTATCGAACGTGTTTTCGCTTTCATCAAAGTATCCGGTGTAGTCCATTACCATCCCCATCACACGTTCTTTTTGGTCAAAAGGAAATACAGTATTCGATAAATGCTTAACGTCGTATTCATGTCATTTAGGGTAGACTCCGCTTTGGTTCTGGTGAGTCTATTGAAACCCAAATTACGCCCCTACCCTGAAGCAGCGGACCGTTGATCTGTGCAGGTAACTAACTGCTAACTTTAACCACCCGCTATGCTTCGCACCCTCACCCAACCTCTCCCAAAGGGAGAGGAGCGGACAGGTGGTTCTGACTTCACCCCATCCCTTCGCCAAACGAGAAGCTCGGCCCGCGCGGCCGATAGACAACTTGTTCGCCTTCCTCGTCTTCTTTGGTTTCCGCTTGCCACGTTGGATCTGAGTACTGAAGTTTGTAAAGCCGCCAGTACAAGCCGTGTAACGCGAGCAAGTCCTGATGCGTGCCCTGCTCGCGAATCTCGCCGTGATGCAACACGATGATGTTCTCGGCGCGCTGAATCGTCGATAGCCGGTGCGCGACGATCACGGAAGTACGGTTCTGCATCACGCGCGCGATCGCCTCTTGAATCAGCTGCTCAGTCTCCGTGTCGATCGAACTGGTCGCTTCGTCAAGAATCAATAGCGCCGGATCGAATGCGAGCGCGCGCGCGAAGCTGATCAATTGCTTCTGACCGACGGACAGTCCGGCGCCGCGCTCGCGAACCTCCGACTTGTACTCGTGCGGGAGGCGGCGGATGAAGTTGTCGGCGCGGACTTCAGTTGCTGCCCACTGAATGCGTTCATCCGAGATGTCTTCACGGCCGAGGCGGATGTTGCTCTCGACCGTGCCGGTGAACAGAAATACATCCTGCAAAACCACGGCGAAATTCTCGCGTAGCGATTGCAAATCCCAGTCACGCACATCGACGCCATCGAGCAGCACGCTGCCTTTCTGCACGTCATAAAAGCGCATCAAGAGGTTGGTAATCGTCGTTTTGCCTGAACCTGTATGGCCGACGAGCGCGACTGATTGACCAGGATGGACCTTGAACGACACGTCCTTCAGAACCCAATCGTCGTCTTTATAAGCGAACCAGACGTTTTGAAACTCGATACGACCTTCGGCGCGGCCGGTCTTTAATGGCTTAGCAGGCGAAGTAATCTGAATCGGCAGATCAAGCGCTTTGAAGATTCGATGCGACGCGACAACGGCGCCCTGGAGTACGTTGTACTTGTCTGAGATGTCGCGAATCGGCTGGAACAGAAAACTCAGGTATTGAATAAACGCGACGAGAGCGCCGAGCGACAGCGCATCCTGCATCACCCGATAACCGCCGTACCAGATGATGAGTGCGGTGCCGACAGCGCCGATGAAATCGACGAGGGGAAAGAACACAGCGTAGTAAAAGATCGTGTCGATGTTTGCTTTGCGATGGTCGTCGTTGATCTTGGCGAACTGGCGCAGCGATTTCTCTTCTGCATTAAAGATCTGGACGGTTTGCGCGCCGGAAATATGCTCCTGCAAGAATGCAAAGATGCGAGCAATGCGCGTGCGCACCATGTCAAAGCCGCGCCGCGCGCCCTTGCGGAACCAGGTCGTCGCCACGAACAGCATCGGCACGGTCAGCAGTGTCACCAGCGTCAGCCGCCAATCCATGTAAGCCATCACGCCGACGATCGCCGCGATCATCACGAGATCGCCGAGAACATCAGTCACGCCCGAAGTGAACAACTCGTTCAGCGCGTCCACGTCCGCCGTCAGCCGCGTCATGATGCGTCCCGCCGGATTACGATCGTAGTAAGCGACTTCCTGATGTTGCAGTTTGTCGTAAATTTCTTTCCGCAGGTCGAACATGACGTACTGCCCGACCGTATTCAGTAGCACGGTTTGGAAATAGGCGGCCACGAACCTGAAAACCTGAACGCCAAAGAACGCCAGCACGAACAGATTCAAACCATTCGTGATGCGCGGGAGGATGTACCAATCGATTGCGTATTGTGTGAACTTCGGTTGCAGCACCCCGAGCAGATTCAAAATCAATGTGAGGACGAGCGCGGGAATCAGCAGCCTCACATACGGCTTTAGATAGCGGAGCAGACGTCGCGCCACCTGCCAGTCGTAAGTCTTGCCGATGGCTTCTTCTTCGTGAAATTTTTGAACTGCGGTTGACACTTCGAATTAGAATCTCTTGAACGTCGCGTCCAGCAGATGCTGCTTGCGCGGAAAATGCAACAGAATGCCAAGCGCGCCAATCGCGATGGCCGCCACGTAATAAGGTGAACCCGTTACGAAGTAAGTTACGAGGCCCAGCAGTAGTGCCGCTTCACATGCCACAAATGCCACCACATACGCCTGTTGGACGAGTTCCGGCTTCTGCACTTCAGCAGCCTTCGCGAGCAACTTCTGCTTGACCAGAAACGAAATGGCGACCGGAACAATGCTCAGGCCGATGAGCATGAGCGACAGTGTCGATTTTTCAGGATCCGGCGGTACGGAGGTCATCCAAGTCAACACCAGATACATCGGAACCAACATTAAGATCGCAGCCCAGATAATCAGGATGTTTCGGTGGCGGAGCTCGACTCCCGGTTCAGGTTGATGGTTCATGTCACTCCTCCTGCGCTGATTACGTTGCCGCCAACTCTTCTTCCAGCAACTGCCGCTCGTAAAGATCCGCATACTCGCCGCCGTGCGCCAGCAGCTCGTCATGCGTGCCGCGCTCGATGATGCGGCCTTCGTCGAGCACGCATATCACATCCGCGTCGCGCACGGTCGAGACTCGATGCGAGACAATGATGCTGGTGCGTTCGCGTTCACGCATGATGCCGCGCAACCGCGTCAGAATCCTTTCCTCTGTGTACGTGTCGACGGATGACAACGCGTCGTCAAGGATCAGGATGCGCGGCTCGCGAACGATGGCGCGCGCAATCGCCGTGCGTTGCTTTTGCCCGCCAGACAAAGTGATCCCGCGTTCACCGACCAAGGTGTCGAACCGATCGGGAAAGTCTCGCACGTCACCGGTGAGTCCGGCGACTTCCGCCGCCGTCTCGATCTGCGCGGTTTCGGCGTCCTCTCGACCGAACGCGATGTTCCTGGCCAGCGAATCACTGAACAGGAAAGTCTCTTGCGGCACGTAGCCGACAGCGCTGCGCAATTGGTTTAGCGGATAGTCGCGGACTGACACGCCGTCAATAAGCACCGAGCCTTCCGGCGCGTCGATCACGCGCGGAATCAAGTTGACCAGCGTTGACTTGCCGCTGCCGGTGCGGCCCACGAATGCGACGGTCTGACCCTCTTCAATCGTCAGATTGATATCGCGCAGGACTTCGGGCGCATTGGCGTGATAGCGAAACGTGAGGTCGCGAAATTCGATGCGGCCTTTGATCGGCGGTTGCTCCTTCACCTGCGGAGCGTCTGTGATGGCCGGCTTCACGCGCGCCACTGCTCGCATGCGTTTCCAACTTGCCATGCCACGCTGATAGACGTTGACGACGTAGCCAATCGCAATCAGCGGCCATATGAGCCGCAAAAGATACATGTTGAATTGAGCGAAATCGCCGAGGGTCATCTCGCCGCGCACCGTCAGGTGCACGCCCGCCCAGATAATCACCACGAACCCCAAGCCAATCCAAAACGCCAGCAACGGCCGCATGACCGCATCGATCCGCACCAGGCCAAGATTCTTCTGCGCGTATTCCCAATTCAGATTGTTAAAGGCTTCAATCTCTGCATTCTCCTGCGCGTAGGCGCGCACGACACGGACACCGCTGATGTTCTCTTGCGCGCGCGCCGTGATCTGCGCAAAGAAGTCCTGGATATTTTGAAAACGCGTGTGCACTTGTTTGCCGAAAAACTTAACAGTCAACGAGACCATCGGCATCGGCAGCAGCAGGAGCAGTGTCAGCTTCCAATTCATTGCAAACAGAATCGGCAGGATGAACAGTACGGCGAAGACTGTTTGCAGGCTGTACATGATCATCGGGCCGGCGAGCTGTCGCACTGCCGAAAGATCGTTCGTCGCGCGCGCCATCAGATCGCCGGTGCGGTGCTCGTGAAAAAACGAGAGCGGTTGGTTGACCAGTCGCCGGTAGAAATCCTCGCGCAGGTCGTACTCGATATCGCGCGACATGCCGATGATGATTCGTCGCTGCAAGAACAGGAACAGGCCGCTCATCGCGCTCGCACCCAAAACCTTCAGCGCGGCGATATTAAGTTTTGACCAGTCGACCTGGTTCCAGTTCTCGTCGAGCGCCTGACCGACAATTTGCGGAATCGCGACGTTAAAGATCACGCCCGCGACAATGCAGGCAATCCCAAAGATCAGCGACCACTTGTACGGCCGGAAAAAACTCGCGAGTCTGCGGATATCGTCCATTGAGCGGGAAAGAAAAACGCCTGCCATACAAATGAAGCCTGACGGTTCGACCTGCGAACCATTCAGGCATCAGTTGCAAAGCTTTGAATGTAAATTTTAAGTGAGATTGATCAGGCAGGCAAAGGCGCCTCGATCACGACTCACATGGTGTGTTCAATTGTTTCCGAGAGGTGCCGGCGCGATGCGTACATATCGGCGGCGCCATCTTCGGGCGCGTCAAAGACCGCCACCCGGTTTCGACCGGCGCGTTTCGCGCTGTAGAGCGCCATGTCCGCAGCCGAAACCAGCGCCGCTCGCGACGCCCCGTGTAGCGGGTAAGCCGCGACACCAATCGACGCCGTAAGGTGGCCAAACCCCGGGATTTCAATCTGCTCGATGCGGTTGCGTAGCCGTTCGGCGACGACCGTTGCGCCATCGGTGTACGCTTGCGGCAGGATCAAAGCAAACTCATCGCCCCCGAAACGGCACGGCGTATCCACGCCACGCAACTCTTCCCGGAAACAATCGGCCAGTTTTCGCAAAGCATCATCACCTGCGTCGTGTCCGACGGTGTCGTTGAGTTGCTTGAAACGATCCAGATCAAGCATCAAAAGTGAAAGTGGTTGATGCAGTCGCGTGGCCATCTGCAGTTCGCGGTCGAGCTGCATCTCGAACGAGCGGCGGTTGTAGCAGCCCGTAAGCGAGTCGGTCAGCGCCTGCTGTTGCATCTGCGCGAACAAGTCCGCGTGATTAATTGCGACTGACACCTGATTGGCGACGGTGCGCAGCAAAAGGATTTCGTTGTCCTGCCAGGTTCGCGACGTATTGTCATCGACGACTTCCAGCGCGCCGATGAATCGCTCCTGAAACACCAGCGGCACGACTGCCAGCGGAAACTCGGCGCGCAGGCCATCTGAAATCTCTGAGCCATCACGAACGAAAATTTCCGGATTCCTGGCGATCGTCGAACAAAGTTCGTCAAGAGCTTTTGTAACTGCTTCCCGTTTCAGCTTTGCTTCCTTCTCAGCATCGGCAAAGTACGAGTAGCTCAACGCCTGGACTTCGGTCTGACCCTCAACGCGCAGAGCGCAACACGCGACATTCAACGCCGAGCCGACTTCGGTGACGGTCTTTTGCAGGATCACGCCGAGTTCCAGTGACTCGCGAATCGCCGTGGCAATGCGGTTAACCGCGATCTCGCGGCCGGCTTGTTCCTGCAACAGGTGCGCGAGTTTCGTGGTGACGCTTAACGTCAATTGCAACGACGTCGCTTTCGGCATCGAGGTTTTCACCGCGTTTTCAAAAGCCCCCGCTTGATATGGCTGTTCAGCCTGGACCCGCGCCATCAAATATTCCAGCGCCGAATAGACAATGTCGGGTTCGAACGTCCACACCACTTCGTCTTCGCCTGAATCTTCATCATTGCGCACAGTCGCGAGCAAAGCCGAGAAGCGCGCATCAGCGATCACGACGAAGTGCTCTTTCACATGCTCGGGGCCGGTGTGCGCCATCAGCACGGGTGCGGTGCTGAATGAGGTCGAGCCGTCAATGCTCTCGGCCACATCATCAGTGGCACCCACGAAGAAGAACGTGCGGCGGCCACCCCGCGCCAGGTCGCGTACCCGCGCGAGTTCTCGCGCCGAACGCTTCGGTGCATAAGGCAAACTTTCGATCACGAGCGCGCTGAGATTGTTCTCAAGCACGACGTCCTCGAAGTACCGGTGGAGTTGGGAAATCGTCGAGTGGGCACAGCGGACAGGGGTCAACTGCCGAGTGTGCTGTGCCAAGAGGGCGTCAAACAATGAATGCATAGGAAAGGACCACCGGTAGGAAACTGGAGCGCTTCGGGGCGGGAAGCAGGCCAAAACTATTTTTGCATTTTGCTGCGCGCCTTGTCTATGGCTATTTTCCGCAGTTTTCGGGCCTTTTCTGCCTGTTTTTGTTGCCTAAATCTTCATGTATCCCGTGACTGCGGTCGCGGCCAGCTTGCCGTCGTTTTCAACTTCCACGTTCACAACGAATCTCCGCCGTCCCCCGCGAACGATTCTGGCGCGCGCCAGCATGCGCCCGAAAGTCACCGGCCGCAGGTAATGAATAGTCAGATCGGTGGTTGTGACTCGTTCGTTTTCGTCGATGGCCGTGAGGATTACGAAAGCTGAGGCGGTGTCGATCAGCGAGGCGATGGCGCCGCCGTGAACGACACCATGATTCTGTTTCACCTCATCGCGCACGTCGAGGCAGACAGTAACATCGCCGCTCTTCAACTCGCACAACTCAAGGCCGAGGAACCCGGCATAGGCGACCTTATCGAAGGCGTTGCGCGCGCGCTGAAGTCGCGACTCTTCCGTGTCAGTTTTGCTCATCGCGGTAGCTCGAGTCGGTGGGTTCGACGATCACCGCGGTGCCGTAGCACAGCACTTCAGTTACCCCGGTGGCAATTTCCGTCGTATCGTAACGCGCGCCGATGATGGCGTTCGCGCCGATCTCGGACGCGTGCTGGATTATGATCTCAAAAGCATCGCGGCGCGTCTCTTCGCACATCTTTGTCCAGATGGTGATGTTGCCGCCGACCACTTGTTGAAAAGTAGCGCCCAGCGTCGCGAATACATTGCGCGAGCGGACAACAATTCCGCGCACGACCCCAAGATTCTGCAGGATACGAAAGTTGGGCAGCTCGAACGCCGTCGTCACCATTTGGTGCGAGACAGAGTAGCGTCGCGGGCTAATGTCATAAGGCGTGCGCTGTTGGAGGGGATCTATGTTCATGACTTCTTCCTCTTTGTGGCTGTTCGTCTCGCCTTCCAGATATAGGTTTCAAGATCGCAGCGACCACTCGCGTCGAACTTGACGCCTTCGTGTTCCAGCATTCGCTGTTGCTTATCGGACGGCAAGGCGATGCGCATGGTCGAGCAGCGGCCCTGCGAATTGATCACGCGATGCCACGGCGTCTTGTCGTCGGAACCGTGCATTACAAAGCCAACCGTCCGTGGCGTATAACCCTCGCCAAGCATGTAGGCAATCTGTCCGTACGTCATCACGCGCCCGCGCGGAATGCGGCGGACAATTCGGTAAACGCGTTCGCGGTAATGATCCGGTTTTGAGTCCTTCATCGCAGTGGCACAGACTTCAGTCCGTGGTTCCAGACACAGACTAAAGTCTGTGCCACTTCACTTCGTTCTCAGCACTACGCGCGCCGGCGCGCCATCGCCTGCGCCTTCGGAGATCTTCAATGGCAGACAAATCAATTCGTAATCGCCCTCGGGCACGCCTGATAGATTCAGGCCTTCAACGATTACGACCCCTTTCCGAAGCAGCGTCAGGTGCGTCAGGTGATGGCCGGATCGAAACTTCTCAATCGAAAGATAATCGTTGCCGACTAATCTAACGCCGAGATTTACCAGCATCTCCGCGCCCTCAGGCGTTAGGGCCGTGAAGTCTTTGCGAAAGCCTTCATTCCAGAACGCAGAATTGCGCGTGTGAAAAATGAGTCGCTCAACTCCAGTCAAATCACACGTGCTTAGAAAATCCGAAGTGATTTCCGTGAGAGAGTCGGGCACGCGCACTACACGTGCGGGGCCGATCAAACTCTCCAGAGGCAACGAATCAATCCGGGCGGCGCCTTCGATGAAGTGCGCGGGCGCGTCCACGTGCGTTCCCGTGTGCGCGCCGAAGTGCAGGAACGAAACATTCGACGAGTCGCCCTTAACGAACGCTGACCAGGGTTCGATATTCACCCCGGGGTCGCCGTCATAAACCGGCATCCCCGCGCGGATCGGAACTGTAATATCGTATATCGGCATTGATTTAAGCGGTGCGCATCAATATAACTTCAAACTGTGACAGCGAAAAGCACCGACAATCCAAAGGCCCGCATTGCGGCGTCGAGCTATCTCAACACCGCGCCGCTGATTTGGAGCTTCATACACGGTTCTCAACGTGAGCGCGTCGAGCTATTCACGGACACCGCGCCGGCGCGCTGCGCCGAGATGTTGGCGAACGACGAGGTTGACGCGGCCCTGGTTCCGGTCATCGAGTATCAACGCATTCCCGAAAGCGCCATCATTCCCGATGTCTGCGTCGGCTCGCGCATAGCCGTAAAGAGCGTCGTACTCGTGACGCGGAAGAACAATCTAAAGAAGGTCGAGAGCGTAGCCCTTGATGAGTCGTCGCGCACATCTGCCACTCTCGTAAAGATCATCTTTCGCGAGTTTCTCGGATTCGAGCCTCAGTGGGAAACGTCGGCTCCTGATCTGAAATCAATGCTGGCACATGCCGACGCGGCGCTAATTATCGGCGACCCGGCGATGAAGATTCCCCGCGAAGAGTTTCGCGTGTACGACCTGGCGACGCTCTGGCATGAATTCACGGGCTTCGGTTTTGTGTTCGCGATGTGGATGGTGAGAAAAGACGCGGTGGAAAGAATTCGCTCGGTCGATTTTGCCGCGGCGCGGGATGAGGGCCTCGCGAACCTTAATGACATCGAACGTACATATGTCGAGCAAATTGGATTATCAGAAGACGAAATCAGAAGTTACCTGACGGAAAACATCGTGTTCAGTGTTGATGAGGAGATGGAGAAGGGATTGAAGCTTTACTTTGATTTAGCTGCGAAGCATCGGCTTATAGGCAAATCACGGCCGCTCGAATTCATCCTGCCTTAATCTTTCGACGCCTCTTCTCGCGCACTGCCGCTCTATTCGCTTCACGTGCCGGTTTCAGAGCGCTCGATAGATCGTTCAGCTTTTTAACGATCGCAATCTTTTCCTCGAACGGTAGATTAGCAAGACGCTTACGTCGCTCTTCTTTCGCTCGGAAGAGCTCCTCCCTCAGCGTCTTTGTAAGGTCAGTCCGTTGGCGCATCTGTGGTCTACTCCGCGGCATTTGTAAACTTTCGCCAACTATCATTCAGGCCGTGGCGCCTGACAAGCTCATGAAAAACATCCATGTCCATTTTTCCTGACTCGATTAACGCCTCGACTCTTACGTAATCTTTCAGCCGACCAGACCGCAGCAGCTCAGCTGCCAGGTATTCAGGTGAAAAAATTCTGGTTTCGGTATCACCATATCTAACGGTGTGTGCGTGGAGCAGCGCTTCCTCCTGAGTACTTTCGCCCGCTGGAATGAATTGTACCAGCCAATCCTCAATCAACACCCCCTCTTTAACCGCAGTGTAGCCGAGCTTGGTAAGATATGAATAGATCGGGTCAAGCGAGAGCAGCGTGGAGTCGCTGGAAGTGACGGCGGAAACCGGTATGAAAATGTCGATATCGTCAGTATGGTAAGGCTCAATATAATAAACCGCCGCGATTCCGTCGCCTATGGCATAACTCTCAACCACTCCATCGGCCTGCATTTGATTGATTATCTGGAGCACTCGTTCCATGCGGAACCGTTCACTTCGCCATTAGCGCTTCTATCTCTGCACGTTCCTTCGTCACTTTGTCGGTCAGCACGCGCGAGCCGTTTTCGGTCACCAGCACGTCGTCTTCAATGCGCACGCCGATGCCAAGGTACTTCGCCGGAATATCCTTGTTGAAGCCATCGGGTATGCGGCTGGTGTCAGGCGAGACGTAAATGCCCGGCTCGATCGTCATTACCATGCCGGCTTCCGCGGGTCGCGATTCGCCCTTGTGGTAGTAACGTCCCGCGTCATGCACGTCGATCCCGAGAAAGTGTCCGAGGTTATGCATGTAGAACTGCATGTACTTTTTCTCGGCGATTAGTTTCTTCGGATCGCCCTTCAACAAGCCAAGCCGCACCATGCCTTCGGTCAGCATCTCGATCGAATGAGTTTTCAGGTCTTCGAGCCGCACGCCGGGGCGCACCATGTCCACGCAGGATTTCTGACATTCGAGCACGAGGTCGTAAATCTCAGCCTGGCCTTCGGTAAACTTGCCGTTGACCGGAAACGTGCGCGTGATGTCTGATGCGTAGCCTTTGTATTCGCAGCCCGCGTCAACCAACAGCAGATCGCCGTCCTTCAATTCGTCCTTGTTGTCGATGTAGTGAAGAATCGTCGCGTTCCCGCCGCCGCCGATGATCGACGTGTACGACGGTCCGGCTGAGCCTTGTTTCCGAAAGAACGCTTCGATCATTGCCTCAACTTCGTATTCCATCATGCCGGGCCGCACGGCTTTCATCGCTTCGACGTGTGCTTCGGCGGCGATATCCGCGGCGCGCTGCATGATCTCAATTTCTTCCGGCGTCTTGAGCACGCGCATTTCGTGCAGGATCAATGACGGATCGACAATCGTCGTGGGCGGCTCGAAAGGCCTGCGATTCATCTCGCGGAAAGTCGTGAGCTGGGCAATGATTTTCTGATCGAGCTCCGCCAGCGTGTGGCCGAATGCGTAGTAAAGCACGGACGGGCCGTCGAGAATCTCCTGCAGCTTCTCGTCGAATTCGTCGATCTTGTACGCCTGGTCCGCGCCGTAGTCGCTGACCGCGCCTTCCACGCCCGCGCGATAACCGGTCCAAATCTCCTGCTCCAAATCGCGCGGCCGCACGAACAGCGTGAACTTCTTGTCTCTTGAAGGCGCGATCACCGCGATGGCTTCCGGCTCTTCAAAACCCGTCAGATAAAAGAAGTCCGAGTTCTGGCGGTAGCGATAGTTCGTGTCGTGCGAGCGCACGGCTTCGCGCGCGGCGGGGATGATAGCGACGGAATCCTTGTCCATGCGACGCATGAATTCCTTTAATTGCGGTTTCGTCATTCGACTCTCCTCTATTTGGTACGCACGCCTCTGGCGTGCTTGCAGGCCGGAGCCTACCTACCGTGAAAAATTGAACCCGCATTGTAGCCGAGACGTCGGGGCGTACGGTAGCGGCGGGAAGCTTTGCGGAACTTGGCGTCTTTGTGCCTTTGCGTGAAATGTTTGTGAGACAGAGGTATGTTCACGCCAAGTCGCAAAGGCGCAAAGTCTCGCAAAGGAAAACACTACTGACAACCGCCACAATCTAGGCGATAATCACCGCCAATGGCGCAAAGTATTCCAGCCAAAATCACAGGCGCGGAGATCGTCTCGCGAGATCCGGCTACGGGCGAAGAGATTGGACGCGTCCCGCTAACTCTGCCGGAAGAGGTTGCCCGCGCCGTCGGCCGTGCGCGCTCGGTACAGAACGCCTGGGGCGCAAACTCTTTTCGTGACCGCGGCCGGATCATGATGCAGGCGCGCCGAATCATTCTGAAAGAGCTGGAAGAGATCGCGCTGCTCGTCGCTCGCGAAACCGGCAAGCCGTCCGCGGAAGCCATCGCGATGGAGTTGACGCCATCGCTCGACCTGATGCAGTACTTCGCGCGAAAAACCGAGACGTTACTCGAGCGCGAACGCATCCAAATCGGCCTTTATGGCTTGATGGGCCGCATGTCCTATGTGGTCTACAAACCGGTCGGTGTCATCGGAATCATTTCGCCCTGGAATTTTCCCTGGGCGACACCGTTGGCTGAGGTCGTGATGGCTTTGATGGCCGGCAACGCGGTTGTGCTGAAGCCGAGTGAACTCACGCCGCTGACCGCACTGAAGATCAAACAGGTTCTGACGCGCGCAGGCATGGCCGAAGACCTGCTCCAGGTTGTGACCGGCGACGGCTCAACAGGCGCGGCCCTCATTGGCGCCGGCGTGGACAAAATCATGTTCACCGGCAGTGTCGCCACCGGCAAACGTGTCGCCGAAGCCGCGGCGAATTATTTGATCCCAGTTGTGATGGAACTCGGCGGCAAAGATCCGATGATTGTTCTGGAGGACGCGAACATCGAGAACGCCGCCCGCGGCGCTATCTGGGGAGCGTTTGCCAACTGCGGCCAGTCATGTTCATCCGTCGAACGCTGCTACGTTCATGAAAGCATCGCGGAAAAGTTCACGCAGGCAGTCGTCGCCGAAACAAAACGGTTAAAGCAAAGCGGAGATAAGCAGGGCGACGTCGGCCCAATGATTAGCGAACAACAGCTGCGCGTCGTCGAGCGTCATGTCTACGAAGCCACTGCCCGCGGAGCTACAGCATTGACCGGCGGCGAGCGAGTTCCGAATGTTCCCGGCCCGTTCTTCCCGCCCACCGTGCTGACCAACGTCAATCACGAAATGGAGATCATGCGTGAGGAGACCTTCGGCCCCACGCTCCCGATCATGACTTTCAAGACGGATGACGAAGCTGTGCACCTGGCAAACGACAGCGACTTCGGACTGACCGCGAGTGTCTGGACTAACGACCTGGCCCGCGGTCGCGCGTTGGGCGAACGGATTGACGCCGGGACGGTGACCGTTAACGAAGTTCTTTACACGCACGCCATCGCCCAGACGCCGTGGGGCGGAGTAAAGCACAGCGGCTTCGGTCGCACACATGGCCGCGCCGGCCTGCTCGAACTTGTGAACGCGCAACACATTCACGTGAACCGCTTTCCGTCCGTCCCCGATGTTTGGTGGTTTAACTACACGCCGGATGCCGGCAAACTCTTCCGCACACTCGCCCGGCGGTTCGCTTCGGGATCAATCTTCCAGATGCTCCTCGCCCTGCCGCAAATGATTCGCCGTTTGAACGAGAAACGATAGCCTTCCCAAGGCGAGCCGATTGCTCGTGATTCGTCGGACTGTACGAAATCTCGCAACGAAAATACAATATCGACTGAAGTCCCCTCGCGCTATACTTTGCCGCCCTTGTCCCGCAACTTTCGTTGCAGTCTCTGAAAAACCCCGACCGCGCTGCAGTTCTAAACCGCATTGCGTCTGAACAACGATGGGTTCCCCCGCAAGAAACACCTTTCCACGAAATCAGGAGGACTCTCTAAATGAAAAGACTCTGCATCACGCTGGGCATAGTCCTGGCGCTCGCGATCTGCGCGGTCATTCCCATTCTGCCTTCCGCTAGCGGGCAAAACCCGAATAAATTTCGCCGCACCGACAAGAAGATCAAAGACCAATACATTGTCGTGCTCAAAGACGATGCCGATCCCGATGGGGAAGCCGCCCGCCTGTCCCACGAGCACGGTGGCGATCGGAGTAACGGCCATACCTACCGGCGCGCTTTGAAAGGCTTCTCAGTTCGGATGAACGAGAACCAGGCGCGTCGCATGGCCGAAGATCCACGCGTCGAGTTCGTCGAAGAGGACGGTGAAGTCGAGGCTTCAGCGACGCAAACCGGCGCGACCTGGGGTTTGGATCGAATCGATCAGCGCGATTTGCCGCTGAATGGAACGTATGACTACTTTGCGACCGGCTCTGGCGTCAGGGCCTACATCATCGACACCGGAATTCGCGCGACGCATTCGCAGTTCGGCGGTCGCGTTATTTCGGGCTTCACAGCGATCAATGACGGTCGTGGAACGACCGACTGCAATGGTCACGGCACACACGTCGCCGGAACAGTAGGCGGCTCGACGTACGGCGTCGCGAAGAATGTGACGCTGGTGGCCGTGCGCGTTCTGGATTGCAACGGCTCTGGCTCGAACTCAGGCGTTATCGCCGGCGTTGACTGGGTCAGTTCGAATCACACGGCAGGTCAGCCTGCGGTCGCGAACATGAGCCTCGGCGGCGGCGCGTCTTCAGCGCTGGACACCGCAGTTAATAATTCGATCAACGATGGGGTCACTTATGCGATCGCCGCAGGCAACAGTAACGCAAACGCGTGTAACTATTCTCCGGCCCGCGTCGCCAACGCGATCACCGTTGGATCGACGACCAGCAGTGATGCGAGATCTTCGTTTTCGAATTACGGAAGCTGCCTCGACATTTTTGCACCGGGATCGAGCATCACGTCTTCATGGAGCACCAGCGACACGGCGACAAACACGATTTCCGGCACATCGATGGCTGCGCCGCACGTCGCGGGCGTCGCAGCGTTGTATTTAGAAGCGAATCCGGGCGCGTCACCAGCGACGGTGGGGTCAGCTATTATCAGCAACGCGACCCTGAACCATGTGACTAATCCTGGCACCGGTTCGCCTAACCGCCTCTTGTATTCGATCTTCGGTGGTGCGCCACCACCACCGCCGCCGACGCCCACCCCGACTCCGACGCCTCCGCCGGGCGGATCGCAATTGCTGGTGAATCCCGGCTTTGAGTCAGGCTCCGCGGCTTGGGTCGCCACTGCCGGCGTCATCGACAGTTCAACCGGGCGTCCGCCGCGCACCGGTTCATGGAAGGCGTGGCTGGATGGTTATGGTTCGACGCACACAGATTCGTGCTATCAGACGATCACGATTCCATCCAACGCTACGACCGCGACGCTAAGTTTTTGGGTGAGGATAGACTCGTCTGAGACAACGACTACGACCGCTTACGACACGTTGCGAATTCAAATTCGCAATACGGCGAATGCGGTGTTGGCTACGTTGGCCACGTATTCCAATCTCGATGAAAACCCGAACTACGTGCTGAAGACATTTGATATCTCGGCCTTCCGAGGTCAGACGATTCGCATTTACTTCCTTGGTCAGGAGGACTTCACGTTGCAAACGTCGTTCGTCATCGACGATACGGCGGTAAACGTGCAGTAGATTCACTACCGGCCTGCATTAGCGACCGGTTAGGCAACCGTCGGCGTGATCATACGACCACGCCGGCGGTTTTTATTTGTGAATGGTCAGAATCATTGGATTTTGCGTCCGAGCAAGAAGTTAAGCACCCCATTGGGTTGGGCTCTTGAACTAACCGCGTAGCGGTGGCAGATATTAGCCAGGGATAAGCGACCGCAGGTCGCGCGACCCCCGGATAGTAGAAAAAGATCTGGCGCGCCCTGTAGGGGCGCAATAGTTATGGATCCGCGGGATGCAAACCTCTGTCGCCCGCTTCGCGGGCTCAGGTACATTTGGGGACTCGATCCCCGGGTTGCGCTCGCTGCGCTCGCTCACCCGGGGCTAAATTCTGCCGCCGCTTCGCGGCTGGTTGAACGTTTGCAACCCGCCGTCGGACTGGACGGCTCGGAAAGCAAGAATGATCTAGGAAGGATGAAGGCGGAAGGTCTCTAGATTCACGCTCTTCCCTTTTCTACCGCTGCCGCGCCAAAGTGTAATTCGGCAGGAGGCTGAAGGACGTGAGGCCGATGGCGACACGGTCGCCAACCTTGAATCGCGTCGCGCTGGCGTCAGGTTTTGGGCGAGTAGCCATGATGGGAACGCCGACCATGCGTTCGGGCGTGTTGATAGTCACTTCGTAAAGCGGCGCGAGATCGCCGCTCTGCGGCCGGTGCGCGAGATCCAGACGCACGTTCAATCTCTCATAAGCTCCGACAAAGTTGACTTGCTCGACCACGCCGTTCGCGAGACGGCGGCAACCTTCAGGCAGGTGTGCGTCCGGACTCAGGCAAACATCTTCAGGACGAAAGACGAGTTTCACCGACTGGCCTTCGCGGAAGCGGCGCGTCTCTTTCTCAGCGGGCAGCCGCGCAGTGCCAATCTCGACGTGGCCGCTCGTGACGACGCCAAGCAAAAGGTTCGCGGCGCCCAGGAACGTGGCGACAAACTCAGTCGAAGGATTGTTGTAAACCTCGTCGGGCGTGCCGATTTGTTCGAGGTGCCCGTCGTTCAGCACGGCGATGCGATCGCCCAGCTCGAGCGCCTCTTCCTGATCGTGCGTGATGAAAATTGATGGGACCTTAACTTTCTTGAGCAGCGAGCGAATCTCGCGACGAAGATGCACGCGCGTTTGCGCGTCGAGCGCGCCGAACGGTTCGTCGAACAAAAGCACCTGCGGCTTGTAAGCGAGTGTGCGCGCGATTGCGACGCGCTGCTGTTGGCCACCCGAGAGTTGCCAGGGATATTTCTTCCGGTGCTCTTCCAACTGCACCAGCTTAATCAACCGATCGACCGTCTCGCGTCTTTCCTTGCGCGGCTGGTGTCGAATTTTCAATCCGTACGCGATGTTTTTCTCGACCGTCATGCGCGGAAACAGCGCGTACGCCTGGAAGATGACGCCGACGCCACGCTCGCGTGCCGGCAGATCGGTGACGTCCTGGCCATGCAGCATCACGCTGCCTTTGTCGGGCTGTTCGAGGCCGGCGATGATGCGCAGGATAGTCGTCTTGCCGCTGCCGGACGCGCCGAGCAGCACGAGCGACTCGCCTTCCGAAACGTCGAAGCTGACGTCTTCCAGGACGCGGGCCTTCTTAAAGCTCTTGCTGAGGCCGCGCACACTGGCGGCCACTCCGGTTTTCTGGGCGCGGTCAGGCGCCCACGAAGTGTGCGGATCGTCGGGAATCAGTTTCATCTGCGGCTTCATGCTTCCTGCGCCTCGAACTCCAACCAGTCGCGCGCGAAAAACAGCACGCTAAAAATCACGAACGACAAAAGCGCCAGCACGATCGCGATCGCGTTGGCAGCTTCCAGAGCGCCGGCCTCGCCCGAATTATACTTCGCATAAATGTAAAGCGGTGCGGTCTGCGTCATCCCCGCCAGATTTCCCGACACCAGAATCGTCGAACCGAATTCACCGACAGCACGCGCAAAAGTTAAGAGTGCTCCAGAGACGATCGCCCCGCGCAGGCTCGGCAGAGTCACGTGCCAGAATGTCTGCCAGCGTGTCGCCCCAATCGTCGCCGAAGCTTCTTCCAGCGAACGGCTCATCGTGTCGAATACAGGCTTAATCACGCCGAAAGCGAGGGGAAAAGTGACAAAAATGTTTGCCAGAATGATCGCGTAAGTCGTGAACATCAACTGCTTGCCTTCGGGCGGAAACAGGAAACGTCCCAAGGTTCCCTGCGGTCCCCACAGCGCAAGCAAGGCGAATCCGGCAACGGCCGTTGGGATCGCGGTTGGCAGAGAGATCGTGACGATGACTGCGTTGCGTCCCCAAAAGTCATAACGCGAAAGCACGTACGCCGCGAGCAGACCGAAGACCACGTTGAAGACTGTCGCCCAGAAACTTGTGATTAGGGACAGCTTCAACGCATAGACCGCCTCGGGCGCCATCAGCGAAGACCAGAAGAAGCCGAAGCCTTTTCTCATCCCGACGATGAAGATGGAAAGCATCGGCAGGATGACGAGCGGCATCATCAGAGCCAGCATCACGCCGATGCTGGTCGGACGCGCGACATCGAAACCGCGAACGTGTCGAAATGAGCGTATTCTTGGCACCTGCGGTTACTTTCTCTTCTGCACCTGATGTTTGAAGATGGCTTCGATCACTTCCGGATAGGCGCGATCCCAACCACCGAAATAGTCCACTGTGAACGGATATTTGATGGTTGCGAGTTCCTTATTTTCCTGCGTCAGGGCGTCATTCGTTGCCGGTCGAAAATGGTTTTTCACAAAGGCGCGCTGCGCTTCGTCGGTCCACAAAAAACGCACAAACGCTTCGATGATGGGACGATCGGCCGGCGAAACATTCCGGTCAACGATGACGATCGGATGTTCGCTGAAAATCGTCGCCTCAGGCACGATGATTTCAAATGCGCCGCCGGCATCTTTCAGCAGAAGCCCTTCCAGTTCATAAGTGACCAGGGCATCCCCGTAACCCTGCTCAAACGTCGCGCGCGCTTCACGCGCGGAACTTGGAGTCGAAACGACATTTCGCCAAATGGCTTGCAGCGTCTGCAAGGCACGCCCGCGATCGGCAGTACCGGATTGCTTCTCAGTCTTGATCAGTTCAGAGCCGTAGATAGCGAGGATCGACCACTGCGCGCCACCTGAACTTTCCGGATCGGGATGAATCAACTTGATTCCCGGCTTTGCGAGGTCGGCGAAGTCGTGGATGCCTTTCGGATTTCCCTTGCGCACCAGGATCACAAACGGCGTCTTGTTGACGATCCCTTTCTGCGGCAGTGCGCGCCAGTCGGAAGTTACCGCGCCGCCGTACTTCAGCCGTTGGGCGTCGCGCTCGATCGAAAGGATGGCAACCTGTGCCTTCACGCCTTGTAGGATTTGATTTGTGACAGTTTCCGACCCGGCGAACGACGAGGTGAAACGAACATCAACTCCGTGCTCGCTTTTCCACTTTGCAGAAAAAGCCGGATAGATTGATTTCTCAAGCGACTCTTTCATGATCGAAAAGCCGTATAGAGTAATGTTCGTGCCGCCGCCGCCTTGCGACGGTGGTTTCGGCAGGCAACTGCCGATGCCCAGCATGAAGAGGACGACGAGCGTTATCGCCACCGTAGAATGTTTGTTGCTCATCCTAATTTCGTCTGAAACGTGGGGACGTTTCGGAAGCTAATGTCTTCTTTGTGGATACTGTTCAGCTTGTACTTTCTCATTCACACCGCGCCTTTAGGGCGGTGGCAAACTTTGCGGTCATACAATGGAAACCGTTTAAACGGTTTCCCTGCGGTGCCCGCTAACCTGATCGCCGCGCTAAAGCGACGGCGAGAATGAAATCCTTCAAACTGAACTAGATCAAAACTGCATTGCTTGATTTTGCTTGGCCTGAACTTTAGGATGACTGACTCGATTCTGCAAGCGAATTCGAGCAGTTCTGAGAGATGCTGGATTTTTTCGGAAAATGGATGCGCGCGCGCGAGATTGCGCACACAAAACGCGACGATAATCGCGTGGTGCGGCCGTTTGCGTGGGGGCTCGAGTTCATTACCGACCACGTTAACGGGGACGACCCCCGCAAGGTCCTGCGCGAGCACACCGCGCGGGCGATGTCGCGCAGCGAAGAGTTCTATGCGTTGCCCGAGATTACCGATTGGCATCTCGAAGGAGATCACCTGACGTGGACGAGCGTAGTTCAGACCCCGTCCATTGAAAACAACACGGTGCATGCGCGGCTGTTCACGCCAAAGCGTGAACGAAAGAACAAACCGCGCGCGGCCGTGGTGGTGCTGCCCCAGTGGAACGCGCAACCTGACAGTCACGTGGAAGCGTGCCGCATTTTTAACGGACTCGGCATGACTGCGCTGCGCCTGACGCTTCCTTATCACCAGGAACGAAAGCCTCCGGACATCGAACGCGCGGAGCACCTGGTCAGCTCAAACATCGGGCGCACGATTCAATCGATGCGGCAAGCGGTGCTGGACACACGCGCGGCCGTGCGCTGGCTGAAGTTGCAGGGCTTTGAGCGGATCGGAATCCTTGGCACAAGTATCGGATCGTGCACGGCTTTTCTCGCCTTCGCACATGACCCGGACATTAACGTCGGGACCTTTAACCACGTGTCAGGCTATTTTGCCGATGTGGTGTGGCAGGGAATCTCGACGCAACACGTGCGGCAGGGAATTGAAAGTGAGCTGACGCTGGAAGAGCTGCGCGAGTTTTGGCGACCGATTAGCCCGGTGCCTTTCATTCAACGGCTAGTCGGCATGAAGCCACGAGCGATGCGCTTCATCGCGGCGAAATACGACCTGACATTTCCCGCCGATCTTTCGCGTGAAGTGATCAATGAAGTGCGACAACGCGGAATCGATCTCGACGTCGTCTGGCTGTCCTGTGGTCATTACACGACCGCTGAAATGCCATGGAAAGCGATTGATGCGTGGAAGATCGCAACGTTCATGCGGAAGCATTTGTAGAGTTCGATGACATGGCGCGTTCCAAAGGCGTGCGGCCGCGCTTGTCGTAAGACGGAATTCGTTTAACTCGCTTGGTTTTTGGCGCGCGTGGAGGCGCGATCTCAGGCGTGGGTTCTTTCTCAAGTGTGCTATTTCGTTCGAGTCCGAGAGTGGTGAAATTTGGCTTAGCAAACAACTTCGGCACAAGCAAACCACTGAAGATAACCGGCACCCGACAGTATTAGCCAGAAGAGTAGGTAGTCATTGAGATGTTCGCCGCTGGCATCTCCGAAAAGTAACAATGTTGCCACCACGCTGAGAAAGCCTGCCGGAAATGACAGCACCATCATCGTAAATAACAATCTGCCACCGACGTCAAAGCAGGCTTGGTCAGTGTCCGCGCAAACGTTGAAGCCCATAGCCAGCACCACGAAGGCCATTGTGACCCACGCGACTTGCAAGCAAAGTTTGATTCGATTCTCCATCGTCGTCGAACCGGCGAGTTCTACTTTTCTGATTTAGACTCGGGCTGCAGAAGATTGTTCCCAACTCGACATGCCAGCGACACTCAATCAATTGCTCGACAAGCTGGACGCGGCGAGGCGGTCGTACGGCTCTATCAAGAAGAGTGAGCTGGTGGGCACACTGACCCGACTGGCGAGCGCAAAAATCGCCGACGCGGATGAGCTCGTGCGGCTGCATGAGGCTCTCCTTTTTCTTGCCGCTTATCCACAAAGCAAAGCGGTTCTGGGAAAAATCGAGCGCTTGTTGAAGTCTGTGCGGCAGCGAGTTGCGACCTTAGAAACCCAGGATTCCGATCTGTCGCCGCTCGACGCGCCGGAAGTTTCGGGAATCGCCGGCATGAGTGTGACGAGTAACTTCAGTTACGCGCTGGCGCGTTGGCTTGCGCGGAAGTATCCACGCCAACTGTCGATCGATTGGGATTGGATGGAAAACGAAGAGCAGTGGGCAGCGGTTCTTCCGCGATTTCTGCCGCTGCTGGCAGACGATGCGATGGTTGAGGCTCACGTGCCGCTACGCGAATGGTTGCGCGCGGCCACGGGCCGGCAGAATGAAATTGTTTGGCTGCTCGATCGATTCGAGTCGCTCGACCTTACCGAGAAACAACGGGCCGAGCTGTACGATTCGCTAAAGCTTCACGTCACCTGGAAGCATCCGTTCCGCGCGTCGCGGACATTGATGCGACTCCCAACGCGAAAAATCTTTTTCCATCGAGAGCCTTTGATTCAACGTCGTGACATCTCGCTTGCCGCTAGACTCTCTTCGCCACCAATTCCAGTAAAGAAACTTTCGCGGCGCGAAGGCGAGAGGATTCTCGACCTGGCGCGCGAGACCTCAGCGGTGCGTTATCGCGAACTCCACGGCTTCACATATGGAGACGCGACGCGCATCGTGAAGGCAGATCTTGGACGTGGCACTGAAGCCTTCGTGATCGAAGTGCCACCCGAAGCTCGGCTGCCGCTGCGGGCTTATCATGCGGCAATCATCTTCAAGAACGGCGTACCCGTCGCGTATTTCGAGGGGTTATCGCTCTGCGAACGAATGGAGAGCGGCTTTAATCTCTATTACACGTTCCGCGAAGGCGAGACGGCCTGGCTGTACGCGCGCATTCTGCGTTTGATGCGACAACTGCTTGGCGTCACGGTGTTCTCGATCGAGCCTTACCAGATTGGCCACGAGAACGAAGAGGGCATCGAATCCGGCGCGTTCTGGTTTTATCGCAAGCTGGGTTTTCGGCCAGTGCGACCAGAGATTCTGAAATTAACGCAGGCCGAAGAGCGAAAGGTGGCGAACGGCCGGCGGTACCGAACGTCACCCGGCACGTTGCGGAAGCTCGCGGCCGGCTACATGGTGTTCGAAACTCCGGCGGCCACGAAGAAATCCGGCGCGTGGGATCGCTTTGAAGCGCGCAATATCGGGCTCGCGCTGCAGCGCCGCATGGCGCGGGAGTTCCGCGGCGATCCGGAGAACATTCGGGCACACTCAATTGATTTTGTTCGTCGCGCGCTCAACGTGAAAGCGCTAACCAGTGACAGCGATCTGCCACTCGTGCTTGCGATGATTCCCGGCCTCAAGAACTGGTCTGCCGCTGACAAGGAACTCGCGGCGCGCGTACTCTCTGCGAAGCAAGGCCGGGACGAAGCTCACTACCTCAAACAAATGCAAAAGCACGCATTGCTGCGTGCTTTCATGATCGGATTAGGTTCGAAGCCGTAGTTAGATTGGAGCGACGTCGAGCGCGCGATAGAACTCGCGATAGAGTTCGTTGTAGTGGCGCAGCGAAACCTCGAGTGCGTCCGGCATGCGATCGATGTCCGCCGGGTTCACCACAAGGTTCGCGTTGTGGAGAAAGCCGGCATGCAAGTCCATGGTGCGCGCGTTTGGAGTGATGAAAACGAAAAACAGGCGACGACGCTCGGCAGGCCGCATCAATTTGATTTCGCGCATCACAAAGGCAAAGCCTTGTTCGACAGGGTCAAAGCCTGATTCGAGCACCAGCACATCCATTCGATCTTCACGCATGCGCCCGAGCGCTTCAGCCGTGTTTTCCGCGACGTAAACTTCAAAATCCAGGGTCGCCAATCCTTCGGCTATAGTTTGCCGCTGCGGTGTGTCTGTGCAAACCAGGGCCTTTCGTCGATCCCACGCCGGACGCTTTGGACCTGCCATCTTGGCGGCGACCGGATCCTTCTGACGCAATACATCAGCGAGAACCTTGGCCAAATCGGCGTAGCCATTCGGTGTTGATTGACTCGCGTCGGACGCGACTTCGGACGATTTGAAAGGCGCAGCCGCAGGCGGCTTCTCGAAGGCTGATACTGTTGGCGATGGCGGTGTCATGTCTGCCGGAAGCGAAACGTGGACATCAGAGTCCGTCGCAGATGAGACTCTGATCTCAACACTGCCCTGACACTTTGGGCAGCGGGCTTTGGAAACGTTCGACGGAATCTTACTTTCGTCGAGTTGCAGTCGCGTTTTGCAGTTTGAGCAGATTACGAGCATCGGTTGTTTGAGTTGGTTAATCGGTGAGGCTGATCACTGAGGATGTCAGCGCAGACTGTTCAGGCACAAAAGTATCGGTCTGAGAGCGAATGAAGTCGTCGGATGACGTCAATCCTTTCAGGGCCAGCAATAAGTTGTTCTGATTCGTCGCGAACGCCAGACCATCTTCAAGAGTGACGACTTCGCGCTCAATCAAATTCTTAATCACCGAATCAAAATCCTGCATGCCTTCAAGCTTTCCGTCGCGCATCGCCTCGAGCAGGGACTTGCCTTCCACTTCGCCGTTTTCGATGTATTCGCGCGTCCGCGGTGTCGAACGCAGAATTTCGACGGCGGCAACGCGACCGCGAAGATCGGCACGCGGAACCAAACGTTGCGAGACGATGTAACGGAAGGTCTGCGCGAGTCGGGTGCGAATGACCGGCTCTTCATTCTTCGGATAAAGTCCAATGATGCGATCGATCGTCTTTGAAGCATCGATCGTGTGCAAGGTGGAGAGCACGAGGTGGCCGGTTTCAGCGGCTTCGAGCGCGATCTCAGTAGTTTCATAATCGCGCATTTCGCCGATCAGAATCACTTTCGGCGCCTGCCGCAACGCGGCGCGCAGCGCGGAAGGAAAATCTTTCGTGTCGTGACCTACTTCGCGTTGATTGATGGTCGAGTTCTTGTGCGTGTGCAGGTACTCGATGGGATCCTCAATGGCGACGACGTGATAGTGTTTGGTCTCGTTAATGACGTCGATGACCGCTGCGAGCGTGGAACTCTTTCCGGATCCGGTCGGGCCTGTAATCAGGACCAGGCCATTGCGCAGTTCTGAGATCTCGGCAAGCTGCGGTGGCAGGTGCAACGAATTAAGCGTGGGAATGTCGGTGGGAATTACGCGCATCACGATCGAGTACACCCCGCGTTGCTGGAAAATATTGCAACGAAAGCGTGCGCGCGAAGGCAGCGAGTAACTCAAATCCGCCGTGCCCGTCTCTACGAGCCGTTCAGCCGCTTCGGCATTTTCCTGAAGCAGCGTCATCGCGATGATTTCAGTTTGGTAAGGCGTGAGTTTCTGCAATCCAAGTGGTTGGACCGGCGTCAGCTTGCCGTTTATTTCGACCTGCGGTAGCTGGCCGACGGAGAAATTGAGGTCGCTGATCTTGTCTGAGACCAGCAACATACGCTCGATAATTGGCGGTAGATCGAAGAAACTCATGCAGAGTCAGGCTCCAGGACTGAGGCTTTAATAAGGGCTCAAGAGGGAGGAAGGTTCGGAATTGACCGCTTTTTGCGCGGCGATCCATTCTCGCTGATGCTTCGGCGAAAACGCAAGCAAAAAATATTAGCGGCTAATTTGAGTTCAAACACCGGCGAGCTCAAGCATTCTTCGCATGTTTTGCTCGATCATTGACGGTGCGCCGATAACTGAGGAGATGACCGCAACAGAATCTGCGCCGGCCTCGAGGACGGCTTGGACGTTAGCGGCGGTGATCCCGCCGATGGCCACGAGTGGAAGTTCCGCGGCAATGTTCCTGACCGCGCGCAACTGCTCGAGTCCCACTATCGGATCGTGATCCGGTTTAGTGCTGGTTGTGAAAACGGGTCCGAATGCGACGTAGTCGATTGGCAGACGCACTGCCGATTCCATCTGTTGCTGAGTGTGTGTGGAGAAGCCAATCAACGTATCGTCTCGAACCAAACGACGCGCGGCTTCGGCTGGCATGTCGTCTTGTCCAAGGTGGACGCCCCGAGCGCTAATTGCCATTGCGATGTCAACGCGATCGTTGATAATCAATGTGACGCGATTGTCGCCGGCAACTTTGGACGCGGCTTCGGCGTCGCGAAGGAAATCGATCGGCGGCAGATGCTTTTCGCGCAGTTGGACGAGGGTGGCGCCACCATTGATGAGCCGCTGCACTTGTTCAGCATGACTCAGACCGGAAAGTTGTCGATCGGTGATGGGATAGATCTTCGGTAGCGTCAGTCGCATGTACTTCGAATCTTACGACAGCATGATTGATTCCGTGAGGTTCAGCAAAGAACCACTCGAAGAACCGCGCCATGAGCCAGAAGCTGACGATTCCTCCGAATACTACTACGACGATTCGACTGGCTACCGAATTTACAAACCTGAGAACGAAGACGAGGACCTGGAAGACGAGCGTGAAGAGGAAGAGTAATTAATCGCCGGGCGCTCGAACGAAAGCGCCGGTCTGCTTCAGCGCCTCGTACAATACAATCGCCACCGCATTTGCAAGGTTGAGGCTCCGCACGTTTGGATTCAACATTGGAATCGTCACGCACTGATCCCAATTCGCTCGCAGAATTTGCTCCGACAATCCCCGACTTTCAGATCCGAATACGAGACAGTCCTGAGGGTGAAAACGCCAGTCAAAATAAGGCAAATTGGCTTTGGTGGTGAAGAAAACGAGGCGCGCCGGCTCTATTGAGCTTTGCAACTCTTCCAGATCACGGTGACGCGAGAGATTTACCTCAGGCCAATAGTCCAAGCCGGCGCGGCGGACTGCGCGGTCATCAAGACGAAAGCCCGGTACGCCGACGATGTGCAGAGGCGTGTTAGTTGCGGCGCACAGACGCGCGATGTTGCCGGTGTTCTGGGGAATCTCGGGCTCGATGAGTGCGACCGTGATCATGATTTCATCGCCAAGTCTTCGGCTGCTGATCGGCGACCGCGCAAAATAATAGGAACGGCGGGTTAAAACATTCGCCGTTCCTTTTTCTAAGGGCCGCTAGGGCCTCACTTGGTGTGCGCCACGTGAACGTGGTCGATGTTGTTTCCTGAGTTAACGAACTATCTCTTCTTGGCGGCCTTCTTGGCGCCTTTTTTCTTGCCGCCTTTTTTCGCGGCCTTCTTCTTAGTTGCCATATTGTCGTTTCTCCTTCTTAGTTTTCAGGTTGTGACCACAAGATGCTGCGTTGCTGTAACTCTTGTGGTCTAGAGAAAACGGCGCACAACATGTTGCTATATAAACTTAATTCGCATGCTTGTCAACAATTTATTACAGGCGCAGAAAATTATTTTGCAGCTCTCACTGCATGAGTGCGCGCACTGGACGTCGCATAAAGTTGCAGAGAGGAGGTGCAGATCACATCGCGAGTGATACGAAATGGCGTGCGTGTGACCGAAGAAAAATTCTTGCGTGACGTGACGATGATGAGTTGACGTGAGTGATCAGCGGAACATTGGTGTGAAGATCCATTCATCATGTCG
Source organism: Pyrinomonadaceae bacterium (assembly GCA_049273695.1). Classification (GTDB taxonomy): domain Bacteria; phylum Acidobacteriota; class Blastocatellia; order Pyrinomonadales; family Pyrinomonadaceae; genus UBA11740. The sequence goes on from JBASRE010000016.1 coordinate 54,264, forward strand.
CTCGATGCCGAAGAAAGAGATCACAGAGTCTCTTTGACTGCTGCTTGCAACGCCGATGAACGGACCGGACACGTCAGACGACGTGCTCCCAAGACTCGGAGCGGAGCCCCCTGATTCAACATCCAAAACATTACTCACCCGTGGGATGAGACTGGCGAGCGCGTTAAACTCCTGACGAGGGGCCGGTGGAATACCGCCTGAGTAGAGCGTCAAAGCCTGCACAAATCCTCGAAAATCCTGAGAAGTTGGGCCGATCAGCTGCCATTCGCCGTCTGAAGAAAGAGGATCGCGGGCGGCTGACGGACGGAGGATTTGCAGGCGCTTGGTCCGACCTGGAAGCTGCACGCCTTCAAGCAATTGATCCATCGAAGTCGGAAGTGCGTTGACGCCCTGAGCGCCACGCGAGCGATAGTAAGCACGGATTGCGTCTCCGACCTGATCGCCGCGGAACAAAGCCTCCTTCTCCCGCTCGCGCTGCGTTTGTTGTTGCACGCGCGGAGCGACAGCGAGCGCGAACATCGCAAGCAATGACATCAACGCCAGCAGCGAGACGAGAGCGTAACCGCGTTGGCGGTCGTCACAGCCCTTATGTGCTTTAACAGTTCGCATGACTACAAACTACGGGTCGTCGTCAACGACTGGGCGTCGCACCGGAGGCCGGCCGCCGCCCGTGCTCGAGTCGGGTGAGAACGCGAGTGTGTGCGGGATCTTCAGGTTGACGTCGACGAGTTTCAGTTCTTTGTCCGAGATGCTGATGAGACGAAATCGACCGCCTACCAGATCGCCCCGTTGCACATTCACGAGCTCTTTGTTGTTCTTGTCCTGAAGCACAGCAATGTCGTTTGCACGAGGCTTGCCGATCAGACCGATGTACGTGAAGTTAGGCACTGGTGCAGCGGTAACGTTCAGGTTGATAGTGTTTGAATACAATGCGCCGTCGGCTGTGCGCACTTCGACCCTGCGACTGCCGGGATTCACAATCATGTCGGCCGTCACTGTCGTAGCGACCTGTTGTGCGCTAATGATGCGCGTTTGCATCGCCCGGCCGTCGATGACGATTCTGACGCCCGGCACGAACTTGTCGCCGACGACCTGCAAACTGAATTCACCGGTGCGGGCGAAAACGCTCGCGGGCGATACGGTCGAAACAGTTAGCGGTGGTGTGGGAACCGGAGTCGGTGTGGGCGTAGGCTTTGCCGCAGGAGGTGGCGGCACGAAGTAAGCAAAAATGTTCCGATCGGCCTCTGGCGCCCCGACTACGGTGCCGTTGAAATCGATTTCCTGATAGACCGAAATGTCGTCGTCGCCGCTATTGTCGGGCGCCGGTGTGTTTGTCCGGCGCTGCGGAGTTGGCGTCGGTGACCCGGTCGGGCGATTCGTCGGCTTCGTCGATCCGCCGCCGAGAAATATGTAGCCGAGCACGATAATTGCCGCCAAGCCGAGCACGGCCGCAGCGATCATCTTTTTCTTCTCGTTAGGGTTATTTGGATCGAAGAGTTGCATCTTGCTTATAGCTCACGCGCCGATTCAATTTCGAGCGCTATTATTGCGCGCTAACTACCTCTGGCCGGTGAAAGTATGTGGCCATCTCCAGCCGCAGGCTGACTAGAGTCGCGCGGCCTCCGGTCGCCCCACCTGCCGTCGAGGGTTCGCTGGCAATTCCTGATTGCGTCACGCTTTCAAGCTCGACCTCATTAATAATCAAAAATTGCCGGCTGCTTTCGATCTCTCGGACAAAGCGCCGCACACGCTGGTACGGCCCTTCAACGGTAACGCTGACGGCAATGCCCGGATAGATCGTTTGCCACTTCGCGCTGGTTTGCTTTTCAGCACTGGTAGTCGCCGCGACCTGTCCCTTCGAGCCGATCGGCTCAAGCGGTGTGTAGGTTGGGCCGGCGGTATTTCGCAGCCCATTACTCTTAATCAGATCGTTCACGGTCGCGTACAGCGACATGCGACCGGACGACGGGTTCGGGAGCCAATTCCTTTCAAAGTCGCTCATGCTGCTGGTGATCTTGTCGACTTGCTGGCGCACCGTCGTGTTCTGCTGAAGATTGCTTTGCGATGTGCGCAGGAACGCCTGCAAACGATCGCGTTCAAGTTGCAGTGTCGTCAGACGCGATTGGGCCGGCAAGTAAAAATAGAAGTAAGCGAAGATTGTCAGGAGCGCGATCAGTACCGCGCCGGCCAATCCAATCAGTTCGGGCAGCCCGATCAAACTCAGCCCCGGCGCGGTCCGCAGCTTAGCGATGCTGATTTGGCGTGGCCGGCGAGCTGCCACGGCCGGATTGGGCATGGGTTGCTCCTGGCTCATCGCGTGCCGGCTCCTTCGCCCGCAGTGTCAGCTGCGCGTTTGTTTTGGCCGCTCGGCGTGATGCTGACACCCGCACGCGGAGCGTAGAAAACATTCATCGTGTATTCCTGGCCTGACTCGCCTCTGCCACGCGCGGCATCCTGCGAAACGAGTTCCGCATGAAAGATGCCCTGGCGCTCCATGTCTTCAATCATCTTAGTGACGGTGGTGGCCTCCTTGCTGGCTACGACCAGCTCAAGGTTGGTTACCGTGCGAGCGTCCTGACTGCGCACGCCCTTCACGGTAATTCGCGTGACGCGCACGCTCCCGGGCAGAGCGTCCTCGAGATCCGCAAACAGACGCGACCACGAGAACTGCTTGCGGTCCACGAGCGTATGTGCCGATTTCAGCGCCTGTTTCTGTTCCGGAGTGAGCGTGCTCCTGATCTCGTCGGCGCGTTTGTTGAGCGCGTCAGCCTGTTGGCGCAACTGCGCAACGTCACGCGCGGCGGTCTGAGCCTGGGCGTTGGTGTCGAAGGTCCATTTGGCGATGAAAATCAGCGCGATGACCGAGAACAGCGTCACAATCGCGGTCACCGTCCAGGGCAACGCGCGGTTGCGAAAAGGGGTACTCGAGAGATTTAGCTTAGTAATCACAACAAACTTTCACGAAAAGGATACACGCCGTGCGTAAAAGCGCGCAAACGGCTGACGCTTCCCCTTACACGTTTGGAACCGGCCACGGGTTCAGAAAAGCAGTCGTCAGCCCCGTTGTTGGATGCATTTATTCGTATCTGAGTGTGACCATCGGATCTACCTTCGTCGCCCGGCGGGCCGGGAGATAGCTCGCGAGCAGCGCCACGAGCAGCAACACCAGAGCCGTTGCCGCCAGCGTAATTGGATCGGTGGGACTGATGCCGTAAAGCATGCTGCTCAAAATGCGCGTTGAGGTCACTGCCAGAACCAGACCGATGCCGAGACCAATCAGGGCGAGAACCAGGGCCTGGGTGAGCACGTGCTTGAAAATATCGATCGGACGGGCGCCAAGCGCCATGCGAATACCGATGTCGCGGGTGCGCAGCAGCACTGAATACGACATGACGCCATAAACACCGACCGCCGCCAGCACCAGCGCCAGTCCGGCGAAAACACTTAGCAGGATCACGTAGAAGCGTCGTTGCGCGACGGAATTGGAAATCAACTCATCCATCAGCTTCATGTTCGAAACGGGGAGGTCTTTGTCGGTCGCCCAAACTTCTTTGCGGATCAAGGGTGCGAGAGAACGCGCGTCGGTGCCGGTGCGCGTCACGAGCGTGAACTTGCCGCTCGTGTTTTGCAGATACGGCATGTAGATCTCGGCCTGCGCGGCGTCGTCCAGCGCGTTCTGCGCGCCCGAACCGACGATGCCAACGATCGCTACCCAGGGATTCTTTGACTCAGGGCGGCCGCGCTTGATCTTCTTTCCCAGAGGATCTTCGCCTGGCCAGAATTTACGCGCGGCGACGTCATTGATCACCGCGACACCCGGCATCTCCGCCGTGTCGCGATCGCTGAACGGATTACCGCGGACCGTCTGGATGCCCATGGTGGAAAAGTAATCCGGACTCACGACTCGATAGAACGCGCGCGGTCTTTCGGTCGCTGCTGGAACCGGCCGGCCTTCGACAATGAAGCTCGAATTGAAAGCGTTACCGCTGAACGGAAGATTGTCCACCGTGGCGGCGTTCATGACGCCGGGCACAGTGCGAATCTTTTGCAGCAACTGTTGTTGAAAATTCCGTTGCTGCTGATCGGCCTGGTAGCTCGCTTTCGGCAGTTCTATTTCGAGGGTCACGAGATTAGCTGGATTGAATCCCGGATTCACGCGTTGCAGCTGCAGGAAACTTCGGAACATCAATCCGCACGCGGTGACCAACACAACCGCGAGCGCGACCTCGGTGATTACCAGCGCGCTGCGAAGTTTGTTGCGCGCCGAGCCGCCGCCCGAACTGCGTCCGCCCTCCTTGAGCGCTTCGTTCAAGTTCACCCTTGAGGCATCGATCGCCGGCGCCAGACCAAACACTAATGCCGTCACGATGGAAGTGCCGAGCGTGAAGAGCAGCGCCCACTTGTCGAAGCCGAAATCCTTTAGCCGAGGAATGTCGTTAGTGACGAGAGTAACCAAGGCGCGCGCTCCGAGAATCGCGAAGAGCAGCCCGAGGGCTCCACCCAGCACGCCTAACAGCACGCTCTCAGTCAATAGTTGCCGCAGAATTCGCAGGCGGGTCGCGCCGATGGCGGTGCGAATGGCGATCTCTTTCTGCCGGCTCGTCGCTTTCGCAAGCAGCAGGTTCGCGACGTTCGCACATGCGATCAGCAAAACCAGTCCGACCGCCGCCATCAAAACCCACAGCGCCAGGCTGATGTCTCCGGTCACCTGTTTGTGCAGCGGGATCACACTCGACTCGATGCCGCCGTTTACCTCGGGAAAATCTTTGTCGAGACGGCTGGCGATGGCATTCAGCTCCGCTTGAGCTTGCGGCGCGGTGACACCCGGTTTGAGCCGCCCAATCATCTTCAAATTTCGAATGTCGCGCACCAGCGGCATGTCGTCCGTCGTCAGAGGCACCCACAGCTCTGCGTTGATGAGCGTTTCTTCGGAACCCGCAACGGACGCGGAGAACGACGGCGGGAATTTGAAGTTCGCAGGCATGATGCCGACCACGGTATAGCTCTGGCCGTTCACTTGAATCGATTGATTGACCAGGTTTGAATTGCCGCCAAAACTTCTCTGCCACAGACCGTAGCTCAAGATAACGACATGGCCTGACCCGGGCTGATCTTCGTGCGCGAGAAACCAGCGACCGCTGATCGGATTCATGCCCAGTACCGAGAAAAGGTTCGCCGTCACGCGCAGCCCGGCAATGCGCTCAGGCTGATCGCCTCCGCGGACGTTGAAGTTGGCGTCAGTGAAAGCCGCGAGTTCCAGCGATTGCACGCTGCGCCGGAAGTCATCAAAGTTGGCAAATGATGTCGGAGTTTCGTTGAAGCCTCTCCGTAGATTTCTTTCCCAAACCATCACCAGCTGATCCGGGTTCGCGTACTCGAGCGGACGGAGAAGAACGAAATTCAGGACGCTGAAGATGGCGGTGTTCGCGCCAATGCCCAACGCGAGCGTCAACACGGCGATCAACGTAAAGCTCGGATTCTTCAGCAGCATCCGAGCGCCGTAGCGTATGTCCTGCCAGATTAGTTCCATCGTCCTTATGAATTCCTTAAGTCGCCGCCGCTACGGCCGCTTTCGTTTCGTCGATCTTTCGACGAGCCGGTAAAAGCAGAAGTACTGCCACCAACAGGAACACTCCATTCGCCGCAAACATCAATGACGTGCTTACCTTTATCAATGCGCCGGCGATGACATACGACAGCGGCGTCAGCCCGAAAGCGAAAAGCATCACGACACTCATCACGCGTCCCAGCATCTGCGGATCGGGACGTGTCTGAAACCAAACTGCGTTCAGCACTTGCAGGAAGCCGCCGATGCTGGCAATGATGGCCAGCAGCACGCACGCCCAAAAGAGGTTTGGCGCCGCGCCCAGCAAGGCTAGCAATCCACCAAGCACCAGAGCACCGACGAACGTTGCGTAACCGATGCGGGCGCGCTTGAACCAGTTTGCGATAATCGTTCCCAACAAAAATCCTCCGCCCAGGGTGGACAGCATGATGCCGAAGGCCCCTGAACCACCGCCGAAGCGACTGTTGGCGAGCGCCGCGAGTCCCACTGTCAGCGGTCCCGCAAATGCAAACTCAATTACACCGAGCAGGAAGATAAGCGAACGAATTGCCGGATCGCGCAACGTGTAGCGCAAACCATCCAGAATTGACGCAAACAACTTCGTTCGCTTGGGCGCCGCGGAACCTTCCGCGGTAACTCTCTTCGTCCGCATCAGCAGCAGACACGCGGTCACGAAGACAAAGCTGACGGTATCGAGCGCAAAGGCCATCGCCGTTCCAGCCACGGCAATCATGAAACCAGCCAGCGAGGGGCCGACGATCTTCGCCAGCATGTTGCTGCCCTGCAAAAGCGAATTGCCGGCGACGAGCGTTTCATCGTCGAGCAGCGCGGGGATGAAAGACTTCATTGCCGGGGCGAAAAAAGCATCCAGCGTCCCGAACGCGGCCGCCAGCACGAAGAGTTGCCAGAGGCTCACGGTTTTCAACAAAACCAGCGCCGTGAGAATCGCGCAGACGAGACTGCGAAAAACATTCGACGCCACCATCAACTTGTGCGGCGAAAGCCAATCGCTCACGGCGCCGCCCACAAGAAGGAAAACCATTCGCGGGATGGTGGCCGCCATCATGATCGTGCCAACCGCCAGATCCGATCCCGTCATTTGCAGCACCAGCCATAGCAGCGCGACGAGATAAAACTGGTCACCCAGTAGCGAGATTGCCTGGCCGACAAACAGCAACCTGAAGTCGCGTAACGCGAGTGGCCGCCATCCTGAAAAGTTGCGCGCTCTGTTGGCGAGCGAAAGAATCGATGAGGAACTCGCCACCATTTCTAGTATTTAGATCGCAAACTCGCTGTGGCACAGACTTTAGTCTTTGATTCTCATCGCACGAACACACAGACTGAAGTCTGTGCCACTTAGCTGTTTATTGCGCCGGCTGATCAACTACGCGGCCATCGAATAAATGGATTTCTTTGCTGGCCTGGCCGGCGTAGCGCTGATCGTGGGTGACCATGCAGATCGTCGATCCCGCCTCATGAAGATTCGTCAGAAGCTTCATGACAGCTTCACCGTTCGCTGAATCGAGATTGCCCGTTGGTTCATCGGCCAAAAGAATCGCTGGTTCGCCGGCGATCGCCCTGGCGACAGCGACGCGTTGTTGCTGGCCGCCCGAAAGTTGCGCGGGCAGATGTTTTGCCCGATGCGCCATTCCAACTTTTTCCAGTGCCTGCATCACGCGCTGCCTGCGCTCGGCGCGATCCATTCCGCGATACGTCAGCGGCAGCTCCACGTTTTCAAAAACGTTTAGATCGCCGACCAGGTTGAAGCTTTGAAAGATGAATCCCACCTGACGATTGCGTATACGCGCGCGTTCGCTCATTGGAAGATCGGCAACGGCTTCGCCGCTTAACCAGTACTGACCGGCGGTAGGCGTATCCAACAATCCCAGTATCGACAACAGAGTAGATTTGCCGCAGCCTGACGGCCCGGCGATTGAGACAAATTCTCCGGCAGCGATTTCAAAGCCAACCGCCGACAAGGCGTGCGTCTCGAGCTCGTCGGTGTAGAAAATCTTCGTCACGTTCTCGAGACGGATTAAGGCAGAGACAGGGGTGCTCATAATGGTGCGTTTGCGATCGCCGCGCGCGCCGGTTAGTTCAAGCGAATTCGATCAAACGTGTCCAGCGCGGACGTATCAGAAAGAATTACGCGGTCGCCGGGCTGCAATCCTTCGAGGATTTCCAGCGCGTTGACGGAGCTGCGCCCGACCTTTACCTGAACGCGAGTCGCATTGTTTCCGTCCGGGTCAAGTTTGAACAACTTGATAGTGCTGTGCGCCTGTCCGAACGCGGGGCGCGCGATGTAGACGACGTCGTCCAATCGTTCCAATTCGATCGTCCCCTCAACGGTTAGGTCCGGACGCGCGCCGGCGGGAAGCGCGCCATCCAATGCAACATCGACAGTGAAGGTGCCTTGTTGCGCTGCGGGATCCATTCGCGAGACGTGTCCGGGGATGATTCCGTTTCGTGTGTCGATCTGTGCGCGCTGCCCAATTTGCACGTCCTTGACCTGAGTCTCGGCAATCTTCAATTCGGCTTTGAGGTGCTGGGGCTCGACGACGCGCGCCAGGTTCGTTCCCGGCGCAACCTGCTGGCCTTCCTCTACGGTCATTTGCTGGAGAACTCCGCGGGTCCCGGCCAACACCCGCAGGTTATTAACCTGCTCGTTCTTCAGGTTCAGCAGAGCGCGAAGCTGTGAGACGCGGGCCTGCTGGGCGGCGACTTGCGCATCGGCAGAACGCGTCACGACGTCGAGCCGCTTTTGCTCGATCTCGTAACGATTAGCGAGGTCCTGCGTGCGAACCTGCGAAAGTTTCACGCTCAGCGCCGGCAGCACGCCTTTCTTCGCGAGCGCTTCATCAGCGTCGAGTTGCAGCCTCGCCTGTTGATACTCGGCTTTCACCGTGGCGGTCACCGACTGCTGCGTCATGCGCTCGCTCTCAATCTTCACCTTTAGATTCCTCTGTTCAGCTTCCGCCGCCTTTACCTGATACTCAGCATCAATCGCAGACTGCTTTAGTTCGGAGTTACTCAGCTCAAGTAATACCGTTCCCGGGCCGACTTCAGTCCCAGGCTGGACCAGGACACGCTCAACACGTCCAGCCGTCGACGCAGCGATGATGCGTATGTCTTCCGCGACAAGTGTGCCGGACCCGCGAACATCACGGAGCATCGGACCGCGCTTGACTGTTTCGATTAGTGCCGTGGAACGCTCCAGCGAAGGCGATGCAGGTCGCAGTCGCGAAACGCCGAACGAGATGATGGAAATGGCGAAGAGGCCGACGACGCTATAGACGATGATGTGCGTCCGCCGACTGCGTCGGGAAGATTTCCTGATGGGTACGTCCACTACTGAAAGGCCACAAAAACATTCGCGATGCGCGGCTGTTCTAATTAATACAAGCACGATCAGAAGTCAACATCATTTACCCGAGCGCATTCGTAAGTTCCGCTAACAACTTCAGATGTGGTCGTTTGAAATCTGCTGCGCAACGGCGGGTCGTTCGATCGCGACTGCATGACGTCTCAAGTGAGCCTGATGACTCCTCGTTTTAATGGCTACAAGGTATCCACTGTGTAGTGAGTTTCCAGTTTCGCGTAAACAGCATCTCGTCAGTAACTTAGGTTCGCTAACCCTCGCATCTGCTTACTAGGTACTCAGAAAGCTGTTCGCCGCGACCTTTATCGGCGAGACCACCTGTTGGGTCGCTAAGTTGCTGAAACAGAACGAGTAAACCTTGCGCTCGGGGCTTGCGGCATCAACGGCACAACCATTGCGATAGAGGAAAGCGTTCGCAAGAAGATTTAGGAAGGAGAAAGAAAATGACTAAAGGCGTAGCACTCGGTGACTAATAAAAAAAAGCGAAGCGGAACAACGGTTCCAAGGCAATCAACCCTAATTCAAACAAACAGAAATAAGGACAGGAGGAAACGGAAATGAACAAAGGCGTAGCACTCGGTGACTAATAAAAGACGAAGCGAAACAACCGTTCCTGGGCAATCAAACTAATTCGATCAAAGGAAAAGAGAAATAAGGATAGGAGGTAAAGGGAAATGAACAAAGGCGTAGCACTCGGTGACTAATAAACGCGAAGCAACGGCTCAAACCGAAAGAGCCAAACAGAAACCGCCGTCCTCCGGTTCCAATCAGGAACGGCTCGACTCGAAAGGATATAGGCATGAATAAGGGAATCATCGTTGTTGACTAAACCAATTCGGTTCTGGGTTTTCGACGAAGGAACGCTAAAGGAAAGGAGACACGAGAATGAACAAAGGAATCCTGGTCGGTGACTAAAAATAGACTTAAACCACCCTTGGTGTAGTGTCTCTCAAGCCTCTTTCGGCAGGCGAAAGGTTTCAGAGACACTACGCCGCTATTTTTGGCGGCGTAGTCATTCCCACTTCTCCAGCACACCTACGCGCTCGCTTTTATTTGGTAACGATCCAATTTTAGATAGAGCCCTCGGCGGGTCAGCCCAAGTTCACGGGCTGCGCGAGAGATGTTGCCGCGGTGTTTTTGGAGAGCTTCGCGAATCATCTTGCGCTCGACCTCGGCGAGAGCCTCGTTGAGCGTCGCGTTGGCTGGAACAGTCACTGAGGAATCCTGGCCAAACGAGGCCGCGCCCGCCGGCGTGGCGACGGTCCGCATGCGTCGAAGTTCCGGCGAGAGTTGTTCCGCGGTTATCAACGTTCCGTCCTCAGACCGGGCCACCACTCGCTGCACTTCGTTGCACAATTGACGAACATTGCCTGGCCAGTCCGCAACCATCAGCAGATCGATAGCTTGAGGAGCGATGTGAATGTCGCGCCGGCCGAACTTCGCTGAATAATGATTGACGTAGTAATTGACGATGGTGGGAATCTCGGAACGTCTTTCGCGCAAGGGCGGCACGCGGAGCCGAATGACATTCAATCGATAGTAGAGATCTTCGCGAAAACGTCCGTCCGCAACCATCTCTTCGAGATCGGTATTCGTTGCAGCGATGATCCGAACATCGACTTTGACTGGCCGCTGTTCGCCAAGTGGTTGAATCTCACCTTCCTGTAAAAATCGCAGGAGCTTTGGCTGTACGTCGAGCGGCAGGTCGCCGATCTCATCAAGGAACAAGGTTCCGCCTGCGGCGGTGCGAATCACGCCGTCGGAATCTTTGACGGCGCCGGTGAACGCGCCCCGCCGATAGCCGAACAAATATCCTTCTGAAAGTTCTTTCGGCACCGCCGTGCAATTGAACGGCACGAAAATTTTGTCGCGACGCGAAGAGAGCGCGTGAATGGCTCTTGCCACCAACTCTTTGCCGGTGCCCGATTCACCTGTGACCAAAACCGTCACGTCTGACGAGCGAATCTTGTGTACTTCTTCAACCAGGCGCGTCATGGCGGGGCTTGAATGAATGAAACCGGGCATGAGGCTGGCGCCGCTTAAGGTGTTGCCCTCGTCTGAGCGCTGGCTCAACGAAGTTCGTGAGCGTAAAGCGCAAACATCCATTCCCAATTCAACCACGCGCAGAAGTGGATCGAGCGAAACGCTGTCGGTAAGTTCCGCGCGATTCGCGGGCGAAATCAACAGCGTCGCCGGCAAGGCATCGTTCGACTTTAGCGTGATTATCAGGACATCGTGCTTCTTAATGAACGCGGCTTGCGCAGCGTCCGTCTCAACCGACGCGTAATCATCAGCCAGCGCCGTCGCCGCATTGTTCTCGAGTCCATGCGCCACGACGACCCGCTGGCGGCCTTCTTCCTCTGGTTCGAGGATGAGCACTCGCTTCGCATTGGTCTCCTGATTAATAACCGCCGCCAACTCGCGCAGCAACAACGCGCGCGAGGCAACCGCCTCAGTCAGACGCAGCGTCAGCAGTTGTGACAGCGCCGAATGTTCCTGGCGCGCAGCCGGCGTCCCGACGAGCCGGGATTCCAGTTCGCGCGTTGCAGTTTCAGCTCTTTCCAGATCAAGCTGAGCGCCAAGTTCGCGAAATGTGTTAACTGCACGCGCTAACTGTTCCGCGGCGCGGTCCGTCTGGCTCAACGTGTATGCTTTGCCGAGTTCGTAGTGGGCGCGCGCTGCTCGATAACGGTCGCCTAACAAGTCGAAGATGGAAACGCTGCGGCCGAAATGCTGCGCCGCCATTTCCGGATCGTTCCGCGACATCTCTTCCAGGCCGTGAAGTCTTTGCGCCTCACCGGCCAACAACAGGTCCGCCGTCGAATCGGTGATCTGTTCGGCGACCTCTTTCAGGTTGGCGCTGCACGTTTCAAGATCACCAAGCGCGAGAGATGCTTCCGCCACTATTAACTGTGACTCGCAGACGGCATTCCGGTCAGCGATATGCTTCGCAATTTCGAGCGCGCTTTTGCCGCTCGCTAAAGCGTTGCTGGTTTGTCCCATCGCGAGGTAACACCGGCTTAACGTTCGCCGGGCCTGGCCTTCGTACCATTTGTTGGCGTGCTGCTTTGCGAGATCGACCGCCCGATCGAGATATCCCTTTGCCTCGTCAAGATCACCGCGCAACATGTGAAGCTCGCCGAGCGAATCCAGAATCATCGGAATCCGCCCGTAGTTCTCATCAACGTCAGTCGCCAGGGCCAGCGCTCGATCAAGCGCTTCCTGCCCACGCTCCCATTGGCCGATCAAAATCAGGTTGATGCCTAAATTGTTGTAGCCGTCGGCCGCGCTTGCCTTGTGCTCGGTGCGCTCGAAGTAACTGATTCCTTTTTCGAGATATTGAATTCCGTCGTGTGGCCGTTTCAGGAACCAACAAGCGCCCGCCGTGTTTACGTAAATGCGGCCGAGCACATAACTCGCTTCGTGATCGCCAACTAATTTGGCCGCTTGTTCAAGATTCTCCAGTGCGCTCTCGTAATGCCCTTCGTGAAGGTCGGCAAGTCCCAAACCAAAATAAGCTTCCGTCAGTCCTCTCCAGTCGCCGGCTAAGCGGTAGCTTTCCAAAGCCCGCTGCGAGTAATCGCGCGCAATGTTGTATTCCGCGATCTTTCGATAAGTGCGGGCGAGAGCGGCATAAACTGAGCCGACCTCGGCGCCTTCTTCAGGCAGCGAGCGCAAAGCATTATTCAGAAGCCCAATCGCTTTAGGATGGTCACCGTTATTGGTGTGTGCGAGAGCGATCTGAACAGTGATTTTGGTGCCCAGAGACGGATCCAATTTGGCGCGCGCTTCCGTGGATTCGTACATGCTGACTGTTGCGAACGAATCGCGGTAATGCCCCAGCATTTCGAGCGCGCTTGAGAGAAGGCAACGCGCTTCTGCCAGCACCGCCGGCTGGTTGGCCGCTCGCGCCGTGAGCGAGTTCAGCCGCGCGCGGGCCTCGGACGTCAATCCGCGGTCGAGCAATTCGCGAATTGATTCCAACTCAGCGTACAACTCTTCAGCCGATGCTTTGCCGCGCGATCGGAGATGCGCGCGCGCGCGTTCGAGGTCGACTACGGCGTTCTTTTCTCTGGAGTCACTCAAAAGGGGAACCTTCCGGCCGAAGTAATGGCCACGGATTTACGTTGCTGAAAGAAGCAATAAATACGGAATGACTTACACTTTTCACGTTCGAACCCACGGGGCAGGTTAATGCGGGCGCTGAGAGAGTCACCCGCTCTTGCCGAAAGACGCCCTGAAAATAGCACGAGTTTCGTCAGGCGTCACGAAATTCGCCAGCCCAATAGTGATCACAAACACGGGCCAGAATCGATATTCGGTCGATTCCTTGACACCCCTCAGACCGCCACTTATCATGCTTGTTTCCGCGTCTGCCGGGATTGTTGTCTGATGTATGTTCGAGTCTCTTTCCGACAAACTCAAGCGGACGCTGAAGAACCTGCGCGGCGAAGGCGTCCTCACGAAAGAACACGTTGACGCAGCGCTGCGCGAAATCCGTCTGGCGCTGCTCGAAGCCGACGTTAATTACAAGGTCGCCAAGGATTTCATCGCGTCGGTTAAAGAAAAGGCCGAAGGACAGCAGGTTTGGCTCGAATTAAAGCCGTCCGAACAAGTCGTCAAGATTGTTTTTGATGAGCTGGTGGAACTGCTCGGCGGGCAATCATCACGGCTGGTTTTCACAAAAACGGCGCCGAATACGGTGATGATCGTCGGCCTGCAAGGTTCAGGTAAGACGACTTCGACCGGAAAGATAGCGCGATGGCTGGCGGCAAATCAGCAGCGAAAGCCGCTGCTCCTGTCGACCGACGTTTACCGGCCCGCCGCGCGCGAACAGTTGAAGGTCATCGCGAAGGCGACTGGCCAATCGATCTTTGAAAAGCCTGAGACGAACGATCCGCTGGAGTTGACGCGTGAGGCTTTGAAGCACGCGCGCGACACTGGCTATGACACGCTCTTGATCGACACGGCCGGACGACTTCACCTCGACGATCAGTTGATGGAGGAACTGGTCAACATCAAGAACGAAACGCATCCGGTCGAAATCCTTTTCGTCGCCGATGCAATGACGGGTCAGGACGCAGTCAGATCAGCGGAAGAGTTTCATGCGCGCATCGGAATTACCGGCGTCGTGTTGACGAAGATGGACGGCGACGCGCGTGGTGGCGCGGCGCTCTCGATCAAGCAAGTGATCGGACAGCCCGTGAAGTTCGTCGGCGTCGGCGAGAAGTACGACGCGCTTGAGCCGTTCTATCCCGATCGGGTTGCCCAGCGCATCCTGGGAATGGGCGACGTGCTGTCGCTCATCGAACAGGTTCAGGACAAGATCGATCAGGACGACGCTGAGGCGCAGCTTAAGAAGCTACAGAAGAATCAATTCACGCTCGATGATTTTCGTTCGCAACTCAGGCAGGTAAAGAAGCTCGGTTCTTTTTCAAAGATTCTGAAGCTGCTGCCGGATCAACTGCTCGGCGGGGTTGGCATGCCGGACTTGACCGACGAGCAGTCGGCGCTGATGGAAAAAGAGCTGCGCCGCACTGAGGCGATGATTGATTCGATGACGCGCGAGGAGCGCGCGAATCACATGATTCTGAACGCGAACCGGCGGCGGCGCATTGCGCGCGGTTCGGGTTCAACGGTGCAGCAGGTGAATTCGCTGATCAAGCAGTACACCGAAATGCGCCGCATGATGCAGCAGCTTTCGGGTTCGGGAATGTTTGGCGGCGGCGTAGGCGGCAAGATGATGCGTCGCATGGCGGGCATGCCGGGAATGGATGGCGGCATCGGCGATCCGATGATGCCTGGTTTACCGGCGGGACCGTCGCGCAAGAAGAAGAAAAAGAAGAAGAAGAGGCGATAATTTTTTCTCCCTCTCCCTTTGGGAGAGGGCTGGGGTGAGGGCCTGGCGAGTTGCGTCACTAATCCCTCACCCTAACCCTCTCCCATCGGGAGAGGGAACAAAGCACTTGAAGGAGAAATATTTTGTTAGCAATTAGATTAATGCGAATGGGCGCGAAGAAGCGTCCGAGCTATCGCATCGTAGTCAAAGAAAAGCAGTCGAAGCGTGACGGCGCGTACCTTGAGAATCTTGGTACGTACAATCCGACCCGCGAGCCCGCGGAAATCAATCTCAGGGCCGATCGCGTCGAGTACTGGATCGGTAAAGGCGCGCAGCCGACGGACACCGTGCGGCGCTTGATTAAACAGGCGGCGAAGAACCAGGCGACTGCCGAAGCCGTCTAAAGTCCAACGTCCAATGTCCAAAGTTGCGATTCGCGACAGGACGTTGGACCCGGGACTTTGGATTTTGGACTAAGTGAATGCGCGACACGATCGAAATGGTAGTCAAGGCTCTCGTCGATGACGGCGACGCTGTTGACGTGCGCGAGATTGACCGCAATGGCACCACGAGGATCGAGGTTCGCGTCGCGCAGCCGGACATGGGCAAGGTCATTGGTAAGCAGGGACGGACGGTGCGCGCGCTGCGTTCGCTGGTTTACGCGGCGGGCCTAAAGCAGAATCGGCGATACGTTTTGGACGTGGTTGAGTAACGTGCCACCTGACAAGGACGATCCGATCGTCGTCGCGCGCATTGTGAAGACGCGCGGCTTGCGCGGCGAGGTCGTCGCGGACCTGCTGACAGATTTTCCGGATCGGTTTGAAAACCTAAAGTCGTTGATCGGGCTTTCACCTGATGAAAGTCGAAGATCTTTGGAAATTGAAGAACAGTGGTTCCACGGCAATCGGCTGGTGCTGAAGTTCGCCGGCTTCGATACGATTGACGCAGCGAAGGAACTCGTCAATTACATTCTGGCGGTCCCGGCCGAAGATCGCATCGAACTGCCGGAAGACAGCTTCTATGAATGGGAGTTGATCGGCTGTCGCGTGGAAACGGTTGGCGGCGAGCACATCGGGGAAATTGCCGGGGTGATGCATACCGGTGGCGTCGAGATTCTGAAGGTGGTTGATCAGACTGGTCGCGACCGATTGATTCCGATGGCCAGCGACATCGTCGTCGAGATTGACAAAGAGAAGAAGCTGGTTCGGGTGGATCCTCCTGAAGGCCTGCTGGAGCTTTAGGATTGATTCATTGGCTCATTGATCAATTGAATCAATGAAGAAAATGGTTCAATGAATCAATCAAAATGCTTCGCGTCGATATCATTACGATCTTCCCGGATTATTTTCGCGAAGTATTCGAGTACGGAATTATTCGCCGCGCTAGTACGGCGAGCTTAGTTGAGATTAAGGCACACGACCTAAGGTCGTGGACCTCGGACAAGCACAAGGTCGTTGACGACCGGCCATTCGGTGGCGGCGACGGCATGGTGCTAAAGCCGGAACCGATCTTTGCAGCAGTTGAATCGTTGACCGGTGCACGACGACGCGCAGATGTGCCGAGCGGCGGGCGCGTGGTGCTGCTTTCGCCGCAAGGCAAGCAGTTTACGCAGTCGATGGCGGCGGAATTCGCGCAATCAGAGCAACTGGTTTTGATTTGCGGGCGTTATGAAGGCGTCGATGAACGCGTCGCGGATGCGCTCGTCACCGATGAAGTTTCGATTGGCGATTACGTTTTGTCCGGCGGAGAGCCGGCGGCCCTGGTTCTAGTTGAGGCGGTCGTTCGATTGATACCCGGCGCATTGGGAAGCGAAACCTCGGCTACGACTGAGTCGTTCTCGGATGGCTTGCTTGACTATCCGCATTACACGCGGCCGCCGGACTTTGAAGGCATGCGCGCGCCGGAAGTCTTGTTGACCGGCCATCATGCTGAGATCGAGCGTTGGCGTCAGGGAGCTGCTGAAGAAAAGACGAAAAGGAATCGTCCTGATCTTTTAAAGAAATGAAAGCTGTGCTTTGTACTTAGTATTTTGTGCTTTGATGTGTTTTCAAAGGGACACGGCACTCGACTAGGACATCGAAGTACAAAGAACAAAGAACAAAGCACGCTTTTTTGGGAGTTAATCATGAACCGCTTAGATACAATCGAGAACACACAGTTACGAAATAACATTCCGGATTTTCAGCCGGGCGATACAGTCCGCGTTCACGTTCGGATCAAAGAATCAGAAACGAAAGAGCGCTTGCAGGCTTTTGAAGGCGTGTGCATTGCGCGCAAGCACGGTGGCGCGCGCGAGACGATCACCGTTCGCAAGACCAGCTTCGGTGTTGGTGTCGAAAGAATCTTTCCGCTGCACGCGACCATCATCGATCACATCGACGTGGTGAAGAAGGGGCACGTGCGTCGCGCCAAGCTTTACTACCTGCGAAATCTGCGCGGCAAGGCAGCTCGTATTCGTGAACGCGACACGCGTCAGACCGCAGTTGCCGGAGCCGCTACGGTTGGCGGCGGCGCGGCCGAAAGCAAGGAATAGGTGTAGCGCAAGTTGATAACTTGCGCACCAACACAAGCCGCAAGTTAACAACTTGCGCAACTCCGCTCGTGCACATCGCTATTGACGCGCATTCCGTCGGAGCCCAGCTCGCCGGCAATGAAACCTACGCCGTCAATTTGATCGAGGCCCTCGCTGAGATCGATCAATCCAATCAATACACGCTCTACGTTACGAAACAGTCCGCGGTCGATCGGTTCAACGGCCGCTGGCCCAACTTTGAAGTAAAACGCACGCTGCCGCACACGCCGCTCGTGCGGATTCCGCTAATACTCTCAGCCGAGTTGCGGCGGAATCCCGTAGATGTGCTTCATGTGCAATATACGGCGCCGCCGCTTGCGCCCTGCACAGTGGTCGCGACAATTCACGATTTGTCTTTCGAGCACTTGCCGGAGACTTTCAATCGCCGCAGTCGCGCGCAACTCCGCTTGACGGTTCGTCGCACCGCGCGCAACGCTGCACAGATTCTCACGCTTTCGGAGTTTTCCCGGCGGGACATAATCGAAACCTACGCGATTGATCCTGACCGCATCGCGGTTACGCCGGCGGCCGCGCCCTCACACTTTCGGCCGGTGACAAATGAAACAAATCTGCGACGGATTCGAGCGACTTACGGGATTGAGCGCGATTACATTTTGGCGCTCGGATCGATCCAGCCGCGCAAGAATCTAGTTCGGCTCATCAACGCGTATTCGTCGCTGTGGAAGGAGCAACAGAATCTCGCGATGCCGCAACTTGTTATCGCTGGTAAACGTGGCTGGCTGGAGGGCGAAACGTTGCGCGCGGCTGAACTGAGCGCCGCCGCCCGTGACATTCGATTCATCGGCTACGTGGCCGAGGCCGATTTGCCAGAGCTCTTCAGCGGAGCAATGTGTTTTGCCTATCCGTCTTATTTCGAAGGCTTTGGCTTGCCGGTTCTTGAAGCAATGCAGTGCGGCACGCCCGTGATAGCGGGTGATCGAACGAGTTTGCCGGAAGTTGCCGGCGATGCGGCGCTGTTGGTTGATCCTTTCGATGAAACCGTTATCGCGGATGCGCTGCGAAACCTGATCGAAAACCCAAACCGCCGCGATGATTTGCGCGTCAAAGGCATCGAAAGGGCGAAGCGATTTAGTTGGCAACAGACCGCGCAATTGACTTTGCAGGCTTATGAGCGCGGACGATTAAAGAGGTAATCTGGCTTGCCCCGGATTGGCATCACTGAATGACGACGGAACGGATTTGTTCTCGACTTGCTCGCCGATTCTGTGATTTGATGTAGCACCTTGTCCTGATCTGATTTATGCGTCTTGCGATTCTCGGAACGCGCGGAATTCCGGCCAGCTACGGCGGGTTCGAAACGTTTGCTGAGCACCTGTCAACGCGGCTCGTCGCGCGTGGGCATGAGGTGACGGTTTACTGCCGATCGCACTACACCAGTCCGCGCCAACTCGAATTCCAGGGGGTGCGGCTGAAGGTCCTGCCGACGATTCATCACAAGTATCTGGATACCGTCGTTCACACGTTTCTTTCGGCGCTCCATGCGGCGCCGCAACGTTACGATGCCGCGCTTATATGTAACGCTGCGAATGCGCCCTTCGCTCCCATTCTGCGATGGACGCGAACGCCAGTGGCGATCAATGTTGACGGCCTTGAGCACAAGCGGAAGAAGTGGAACTTCATCGGACGCACGTACTATCTGGTAGCGGAACGACTGGCGACTATTTTGCCGAACGAGACAGTCACGGACGCACGCGTGATTCAGGACTATTACCGGACGCGTTACGGCGCCGACTCAACGATGATTGCCTACGGCGCCGACGTAGAGCGCCGGCCCGATCCGCTCGTTCGTCGTTGGCGAGTCGAACCAAATCGTTACGTGCTTTATGTCTCAAGGCTCGAGCCTGAGAACAACGCGCACCTCGTGATCGAGGCGTTCAAGCGCGTGCGGACAGCGCACAAGCTTCTGATCGTCGGTGACGCGCCTTACGCCCATCAATATATTGCTGAGCTGAAGCGGCGCGCGCGCGGCGACAAACGGATACTTTTCACGGGTTTTGTGTTCGGACGCGACTACCGTACTTTGCAGCAAAACGCCTACTGCTATGTGCACGCGACTGAAGTTGGAGGCACGCATCCCGCGTTGTTGGAAGCGATGGGCTTTGGCAATTGCGTGCTCACGCTCGCCGCGCCAGAAAATGTGGAAGCGATTGGCGACGCGGGGATTACGTACACTGACGAGACGGATTTAGCCGAGAAGTTGCAGCGCGTGCTGCGCGACGGCTCGCTGGTTCACGCTTACCGGAATCGGGCTCAGACGCGGGTGCAACAGAAGTACGATTGGGAATACGTCGTGGATCAGTACGAGGATTTGTTTGCGAAGATGGCTGGATTGCCCTTACCTGGCAGTTTCGCTACCGAACTCGAATCAACCTCTCGCGCTGCTCAGGAAAAATCACTGAGCCGATCAGCGTCGGCGTGACTCAGTTTTTCGGGCCGCCTCCTAATTATTGCGTTGGCACTCAGATGCTCGCCCGCCGAGGGGCGGCAGCCATTTAGGACGCAAGGAAGCCGTAGCTAACCTACTATCCGGTTGAAGAAATGCCGATTTCCTTGACCCAGAACTCCGCGCCGTGATTACTCTGGATCCCGTAATTCAGAGAACGAAATTTGTTGTGGTGGTAGATGCCCAGGTTCACCAGTACCCATTCATTTTTTGGAAACACTCCTGGAAGAACGATTCGCGGTAGCGAAATCACGTGGCCCGTCTCCCACGCGCCCAGATGCCAGGAGTCGTCCCATTCCACGAGGGGGAACTGGAAAAATGCACCAACAAAACTATCCCCGCGCTTCCAGCGCCTGATACCAGTCACACTTGGTGAGACAATCTGGGCGTAGAAGCCCGTTGACTCGCTTATATTGGCCGCCGAAAGGCCCGCCTCGTTATCAGCGTATCCAAAGAAAAAGTTGTCAATCGCCTCCAATTTACAACTGACACGGACTTGTCCGATGGCAGGCATCTTGTACCACTTTAGAACTCCGACTCTACAGAGCACTTCGGCCGAGTCATAACTCAACAAAGAGCCATTCGAAACAGTCATGTTGCTGTAACCGCCGACCGTGCCGGTTGAAGCATTAGCAGGCATCACCGCCGTGGGAGCGGGAAGGATAGCAAAGGCGTCACCTTTGGTTACCCAGGAACCGACGTAGGTCGTCACGCCGTCATATGGCGCTCTGAAGGTAGCGTTCTTGGCCTTGCTGCGTGATGCCTTGGCAACCGCTTGCCCTTTCCCAATCGTGTCTTTGAAAAGTCTCTCTTTTTCTTGCAGCAAAGGCTTTTCTAATGATTGGATCTGGGCCAGTCCGACACCTAAGTTCTGAATCAATGTTTTTGACTCACCCGCCAAACGGTGTCGAAGCTCGTTGAGTTTTTCGTACTTCAGACGCCCCAGAGTTACTTTTCGCATGGCAGCCCGAAGAGTGTCCTGTCGCACCTTGCGAAACGCGAGATACTTGTCAAGTTTCTTGTCCACATCTCGACCGAAGAGAACGGCCACGCGCGCGCGGTGTTCCTTCTGTATCTTCTGCAAGCCCTCCTCGTAGCCTCGCGCCGCCGCGACTTCACGCTGTCTTAACTCAGCGGTTGCCTCCAACATCTGCCAATGAGCAGAGTCCGGCAAGTCCTTTCTTCGATCGACCTGAAAGTCCAGTTGATGCATGAGGTGTCTCCGTTATTAATGGCACTAACCACTAAGAGAAAGCGGTGCGAGTACGCGAGGCCCGCGCCTTCAAGTGAGCAACTATTGTTTTACCCATTCTCTACAAATAATGATTGACGGGAAGCGTTTCACGTGTCAAGGAGCGCGTGCTGCGCGACGGCTCGTTGGTTCACGCTTACCGGAATCGGGCTCAGACGCGGGTGCAACAGAAGTACGATTGGGAATACGTCGTGGATCGCTATGAAGAGTTGTTCGCGCGCATGGCTGGACAGTCACCACCTGAACGACAATCGACCCAAACCGACTCTGAGCACACGGAACAACGCGCGTTCAGTCGCTCGGCTTCAGCTTAAGACCGGTCGGAATCGCCTCAGAAAGGCTGCGCCGAAAATTGCGACAGCCCGTAATCCACTACCGGCCAATCACTTGCCTGAAATTCCCTGCCATTAGGTTGCGTTAACTTGAACCTGGGATTATTCTGCCTGCGCTCTCAAGTTGTGTTTGCCCATATCTGGCTATCAGACAAAACCAAGTGAGCGAGACAGACTACCAACGCGTCGCCAGTGAGAGCATCAGTGGCAATCCAGATGTTTAGAAATGCGAACCGTTAGCGCGGGCGTCAGCCAACGCTAACGGCGGTCACCGAGTCAGAACAGCAGCAAAGACCACAGCATGGTCTCGGCGATGTCGGTGACATAAACCACGGGCAGGGCCGGTGGAGCTGCTGTTTCACCAAGAACCGGTGCGTCGTCATTCATAGGCTGAGCGGCGCACGGCGGACCACTTGTTTCGCCTGGCGCACACGGAGGCGTCGGCGTTTCGCCTGCGAAAGTGGTTACCGCGAGAACGGACATCAAGGCGAAAGAGACAGCTAGTCCTTTTAGCTTGTTCATGTTTTCTCCTAGCTAGTGAATTGGGTGTTGCGAGTTTCTAAACGACCATAACGAAGCGGGTTTCAGCTGGTTGATTGGTTGTCAGTCCAATCAAGTTGAGACGCACATGCTTCGGGCCGCAATGATGTTATCACGCACGTAGAAAGGCAGCCCTCACATGAACTTAACGTCTGAGCTAATAACACTTAAAAGCCAAAGTCGCGAACTTCCAGTAACCGAACGAGCCACCCTTTGCTGCAATCTCGCGAAGCAGTTTGAGAAGGACGGCGAATACGAATTGGCCTACTCCGCGCTAGAGCAGTTTTGGCCAGATCGGACTGCACCGCCATACGTGTCTGATCTTGATGATTCTCTCAAGGCCGAAGTACTCCTTCGAGTTGGAAATTTGTCTGGATGGCTTGGCGCAACTGATCAGATTCCAGGTAGTCAGGAAACAGCTAAGGATTTCATTAGCAAGAGCATCAAT
This sequence comes from Pyrinomonadaceae bacterium, assembly GCA_049273695.1. Taxonomy (GTDB): domain Bacteria; phylum Acidobacteriota; class Blastocatellia; order Pyrinomonadales; family Pyrinomonadaceae; genus UBA11740. The sequence continues at coordinate 76,656 of JBASRE010000016.1, forward strand.
CTTTTTGAAGCATCCCGACAATGGCCGCGTGTTGGAGAAGCGCGTGCTGACCTTGCGCTTTGCTACTGGCGTGAGGGCGCACTCGACGAGGCGAGTATTCATTTAGATCGCGCACTGGAGCTTCTGAAAGATGATGAGAATGACGTAAAGGCATGTGTTCTGATTCGTGCGGGCATCGTAGAAGTAGATGCACGCAGATTGAACAGGGCTCTAGATTTTTACAATAAGGCCGCGCCACTTGTTGAAAAGAGCGACGATCATGGTCTAAAGGGAGCATTTCACAGTGAATTCGCTCGTTTGTATAGATGGTTAGGTCAAGCGGAAAACGTAGACCGGGCGCTGATCGAATATGCAGCCGCCAGCATCCACTTCGAGCAGGCGGGCAACATACGTTATGTAGCTCGCGTTGAAAACAATCTCGGCTTTCTTTATTTCACCATCGGACAGTACAAAGACGCGCACCGCCATCTGGATCGTGCACGCGATCTGTTTCTGCAACTGAAGGATGTTGGAACTGCCGCGCAGGTTGACGAGACGCGCGCGCGGACTCTTCTGGCCGAGGGTAGTCTCAAGAACGCCGAGCGGACGATCAGGGCGGCAGTCAGAGTCCTCGAGAAGGGCGGTCAACAGGCGGTTCTGGCTGAGGCGCTCACGACCCAGGGAATTATCGCGGCCCGCACGGGCAACCAGGCGCGCGCCGCCTTGCTGCTACAGCGAGCGATCGTCGTCGCGGAAACAGTCGGTGACCGCGAAGGCTCAGGTCGCGCGCACCTGACGATTGTCGAAGAACTCGGCAGTCAAACGGGAGTGAGGCAACTCGTAGAAATCTACCAGTCGGCCGTAGAGTTGCTCGAACAGTCTCAGGATCCGGCAACGCACAAGCGTCTGATTTCCTGCGCGCGAAAAGTGATTACCGCGTTACTGGTTGAGAAACCTGGCGGGGGCTTTATGCCAAAGCCCGATTCATGGGAGGGATTTTCCCTGCGCCGGGAAATCAAGAAAATCGAAAGAAACCTGATCGAACGCTCGCTTCGCGACGCATCTGGTTCCGTGACCAAAGCCTCGCAATTGCTGGGCTTCAAACATCACCAGAGTCTGGTGTCGCTGCTCAACAACCGGCATAAAGATCTGATCGGACACCGCACCGCCGTGCGAAAGCGGCGA
>JBASRE010000020.1:0-42321 GCA_049273695.1 Pyrinomonadaceae bacterium
TTCAGCCCGGTGATGAACAGACCGTGAGAATCATAGGAACCGTTTCAACGGTTTCTCAGTGTCGTTTGGAGGGCAAGTCCTTCGCAGCCAATCGCCTGAGTATCTTGAGAAGCAGTAAACCGTTAAAGCGGTTCACTAGTCTCTCGTACTTTGCTTATCACCGGGCTAAAGCCCGGTGTGAATGAGAGCTGCCTCTTCGGACTTTTTGAGGCAAAGTTGTAAATAGGCGTATTCTGTGCGGGCGGCGAACCGACCAACAAGGAGTGTGAAATGGCTATCGAGAGACTACGGCCCGGCAACTTACATGGTCACGTCACGAAGACCCTGGGCGTCGCAGATTTCATTCTGACGGAAGCTGCGTTTGACCCGCACTCCAGATTGCCGCGACACGCTCACGAAAACTCCTATTTCTGTTTTGGGTTGCAGGGAGTCTATACCGAGCGATATGGAAGCCGAGAGGTTGTTTGCCGGCCGTCTGCTTTGACGTTTCGCGCGTCAGGTCAAACACACGAAGATCTTATTCATGACTCATACACCCGAGTCTTCGTGCTGGAGATTTCTCCTCTCTGGATCGACAGACTACGAGCAGATTCCCTTACGCTGGAAAGCGCATTCGAGTTTTATGGAGGTACTTTGACGCGACTATGCGCGCGCCTCAATCGTGAGTTTCACAAAACCGACAGCTCAGCGAATTTAGCGATTGAAGGTTTAGCACTCGAGCTTTTGGCTGAGGCCACGCGACAGCCGTCCAAAGGAATCGGATCGGCACCTCACTGGCTTAGGCAAGCTCGCGAAATGGTTATCGAACATTTTTCCGAAACCCTGAAGCTCACGCAGATCGCTGCTGAAGTAGGTGTTCACCCCGTTTACCTGGCCACAGCGTTTCGCCAAAAGTTTGGTATCACGATTGGTGAATTCGTCCGCAGGTTAAGAATCGAACATGCGTGCGGTGAACTCAAGAAGGAAGACCTGCCGCTATCTGCGATCGCTTTGGAGGCAGGCTTCGCGGATCAGAGCCACTTCTCAAAGGTCTTTAAATCGTATGTTGGTATGACGCCCCGCGAATATCGAACCTTCGTTCGCGGTTCTTAAAATCATACAAAATCCTAATCTGATAACAGACGGAGAGTTTTATTCTCAGGTAACATGCCGACTTGACGGCTCTCTGTGCTTCCTCTGTGGATCTCAGTGTCTCTGTGGTGATATTTGTAAAGGTAGTTTCACCACAGAGGCACCGAGCTTCACAGAGACTCACAGAGTTCTGAAACTACGACACAGTTAAAGCAAGGGTGCCATGAAAATCCGCTTCCTGTTACTTTGTTTCCTTTTCTTGCCGGCGCAAGAAGTCATCGCGCAAGAGAACCTCTCGCCAAATCAACCTGTCGTCAGAACAATTGAGCCCGGCAAGACTGACCTCTTCTCAATTGCCCTGAAGGACGGCGATTATTTCAACATTTCGCTTGGATACAAGGGCAGGATCAACGTTTTTGTTCTGAATCCCGACGGAACGATTGCTCGGCGGGCTACTGGCTCCGCGACCGAGGCGAAAGGATCGTTCCCCTTCGCCGCCGAAGGCTCCGGCTCGTATTCCTTCAAGATTGAGAATCCGGGCGACCAAACAGCGAGCTATGAATTGGCCATAGACGGGGTGGTCTCGCTCGACGAGCGACTCAAACCTCAACCCGCGAGCGATCCCTATCCGACCACACGGATTCAGGCTCTTCGTAAACAGATTAGCGAAGGTCAGACAAACACAGAGAGCTTCTGGAAACAGGTAAAAGCGGAGGGTACGCCGCTCACCGAGCCTTTTGGTTCAGACGGCAAATATCAACTGGTGACATTCCTGTGGCGAAGTAAGCACGACACGAGAAATGTGTTCGTCATAGGCTCTTTTTGGGGGTTTGATGGTACAGCGGACAAATATTCCATGCACCGGATTCCTGACTCGGACATCTGGTATTTGACCTTGAAGCTCCCCAGTGGGACCAGGGTTAACTACCAACTGTCGCCAAACGATCCCTTAACGTCCGAGGGTCCGCGCGCTGCTCAGCGCGCGGCCACCAGGCAGGCCGATCCGTTCAGTCTGAATCCGTTGTCCAAATGTTCGCCCGAGACCAGCAAGTCCGTGATCACACCGCCGCCTTTCGGAATTCTCTTAATGCCGTCGCCGGTCATCCAGTAGATCACATCGCCGTCGAGGGCGATACCCGATGTCGGCGGCTGTGGTGGCGTGAGTTGCTTCGCTTCTCCGCCGTTCCTGGGCGCGTACATTATCGGCGCCGGCGGCGAACCTTCGCCCGTCCAGATCAACCAATAGATGTTTTCGTCATCCATGACGATTTCGTCAGGTTTGGGAGCATTGGGAATGATCTTCTCACTGTCGCCGCCGCCCTTGGGCACCCGCAAAATGTTTCCGCCGTCTGACCAATAAAGAAATTTGCCGTCAACTGCCAGCGCCTGGTCGGGAATGATTTTGCCGCCTTTAACCAGAATGCTTACCGTTCCATCGCTGAGAGAGATCTTTTTGATGTTGTTTGTTCCTTCATTCATGCTGGCGACGGCGCTGCCAGTAACGAAGTAAACCGCCTCGCCATCTGAAACTATTTTTGACGGATGATCTTCGTTGTCGGCGAGAACTTTGGCTTTAGTCCACCCCGGCTCTTTCGGTTCGGTGGTCGAGCGGCAACCGAGCAGAACGAGAAGCATGAAACCGATTGCGATAGCCGTTTGGAAAAGTTTTACTTTGGTCACGTGGCGGATTCCGAAGTTTACGGAATACGATAACGCTGCAGGTCTGAAGCTCCGTCAGGAGCGCGATGTTTATAGCACGCGCTCGTCCTTAAATCCCAAAGCTCCGCAAGGAGCGATACGAGTATTTCGCTCCTTCGGAGCTTTGTTCAAAGAAGAGGCGCGTGGGACCTATAAACATTTCGCGCCTACGGCACGAAGAGGTGTCGTGTCTGTAAGTCTCTCCTGCGAACTTGAACATCGGCTACCTCAGCCTAGCCACCTTCAAGCCCAATCAACTTTCGGATGCATTGAGTGCCACTGTGTCGCTTTCTCAAACGCGAGCGCAACGCGCAGTGGTGAGGCTTCGTCGTACAACCCGCCGGTAAACATGATTGCCTGCGGCAGGTGTTGCGCCGGCGCAGTCTGCGTCGCCGGAAAATCCAGAAAGCCGCACGGCAGGCAAACCGCCGGATGACCGGTAAGGTTCGTGATCAGGAGACTCGCGCTGCCCGGCGCGGGCGAAACGAAAACGTCCCAGTCCCGCATCAGCTTGTCCATCTCGCGCATCAGCAAAACCCGCGCACGTTGGGCACGAAGGTATTCGACGGCCGGCACAAACCGATTCGTGCGGAACGTGTTCGGCCAGTCCCCGTTATCCTGTCCCGAAAGTTGGTTGATACGCCCATCGCGAGTGATGTCGTCAAAGGCAGTCGCCGCTTCAGCCGTCAGGATGTAGCGAAGGTTAGCCGTAGGAAACTTCGGCAGCTCAATCGGCGTCATCTTCACGCCCGCTTTTGTGAGCGCGTCCAGCGCCTCTTTGTACATCGCATTTCGCTTGGCAGCTATCTGCTTTTGCTGTTCGCTCGCACTCGCGGGCGGCGTGGTCTCAAATTCGGCTTTCAAATAGCCAATGCGCAGACTGCTCAGGGGCACGTCCGCATTCCAGTTGAACGGGGCATCGCCCACGGTCATGTCCTGACCATCGGGGCCGTAGATCGCATCGAGCGCCGCCGCGCAATCCTCAACGCCGCGACACATCGGACCAATCTTGTCCATCGTCCAGCTCAAGCCCATCGCGCCATAACGACTGACGCGGCCGTATGTCGGCCGCAAACCAACCACGCCATTGCGCGACGAAGGCGAAATGATCGAGCCAAGCGTTTCAGTTCCAATCGAAAAGCCCACCAGGCCCGCCGCAGTTGCCGCGCCCGGTCCAGCAGATGAGCCGCTCGCGCCCTGCCGATCTTCGTCTGGCGCCCAGGGATTGCGCGTCACGCCTCCGAACCATTTCGGCCCCTGCGCCAGCGCGCCCATCGAAAGCTTCGCAACCAGCACCGCACCCGCATCACGCAAACGCTCGATCACCGTAGCGTCGTAATCGATCATCTGATCGCGATAAGGCTCAGCGCCCCAAGTCGTCCTGATGCCTTTCGTGGCAAACAAATCTTTCGCGCCCCACGGAATCCCGTGCAGCGGTCCGCGGTATTTACCGCGCTTGAGATCGTTATCCGCAGCCTGCGCCTGCTTCATCGCCAAATCTTCAGTAAGCGTCACCACACACAGGAGCTTCGGTCCGTACTTCTTCAAACGCGACAGGTACATTCGAGTAAGCTCGACGGAAGAAACTTTTCTCGTGCGGATTAACTCCGCGAGCTGCGGCACGGTCGCAAAGGCGAGATCTTCAACCGACTTGAATTGTGCTGGTTCGTTCCGGCCAAACCGGAACTTTGTCTTGACGCGCGCACGTTTGACGTGGAAACCGGGCAACTGGGGATGAAACACTACTGCCGGTTCAGTATCGAGCGGCACATCGATCTTGCGCACGGCATCGTATCGGTCGAGGTTCGTATTGACGCCGGACAAAGCCATCTCACGATGCTTATCCGACAGGTCAATGCCGATTACTTTCTCGGTGTGCTCAAGATCATTTTTCTTGATCCGCCCAGGTGTAGGTGAAGGCGTCGGCGATGTACTAGCGGACGGTGAAGGCGTTGGCGAAGCTGTCTGCGCGAGCGCACTAAGAGGCGCTTGCGAAGCGGCAATCACTGCTGCGCCGGCGGCCGGAAGGACCTTCACAAAGGTGCGACGATCGATCGATTTGCGGCTTGGTTTTTTCATGGCGGTTGTCGGTGGCCGCATACAATATCACAGGTTTATTTTGGAGTGCGCCGGCTTTGGAGTGCGGCGGCAGAGCGGAGCGGCGACGCCGCTTTGGATCGGATCAAGAATATAATGCGAGGCGATCCAAAGCGCCGTCGGGGCCGCCGCACTCCAAATCGACAAGCGGATGCAAACCAAAACGGAAGGTGCTAACCTAATAACTCAAAACAAACCTTCATTTTGTGAACGCGGCGCGAAGCCGCCAACGGTGAATTTCTTTGGCCCAGGAACAAACCAAAACCGAACTGTCTGAAATCATCGCCGAAAATTTCGGCGCGAATGCGACCTATGTCGAGTCGCTTTTGGCGCGCTTTCGCAGCGACCCTTCACTCGTCGATGAGTCATGGCGCGCGTACTTTGAAGAGCTGCTCGGAAATGGCCAACCGGCTGAGGCCGCGGCCCAAACACCAGCGAAAACGGTTGAACAAACTAAGCCGAGCGGAGATGGCGCCAAAGCAGCGGCGACAGCACCCGCAAAGAAATCGCCACCGGCTGCGGCCGTCACTCAACCAGAACCGGGAAGAGAAATCATTCCGATTCGCGGCGCCGCCCTGAAGATCGTCGAGAATATGGAGGCGAGCCTCGCCGTGCCCACGGCGACTTCGCAGCGACGCATTCCCGTCAAGCTGCTCGAAGAAAATCGGATCATTATTAACCGTCATCTGAAGGACAACGATCGCGGCAAGTCGTCATTCACGCACCTGATCGCGTTTGCTCTGCTGCGCGCACTCGATCAATTTCCGCAGTTGAATGACGGCTTTGAAGAAATTGATGGCCAGCCTGCCCGCGTAAAACGCGAATCAATAAATCTCGGCATTGCGATCGATTTGGAAAAGAAGGACGGCACACGTTCCCTCCTCGTGCCAAACATCAAGAACGCGAACGGCTTGCGCTTCCCGGAGTTTCTCGCCGCGTACGACGATGTCGTTAAACGCGCACGCGAAGGCAAGCTGCAAATCTCGGACTTTCAGGGCACGACAATCTCTTTGACGAATCCGGGCACGATTGGAACAGTGGCCTCGACGCCGCGGTTGATGGTGGGCCAGTCCCTAATCATCGCGACTGGTGCAATCGAATATCCGGCAGAGTATCAATCGATCGCGCCGGCGATTCTGCCGCAACTTGGCATCAGCAAAGCCATCACAATCAGCAGCACATACGATCACCGCATCGTTCAGGGCGCTGAGTCAGGCGCTTTTCTCGCGCGCGTGCACGAATTGCTAATTGGCAAAGACAAGTTCTACGAACAGATTTTCCATGACCTGGGGATTGCGCATGCGCCGCTGCGTTGGAGTGTCGATCAGAATCCGCTGTTTGCCGGCTCCGACCAGACGCATGAACACGCCTTGCGCCAGGCGCGCGTGATGGAGCTGATCAATGCTTACCGCGTGCGCGGGCACCTTGTCGCTGACATCGATCCGTTACACGCGCTGCCCCTGCTCTATCATCCGGAACTCGACATTGAAACGTACGGCCTGACGATTTGGGATCTCGATCGCGTCTTCATCACCGGCGGTCTGGCCGGCACTGAAGAGGGCACGCTGCGCGAGATTCTCGACATTCTGCAACGCGCGTACTGTGGCAAGGTCGGCACCGAATACCGGCACATTCAGAGCAAAGAAGAAAAGACCTGGCTGCGCGAACAGATTCGCCGCGAATTTGTGCACTCGGAGCCGATCGATGCCGAAGTCAAGAAACGCATCCTTTGGAAGCTAATCTCCGCCGAACAGTTCGAACGATTTCTCAACACTAAGTTTCTCGGACAAAAGCGATTCTCGATCGAAGGCTGCGAAACAATCATTCCTCTGCTCGATCAATTGATCGAAGGCGCAGGCGAGCAGGGCATCGAGCAAATCACGATGGGCATGGCGCATCGCGGGCGCCTGAATGTGCTCGCGAATGTCATCGGTCACTTTTGCGAACGCATCTTCACTTCGTTTGAAGGCTCGGTTCATCCGGCGTTTCCCGCCGACGAAGGCGACGTCAAGTATCACCAGGGCGCGGAGGGTGAACGTGAAACGGCGAGCGGCAAGACAGTCCACCTGCGGCTGTCGCCGAATCCAAGCCATCTCGAAGCCGTCGATCCGGTTGTCGAGGGAATGACGCGTGCAGTGCAGGACGCGATGGCCGATGGCGAAGTCACGAATGACGAAGCGCGGAGCCGCGCGTTACCAATTCTGTTGCACGGCGACGCGGCGTTTGCCGGACAAGGCATCGTGATGGAAACGCTTCAGCTGGCTCAGCTTCGCGGCTATCGCACCGGCGGCACGATTCACATCATCATCAACAATCAGATTGGCTTCACGACTTCACCGGAAGCCGGTCGCTCGTCGATCTATTCAACCGACGTCGCGCGCATGACGCAGTCGCCCATCTTTCACATCAACGGCGACGATCCGGAAGCGGCTTATCGCACGATGCGCATGGCCCTCGATTACCGGCAGCAATTTCATAAGGATGTCGTGCTGGATGTCGTTGGCTTCCGCCGCCTCGGCCACAACGAGGCCGACGAACCCAGCTACACACAGCCGCTGATGTATCAGCGGGTCAAGGAACATCCGGGAGTGCGCACGATTTACGCCAAGCGTCTGATCAAAGAAGGCGTCATTGATGAAGCCGGCGTGAAACAGATGCTTGAAGAGCGAATTAGTCGCTACGAAGACGCGTTAGCGCGCGCTAAGAAGGTCGCGGCCGACAATAAGGGTGCGATCGCAGTGGAATTGGAGGTTGCTGAAATTGACGGCTCGCAGGTAGTTGAAACACTGATTAGTGACGACGTCGTTAAGCGAATCACGCAACAAATCTCCGTCGTTCCCGAAGGGTTCCACTTGAATCCGAAAATGGTGAGCCAGCTCGCCCGCCGGGCAAAAATGGGCAACGGCCAGGTGCCGATCGATTGGGCTTTCGCCGAGGCCGTTGCGTTCGGATCGCTCGCGCTCGAAGGCACGCGCGTTCGTTTGAGCGGCCAGGATTCCGGACGCGGAACTTTCAGTCAACGCCACGCCGTGCTTTACGACACGCAGTCGGGCAAGGCCTGGGCGCCGCTTTCAGAGCTGCGATCTGAAAACAATGCGCAAGGCCGGTTTGAAGTGTTCGACAGTTCTCTTTCGGAAGCAGGCGTACTCGGATTTGAATATGGCTACTCGGTAATTGCGGCTGATGCGCTGGTCATGTGGGAAGCTCAGTTCGGCGATTTCAACAACGTCGCGCAAGGCATCATCGACCAGTATGTTACTGCCAGTGAGGACAAGTGGCGCCAGACTTCGCGTCTGACCTTGCTCTTGCCGCACGGCTATGAAGGTCAGGGGCCTGAACATTCCAGCGCGCGTCTTGAACGGTTCCTGCAACTCTGCGCCGCGAACAATTTGTGCGTGAGTTATCCCAGCACGCCCGCGCAATATTTTCATTTGCTGCGACGCCAGGTGCGGCCCGGCTTTGAGCGTCCGCTGATCGTGATGACGCCCAAGAGCTTGCTCCGGCTTCCCGCCGCGGGTTCTTCACTCGATCAATTCACGACCGGCGGATTCCAACCGCTCTTCGACGATGCGGAGATTAACGATCCTGACAGCGTCGAGCGAATCGTCCTGTGTAGTGGCAAAGTTTTTTATGATCTGATGGATGCGCGCAAGAAAGGCAACTCGGAAGCCGAGGGATCGGCGAGCAAGGTCGCGATCGTCCGGGTCGAACAGTTTTATCCTTTCCCGCGCACCGCGATTAAAGAGACTCTCGCGAAGTATCCAACCGCTAACGATCTGGTTTGGTGTCAGGAAGAACCCAAGAACATGGGCGCCTGGACATTCGTCGAAGGAAAATTCGAGGATCTGATCCCGCGGGGCGATCTCCTGCGGTACGTTGGCCGCGCCGAATCAGCTAGTCCGGCGACTGGAAACTATTCGGTTCACGTTAAGGAGCAAGAGAAGCTTCTGCGAGAGGCGTTGACGATCGAATAGGCTACTTCGTTTCTACTGGATATCCGGCGTTTCTCCACGCGTCGATTCCGCCTAGCAAAGCTGCTGCGTTTTGAAAACCCCTCGCGTTCAGTGTGAGCACCGCCGCGCCGCTGGTTTGTTCGGCCGGGCAAGCACAGTAGGCAACGATCATCTTGCTCCTCGGCAACTCATCCGCCCGCGACGGGAAATCGTTATGCGGGATCAAGATGGCGCCCCTGATGTGGGCCTGTTTGAAGGCTGGTTCGGTGCGGGTATCGACGACCAGGACCTCGCCTTTCTCCCAAAGCTTGTGCAGCTCTTCCGCAGTGATGCGGCGCACACTGTCCAAAGGATTCTTGGCTTGAACAGGCTGTGGAGTCTGAGAAGTCTGGGTCTTTTGTGCGGTGTTTCCAGACCCGCGGTTCCCTTCCTGCGAGTTGCACGCGACGAATACCGCCAGCAGACTCATCGCCATCATCAATATAAAAGCACGCATCAATATGATCTCCGAAGGTTTTGAAGTGGGAATAATCTACAACGTCCGCGCCGGGAAAGGAAAGCGGAGGGTGTACGGGTAGTGTCCTAAATTGGGTAACTATATGCTTGACTGACCACGGGCGAGGTCATTTCTGCCGTGTGAAGTGGTTTTCGGAGTAGACCGTAAAGTCTTTGCTCGGAGCAGCTATCTCAAACGTCTCAGTAAATTCATTTTCATTCAGGATCTTATAGGTCTCTCTGGCTCTATATCCTGCTGGGATGTTCTCCAAAGATTCTGAGACAAACACGATCGACTTACCGTCCGCTGAGATACTTTCACTCTTGTATTGATTAACGAATCCTTCGACGTGAAATTGTCTGAAGATGAAAGCCTTTCGCGCGCGATCATAGCTTAGGAAACCAATGTCGTCATGCGTCTCGCCTTTCGGATTCTTTTCCTGAGGTGCATATACAGATTTGTGGGTTACTTGAAGGAATTTCCCTCTAAGAATGAACTGGTATTGTCTATCAAGCGTGGAAGTGCCCGGCTCGCCTTTGCCTGTCCCTTTCCATGTCCCGACAAAGTATTTTAAGGGACTCCAAACGTCTGGCTTCTTAGTTTCCTGCGCGCCGACAAATAGGGAAACAAGCAGAAGCAGCAGTAGAGCTTTACGCATGGGCGGGATTTATAACATAAGATTCTGGCGTCTGGGAACGGTTGATGGGACAAAGGCCGTGTCACAATTCATGTACTAGGCTTTTAAATTAGGGTACTACCGTGTAGGGGAGTTAGAGAGTACCGACTTTAGTCGGGTCTTGTCGCCATAGTCATACTTACTTAGAAACGAACAATGACCACTTCCCGACTGAAGTCGGTACTCTAACTAAGTATCACTCTCCGATCCCCTTCTCTTCTCGTCACCCGTTCACGATCGAAGTATTCGAGGAGGGGAATCGCGTACTTCCGCGAAATGCTGGCGAGCTCTTTGAAGGTTGGCACGTCTATGGACTTCTGTTTCGCCGCGTGCGCCCGCAGCTTTGCTTTCAAATCTTCCAGCGCGTCGCGATGAAAAAACATCTCGCCGTCAACGCGCACCAGGCTGCCTGCGTCAATCAATACCTGAAGAACTTTGCGCCCGTGTTGCTGCGTACCGGCGTTAATGCCCGCGCGGGTAAACGCTTCAGTCATGCTCGGCGCGGCCAAAGCGGCCTCGCGATAAACCGCCTCAAGTCGATCGCGCAATGCCGCGTCCGCTCCTGACACAGCGCGCGTATGTTCCGGCTTGCGCACAATGTCCTTCTCGACAACGACCGCTCCGGCTTGCCCGACTTCGGCTAACACGGCACGAAACAACTCCACAGGTAAGTGCGCAAAGTGACGCCCGCGGAGGACTTCAAGCGCAAGGCCCCGCGACAAAGGTTCAGCCTGATGATGCGCCGCGACATCTTTGACCACGGTTCGCTTAAATTGCTCGAGGACGCCGGGGCTCAACAACTGCCCACCGATTTCTGCAACTGAACCGGCGGCGCGCGCCGCGTCAATCGCAGTCTGAACGACCTCATCTCTCCACGCGGTTCGCGTCACGAGGTCCGCTCGGCTCAAACCACGTTCCTCGGCGTTGGCGACGAACGCGGCCATCTTCTGTTCAGACGCTCCTTCAACCAGATTCGTCAGCCGTTCTCGCACTGTCGCGAAGTCGCGCGCGCGATGACGAGTGGCAAAGCCATCGAGAATCATGCCGCCCCCGATTGTTCTTTGCGGTGAATATGACCGGATGACAAATCGGTCGCCGAGCACACCGACTACCGGCGCTTCGAAACGCAATTGCGCGAAGCCACTTTCCCCTGGATTGATTTGATGAACCTCCCTCCCCGCAAGCGGGGAGGGATTGAGGGTGGGGTTGACGCTACCGGCAACCTCTCCCCCTAACCCCCTCTCCGCTTGCGGAGAGGGCGAACTAAGCACACGCACGCGCGCCAGAATCTCCGCGGCGCCGAGGTGAACGCGCACGCGCTGTCGCGAGCGCAAAGCGCGCGGCGCATCGTTGAGCATCTGCACATGTACATCGACGATCTGCGTGGACTGGAGCCGGTTAACCGGCGCCAAAACCATGCCGCGTTCTAACTCGGACGTTTCCACGCCGCCAAGATTTACCGCAGTCCGCTGACCCGCATCAGCTCGTTTCACCTTCGTCCCGTGCACCTGCAATCCGCGCACGCGCACGCGCCTGGTCTGGGGCAGAAGCTCCATTTCGCTTCCCTCTTCAATCTCGCCTGAAATCAAAGTGCCCGTGACTACCGCGCCGAATCCGCTCATCGTAAACGCACGATCGATTGGCAGCCGCGTGATTAGATTGTCCGAACGCTTTGGAACCTGCTGAGCCACTTCACGCAAAGTACTCTTCAAATCGTCCAGGCCTTCCCCCGTGCGCGAACTAACGGCAACGATCGGTGCACCATCGAGAAACGATCCGGCAACCATTTCCGTGACTTCTTCTCGCACCAGCGCCAGCATTTCTTGATCGACGAGATCTTTTTTAGTCAGCACGATAAGGCCGCTGCGCACATCGAGCAGCCGGCAGATTTCAAAATGCTCGCGCGTCTGCGGCATGACGCTTTCGTCGGCCGCGATCACCAGCGCGACGACGTCAATGCCGTGCGCGCCGGCCAACATGTTCTTAACGAAGCGTTCGTGGCCCGGCACATCGACAAACCCAACGCGCACGTCGTCCAAATCGAGATCGGCGAATCCGATGTCGATCGTGATGCCGCGCTGTTTTTCTTCCGGCAGACGGTCAGCGTCGATGCCCGTCAGCGCTCGCACCAGCGCTGTCTTGCCGTGATCGATGTGACCTGCCGTGCCGACGATGATTGATTTCATTGGTCGTCAATCGTAACGCTGAAAGCGCAATTGCGAAACGCGAAAACCTCGGCTGCCCTCCGGAAAAGCAATTGACAACGATCTTGCAGCGGGGCTATCTTTGCCGCCATCGTACGCACTGATCCCGACGACAAAACGTCGCCTGTTAGCTCCCAGCTATTCTGGCCTTGTTGCTACAGGAGTAGCGGGTAAATCAGAATCGCCAGATTCTCAACGTTCTCGCTGTTCAATGAAACCCATTTGTTTCGTGCTAATGCCTTTTGCGGAAGATTTCAATGAAGTCTTCGATTTCGCAATCAAGCCGGCGGCCGAGGCGGCCGGGTTTGACTGTCGGCGGGCCGATCACGCAGTTGCGTCCTGGGCAATCAATGCAGAGATTGTCGAAGGTATTTTTTTGGCCGATGTGATCGTTGCCGATTTGACGGGTTCGAACGCAAACGTCTTCTACGAAGTTGGAATAGCGCACACGATCGACAACAAAACGATCTTGATATGCGAAGAGACGGGCAAGCCACTCCCGTTCGATCTTGCCGCTTACAAAGTTATCTTCTATCGCAAAGGGATAAACGGTATTCAGGAAGTCCTGCGCAACCGATTGGAAGCAGCTCTCAAACAACTAAATAGTTGGAAGAAGCGGTCTACAAACCCAGTTCAGGATTTCCGGCCCGTCCGCTATGCGGTTCCGATACAGAGCCAGAAGCTCCTCGAAAAATCAATCGCGGAACTCAAACAGAAAATTCGCACGCTGAACAAAGAGAATCGTCTGAACCAACTTCGCGCATTGATCTACTCGCTGAGAGATGTTGAATTCCGGCATTTAAGGAACCTGAACAAAGAAGGACCGTTCACCTACAAGAAACAGCAGACATTCGTTGACGAATTGCGGAAGCTTCGTTCGCTTAAGTTAATTCGGAACAAAACAGCGACGCCCCTTGGTGACATCCCAGCCGAAGGCGATTTGAAAGACTACGTGGAATTAACGGAATTAACTCGTGAGGTTCTGGAGCAAATCTTTCTTTGGGTTGAAGGGTGAGAGAGCGCGAAATTGGCAAGGTAGTCGGAGACGCATTAAATGGCACGCACAACGTCGGCTCCGGTATTCGTCGCCCTGCTTCGCGGGGTGAACGTCGGCGGCAACAACATCATCAGCATGAAATCGCTCAAGACAAGCTTTGAGAAGTTGGGTTTCAGCGAAGTCAGCACATACATCAACAGCGGTAACATCCTGTTCAAGGCTAAGGAACGCGACGCGCGCAAGCTCGAAACAAAAATCGAGGCGATGCTGTCGCGTGACCACAACCTTGGCTGCAAAGTAGTCGTGCGAAGCTTCTCAGAAATGGCCAGTCTGATCGAACATTTGCCGAAAAACTGGGATGGCGACAAGGAGTGGAAGTACAACGTAATATTTCTCAGGCATTCGATTGATTCCGAGAAGGTGCTGGAGAGTCTCGGAGCTAAACGTGAAATTGAAAAAGTAGTTTATCATCCTGGCACGCTGCTATGGTCGGCACGGATAAGTGACATGAGCCAGACGACAATGTTCAAACTTTCAAGCCAGAAACTTTTTCAGGACATGACCGTGCGAAACACGAATACGACGCGTAAGCTCTACGAACTCATGAAAAACATGTTGGAGGATTAACCGAGTTGAGGCAATTTGTTATCGCGCTCTTGCTGCTAGCTGCGTTCGTTTCGCCCGCACTGACGCAAAAACCGGATCCGGCCAAATCCCTTCCCGAACCCAGGGACGCCGCCGTACGCGAGCGCGAACGACGTGCTTTGACGGAGTTCTATGAAGCGCTCGGAGGGCCCGACTGGATCGAGCGCGACTTCTGGGGCAGCGATCGTCCCGTGGGCGAATGGCATGGCGTGACGACTGACGCCGACGGTTATGTCACGGTGCTGACGATCTACGACAATAACCTGATTGGTCCGATGTCAGCAGCCATCTGCCGTCTCGAGCGACTGCACACGCTGCATCTTTCATTCAACAAGATCTCGGGTGCAATGCCGGACAAGCTCGGTGACTGCCGCGCGCTCAAGAACCTGTGGGTGAAAGGCAACAAGATTACCGGACAGCTTCCCGCGGGCGTCGCTGTGTTGCCTGAGCTTGAGTACCTCGATCTGCACGCCAATGAAATGTCCGGGCCGCTGCCGACAATTTGGAACACTCCAAAGCTCAAGATTGTTCGCGCCGAGGACAACCGCATTTCAGGTGAGTTGCCGGGGCAGTTGCTTCGCCAACCGCTGCTCGAAGAATTCTTTATTCACAACAATGAACTCACGGGACCGATTCCGGCTTCGTTGAATCCAAATCTGCGCGCCGTGCTGCTCGCCAACAACAAACTAACCGGCACGATTCCCGCAGAGTTTGGGAAGCTGAAAAAGCTCACTGACCTCCGTCTTAATCGAAACCAAATCGCGGGTTCGATTCCCGATTTCTCGGGAGCTACGTCGCTGCAGGTTCTGCGGCTTGATTACAATCGCCTTGTTGGGCCTATTCCCGACGGATTGGCAAAGCGGTTGATGGTCTTCGACGCATCGCACAACCCGGGAATGGAACCGGTGAAGTAGAGGCGGATTTGGACACGGCGGCCTATCTTCAGCGAATTAACTACCACGGCCTACTCACGCCTTCGGCTGAGACCCTGCGGCAATTGCATCTCGCGCACTTGCTGTCCGTCCCCTTTGAGAACCTGAGCATTCACCGCCACGAGCCAATCGTCCTGAGTGACGACGCGCTGTTTGAAAAGATTGTGCGACGACAGCGCGGCGGTTTCTGTTACGAGTTGAACGGAGTGTTTGCCGCCTTGCTTCGCTCGCTGGGATTCAACGTCACGATGCTGTCAGCCGAGGTCGCCAACAACGAAGGGGAATTCGGTGAACCCTTCGATCACATGACGCTGATGGTGACGCTCGAAGATCGTTGGCTCGCGGACGTGGGATTTGGCGATTCATTTCGCGAGCCGTTGTTGTTGGATGAACGCGAGCCACAAATCCAGGGCGACGACGCTTTCAAAATCGAAGAGACCGAAACTCATTTGGTCATGTCGCGGCGCCGAGAGGATGGTGACTGGCAGCCTCAATATCGGTTTACCCTGGAGCCATACGGATTCGCGGACTACGACGAAATGTGTCGTTATCATCAAACGTCGCCGCAGTCGCACTTCACGCAAAAGCGCATCTGCTCACGCGCAACGCTCGATGGCCGGGTGTCGCTGAGCGAGATGCGTTTGATCACCACGCGTGGCCGCGAGCGCGAGGAGTTAGAGTTGGCGGATAAAACGGAGTACGAAAAAATACTGAGAGAACAGTTCGGAATTGCTTTGGCTCAAAAGGCTGAGAGTCTTAATCTCATTCACACCGGGCTTCAGCCCGCGGATGAAAGACCGTGAGAATCATAGGAACCGTTTCAACGGTTTCTCCGTGTGGTTCAAGGGCAAGTCCTTCCTAGCCAATCGCCTGAGTGTCTTGCGAAGGCCAGGAAACCGTTAAAACGGTTCACTATTCTCGTGCTCTGCTTATCACCGGGCTAAAGCCCGGTGTGAATGAGAGCTGCCGTTTCGCACTTTTGAGGCAAGGCAGTCCGGAAGAAGTTAACAGGACGGCTTATCAGCGGCTTTGCCGTTTGATGTGCGGAAGGCCTGGGGCCTTCCGGAGAGTTTGGCATCAGATCTTTGGGCTGCGCCCAGTTTTCGGGACACAGCCCCCTGACACTGTAATGCACGGTCCGAAGCGCAGAGCGCTTCCGCACATCGGTCGGCAAAGCCGAGTTCTCAAAGTTCGCTTTTCCGATCGAGCCCGAAATCTGATGACGCCTGACAACGGATCCTTCAGCCATCGGCGCGCGCGTCGCGCGCTTGAGCGCCAACTTGAGTACCAGCAGCAGAAGGCGCAGAAGGTTCGCGGTCACGAACCGCAGTTAATCTCCGGCATGACGCAAGCGTCTGCCGAAGTGCGCGCGAAATTGCAGCGGGTAAGTCCGATCGCTGACGACGCGCGCGTGTTGGAAGTCGGAAGCGGAGCCCACGGCCTAATCTTCTATTTCGGGTCACAGAACGCCATCGGCGTAGATCCGCTCGCCCATCATTACTCATCACTGTTTCCGGGATGGCAACGAAAGGCCACAACCATCGGCGCGATCGGCGAAGCACTTCCCTTTCCGGACCACTCGTTCGACGTCGTCTTGTGTGACAACGTCGTGGACCACGCTGAATCGCCCGCACAAATCGTCTCGGAAATCGTGCGCGTCCTGGCGCCTTCGGGCGTGCTGTACTTCACGGTGAATGTGCATCACCCGATCTATTCGTTGGCCTCGGGAATTCACGGTTTTTGGCAGCGTTTCGGCGTTCGTTACGAAGTCGGCCCGTTCGCGGATCACACCGTCCACCTGACTGTCCCGCGCGCCCGTGAGTTGTTCGTGCGGCAACCTTTACGAATCGTTGAAGAGAAAACAGATCTCGAAGCGGCCAAGACGCGGGCGCAGCACGCGCGCGCGCGTCATGCCGGCGATCGCCTGAAACGTGTGTTTTTCAAAAACGCAGTTTATGAAGTGATAGCTGTTCGCGAATGACTCGCGTGTTGAGTGCCACAGACTTCAGTCTGTGATTCACCCGTCGAACTCACAGACTAAAGTCTGTGCCATTCTAATAGTGATGACAATTCAGGATGCTTACACCGACTGGTCCGCCACTTACGATTCAGATCGAAACCTGACGCGCGATTTGGATCAGCAGATCGCGCGGGAACAACTCGCGAAGCTCCGCTGTAAATCAATTCTTGAGATTGGCTGCGGGACGGGAAAGAACACGCCGCTGCTCGCATCGATTGGCGAACATGTGCAGGCGCTGGATTTCTCGGCGGGCATGATTGAGAAAGCAAGGGCGAAAGTAACGGCGCCGAACGTCACTTTCGAAACTGCCGACATTACAAAGCGGTGGCCTCCCAAAGATCAATCATTCGATCTAATCGTGTGCAATCTGGTGCTCGAACATATCGAAGATCTCAATTTCATTTTTGCTGAAGCGTCTCGCGTACTGACCGAAGGCGGCCGGTTCTTTATCTGTGAGCTGCATCCGTTTCGACAGTACCTGGGCACACAGGCGCGTTTCCAGCGAGCGGATGACACAAAGCACATCGCGGCTTTCACGCATCACGTAACGGACTTCACGAACGCAGCCCAGGCAAACGGGTTAATGCTTAAAGAGATGAAAGAATGGTGGCACGAAGAAGATGAAGGCAAGTCACCCCGCCTGATCTCATTTCTATTTGAGAAGAGCTTCCAACCGAGTCGTTAGTGCTTGTTATTGCGCAGCCGCTCCAGAAGTTTGTTGACGCTCTCAAGCAGTGCATGCGCGTTGCGATCTACGCGCGCGACGGTGTCGCGTTGCTGTTCAGTAAGCGGCGCTTCGCGGTCGCGTTCCAGACACTGACACAGGCCGATAATTGCATTTAGAGGCGTGCGAAGCTCGTGCGTCACGTTCCTGACTTCATCAGGTCCGAATTCACCCTGCGCTAACAATGCTCCGTTGAGGCGCACGCGGTTGTGAGGTATGTCCAAATCGCCGTTCATGATCCCGTCGTCCAGTTTTCCGGCCGCCCTTTCGGTCAGATCCAAGGACGCTCCTATGTTCGAAGTTTGCGTGAGGTCCGGGGAGGTCTTCGCTTCGCACGTAGTTCTTTCTGGCGTCAAAGCAGGGGGCTGATCCGCAGAACTCACATCATTTGAGTACTCAAGGGTTGTGCCAGCCGTGATTCGCGTACAGCGGTGGGAAAACAGGATTATCCAGCGGTAGGTTTAATCAATTGGCATTGTAATCGGGCATCTAACGAGCGATTCCGGTACAAAATTGTTATTCCCCGTTCTTCGCCAGGAAGCGATTGATGAGGTTGTTGAGTTGATCAAAATCGATGGGCTTCGTCACATACTCGTTACATCCAGCTGCGAGCGCTGCTTCGCGCGATTCAGTGCCATCATGAGCTGAAACCGCGACAATCGGCACATCGCGGAACTCTTCACTCTCGCGAATCCGCCGGGTTGCCTCCAGACCATCAAGCTTCGGCAAACTCAGATCCATGAGGATTAAATCCGGATGCTGGCTCAAAGCCACTTCTACTGCCTGCTCGCCGTCCGTCGCTTCGATCACATTGTGACCGGCCATTTCCAGCAGCCGACGCATCATGAAGCGACTATCCTCGAAATCTTCAACCACCAAAAAGAGTTCTTTCTCTCGCATTAACTTTAAGCCTGCCCCTCACTGCGCCTTAATCGCACGACAAACATACGCCCAAACAACCTTGTTTTGCTCTCGCACTGAAACACGACACAAAATCACAACGCAATCGAGCCTATTTCGTACAGCTTTAGCGTTATCATCGACTTTACTCAATGAAAGCTGCATCTGCCATACAATTCGACCCTGCGGCCCTCGAAGATCTGGGCCGAGCGACGCTCAGAATCGTTCACGATCTCAAGAACCAGCTTAATGGACTCAAATTGTACGCCACATTTCTGCGCAAGCGTCTCGAGCGCGACGAACACTCCCAGGAAGAGCGCGAAACGATTGCGAAACTTGTCGCTGGTTTGGATCGCGCAGCGAGAGATTTAACGGCCCTCGTGCGATACGCACAGCCGCAGGATCTGCGACAACAAACCGGTATCGACTTACGCAGCGTAATCCAGACGGCCGCACAGGATCCAGCGCAGCGAGTGACCGGGGCCCTGAGTGGAAGTCTCTTGGGGGACATCAGTGATGGGCCACTTGTCGGCACATTCGATCCGCATATGCTCGCCGGTGCCTTCAGCTCGTTGGCGCGAGAAGCATTCGCCGGCCGAAACGCAAATGGTGAATCACCCGTCACGCTGCACGCCGAAAGAAGTGCCGGCGAAGGTTCCGCGAAGGCCATCATTGAATGGCGCGGCTTAACTTTGCGAGACGGTATTGAGCCTGGCATCCATGCACAGTTCGCTAAACGAGCGGTTGAAGCCCACGGCGGCGTGGTTGAATTCGATCGCGACAAGATTCGTGTCACGTTACCTCTCTCCGAATAAATCCAAAAGGAGTTCTACGTAATCAGAATGAGCAAACCAAAGAACAAAGATACTCGGATTCTGGTTGTTGACGACGAGCCGCTGATGAGCGATTCGTTGCGCCAACACCTGACGGATGAGGGTTACTCGGTTGATGTAAGTTCCAGCGGCACTCAAGCCATCGATCTTTTCGACGGTGGCGCGCATCATCTGGTCATCTGCGATCTGCAACTGCCGGACATGGACGGACTCGAGTTGCTGCGTCACATGAAAGATGCAAAACCCTCGACGGAAGTGATCGTGGTGACTGGCTACGGATCGGTGCAAGTCGCGGTCGAGGCAATTAAATCAGGCGCGTTTTACTTCGTCGAAAAACCCTTCGACTTTGAAGAGTTGTCGCCGCTGGTTGAGAAGGCCCTCGAGCGTCGCGAGTTGGTGGCTGAGACCGCAAACATGCGACGGCAGCTCTCGACGCGCGCTGAGTACTTCAACATCATCGGATCGTCGAAACCGATGCAGACGATCTACGAAACGATCGAGTCTGTCGCGAAGTCCGACGCCAACGTTTTGATCGTCGGCGAGTCCGGCACCGGCAAAGAACTGATTGCCAACGCAGTCCACTACAACTCGCTGCGCGCGAAAAAGCCTTTCATTAAAGTTAATTGCGCGGCCCTGCCAAAAGAGCTGATCGAATCCGAGTTATTCGGCCACACCAAAGGCGCCTTCACCGGCGCTCATGCCGACAAAGAGGGCCTGGTACAGCATGCCGCCGGCGGCTCGCTGATGCTGGACGAAATCGCCGAAATGCCTGTGGAGTTGCAGCCGAAACTCCTCCGAGTTCTGCAGGAACGCTCCTGCCGAAAGATCGGTTCAGAGAAGAGCTATCCGGTGGATTTTCGTCTGATTTGCTCGACCAATCGGATGCCGGCCGATGCCATCCGCGACGGACTTTTGCGCGACGATCTTTTTTATCGCATCTCAACCATCACCATCCACGTGCCGCCTTTGCGCGAACGGATGGAAGACATCCAGCTACTCAGCGATCACTTTTTCAAAGAGTATTCCGAGAAGTACGACCGGCCGCTTAATGGCGTGTCGCAGTCGGCCTACCAGCGTCTCTTCTCTCATTCGTGGCCGGGTAATGTGCGCGAATTACAGAACGTGATCGAGCGTGCAGTACTTCTTGCGAAGGGCGATCGCATCGAACCCGTCGATCTGCCTTTCGACAACGGCACGGCGCCGTCCGCTACTTCACCGACGATGGCCTGGGATGTTCCGCCTAACATGACCCTCGAGGACATCGAGAAGTTCGTCATCGAGCGCACACTTCAACGGACCGGTGGTAACAAGCAGAAAGCTGCAAATATGCTTGGCATTTACCGGCCGCGCCTTTACAGTAAGATCAAGAAGTATCGGATTGGCTCGGAGGCCGTGAGCGCGAACTGAGCGAAACGAACCGGACGAACAAAGAAGGAAACCCCGACTGTGCAATCAAACCCTGAAGACCGTCGACAGTCTCCCAGGCTCGATGCAAACCTTCAAGCCCGCCTCGAATTCAGCGTGCTGCTGCGCGAAGCTGAGAACAGTCAGACCGGCGTGCAGCACATGCGCGCGGTGGCGGGTCATACCGTCAATCTCAGCACGATTGGTCTCGCGGTGATGCTGCACGCGCAGAACATCGATCCGCAGTACCTGACCGGCGGCGAGAACTCAATGTCGATCGAGCTTGATCTGCCGAGTGGCGTTTCGATCGAAATCGAGGCCATGCCCGTCCGCTATGAGAAGCGCGACGACGGCTATCTCATCGGCGCGCGCATCACTGAGATCAGTGAACGCGATCGTGAATTGTATGATGAGTATTTGCGGGAGCTGGGCTGATTGGGTTAAGTCCAACGTCCAAAGTCTAATGTCCAATGTCTAAACGGACGTTGGACTTTGGACGTTGGACTTTGGGCAGACCGTTTCATTCCACCGTATACGTGGCCACGCTCGTCGGCGTCTCGAAGCATCTCACCTTATAAATCTGCACGCGCTCGTCGTTAATCTTCGCGGCCAACTTTTCCAAAACAAACCGCGCGACGTTTTCCGCTGAGGGATTCTGTTCGACGACGAACGGCTCGAGCTCATTCAGATTCTTGTGATCCAGATACGTAACCAGATCGTCGGCGGCCTGCTTTAGCTCGACAAAATCCACCAGCAAACCGATGTTGTTCAGCTCGTTGCCGCGCGCGTAGATTTCGATCTTGTAGTTGTGACCGTGCAGGTTTTCGCACTTTCCCCGATAGCCGCGCAGTTGATGCGCGCTGGAAAAGTTGCGCTCGATCATTACTTCAAATTGTCCGGGCATGGGCACTGGCTTCAGTCAATTTCGTCTTCTTGCTCATTAATTCTCGCGATCGGCCGGCCAAAGCTCTTCGATCTGTGAGAGGCACTGCTGTTTCGTGCCACTCTTGCCGACGTCATTCCAACCTAGCATGTTCTCTCGATCGGCCGGCCAGATCGAATACACTCCTTGTTCGTTGACGACCACTTTATAGATTCTCTTGTCTTCTTTTTCTTCCTTCATCTTTGCCTCCAGTAGGAAATGGGATCTTTCTTAGTTTCAGGGTTCAAGTTTAAAGTTTCAAGTTCGGCACTTGTTGGCGGTGCGACTGATGGACCTTCTCATTCACACCGCGGCTTTAGCCCGGTGGCAACGCGAAACTCAGACAACGAGAAACCGTTTAAACGGTTTCCTTCGCGCGTGCTCTGTGTCTCTGTGGTGAATGTATCTCAACAATTACCTACCACAAAGACACTGAGCACCACAGAGCATGCACCGAGTAAGCACTAGCTCAAGCGTTCGTGACCTTGGACATTGGACTTTGGACATTGGACCGGTCCGCAAACACCGAGGCCAAATCCTCAATCTTCGAAGTCACACGGCACGGCGGCAAGCTCTTGAGAAACTGTCGCCCATACATCTTCGTCCTTAGACGCGGATCGAGCACCGCGAGCACACCGCGATCCGATGTGCTGCGAATCAGACGACCTAATCCTTGCTTCAAACTAATAATCGCCTGCGGCACGCTGTATTCATAGAAGCTTGAGCCGCCCATCTCTTCAATGTGTCGCTGCCGCGCCGCGACGACGGGATCAGTCGGCACTGCGAACGGCAGCTTGTCGATGATCACGCACGATAGTTGGTCGCCGCGCACATCGACCCCTTGCCAGAAACTCGCCGTCGCAAACAACACTGCGTGCGGCGTCTCGCGGAACTTTTTCAGCAGAGCGCCTTTCGAGGCGCTGCCCTGCACAAAGCACGGATAATCGATCTGCGACGCCACGCGATCAAAGAGCTCGTTCATGCCGGCGTTACTGGTCGAAAGCACGAAGGCGCGGCCTTCAGTCGCGTTCACAATCTTGATCACTTCATCAGCCGCGGCGCGTCCCCACTGCGGCGAGCGCGGGTCAGGCATCGAAGGCGGCAAGTAAAGGACAGCCTGGTTCTCAAAGTCGAAGATTGATTCCGCGAACATCTCTTCGCCTTCGTCCAGACCCAGACGCTCGCGTATGAAGCGAAAGTTCCCGGCGCTCGAAAGCGTCGCGGAAGTCAGAACGACGGTTGGCACTTTCTCGAAGAGCCGATCCTGGAGCAATCCCGAAACATCGATTGGCGACGCGCGCAGGAAAACCCCGCGGCCGCGCCGCTCCAGCCAATAAACGAATTTCTGATCGTCCGCTTTGACGATGAAGCTTACCGAGAAGCGCAACTCGCGGGTGCGCCGCAGAATGCTCTCTGCATCCGGTGGCGGATCCTTGAGAATCGCCAACGTGGTTTCCAAACGATAGAGCGCATTGTCGAGCGCTTGGTGCGCCTCGTTGTGGCGCAAGTTGTTAACTTGCGGCTCTTCGTCTGTTTGCCATTCAGCTTCGTGTGAATCAACCGATCGCAAGTTAGCAACTTGCGCTACATCGCGCGGCGTGAGCGCATACCTTCCTTCCAACCCGCGGCCCTCACGAAACGAAACCCAGAACGCATCCGCGAATCGCTGCATGCGCGCGCTAATCCGCGCCAGCTCTCTTTCCACTTCCCGATCCTCGAGCCGCAATGCGCCTACGTCGTACAGCAAATCATCAATCTGATAATTCGAAACCTGCACGCCGAAGTATTCCGAAGCGACGTCTTCAATCTGGTGCGCTTCGTCCAGGATCACGGCCGCGTAATCCGGCAGCACCGCGCCATACGCGCCGTTCCGCAAAGCTAAATCGGCAAAGAACAGATGATGATTGACGACGATGATGTCGGCATCCAAAGCCCTCTGCCGCATCCGCGTGACAAAACACGGCTCGTAATCCGGACACTTTTGTCCCAGACAAGTATCTGAGCGCGCATCGATGTGTCGCCAGAACGGCAGATTCTCAGGCAGATTCGAAAGCTCCGCGCGGTCTCCCGTTTCCGTCGTCGTCGACCAGCGAAAGACTTCGTCGAATTGATCGATCTGCTCGAGCCCTTCCAGCACCGGCATGCTTTCCGCGCGCTTGATCCGATGCAGGCAAGCGTAATTGTTCCGCCCCTTCATCACCGCCGCGCGAAACTTCGCCGGCAAAGTCTCTTGAAGAAACGGAATGTCTTTCTCCATCAACTGCTCTTGCAGGTTTTTTGTGCCGGTTGAAATGATGATGCGCGCGCCGCTGCCGCACGCCGCCGCAATGGCCGGCACCAGGTAAGCAAGCGTCTTTCCGGTCCCGGTGCCCGCTTCGACTATCAGGTGACGCTTCTCTTCAAACGCGCGCAGAACCGCCGACGCCATTTCAATCTGGCCCGGCCGGTGTTCGTATTCAGGATGAGTCCTGGCGATGAGGCCTTCCGGCCCAAAGACTTCTTGCATGAGACAGGGAGTTTAATCTGCGAGTGAGACTTTAGGAAATCGCGAATCGCAAATCGTAAATCGTAAGTGGTAAATCGTGAATAGACGAAAAGCACGAATGGGTGTCGCCGAGCCGCGGTCGATTTCGTCCGCGTAGCGGACATTTGACAGTAGGCCAGCGCTTCAGCGCTGGGATCAGAGTCCCCTTTTGAGTCCAGCGCCGGCTTTAGCGGGCGAAGAACGATTGAGTATCTTCATCCAAGTCACGTTTATGATCCGGTTCGCACAGCGGCTCCGACACCCTCTTGCGTCCCCACAGGGCGCGAATACTATTTTCAACCGCTCCGCGGTGCCTCATCACTCATTACTCATCACTTGCTTCTTCCGATTTCAACTTGAAACATGCAGCCTGAAACCGGAAACTCACGGCATGAACCTCGAACTAGATGAGAGTCCGCGCCCCGAAGACTTCCGCACGCTGGTCGATGGCGTGCGCCTATTCAATCGCGATCGAACCAACAATGAATGGCCGCGACCGGTGGCTTATTACGTTCGTGACGCGGAGCGGCGGATTATCGCGGGCGTTCAGGGAACTTTGTGGGGACGCTCGATGCACATTGACGCGCTCTGGGTTGATGAGCAACACCGCGGCAGCGGTTACGGTTCGAAATTGATGACAGCAATTGAGGACTACGCGGCCGCAAACGCCCATCCGCTGGTCTATCTCGAGACGACCAGCTTTCAAGCGCTACCGTTCTACGAGGGTTTGGGTTATCGCGTCTTCGGCGAGCTGCCGCGGATTAGCGAAGGACACACGCTATATTTCTTGATGAAGGAATTGTGAGCAGTAAGCAGTAGGCATTGGCGGGAAGGACCGCGTAGCGGTTGGGAAGAACCGCGTAGCGGTTGGGAAGAACCGCGTAGCGGTTGAAGATGGTAGCCAGGGGTAAGTCCGATGAAATCGGACGCCACCCCTGGATCAGTTGATAATAGTAGTCGCGCCCTGAAGGGGCGCAGGAGGGCGTCAGAGCCGCTGGGATGAAAACGCTCGGCCGGCTTAAGCTGGCGCTGGACTCAAAGAGCACGTCTCTTGAATTGCTTCAAAGCCCGCGAAGCGGGCGACAGAATTATCGCGCCCCTTCAGGGCGCAGAAATCTTTTCTAACCTCGATCCAGGGGTGGCGTCCCGATGCATCGGGACTTACCCCTGGCTACCATCTTCGACCGCGCCGCGGTGACTGATCGCTGCTCTTGTTTCCGCTTCCTGACGTCTGCCGTCTGACGTCTGACCTCTGCTTTCTGCTTTCTGCTTTCTGCCTTCTGCCTTCTGCTTTGGTCTTTGGACTTTGGACTTTGGACCTAACTTGAAACTCGAAACCCGAAACTCGAAACTTTGTTTCGTCTGCCCACTGCATCAAAGACCGCTTTCGCGATCTTCGCAATCACGCCTTCGCGCGTCGCTTCATCCGCCGGCGAGTCTGCAACAAACACGGCAATCGCCACACGTTTTCCGTTCGGCAGAGTAATGATGCCGATATCGTTCGTCGCTGCGGTAACTCCTTTGTCCGTGCCTGAAGTCCCCGTCTTATGCGCGACCGCCGTGCCCGCCGGCAGCATTCCCTTCAAGCGCTTCTGCCCCGGCTTCGATTCCGTCATGAACTTCAACAGCAGGGCTTGGGATGATTCCGAGATTCCGCGCCGTTCGTGCAGCGCGCGCAGCAGCGCGACCGACGCCTCAGGCGTAGCCCAGTTGCGATACTGCGCTGTATTGTTCTGGCTAAAGGTCTGCTCAGTGTCGAGCACGATCATGTCTTTGATGGACAGCTCGGTGAGATAAGCCTGCACCCCGGCCGGCCCACCCGCGAGCTTCATCAAAGCATCCGACGCCGCGCCATCGCTTTCAGAGATCGCAAAGCGAAGAAGCTCTTCGACTGTCAATGTCGTCCCGTTCGGGTGTCGGAGGCGCATCGGCGATTGGGCCACGCGTCCGACCAGATCGTCCTTGCTGATTGTTATTTTGTCAGAGAGCTTTATCTTTCCCGCGTCAACGGACTTCATCACCGCCATGCTAATCGGCAGCTTATAGACGCTGTGCATGGGAAAGTGTTCGTGCGGATTGAGCGACGCGACGGTCTCGCCGGATTCCAACGCGACCGCAGTTACGCCGACCTTGCCTTTTGCCTCTGCAGCGATTTCTTTGATTTGATTTTCGAGGGCAGCGGTTTCCGGGGTGCCTTCGGCCTTCTGCGGACTACCTTCTGCCGGCTTATTTCCCACGTCCGATCTCTGACTGTTGCTCTGCGAACTACATCCGGAAGCCGAGAATGCTACACATAATACAAATGAAAGTAACTTCATAATTTGGTCTTTGAACTTTGGACTTTGGACTTCGGACTTTGAACTTTGGACTTTGGTCTTTGGACTTTGAACTTTGAACTTTGAACTTTGGACTTTGGACTTTGGACTTTGGACTTTGGACTTTGGACTTTGGACTTCGGACTTCGGACTTCGGACTTTGGACTTTGGACTTTGGACTTTGGACTTTGGACTTTGGACTTTGGACTTTGGACTTTGGACTTTGGACTTAACGTGAAACTCGGAACTCGAAACTCGAAACTTTGTTTCGTCCGCCTTCCGCCATCTGCTTTCATCCTTCTGCCCCTGCTTTCAGATCCTGAATTCTGATTGTGGCAATTCGCTCTGCCGAATAATGCTCTTCAGTGTGCCCTTGGCGATTTCAGAATGATTTGGCACCGGGACCGTGATCGATCTCTCAGGCAAATTTCGGCGCATAATGAGGTGACTGCCCGTTTGTCGGACAAGAGCGAAACCGTGTTTTTGAAGAATTCGGCAAACTTCACGAGCGGAGAGACTCGTAGTTTAGGCATGCGCTAATTCCAAACGCTTAACTTTGACTCCACGGCTCAGACGACGTCGGATTTCGGCCTCATCAGCCTCTTCCAGCAAGAGTTCAACGGCCTCCTGAATCATGGCCTCGGCTTCCTCTAACGAACGCCCCTGACTCGCGACGCCCAGTTCGGGACAAGTTGCCACAAACCATTTTCCCTCTTTTTCGATTACTGCAGTTAGTCTAGGCAATTTCATAGATCTCATCCTTTGGTGGTCTGATGATACTACTGCGAGCTTTCTGCTACTAGCTAATGGTACTGACTTCCTCCTGCCTCCTGCCTTCTGCTTCTGCCTCCTGCCGTCTGCTTCTGCCTCCTGCCGTCTGCTGTCTGACCTCTGACGTCTGATATCTGATGTCTGCCTTCTGCCTTCTGCTTTGGACTTTGGACTTTGGACTTAACGCGAAACTCGAAACTACGAACTCGAAACTATGTTCGGCTGCTCATCACTCATCACTGTACTGGAGAGCATCAGCCCGGCAATATAAAGCCCCAGCGTGAAGAAAGAAATATAGCCGGTGGCCGGGGCAAACATTGGCGCATCGAGCGTGCCGAGAGAAACTCCCTGCGCCAGCGCCCCGGCCAGCCGCTTGAGCCAACCGCCGTCCGGCGCATAGAGACTGGCCAGCAGCATGTGCTTGAGGACGAATGCGGTTCCAAAAAGCACTACCAGGCTGCGCAACAGACGCCGCGCATCGAAAGATGAAAACTGGTTGTTCCAAAGGGTCCAGAGAAAAAAGAATGAGAAGAGCCAATGCAGTAACCCACGTTCCGGCAGAACCGAATTGAACGCCTGCGCAGATGCGAAAAAGAGAGTTAGCAGAAGCCAGATGTGGCTTACATTCCGGAGCGGTGGATGGTCGGCAGCCAGCCACGAACTCAATTCAATCAAGCCACCGCGTACAAACAGCAGCATCAGGAGGACGGCAAGAACGAGCGTAATCAGCGGCGGCGGCCAAAAGATAAACGCGCGATCGTCGGCGCTGACACGCAAGCCGCCCAACAGCGCCACCGTCAGGAAAATAAGCGGCAGAGCCCAATAAGTTACCAGCGCCTGATTCCGCAGTCGGTGGGCAGTGGGCAGTGGGCGGCGAGCAGTCGGCAATAAATCGCGATTAGATAGCTGCGATGACTCAACGTCGCCCCGTTCGGCAGGTGTCAGTTCAGTCGCAGATGCGCTATCAACCGCCTCCACGTCGACTGGCGTGCCCATTGCTAAATCGTCACCTTGATTCATTGGTTCATTGGCTCATTGGTTCATTGGCTCACTGATTCATTGATTCATTGATCCATTGGTTCATTAGTTCAATGAGTAAATGATTCAATGACTCATTACTCATTACTCATTACTCATTACTGCTTCATCGTTCATTGATTCATTGGTTCATTGATTCAATGAGTAAATGATTCAATGAGTAAATTTCTTCTCACTTCCTTGTTCGAAGAACCTTCAACGGATTAATGTCTCCCCAGGTGCGCTCCGTGCCTTGTGCCAACTCCGCCTTCAACTCTGCGGCCGTACGCATCTGGAGATTGTCATCCTCAACGGTAAGCGGCGCCGGCGCGAGCGCAATTGCCCGATTGACTGCTTCCAGGCCCTGCTTGAACAGATCCTGATCGTAGTAAACGCGCCCCCAACCTTCCCGGTAGAAAGCGTAGGCGATATAGAACTGTGTCTTCTGATCACTCTGGGCCGGGTCAGCGCGTTGCCACTCGTCGCGCGCGGCGCGAAACTGCTCGCGCCGAAAGAGCGCGAGGGCGGCCTCAAACTTCTGCTGATCTACCTGGTAAGTACCGGTCGCCACCTGGGCTCCGGTAGCGACTTCTTTGAAGCTGCGCGGCTCCGTCGCAAACAGCCAAACGATCACGCCCGCGTAAAGCACGCTCACTGCGAGGCCGGTGATTTGAATAAGCTTTTGCCGCATGTCTTCAACGACCTACTTACTTTTTTAGATAACTCTTCATTCCGCAATTCGCAATTCGCAATTCGCAATTCGCAATCCGAAATCCGAAATCCGAAATCCGGAGATGCCGCATGCCGTCTGCTGCCTCGGGAGCCCTACTTCACACTCTTCAGTGTTGTTAAGACATCTTCGCGGCGGTGATTGAGTTCTTCCGCGAGGTCTTTGAGGTTACTAAAGTCCATCTTGCCAAAAGAGACGCAGATGTTATGCAACGTCTTCTGAAACTCTCGACAGTGCGTGTAGAGGTCTTTACCGAGCCAAAACCTGTTAGCTTGGAGCGTTTTACTCACCACAGTTGCTTGCTCTTCGGATTGTTTTATCAGCGGTGCTAGTTCCGCCTTGCAGTCTTCTGTGAGCGTACTTGAAATCTGTGACAGGTCGAAGGTGGACAGAAACTCGATCGTCTCAGACAGCTCGGGCCTGCCGCCAATTGCAGTACCTGGATTGCGCCGTCCGCTTTCAAGGATACTCTGCAACTTCGCATACAAGTCGCCAACGATCCCGTCCCACTTATTCATTTCATTCCAGTCTTCGGCGATCCGCTTAACGCGCTCCTTTGAAATCTCGGTCCAAACGGCCCGCCTCGCCTTGTATCGCTCGATCATCCATTGCCCTGCGACGACGGCCCCCATAACAACCACCCCGACACCAAGTTTCTCAAACAACATCCATCCAGCTTTTTCCCAAAACGTCGGAGCTGCGCTCTGCAACATTAGGACTAACATCATCGGTCACCTCCCGAGCTTGGACAGCTTCATCCAATCACCGGCGTTTATACGGTCGAATGACAATTCGCCCGCCCGCATCCTCTTTCTTGTTTTTGAAAACCTTGGGCGTCGGACGCTTCTCAATCGTCGCCTTACAGATCTTATTGTCGTTTTTGATTAGCCGCAGTTTCCTACCTGATCCGCGAAATGCTCCTTGAAGCGCATCCAGAATATCTTTGAGACGGTTATCAATATCATGAATATCGTGCCGCTTCCCGCGGTCCATGTAGAGGATCACTTCAACTGCAAACAACTGGTCGGGCTTGTAGTCAATCCCATTTTCCTCTTTGACCCGCCGAACATTACGAAGAATCTGCTTACGCCACTTCTGACGATCTTTCTGATAAGTAGGAAGAACTGCTCGTATCGTTTGGCGGATTTTGGCCATCACATTCGAACCTTGCGGAGAGCGATGGTCTGCGTGCGCGCGTCAGAGAGACTGCCGACGCCGGACTTCGTCCACAGTCCACTCGATAATTGTTAGAAACTGGGCCAGCCCCTTGTGATTAGTCAAAGCTGAAAGCGGGACGCTTGGCCGGCGAGCAATCCCGTCCTCCGGCAGATAGACGTTCGGAATCTCATTGAGGCGGCGAAGTAATTCAAGCCGCTTCCCATCGGCGTCGAATGGCGGATGTCTCATCTTCATGCGCCGGAACATGATTTCCGCCTTGCCGTAGGTGTACACAATGAAAGGAATGAAAAAGTAATCGGCCTTGAAATCAAATACCGGCGAAAACGAACCATCGTTCGCGCCCTTGCCCCAATTCAAGTGCGAGGCGTGCTCTTTTGACCATTGGATTAGCTGTCTCGCAACTTCGGCTTCGGCCGGCCCTCGCTTCTCTTCTATTAACTGCAGCACCGACGCTTCGTCCCATTGCCTTTCAACGCGAGGGCCGGATGCTTTCGCCTGTTGTGCTTTCGCAGTTTGTCCAATGACTCTTGGCACAAGACTGCGGAGACCTCCCTCGCTGACAAACTGCTTGATTTCAATTGCGAGCACTTCAGTCTGATCCATCTGGTCGTTTAAGAACTCGACAATGCGTTGCAACTCGGGCGGTATTACATCGGCGACAAAGAGGAGGCGAAGCTTGCGTGCTTTCAGGTTTCGATCCGCGTTTTCCCAAAAGGACTCGGGATTGATTTCATCTCCCAGGAAATCCTTCAGCCTCTCGTCCGGATCGACATTTCCGCGCTCGCAATTCGCGGCGAATCTCTCGCGCATGTATGCGACCGCCCAATGGGCCGCGGCGTTGGCCGCATAATCCAGCATTTGCCCGACGACCTCGCGGCGAATACGCGTGTCGATACTTCGCTTCACTTCGACGATGGTGGGAATGGCGTCCTGATCGAGGAAGAGATGATCGATGGCCCAGCGCCCGGCCCCGCCTTCTTCCGAAGGCACAGAGCATTCGCCTTCGATAAAGAGCCACCTTCGCGGCGTCTGCGAATCTATCTGATTACCCACGAGCAAATCCGGATACTTCGCCAGCCAGTCCTGCAACAACTTCTCAGAGTTATATCCCTGCTCGTTCATCTCAACGAGCTCGTCTTTGTCGTTAATGAGAAAGATTCCGGGGTTCATTTGGATTGTCTGAGTTTTCTCAAAAGCTCACCTGCTCGACTTGCCGTTTCAGCGTCCACTCCTTGCGCATGAGAGATGATTTCCAAAGCATCTTCTTCCAAGCCTTCGCGGAATATCCTTCGCGCATGAGTTGTTCGGGAGTGGCGAGATTTCAGAGTGTACTCCTGTGGCAAAAGCGCGACGACGTCTTCATGTGCCAGTGAAGCGTTTCTGAACTCTTCGTAAAAGCGTACGAACGTACTCTTTCCGACACTGTTTATTAAACGAATGAGGTCGGTTGGCATGATGTCATCAGTTACTTGCCACTTGAACTATGTCTCAAGAGCGAGAAAGTGGACGGACTTGAGCGGTAGTCGCCTTCTATCGTCGTCATTGAGCTTGGTGTGATATTGAGCCCAAAGGTCGAATAACTTCTCATTGTCCAAGAGGGTTATCTTCCGTTTCTCCTGATTACGAGCCTCTCCCTCGGCGTCTTTCGTGAACCCGCCTACTGAGACAAAAATGCCTACGTCGCCATCGCCAAGCAATGCCATGAAAGATCGCAAACCGTTCACGTCAATCTTCTGCTCTTGTCGCTTCACTTGCACTTTAATTCGCGGCGGTTTCGTTCCGAGCGGATCTGAAGCTGCGAGGATGTCGATGCCCCCGTCTTTACCCGGCGGTGCAATCCACGAAATGTGGTATCCCATCGCCCGAAGAAGTGAGGCGACTATTTCTTGATATTCGTACGGATTAATTCCGCGTAGGTACTGATCGATCTCTTGCCACGCTTGCTCTTCCGCGGTCTCAAGCGTAATTGTAGCGGCCTTCGCTGGAGTCTCTTCTTCTGCTTTCGAATCGCTGGGCTCGAGGTCTTCGGGTTGACTCGCTTTCCACTGATGGAAGAGTCGTACGGCCTCTTTGTAGAATGCCTCCGGATCGGTGAGAGTCTGATAAGCCCGCTTGCCCTCGTCGGTGACCGTCCATCGGCCCTTTTCTTTATGAAGCCAACCGGCCTTGACTAAATCGACGGTTGAAAACCGAACGATTTTCTCGAAACGTCTGCCGCCCGAATCGTATTCTCCTTGTTCGTACGGAGTCAGCGTCAGCCGCTTTTCCAACTCGGCAAGAGCATCGCGTGCTTGCATTCCTTCCGGCATAGGCATGAGGAACTCGAAAAGCGTTCGCAGCATTTCGCCTGTGCGGCGACGAGTTACATCAGGCATGAGGACTCCTTCCAAGATTTAGAGCGGTGAGATGCTGACACGCGAGGAAATCTGCAATTGCACTTGGGGAGAACACGGCGGAGGCTCCGGTGTTTCGGTTAACTCATTTGAACTCGACCCACGACATTCCCAAAAACTCTACATCATCAACCCAATCCCAAATCCCGATCTGTTCCTCCACGTAACCCTTGGCCACCTCGAACGCAGTTGATGGGTCAGGCGGAAGGCATCGGCTAGTATCAACTTCGAAAGCAGCAGAAGTAACTGCCGTCATTGTTGCTTCGAGGTCAACTTGGTTTTCTGAGGTAACAAAGACAGGCTCGAACCGAAACAGGCACTCATCGCCGCCATCACGGGTGATGCGTTGGCGAATTACAAAGAGAAAGAGGAAACCGGCGCGTCCAGCCAGAGCTGAGTCTTGAATGTGCCTGATGGCAATTAGACCGCCGAAATCGTACGAGCCAGAATACGACAGCATCGCATCAACAAACGGATGACCCAGCGCGAAGAACTCGGCATCAGTTCGCTTTATTGCCAACTGCCGATCAAAGGTCGCGTTCTTGTATCGCTCCGGCAGGCCATAGGACTTAAGAGCATCTGGAACCAGAAACTCGAGAAAAGAATCCTTTTGCTGTAACTGTCGGCGATGCTTTGTCAGGAATCGTTCCGAGAAACCGCTCAAATCGCTCAGCGTGAGGTCCGAAGCAAGTTCGCGCCGATAACTGTCAAATGAGTAACTCGACACATCACGAAACAAACTCTGGGTCGCAATTTCGTAAGCTTGCTTTGCGCGCTGTACTGCTTCGGCGATTTCCTTCTGAGTTTGTTTGTTGAGATCACCCTCTACAAGCACACGCTGATAAATCTTGGCCGGATCGATTTCATTCTCCAAGTGACCATTGAGGGTCGCTTTGATATCTTCCGGGTCCTCATGGGTAACCTGAGCGATCGCTTCGGATGCTCGTTTTAGTCGCTGCTCAAAATATTCCTGAACCTTATCTTCGATCGTGCCCTGATTGAAGAAGTGATAAACCTGCACGACCTTGTCCTGCCCATAGCGATAGACGCGGCCAACGCGCTGCTCAACACGCATCGGGTTCCATGGCAAATCGTAGTTAATGCAAATATGGCAGAACTGCAGATTGATCCCTTCACCGCCGGCTTCGGTCGAAACCAGAAAGCGAACCCTCGGATGATCTCGGAACAGTCGCTGGCTGGTGCGCTTAGTCGACGGTGCGACCAGCGCGCCCTCATTTGCAAACGGAGCCCAAACTGCGTCGATATCCTGACGGTCCTCGACGCGCTCCAGCTTCATCCCTCCGTGAATAACCACGACCGAGCCTTTGCCGTACTTCTGCTCAAGCTCGCTCACAAGGTGATGCTGTGTCTGGCGATATTCGGTGAAGATGAGAACTTTCTCCTCGGGTCCGCGCCGGCTCTCAGTCTCTATCTGATCGACCAACTCCAAAAGCTTGGTAAGTTTCTTATCTTCCTTTACCGGCAGGTCAAGTAGTTGTTCCAGCTTTTCGATCTCGTCCTCACGAATCTGCCGATCGTCCAGCAGAACGTCTTGTTCTTCCTGTTCGCCCTCGTAACGCTCGTCGAAGAAGAGCTCCTCTTCTTCATCACGATCCGGTAGATCAGCAAGCTCTCCGCGCAACCGTGCAAGCCTTTTCGTCAGCGCGGATCGAATTGCGGCAGTCGAGCTCGCGTTAAGTTTTTGAAAAGTCGTCAGCAGGAATCCGGCGGCGCGACGATGAGTTTGATCCGCTAGTCGCTCAACCATCTTGTAGCTGTCCCGAATGTACTCAGCCACCGCGTTATAGAAACGCCCCTCGTCCGCGTACATCTTGAACGGCATCCGGTGAGTCTGCCGCCCTCGAAAGACCTTGTGCCCCTGCGCGTCCGTGACATCCTTCTTTGGGGTGCGAATGACAAAGTCTGTGAACCTCTGTCCCTGGCTTGAGAAAAGAGTCGGGACATCCAGGCCGCTGAAATCCATGTTGTCGTCGAGCAGTAGGAGCAGGTTCTTAAAGCGACTGTGGTTCTCTTCGCCTTGGTGCGGTGTCGCGGTCAGCAAAAGCATCGCTTCGCAGTAATGCTTGTGACGAATCTCTTCAGCGAGTCGATAGTTCTGCGTCTTGTCTGTCTTGGCGCCGCCATAGTTAACGGCGCTCAGCCGGTGCGCTTCGTCAAAAATGATCAAGTCCCACTTGCGATTCTCCAGCAAGGCGCGTTTGTGCTCGGGCCGCTTGAGCGTATCGATTGACGCGATGGCGGTGGCCTTCAGATCCCAGATGCGCGGGTTGACCGCCTGAAAGTCTCGCTTGAAGATTTCAAAATACGCGCCAAACTTGTCCTGCATCTCTTCCTGCCACTGAAGCGTTAGACCTGCTGGAGTAAGAATGAGAGTGCGACGAGCCTGACCGCGTTGAGCCAGCGCTTGCCAGACCATTCCTGCTTCGATTGTTTTGCCTAAGCCAACTTCATCAGCCAATAAAAATCGACGTTTCGGACTTGAGACTACGCGATGCGCGGCGAAGATTTGATGCGGAAGTATTTCGGTGCGGGCGTTCGAGAGCTGGCCGCCTTTG
This sequence comes from Pyrinomonadaceae bacterium, assembly GCA_049273695.1. Classification (GTDB taxonomy): domain Bacteria; phylum Acidobacteriota; class Blastocatellia; order Pyrinomonadales; family Pyrinomonadaceae; genus UBA11740. Next base: position 35,078 of record JBASRE010000020.1, read on the forward strand.
TTGCCGGTGAGAAAACGCGCCGCCGCCATCTTCAACTCAAAACGCCACGGCTCGTCCCATTCGCCTCGCGCTGCACGATCAAGCGGCGAATCGACGCGCTCAAGTTCTTTCAACTGGAGAATCTTATTCTCAGAGCGATACGGCGGCTGCATGAAGACCGAGGGATTGAATTCAACCTTCGCCTGCTCGCCGCGTATCTTCTGGATGTATCCGACTCCGTACGACTTGTAGAGATCGTTCGTGCTTCGAACAAGGTCGCCCTCCGCCAGACCGGTGATGACTTTCATACTCTCGAGCTGTCCAGGTTGAATGGCCATCGCGTCAATCTCTCTCAGATTTCAACTCGGTCCATGCCGTTTGAATCCAGCGCAATTCGGTTTCGGCTATACCCCAAAGCCTTGCTGCGAGGACATCAAGTTCTCCTTCTACCCCTGATACGTCCTCACCACGCACTGCTGCCATCTTGCAACGCTTAGCAAGATCGGCGAGCTCAATGTGGAGATCCTTCTTCGGATCATATTTTGGAACTGCAAGGTGTTCAAGGACATGAGTAGAAGTAGAGGTCGAAATGACATAGGACATAACAAGGAGCTTGCAGGGCGAGGAGCCTAACAAGCCTGTTAGATAATCAGCTTCATCTTCTGCGTAGCAAGCAACCTCCATGAGTTTATGATCCGGTACTATTGGTTTTCCACCGACCGAACCCAAGTTGGCGGCCTGAAACTCTTTCGACTGTTCACGCCAAACAACCTTGTAAGGGGCGAGAGTATAAGGCCCGACGTTGTATATGGAGTAGAACGGAGCTGTAGGTTTGAAATACTGCCTGAAGCCCGACCTTTTTTTTAGTTGCGGTTCAAAGGACTTGAGATAGGCGAAAGTCTTGGGATACTGAAGCTTCATTTCTGATTCTGCGATACCTGCCAGTTTGTCGGTCCGGTTAGGAAGAATAATGTGGGCAGACGGCTCGCCTCGCCAACGCAAGACATCCCGCCCTCGCAATAACGGGTAAACGAGATCCGGCTCAATCGCCGTTCGAACATGCGATACTTCTATCCGTCCAACATTGTGAAGGTTTTCGACCAGCAGATTGCCGTCGTTGAGGACCTCGAGTATTCGAATCCAGTAGACACCATTAAGCCAAGTACACGTACCCGCTTTTGCGTCATACGCGCTCTGACCCAACACCTTCTTAACTGCCGACAGTGCCTCGCTCGGAACTGTTAGCCACGGCGATGTCGGAATGTCAGGAACTATGGGTGCAGCTGCGAATGTTTTTCTGCTTGTTCGAGAAACAATTTCCTCAAGAGAGGTGTCTTGAGAAACGCGCTGCTTTTGATGCTTTTTCCAAACTAAGTACGGGACCGGATATGTAAACTTCTTCGTGCTCTTACCGACAACAATCACGGCCGTACGATTTGTTGCCCCTTCAAACGGCTGAAAATCACTAAAATCGTCGACTGACAAAGGTGTTAAATAGTATGTCTTGCCATCGCTTTGATATTGAAGCGTGCGAAATCCCTCTCCACCGCCCTTGGTCTTGAAGACAGTCTGTGTAATAACAAAGCCTAGCCGACCTCCCTCATCCAAATAGCAATCATGCGCAACGTAGGTAAACAGGATTGAGATGTCATCCTTGCCACCGCCGAGCTTAGCCTTGTAACCCTTGTGGCGAAACAAATCATATTTTTGCCACAACGGGGCGGTTGCTTGTCTATAATCTCCGGGCAGGCTTTCCCAGTTAATCCACGGCGGATTACCGGCGACGTAATCCACCTTTCCGACAAAGATGGGCGCGAAAGAATTCTTAATGATTCGAGCCCACACTCCGTTCTTGTTTTCTCTATCGAGTCTGACGAGTTCAGCATAAAGATCGGTGTGGAGATCTTCTTCGCTGACTGTGAGACCTTCATCACGGCAGCGCTGAACGAACTCCTCTGGTGAATAACCATTGCGAACACCGAACTCTAATTGTTCGGCATATTTCGCTACTTCATCCCGGTGGCTCGCAATCTCCGTCGGAATGATGAATCTTGCCGCTGCAGTTTTCAGCTCTTTCGCTTTTCCGAGCGCTCCAGCGAAGAGCCCGCCGTGTTCTGATGGCGTCATGATCGAGTCGCACAGGTAGACTGGTATCTCGACGTTATCAACATGGCCGACTAAATCACGAATCGCGATCAGATAGTTTGTGCGCGCCGCCATGACTGCAAGTGGGTTAAGATCAAAACCAACTACATTCGAGAGAATCTTTCGGCAGAGGTCACCTTCATCAAACCGGGCCCTTTCGCGGTTCTCGTCGTACCACTTTCGAATTCGATTGATCGCCATGACCAGGAACGTGCCGGAGCCGCAAGCAGGATCGAGCAGGCGCTTATCAGGATCGCCGACATACTCAAGCTCATTCAGAACATGTTCAGCCAACCAATCCGGCGTGTAATATTCGCCGAGATCGTGTCGAACGCTCTTTGGAAAAAGCTGCTGGTAAAGTTTCTTCAATAGATCGCGACTGCCGGCGGGATCTTCAGAAAGAGTACCCGGATTGTAATCATCAAGCCGCGCCACCATGCCACGCACAAGTTGTTCTATTGGCTCAGACCAGACAGGTATGTACCAAGCGAAAAGATCTCCTTCTAGAAAGTTTGTGATGTTCAGATGCCGGAAGATGCTACCTGCTTCGAGGTCTTCCATCTCGCGCTTCAAGGCGTTTCTTGAAGACGCCTGAATCATCTTTTGTAGCGGTGTGGGAAGTTTGTGAAAGTATGCGGCGATCTCGGAAGCCAGCAGCTTCATGAAGATCGCGTAGTAGGAGTGAACCGCAAACAACAGTTCAGCCGCCTTGAAATTCTTGCGGTGTTCGACGCCGTAGAACTCAGCCAGCTTCTTAATCTTGTCGGAGGGATTATCTACATCGTAGCCACAAACCTCCCCGAACAGAATCTTCCATTGGCTGAAGAATATCTGCGCCTTGGGGTTGTCCGTTGCGATGATCGCGTTGTAGAGGGCGCGTACGCCATCCTGAGCCAGCTTTGAATCCGAGCCGAAGTCGCCGGCGAGATACTCCGACGAAAACGGCTTTCCTTTTTGACCCAGGTTGTAGAGCGCCCACAGGAACCGTTCGGCCGAATACTTGTTTACTTCAACAGGTTCCTGGACGTGCCACTTATCATCACGAAATCTAATGAAGATGAAGTAGTTGCCGTCGAGTCCGACGCCGAACATAGTGTTGAGCTGGTGCCCATGCGCGGTTCGCATGTCGTAAAAGCGATTCTTGATCTGCTCAACTACTTTCTTGCTTCCGGGTGAGTCGGCTTTTGGTCCGATGCGAGCGCCGGGGCTCTTCGGATTCTTGTACTCGATAATTACGCGGTCATAGACGGAATCGGCACGGCCACTCGCGACGGTGAACTCGTGTTTCCCTTCAAGCTTGATGCCTGTCTGTTTTTCGATGAAGGCGAGCTGCCGCTCGGCCTCGATGCGGATCTCTTCTTCCTTGTCCGCCATCTGGGCCGCAGCTTTGATCTGATCGGCAAACTCCGCCGCGTTCTTGGCAATCAGTTCATCAAGGCTCTCGGTCTTAGGCATCGGCGGGAGTCCGTTCCTTAGGTTTGGCTAACATCCAGAATTTATTTTTAGATTCTTCACTGACATCGAGAATGCCGCGTTTCTTCAGATCATCAGCTAGAAAACGGATTGTTGTGCCGTACCGAAATCTAAGACTTGACGTCAAAGCGAAGTCCGCAAGTCTTAAGTCATCGATAACCAACGCCACGGTGTCACGGATGGCTTGGAGTGGCTCAGCCTTTCCATTGTGCTGCTCCAACACTTTGATTAGGTGCGGCTCATAGAACTCCGCTTTGTGAGCGTTAGCCGAGTCGTATTCGTCCGATGATAAGACTCTGTTCCACGACTCAAAATCCTTAAGTGCGAATCGAGCCAGAAACGTGCTCCGCTCTTGCAATTCAACCAGCACAAGAATCGCTTGTCTAATTCGCTCTTTCTTCTCTTGGTCAGATTCACTCTGCCACCTAGTCAGTAGGTTTTGTAGAACCAGGTCCGGAATTACCGGAACTAGCTGTGGTAAAGACGGGGACATTCCTGATCCTCTTAATCAGTAAAGATAAGGGAGCATACATCAAATCCAATCCAGTTGGTTGGCAGAGTTATCCATTGGAATGGACGCAAACCTCAACCTTGAATCGCCCGACTGTAACCAACATGCGACATTTGAATTGTTCGCAGCAAAGGAAACTGCTGCGGAATTGCGTTTGAGATCATCGGGCCACAGCCGACTACCTTCGCGCGAATTTCCGCGACTAGTTCATCAATAGACATCAGCCGAGCGCCGGCGATCGTGTCTCTTCCTTTTGGGTGATTGTAGAAGATCGCAATTTGCTCAATGAGCGTCTTCTTGTTCAGCCAAGGGAATATTTCTGTGAACATGTATTTCCGCGCGAGGCTCAGTTTCTTCTCGTAGCGCTCTTCTCGCACACCCCACTTTAGGGCATCAATGGATGGTTCGTAGTGAACGATCTTGTTCAGTTTGGGATGATACCCGACAACGTCAAGTTCCATTTCCCATCCGCCCTTGGCTCGGCGACCGACTTTCAGATTTCGGCGAATCAGATAGCCCTGCCATTCAAGGTACTCGGCAATCAGCGATTCAAGATGCGACATGCAGGGAACTCCGCAAACGCTTTCGGGAAGCTTGGGATGAACGCCGCAATACTAAAGGGGTAAAGGGGAAAGGGCAAAGGGACGAACAACGGGAGATGGGAGTCAGGAGCCGGGAGTCGGAGAAATGACAAAAAAGCGGTGAGGCTTCGTGGGAAGCCTCACCGCTATGTTGAGTTGAGACTCTTATCCGCGCGAACTTCTCGGATCTTTCTTGCGGGAACAGGTTCGCTATCCTTGATAACGAGCGTTACTTCTCTTCCTTCTTCACGGGCGCGGTCAAAAACAGTGACGAGTGACAGGTGATGAGTGACAAGTGAAAGCCGCTATCCCTTTGAAGACTTAGGATCTTTCTTACGCGGATACGTTCGCTCTTCCTGAATGCGGCCGTTCTCTTTTTGGATTTTCACCGAGCCGCCTTCCTTACCGAGCAGTTTCTTCATGACACCACCTTTAGTGGCGTTTTGTTTTGTCTTGAAGATGTGAAGGGTGCGGTTCGAACTGTCGTTCTTTAAGTTCCATCTGCCGCTGTCGTTCTGTGACAGAGTAAATTTTCGAAGTTTAGCCATCGTGATTCTCCTTCCCGGTTCGCGTTAAGTGCTAACTCATCGCTAATCGTCGATCGAATTACCAAGTAAATCCTTAAGCTCCTTAATGGCATCGGGAATTCCGGTGGCACCAATCAGACTGTCAAGCAGTGTGTCAATCGACGGAATCAACTTGCCCAAAGTCTTCTTCAGTTTCTTCCCAAAGAATCGACTTAGCCGTAGTCGAAAGAGAGTTAACTTCGCGCTCAGTTGGGCTCCGTAGAGACCGTAGCCTTCCAATTGCTCATTGGATGTGGCAAGAATCTGTTGCTCGGTCTTTTGGAAGTCAAAGTCCTCAATAAACCCGCTCCAGGCCTGTTTAAGCTCAGGCACCATTTCTTCCAGAACCAACAATCCCTCGTCGCCATAAGGCTCGTTCAGTGTGGATCTTAGAAAATCGAGAACCTCTCTAAGGAAATCGACGAGGTCCTTTCGGGCTTCGTCAGCTTTTTCTGTGTCAATCATTTTAGGGCATCCTTTCGATTGTGGGGTCGCGTCACCGTCCACGATTCGGGACTGATGACCTTGGAGGGCATGAGAGTCGTCTCCTTCGTATTTCGGGTGAGTAGATAATCCAAAAAACACTCACTGGCGGCGAGGCTTGGTCATCCACACCGCCGTTGAGTGCCCGTGGGGTGAGTTGTTCTAAATGCGCCTTCCGAGTTAAGCGGGTGGCGGCGGTGTCCGCGGGCCTTTCGGACCAGGACGCTTGCGTTCGCTGCGCCGCGTTCCGCCAGCCTGCTCGTACTCGCTGCTGTCGGGTCCGTAGTGCGCCTCGGCCGCCGAAAGTATGCGAGTGTTCTTTTCCCTAAGAGCGGTCTCCAGCGCGTCCAGCTCGTTTTGGGACGAGTCGAGGCTGGCCAGCTGTTCGTTATAAGCGTCGAGCTTGGCGCTCAAAGAGTTGAGGTCCGCCTCGTAGGTTGCCAACGTTAGCGTGGCGCCAAAATTCGGGGCGGGTGAAATTGATTTGAGACCGGCCAATCGCTGCCGTGCCGTCTCAAGCACGGTGGAAGTGCGTTTCGTTCTTGCCATGAGAATTTTCCTCCAAGTGAGTTAGAGAATGTGAGAACCGTTGCGGTTCGGGATCGCGCGCAGTATAAACCGTTAGTTTAGAAATTCAAGCGATTTGCTACGATCTTTGCAAGCTTTGATTTCCCCAATGCTCATAATCTCGGATTACCTGCACCCAAACTCGAATTAGCTCGACCGAATCTCGGATTCGGTCGAGGGAAACTCGAATTCACCGTCGCGGAGCTGGAATTAGGCGCAGTTGGATTCGATCTGATGAGACGTCAACTCAAATTACTTCGACGCTGAATGAGTTTGCACAAAGCGATTCGTAATTGACTCTGAACACAATCTCGTCTGCCTTCTCGTTTGGTTGATTCACTTTGAAGAAAATCAGGTTTGGCGTGAGGGCGAATTAGTTTGAACCAGGCGAACGGAAAGCTACTGAACGCTCAATCGAGGAAGACAGAAGTCAGAGATTAGAGATCAGAGGGTAAAGAATTGCGGATTGCGAAATTCGAATTGCGAAACGAGCATTGGCGAACGTCCACCTAGAGCTGCGCTCCCTCACCGATGCAGAACGCAGTAGGCAGACGGCAGGAGGCAGCTCGCGAATTGCGAATTGCGGATTGCGGATTTCGGATTGCGGAATGAAAGAGCCAGCGCTTAGGAGGCAGTAGGCAGATTACACAAAGGAGGAAGAGCCAAGCGCAAGGAGCAAAGGGTAGTGGGGTAATTGTGTGTTGCTCCCGGCATCGGCTGGCACGGCCCTTGTCCTCTCACCGTTGTCTCACGTTCTGATCGGTGATAGCGGCGCTTTTTCAACGGGGAAGCGTCTGGGGGTGCCGTAGGGTCTGTATAGACCGGGGACAAAGTTTACACCTGTTCGGAGACATGGTTTACACATTCTGGTCGAGTTTGGTTGAAGCTGCTACATTGATTTGAGTTAAGCGGTGCCGGCAAAAGTAAACGTCGAGCAGG
>JBASRE010000033.1:0-121478 GCA_049273695.1 Pyrinomonadaceae bacterium
TGCGGCTTCCTTCAGATTCCACCTCGCGATGGACACCCTTGCCGTCTAGCTAACGATTCCCCCTGTCGGGTTCGTAGGAGACTTTCACTCCCAAGTGGGTGCGCCCTGCCGGGCGCACCAAACAAAAGAGGCGGGACAAGTCCCGCCTCTAAACATACCGAACATTAAGGAAAGTTAAGGTAGCGTGGTGCGCGCTCGCATCGCGGCCATGGCCAGGTCGCGTGCCCGCGGCAGAACCTCGACGGCTTTCGCGACCTGACTATCGTGTTTCATCAGAACCTGCGTTGCGGTGACCGTTCCATAGGCAGCCATCGCCAGGTTGTAACGCAACTGACTCTCGACAAACGGCCGGTTCCGATCGACCTGGGGAAGAAGGCCTTTGAAATTCTCGTCTTTCGCGACGTAATTCCGAAAAGCCTGGTAGAACTCGTTCGAAGACGGAAAATCATCGGCGTCGATCACGTGGTCGTAATCAATCGGGCGGTCGACTTTGAATTTCTCAAAGCCCGCCACGCGGCCGCTCGCGACCTCGCGCGCGAAAAAGAAGATTGGGCTGCGCAGACGGTTCTGGGCCGTGCTCGGGACCTCGGCACTCACGATTTCGTCCGGCGTAATTCCACCGCCACCGTACACGGTGCGGCCAGTGTCGGTCCGCATGGCCGGGCCAGTCGGCCGAACCGGAGTGTTGCTGCTGTCGCGCAAAGTGCCGCCGCGAGAGATGTAGTTGTACCAACTGCCGTCTGAGAAATCACGCTGAATCAGACGCCCGGAAGGTGTGTAGTAATACGCTGAAGTCAGCGTCATCCCCGCGCCATAGTCCAGCCGCATAATCGTCTGCACCAGGCCTTTGCCAAAGCTGGTCTGCCCCACGATCAATCCACGATCATGATCCTGAACCGCGCCGGCCACGATCTCAGAAGCTGACGCGCTGTACTCGTTGATGAGAATGACGAGCGGCACGCGATCAGGATTCGTCTTATTTGAAGTGTAGATGCGATCGTTCATGCCGTTGCGGCCTTTTTGCGACATGATGATCTGCCCGGCCGGTAGAAATGTACGCGCAACGTAAATTGCCTGATCGAGCAGGCCGCCCGGGTTGTTTCGCAGATCCAGCACCAGCGACGTCATGCCCTGCCCGTGGAGGTACTCGAGGGCTGCCTGCAAACCGTCGTCGGTGTCCGAGTTGAATCCGCGCGTCATGTCGATGTAGCCCACGCCCGGTCGAATGAAGTAAGCATCGGGCACGGAAGGCTGTGGCACCGCGTTACGAATAATTTCGACGGCTTCCTGCTTTCCGGTTGAAGCACGAGTAACGGTCAGCGTCACGTGCGTGCCGCGCGGTCCGCGAATCTTGTCTCGCACTTCGGCGGAGCCCTTACCGTGCATCGAGACACCGTCAACCGCGTCAATCCGATCTCCGTAACGCAACCCCGCGCGCGACGCCGGCGAGTTGTGGAAAGTAGCGCTGATATACGTATCGACTGAGTTGCCAATCGCGTAATTCAGGATTGATGCGCCGATGCCGTAGTACTCGCTGCGCTGGTCGCTCAGCATGTCTTCGAATTCCTGGCGGTCGAAATAGTTCGAGTGCGGATCAAGCGACCTCAGCATGCCAAAGATCGAAGACTTGTAGACGTCGTTGTAGTCCAGCTTGTTGCCGTCAATATAATTTTGCTTGATGACGGCGAGCGCTTCCTCGAAATCCTGTGTGATCGCGCTCGAGTTCACGCTCGGTGTGGTGACGCGCGGACGGCGCGCACTAGCCGGCGGTACGGTCTTGCCGGTCGTGTTACCGGAAGAGCGAGGCTGCGCCAGAACGAAACCTGGCAAAGTGACGGCCAAAAGAATTAGGGTTGCGAGTGCTACAGAAATCTTGTGCTTCACTGAGAACCTCATGTTGCTGCCTTGAAAATCGAAGCGAAGACCTGAATGTGGGGAGCTGCCACACCGAACACCGACGCGTGCTCGCTTACAATCTTAACGGATGCGAAAAAAGCGGGCAAGGTTGCGTTTGAGGAAAAGACGGTCTTTGTGCTTTGGTCTTTGGACTTTTGGACTTTGGACTTTGGACTTTGGACTTGGACTTTGGACTTTGGAATAACCCGATGACTCTTAAAGCCTCGTTTCTGGGCACGCAACACAAAGCACAAAGGACAAAGTACAAAGTACGTCTTACGCAACGTGCATCAGGGCCGTCCGCATAGCCGCTGCGGATTGCCAGCGATGGGCAGGATCTTTTGCCAAAGCGCGCTCAATCACTTCTGCCGCCCGTTCGGGAACTTCGGGCGCGCGGCGGCGCAAAGGCACTATCTGGCCTTCGAATATAGCGCGGACCATGGCGGCCATGTCGCCTGCCGGGCCGACGTCCAGAGCAGTGTCGCCGGCGAGCAGACTGTACGCCGTCATGCCAAGGGCGTAGATATCCGAGGTTGGTTTGACGTTACGGAAGTCTTTGATTTGTTCAGGCGGCATGTATGCGAAAGTACCGGCCATGTCTCCGGCCATGGTGATTCCACTCATACCGGTGTTTGTGAAGCTCTTCGCGAGACCAAAGTCTGTCAGCTTGGCGGTGTAATTTGGGGCCGGCCCCGTTAGAAGAATGTTCGACTCTTTGATGTCCCGATGGATGTAGCCCTGGCCGTGCGCATACGCGAGCGCGTCAAGCGATTGGGTGATGACATCCATGGCTTCCTTGTAGGGCATGCGTCCGCCCCGCGAATCGGCCAGTCGCGCCGCATCACAACCCTCGACGTATTCCGTGACAAGATAAACGGCGCCATTGTGAGTTCCGCTCTCGATGTAACGCACGATGTTGGGATGGTCGAGCGCCGCAGCCACGTCAATCTCGCGCATGAAGCGACGCAGTGCTTGATCAGTGACGGCCACTTCAGGCAGCAAGGTTTTGATGGCGACTGCTGCGCCCGTCTGTTCATTTCGCGCCAGCATCACGCAGCCCATGCCGCCGCGGCCAAGCATCTTGATCATCTCGTACCCGGGGACGGGCTGCGGCTGACGCTTCAACTCTTCACGACACTCTTCACAGATAAACGTCATCGGCTCGTTCGTGGCTGAACCTTGGACGCATTCGCGCCGGCCGCAATTGACGCATTCGATGGTGATCTCGAGAGGCTTTGTGAGCGTGGGCGCCTCAGCGTCCAGTGTTTGCTTCTCGACTTGCACATCGACTTCGAGAACGGTCTGGCCGCCTTGCAGCCGATCCCCGCTCTTCAGAAAAACTTCCTGCACGCGGTCGCCGTTGACGAACGTTCCGTTAGTCGAGCCCAGGTCGCGGAGAAAACAACGCGGCGGCGCGATTTCGAGCAAACAATGATGGCGGGAAAAGAAACGGTCTTCCGGAAGATAAAGATGGGCATTTTCGCTGCGCCCGATCAGAAACGTGTCGTGCTGATCGAAAACAAACTCCTGCCCGTTGTACGGGCCGGCCAGAACTCGAAGCGTGACACGCATCAGCGAATTATCATTTGCTGATTTCGAGATCGTCGAACGCAACTTCGTTGGTGTCGCTGCTGTAGAAGCCGACGCGCCCGCGCAGGAAGCTCTCGGAATCAGTTATCGAAGTGACAAATTGTCCGTTGATGTAAAAGTCGAGCCGCCGATCGCGAATTCGCACCTCGAGCTGATTCGGAGTTGTGCCGGTGCGAATAGTGCTGGTGGCGGTCCAGCTTACCAGTTTGGTTTCGACGCTGTTCTTGTGCTGAACAATCGCGTACTTGGGACTCTCTCCTGAGTAGATCAGAAAACCGTAATCGCGGAACTGATTGTTTTCCCGGATGCCGTGGACCAGCAAACCGTAGCCGGAGTCCGGCGATTCGCCTTCAACACTGCGCACGGTGGCGCGCACCGTCGAGTTGTCATCGTAGAATTCCGGCTTGTCAGGCGCATACATCACGATGTAGCCGTTGTTGCTGGCGATGATGTGATACTCATCATCTTCGTACCAGGTGCGGCCGTACTGTGACGAGCCTGTGTACCAGGTTTCGTTCGTGAAATCGTCCTTGTGAGAAGCCAACGTCGAACGCGTATTGGCATTCGTGTTCGAAGCGTTCGAATTGCGATTAGCCCGATTCGAGTTCGCATTCGAATTCGTGTTGGAGTTGTTATTGTTGTTTCCCCCCATGCTCGCCAGCACAAGGATTAGAATAACTACGCCGATTCCCATGAACGCGAGCACCGCTCCGATGCCCAGAATCCATGGCCACACACTGCGTTTCTGCGGCGTCATCGGAGGCATCGGCGACCACTGCGGTGGCGGCGGCGTCGATGGCGGCGGCTGTCCCGGCCCGAAAGCAATCGTCGGCTGCGGCGTCGTCTCGCGCGACTGCGGATACTGGACGGTGGCGCTCGGGTCAAAAGAAGAAGGAGCGCTCGCGCTCACTAAAGGCGAGCCGTCATCCAGGCAAAAGCTTAGAGCCTCGTCGGTGTAAGTACGGTTACATTGCGGACAGCGCTTCATCTTCGGGCCTCGATTCGTGGAATTCCGTTTAGCGACGCGACAACGTGGAAGATCGTGAATCGCGCCGAGAGTCTATACGAGAAGGTGAAGATCGCTCAAGTAAACCTGGCGCGGAAGTTCCTCTCAGTGTCTCAGTGACTCCTCTGTACCTCAGTGGTGAACTGTCGTTTGAAAGAATTCACCACAGAGACACCGAGTTCGCACAGAGACACAGAGAAAAACCATGAGGATAACTCAACGAAGTCAGAGTGTCCGTCCGCAGCGACCGCAGAATTTTGTGCTGGAGGGATAGGTAACGCCGCAACCCGGGCACAGCACCTCAACCGGTCGCGGCGCCGACCAGGCGATTTGTGCACCGCCGAGTGACGCGCCGCAGCGGCCACAGAACTTTGTGCCGGCAGGTTGATCGACGCCGCAGCGCGTGCAACGAATGCTGGTGCCCGGCGCTGGTGGAATGGGACGGTTCAGACTCGGCGTCGGAGCAATGCGACGCGGAGCAGACGGCCGGCCGCCGCTCTCAGCCGTCACCATATCGAACGACGTGTTGCCGCAGCGCCCGCAGAACTTTGCGCCGGCCGCGAAGCGCGAGCCGCACTTCGCGCACGCCACAATTGCAGGCGTCTTGATGTCGACACCTGACACACTGCCGAGACTTCCACCTTTTGATGGTGACAGCCCGCTGGACGCGGCCGACTTGAACTGGGCCTGAATGATTTGCTCCTCGGCGTCCCGGCGAATCTCGATCACGCGTTCGTCGTCTTTGTCACCGGCGTGCGCAATGCGCAGCACGTGCTGTCCCGGCGGAATCGAACTGAGAATCAAACGCCCGGAACGACCGACGCTGCCGTGCCGCTCGTCATCCACATAAACTTCAGCGCCCGCCGGCGCCATAACCACGACGCGCGTTTCACCTTCTTCTTCTTCGTGAATCGAAGCGCCACCCACCGCCTGATCGAATTCGTGGAACCATTCAGCGACCGTGGCCGCGCGCGCATCAGCTTCTTTCGTCAGCGCGTGCATGACGGCTTTTTCGACAGCGCTCGGAATGTCCGAACGCAGAGTACTGAGCGCCGGAGTTTCCTGCGTCAGCTTCTGCGCGAAGATCTGCATGATCTCGCCGGTGAATGGCGGTCGTCCGCCGAGCATGTGATAGGCGATCGCGCCCAGCGCATAAACATCCGCGCGCGCATCAAGCACGGCGCCCGCATGCATCTGTTCGGGTGCCATATATTCAGGCGTACCGAGAATTCCGCGCGAAGCGGGCCCTGAACCCGAAGTGATCCCGGCGAGACTCTGACTAATAATTTTGGCGAGGCCAAAATCGCCAACCTTGACGATGTCATCGCCCGCGAGCGTGCTGCCGTCTTTCTTTTTCTTTTGCACGATGAAGATGTTTGCGGGTTTGAGATCGCGATGGAGAATGCCTTCATCGTGGGCCGCTTCAACTCCGGCGCACGTCTGGCGCAAGAACGTCAGCGCCCGCTGTACCGGAATTGTGCCTTCGCGCCGCAGCAGTTGATAGAGCGACTCGCCTTCAACGTATTCCATCACGAGGAAGAAGACGCCTTCCTCGCTTTTGCCAAAGTCCGTGACGCCGATGACGTTCGGATGCTGCACTGACGCGGCGGTGCGCGCTTCACGTTCGAAACGCGCGATCGCTTCGCCTTCCTGCAGGTCTTCGTCGGACAGAACGTCCGGCCGAATTGTCTTGACCGCAACGCGCCGCGTGATCAGGTTTTCATCACGCGCGACGTAAACCTGGCCCATCGCGCCGCGGCCCAAACGCTTCTCCAATCGATAACGCGCATTCAACAGCGTGGTACCCGGAAGCGTGTGCTTGGTTTTCGCTTGATCGTCAGGACACAGGAGTACTTCGTCGTCGTAACAGCGTTCGCAGCGGGGACATTCGCGCATGTAGAGGTAAATCGGTCGCTAAAGCTGAACCGCCAGAATAAGTCGTCGCCTCAAGACGGTCAATCGAAAACGCAACAACATATTGCGGCTCGCACCCGGCGACCCACTGGAAACTGGGCCAAAATAAATGTCTTTACTTGATGGGCCAAGTGGTCTCATAATTTCGGCCCCTCGCGAATCAATTGAGGGCTGGGCCGATGATGACCCAGAAGAATGCGGGCGTCAGGCCCGCGTTTGTGTCTAGTGGCACAGACTTTAGTCTGTGAGCGCTTCACGAATCACAGACTGAAGTCTGTGCCACCCTGGAGGATCCCGATGCGTTCGATTTGGAAAGGTCACATACGATTTCTGCTCGTCGCGATTCCGATTCGCGTCTACAACGCGCTCGAAGCGTCTGAGCGAATTCAGTTCAATCAACTGCACCGCGACGATTTTGGCCCCATCGGTTACGACAAGCGCTGCAAAAAGTGCGGCGAGATCGTCACCAACGATCAGATCACGAAGGGTTATCAGTACGAACCTGATCGTTACGCGATCGTCGAACCGGAAGAGATCGCTAAGATCAAAATCAAGACGACGCGCGCCGTGGACATTCTTGGCTTTGTCGAGAGTTCCGAAGTTGCGCCGATGTTCTTTGACTCGCCTTATTACATTGGCCCCGACGGCCCGGTCGCCGAAAAGCCGTTCGCCCTCCTGCGTCAGGTTCTGAAAGACACTGGCAAGATCGGCCTGGCGAAAGTTGTCCTTCGCGATCGTGAAGACCTCGTCGCGGTCTTTCCACACGACGACGGCATCGTGTTGCAAAAGCTGCGGTATCCGGCCGAGGTGCGCAAGGTCGAAGACGTGCCGGAGATTGATGCCACGCCGAAACTCGACAAGAAAGAGCTGGCGCTCGCGACCAGCCTTGTCGAACAGATGATCACAACCTTCGCCGACATCGACACCGTCGATCATTATCACGAAGCGCTGCGCCAGCTGATCGATTCGAAGATCAAAGGCAAGAAGGTTACGGAGTTTGAGAAGTACGAAGAACCGCCGCGCATGGACATCATGACGGCGCTGAAGAAGAGCCTGCAGGCATCATCGCGCAAGCCGATGGTCAAAGCTGCGCCGGACGCGAAGAAGAAGGCCGCGCTTACTTTGGTGAAATCAAAACCTGCCACGGCGAAGAAACGGAAAGTTGGGTAGATAGGCCGCCCTTTCATTAACACCTTGCTTCAGCAAGGTGATCAGACGCACTCCGTTTCCTGACAACCGTTTTAACGGTTTACGAGTTAGAAGCCGTTGAAACGGCTTCAATTGTTGCGGGCAATCCCAATCACCTCGCTAAAGCGAGGTGTTAATGAAAGTCCTCACACCGGCCGCACTGCCTTTTGAAACGCCTTCACTCCCAAAGTGTTCAACACTTCCCCTTTTCTGACCCAGCCGCGGCGTGCGATGCCGACGCCGTATTTCACGTTGTGCAGCGCGTTCATTGAATGCGCGTCAACGGAAATCACGAATTTGATTTTGCGTTTGCGAGCTTCGCGTATCCAGCGCGGCTCCATGTCCAGCCGGTACGGATCGCCATTGATCTCAACCGCCGCGCGTGATTCGGCAATCACGTCGAGAATTTTTTCGACGTCGCAATCGAATGGCGGCCGTCGCTGAATCAGACGCCCGAGCGCGTGTCCCCAAATCTTGAACACCGGCTGACGCATCGCCGTGACTACCCGCTTCGTCATCTGCTCAGAGTTCATCTTGTAGCGCGAATGAATGCTCGCGACGATGACGTCGAACTGCTCCAAAATCCAGTCTGGATAATCCAACGATCCGTCCTGGAGAATGTCTGACTCAGTGCCTTTCAAAATCCTGACCTTCGTTTGCTCCTGAACCCGCTCGATTTCGTCCCATTGTTGCTGAAGCCGATCGATTTTCACGCCGCCGGCGTAAAACGCAGTCGGCGAATGATCCGTGATTGTGATGTACTTCATGCCCAGCGCTTCGGCGGTGCCCACCATCTGTTCGACGCTGTGCTTACCGTCGGAGTACATCGTGTGACAGTGCACCATTCCCCGTATGTCTTCGGTCGTGATCAAGTCTTCCGGCAATTTGCCTTTGATTGCGGCTTCAATCTCGCCGGCATCTTCACGCATTTCGGGTGGCACATATTGAAGACCCAGTCGCTTGTAAATATCTCTTTCAGTTTTCATTCGCGGAGTAGAGCTGCGTTCGAAGTTACCATTGCCTGACACGATATTTAGCTTCTTCTTCGTGGCGATCGGCTGAAGCTTGTCCAAGTGCGCTTCAGAACCTGTGGCGCGCCACAGAGTGACCGCGAACTCCTCAGGCTTAACCGCGAAGAGCGTTGCGTTATAGCCTTCGCTTAGCACCACTGAACAATACTGCTTGGTCTTTGATTCAGTTCGAATGACGAGCGGGAACCGCAGAAAATGATCAATGACCGCCTGTGGATTCTTGGCCGACGCGACGATCACAATCTGCGAGACTGTTTCCTTCCAGCGTCGTGTTGCGCCCGCGGCTTCCGCACTCACCACGCCGCGCGCGGTCGCGAGGTACTCGAGAATCCGTTCGCTCAAGCGCCATGCATGATGAATGTGAATGAACTGCTCACGCTTTTCGTGACCGGCAATTGCGTCGAGAATCGCAGCTTCGGTCTTCGCGCCAAAGCCTTTGACGTCGCGCACCTTGCCGGCCTCGCACGCGGCGCGCAACTCTTCGACACTGGAAATCCCCAGCTCCTCCTGAAGACGTCCGACTTTCTGAACCGACAAACCCGGTATGTGCGAAAGCTCGATGATGCCCGCCGGGAGTTGGCCGCGCAGCTCGTTCAGCATCGATGACTCGCCGGTCGAATAAAGCTGATCGATTTGTTTAGCAAGCGCATGGCCGATTCCCTTTACGAACGTCAGACGGTTCTGCTTGATCAACTTGCCGATGTCTTCGCTCAGTTCGGCGACTGCGCGCGCGCCTGCTTTGTACGCGCGAGCTTTGAAGTACTGCCCGCCTTTCAATTCGAGCAACGCGCCGATTTCCTGCAGCGCGGCCGCGATCGCGAATTTGTCTTTAAGTGGTTTAGCCAAACGTTTGGTCGTACCAATTGAGTTTTGAACGATGAACTCCGTCTATATGGCATAGCGAGTGCTTATTTCCAAGTGCACAGACCAGCTCGGCCTTTCGCAACACGAACTCCAGACGCGCGTGAGGATTCTGTAAGAATGGCGGACGAACTACGCACTGAAGTCGAACAGGTAAAAGAGCGCCAGGATGTGAAAGAAGCGCTCAAGCAAACCACTTCGACTGAACCGGAAGACAAACCGAAAGCCGAAGCCAAAGATAAACTTTGGCTCGGGACTCATTTCGTAGTCCTCGTCGCGTTGGCGGCTGCGCGGCTGCTGATGCAGCTCAGCTTGTTTGGTTACGCCGAAAGATATCCACGGGCCATCGAGTTACTCCAACGCCTCACGTTGAGCGCGATGGGTGTTGTGTTGCTACTCGCGATTGCAAAGCTGGTTGACGTTTATTGGATCGGAAGAATTGACAGCGCCGTTTCGCGCTACAACCTGCGGCGGGTCGCGAAGCTCGCGCTTGTGCTGTTGCTGATCCTGGTTGTCGTCTCCGGCCTGTTTCAGAACTGGTACACGACGGTCGTTTCGATTGGCCTGCTGTCGCTGATTCTCGGCCTGGCAGTTCAGACGCCGGTCACGAGTTTTCTCGGTTGGATTTACATCCTGGCCCGCTCGCCGTATCGCGTTGGCGACCGGATCAAGATTGGCGAAGCCACTGGCGATGTTATCGACGTCAGTTATCTGGACACGACGCTATGGGAATTTGGCGGTGGCGACTTGCTCTCGACCGATCACCCAACGGGACGCATCATCAAGTTTCCTAATTCCAAGATTCTCGACGAGACGATCTACAACTACACCTGGCCGCTCTTTCCCTACATTTGGAACGAAATTAAATTCAGCGTGGCTTATGAAAGCGATCTTGAGTTCGTAGCGGAAACGATGCAACGCGTCGCCGCTGAAGAAGTCGGTGAGCACATGATGAAACAAGTGCGTGTCTTTCGCGAGATTCTGGCGCAGACGCCGGTCGATCAATTAGAAGTGCGCGAATATCCCGCCGTGCTGTTTCGCCCCAACGCGAACACCTGGATCGATGCGATCGTGCGTTACCTTGTGCATCCCAAGGAAGCCGGCCGTACCAAGACACGTTTGATCAAGAAGTTACTCGCGGAGCTCAACGCGGCTCCAGATCGGGTTATGTTCCCGAAGAGCAATGCGAGATAAAGGTACGCACGCCTCCGGCGTGCTTCATAGACTGTTAAGACGCTGGAGGCGTGCGTACCGAAATAGACTGTTAAGCACGCCGGAGGCGTGCGTACCGAAATAGACTGTTAAGCACGCTGGAGGCGTGCGTACCGAAACGAAAATTAATTCATGAAAGACATATTTAGAAAATTCGCACAGGCCGCCTCGCGTGCAGTCGGATCTCCGTGGGCCTTTATTATCGCCACCGTGATTCTTGTGGTCTGGGCGGTCACCGGGCCTCTGTTTGGCTATTCAGACACGTGGCAACTCGTCATTAACACGGGCACCACGATTATTACTTTTCTGATGGTCTTTCTAATTCAGAACACGCAGAATCGCGACGCGAAGGCCATCCATCTCAAGCTCGATGAACTTTTAAAAGGAGTCAAGGGAGCGCGCACCAGTCTCGTCGATTTGGAAGACTTGACTGACGAGCAGCTCGACGAGTTGCAAGGATACTACGAGCGCTTACACAAAGAGGCCGCGTCGCACGCCACGACCAGGAAGGGTTCGAAGAAGAAAAAGGGGCGTGCTAAGAAATAAATGGTGGTGTCATTTGATTTTCTCTGCGCCTTCTCGCAGAGAAAAGCTGAAATTAGGACACAACCGAAATAAATTCTTGCGTTGATTTTGGAATTATCGCCATGCTAGGCTGCATGGCCCTCGGGCAGAAAAACTTAAGGAGAAGTAAATGAAAAAGTTGGCTTCGAAGACAAAACTATTAGTCGCCTTCGGTGTCCTGGCGATGATTGTCACCGCCACCGCCATGGCGCGCTCAGGCAAGCAGGACTTCGTGCTTCACAACGAAACCGGCGTCGAAATTCATGAACTTTATGTTTCCCCGTCTACGACAGACGATTGGGAAGAAGACGTGCTTGGCGTGGACACTTTGCCCGCTGGTGACAGCGTGAAGGTCACATTCGAGGACCGCGAGCACCGTGCGAAATGGGACTTGAAAGTAGTTGACAGCAAAGGCAACAGCATCGAGTGGGAGAGTCTGAACCTGATAGAGATTTCGGACGTTACCCTGCACTACAAAGACGGAAAAGCCTGGGCTGAGATTAAGTAGTGATAGACCAACCGCGTAGCGGTTGAATTCAATAGCCGTGGGCGACGCCCACGGTCACGCGACGAGCACAATCCGACCCTGGAAGGGTCGAACGGTTAAAGCGATTCGACCCTTTCAGGGTCGTCGTGTATCTATCGTTTATACCGCTGGCGTTGCCACCGGCTATTAAATTCGTCCGCTGCGCGGGACGTTCCCGCTAATTCAATCTTCAAGTAGAATACGCGCGCCGTTTTCAGCTTCTCTGCGGAAGGAACTTCGTCAATGCGCCTGCGTCTCGTGTTGCTCTGCGTCACGGTTGTATTTGTGGTTTGCCCGGCTCTCGGGCAAAAGCGAAACATCACAGAAAAGGACCTGTTCAGCTTCAATTGGATAGCCGATCCGCAGGTGTCGCCGGACGGGTCGCGCGTCGCGTTCGTGAAAGTCACCGTCAACGACAGGAAGGACGGTTACAACACTGCGATATGGATTGTCTCCACCGCGAACGGCGAAACAAAGCAACTGACCGGTGGCACGCGCGACACTTCTCCGCGCTGGTCGCCTGATGGAAGGCACCTCGCGTTCGTGCGCGTGCCAGAGAAAGATGGCCGGCCCGATTCGCCGCAATTGTTCATGATTTCCCTTGATGGCGGCGAAGCTTGGCAGTTCACCACCCTCCCGCGCGGCGCCGGCAATCCGCAGTGGTCGCCTGATGGGAAGATGATCGCGTTCGCAAACGGCGCGACGGCCGACGAACTCGCGAAGCAGAAGGAAACTTTGCCGGTACCGCCCCCCACTTCAGGCGTGCAACCGGTCGCATCACCGACGCCGTCACCCATTTCGTCACCCAAGGCCAGCCCTGAGCGCGAGAGTGACGTGCGTGTGATCACGCGCGCCGTTTATCGATCCGATTCCAGCGGATACCTGGACTTCAAACATCCGTCACACATCTGGATCGTCAACGCGCCGCGCACCGGGGCAGACAAAGTAACTCCCAAGCAACTCACCTTTGGAAAGTACAGCGATGGCAACGTGACCTGGGCGCGCGACAGTCTGTCGATTTACTTCGTGTCTGATCATCGCGACGAGCCTTACTACGAATTGCCGGCGACGGATCTCTATCTGGTTTCGATCTCCGGAGGTGAACCGCGAAAGCTGACTTCGTTCGACATGGGCGCAGGCGCGCTCGCAGTCAGTCCCGACGGAAAGCGCGCGGCCTTCTATGCATCGACGACGAAGCCGGTCCGTTCGTACTCGCAACCGGATCTCTGGGTGATGGATCTCAGCGCTAACGCACAGCCGCGGAACCTCACGACTGCTTTCGATTGGGACGTGGGGGCAGGCGTGGGCGGTGATAACGCGGCACCGCGAGGAGGCGGCGGTAACCCACCGATTTGGAGCGCTGACGGCCGAACGATTTATGCGGTGTTCGCGAAAGAAGGTCGAGCGAACATCGGCGCGTTCGATGCTGGAAATGGCCGGCAGACAAACGTGTCGACCGGCGATCATGCCGTCACGAACTTTCGCGCGACGGCTGATCGTTCGAAGTTCGCACTGCTGATTTCCACGCCGACACGAATTGGCGATCTGTTCTGGCTTGAGAAGGCAGGCGCGGCGCCGAAGCAGTTGACGCGGCTCAATGATGAGCTGTTTTCAAAACTCAATCTGACTGAACCCGAAGACGTCTGGTACACGAGCTTTGACGGCAAGAAGGTTCAGACGTGGGTACAGAAGCCGCCTGATTTCGATCCGAACAAGAAGTATCCGCTGATCCTCAACATCCACGGGGGACCACATGCCGCGTACGGCTACATCTTTGATCACGAATTCCAGTGGATGGCGGCCAAGGGCTACGTCGTCATTTATCCGAATCCCCGCGGCAGTACGACCTACGGCCAGGAGTTTGGGAATATCATCCAGCATAAATACCCCGGCGATGACCACAAAGATTTAATGGCCGGGGTCGATGAATTGATCCGGCGCGGCTACATCGACGAAACGAAACTCGGCGTTACCGGAGGCAGCGGCGGCGGACTGTTGACGAACTGGGCAGTCGGTCACACGGATCGATTCAAAGCCGCCGTGTCCCAGCGCGATATCTCAAGCTGGACCGATTGGTGGTACACGGCAGACTTCACTCTGTTTCAGCCAAGCTGGTTCAAAGCACCGCCGTTTGAAGATCCGGAAGATTTCAAAGCGCGCTCGCCCATCACTTACGTCAACAACATCAAGACCCCGATGATGTTCATCCTTGGCGAAACGGACTGGCGCACGCCAACCTATTCGGGCGGCGAACAACTATTTCGCGCCTTGAAGTACCGAAGGATTCCGACGGTCATGGTTCGCTTTCCGAACGAGACGCACGAACTCTCTCGCTCAGGCCAGCCGTGGCACCGCATCGAGCGGCTTCAGCACATCGTCGGCTGGTTCGATAAATGGCTGATGGGGATGAAGAAGCCGGAGTATGAAGTGACTCCCAATTGAGACAAGAAACCTCCCATGGATGAAGAGTTTGAGATTATTGGGATAATCGAGGCGTAACGACAATCGCGGTCGGTCCGAGCATTCGCGAAATCAAGCGCCTTCGAAAGCGTTTGGCAGAGGACGCTGGCGGAAACTAAAAGGCATTGCGGCTGTCCGTCTCGCCGATGGTACAATTTGTCGAGCTGAAATCCATTGGTACGAGGCTCACGGCATCGGACGAAAGAAGGCGAAGATCAAACATTTTTTGGATTAAATCCGATGGCAAAAAACGAACCAATCAAGTCCTACGTTCTCTGCATCGATGACGGCGGCTATCCTGAATCGCTCGAAGTCCGGAAGCTTTATCCAGTGTTGCCTGACGAGAGGGCCGCAGGGCGAACCTACATTCGGGTGATTGACGAAACGGGTGAAGATTACCTTTATCCCTCAAAGTATTTCGTTCCAATTGCGCTATCGGCAGACATCGTTGCTACGCTGCTACAAGTCGCAGCCCCGAGGACTAGCGCGTAGACCGTAGAACACTTGATGAAACTGCTGCTTCTCATCTGCATCGTACTAGCTGTTTGTTCGTCCGCCCTCTACGCCCAACCCGCGGGCGGCAAGACTACGACCCCTGAAACAAAGCCGAAGACGACGAGCAGCACCACGACTAAGCCGACAAAGCCGACAAAACCTGCGACGCCGGCATCGTCGTCGAGCAAACGCACGAACACTGCGCCCGCCAATATCGATGGCAAGTGGTGGACGAGCGGCAACGACTTTGGCGCGTCGGAAGTTGTCTTCTCGCAGAGCGGCGCGAGCGTCACCGGCACGATTCAGTATTCCGCCGGAGGAACCGGAACCGTTAACGGAACAATGGTCGGCAAGCGACTTCAATTTACGTTTGCCGATGCGAACGGCAGGACTGGTTCAGGTTGGTTGGAACTAAGTTGGAACAATTTTCTCGGCGGCCCGTGGCGCAACACGCGCGTACGCGACGGCTCGTGGACGATGATGCGCATGGAGGGCAGGTGGTGTTTTGGTGGAAGTCGGAACCGCGTTCGAACGGTCACACACAATCACCGCGGGGATATGTTTGTAATCGCCGAAGACGGCACCCGCAGCACCGGCCAGTTGCAAGGGCCCTGGATCTATCTGACGTCCGACGACGGGATGACGATCAAGGGCGATACTGACTTTCGCGCGAACCGCGTCAACTGGTCCACAGGCTTTTTCTGGACGTGGTGTGGAAGGAATTAACTGCGGTCAGTTGCCAGTTGTCAGTTGTCAGTTGTCAGTTGTCAGTTGTCAGTTGTCAGTTGTTTCGATGACGAGAGTCGGGTCACGACGTCCAAAAGATTCTTATTGCAACTGACCACTGACAACTGACTACTGACATGAAACGAGTCGGCATCATCGGCGGCATCGGGCCAGAGTCAACCGTCGAATACTACCAATACATCATCGCCGGTTATCGCGAACGTACGAACGACGGTAGCTATCCGTCCATCGTAATCAACAGCGTGGACCTCGATCGGCTGGTCAGATGGATCAATGCCGAGGAAATGGATCCTTTTACAGACTATCTGGTGGCGGAGGTCGAACGGCTCGAGCGCGCAAATGTTGACTTTGCAGTGCTGGCGGCGAACACCGCTCACATTGTTTTCGATCAGATCAAAGCACGCACGTCTTTGCCGTTATTAAGCATTGTCGAAGCGACGCGCGACAAAGTTCAGACCCTCGGACTGAAGCGGCCCGGGTTGTTCGGGACCGGCTTCACGATGCGCGCGCGATTCTACCCCGACACATTCGCGAAAATAGGTCTGCCGATCATTACTCCGAACGAAGAAGAAAAAGCCTTCATCCACGAAAAGTATTTTGGCGAGTTGCTTAAGAGCGTCTTTCTGCCCGAGACGCGCATGCGCTTGCTCGAGATTGTCGATCGAATGCGCGAGCGAGATAACATCGACGGGCTGATTCTCGCCGGCACAGAACTACCTTTAATCCTGCGCGCGTCGGAGCATAACGGCATCCCCTTGCTCGACACTACGAAGATTCACGTTGCAAGGATTGTCGAAGAGTTACTGTAGAACCAAGCGTATAGTGAAGCATTCTCCGCCACGCGATCTCGTAAAGTTTCTAAGACCGTACGACCGTGACATTCGCGATCTCGCGTTGCAACTTCGTGCGCTCGTGCTCGAAGAAATGGCGCCTTGTTACGAGAACATCTATGACGCGTATAGCGCTGTCGCCATTGGCTACGGCACCAGCGACCGCCTGAGCGACGGCATTCTTCACATTGCCGTGTATTCCAAACATGTGAACCTTGGGTTCAACGACGGCGCGACGCTTCCTGATCCGAGAGGAATTTTCGAAGGCAAGGGCAATCGTATTCGCCACATTACGCTTCGAAGTTTCGCGGAGTTAAAGCGACCTGAAATTCGAAGCTACATCCGGCGGGCGCGTCGCGCAGCACTTGCGGATGCGTCGAAGCTTGGACAACCGGACTCCAAGCCCAAGGGAGTTGTTTCAACGGTAAAGGCAATCTATCCGAAAAAGCGGCGGCCACGGTAAAACAGCCAGGCGGCAATATGAAATTCAGCTTCACAGTCGGCATCAACGAGCAGCACCAGGTGGATTTCTCATTCGATCAGTTTTGGGGTCCGCTGGAAATTAAAGTGGACGGTCAGACCGTCGTAAACGAGTTTCGGGCGTTTTCCTTGAGGTTGGTGGAAAGATATGACTTCTGGGTCGGCGTTCAAGAGAAACATCACGTCGCGATCGAGAAGGAACGGAAGCGATTCGTTGCGGGGTGGCGCCCGCAAAAGTATCGCGTGTTCATCGACGGCGAGTTGGTGCAAACTTACGAAGGCTAAAATTTCGGTACGCACGCCTCCGGCGTGCATAGCAGGCTGGAAGCCTGCGTACCCAACCGGCGTGCTCAGCAGGCTGGAAGCCTGCGTGCCCAACCAATAACAAAGGCGCAGGAGCCAACCGGCCTCTGCGCCTTCTTTCGTAATAGTCAGAACCGCCCGTTGTTAGAAAACAAACTTAACGGCCAACTGCAATTGTCGCGGGTCTCCGACGCCCTGGCGGAGGAAGCCGTCAAAACTGAACAGGCTGGGCGCGGTGAGTGAATTCTGATTTCCGGCGCCTGACAGCGAATTGATTCTGTTCTTTGAGTTAAAGGTATTGAACATCTCAACTGTCGGAATCAGTGCGTATCGCTCGCCAAACTTGAACCGCCGCGACAGCCGCCAATCAAACGAGAAAAATTCGTTGTCCTTGCGGAGCGTATTGCGATTGGTAGCATTGCGCGGCGCAGGGGTCGCCGGCTGTGCGGTGCGACCTTGAAGGCGCGGAACGAATTCGAACCCGCAGGGCAGCTCAGCGAACATGTAGAAGTTGAATTTGTGCCGGATATCGCGATCTGACAGAGCGTAGTCCAAAGCCAGGTTGAAGATGTCGAACGAGCGATCTGTAAACGGGTCGCGCTCGTTAGAGTCGTCGTCTTTGTCTTTCGCCAGCGTATAGTTCCACTCGAACTGGTAGCCTTTGCTGAAGCGCTTTCTCATGCCCACGGTAAAGCCGTTGTAAAGCGCCTTCCCTACCGCGCTGGCTACCATCGTCTCGCCGAGGTAGGGGGCAAAAAATCCGGTTCGGGCATAGTCGAGAAAACGCGTCAAGTGCACTCCCTTCGAATGGGTGAAATCAAAATACAAGGAAAGGTCAGTCAGCAATTCCTGTTCGAAGGCAGCGTTGACTGTGTAGATGCGCGGATTGGCGTAGTCGCGGCTGAAAACACGCACGCCCGAGCCGCACGGAAACGGATTCGTACCGCGCGGGCCCGGGCAAGTGTCGGCAGCCGCGGCTACGACGCCTGGCCAGACCGGGGCGGAGAAACCAAGTGAGGTAATCAGAAACGTATTGCGGAAGATCGTTTGCTGTTGCACGCCATTGGTGGTAATCGAGCCCACCTGCGTAAGCATGTTTTGCCTGCCGTAGTAGATTCCATAACTGGCGCGGAGGACGGATTTGCCGTTGCTGCCAATGTCCCACGCAAAACCGACACGCGGTTGAAACTCTTTCTTCGGGCTGTGCAGTGTCCCGTCAGAAGGAAATCGCGGATCACTCAGAACGATGCCGTAGGCCGTATCGGACGGGGCGACTATCGGCTCAGGAAAAATCTGCGCCTCCCACCGCAAACCTAAATTCAGAGTGAAGTTCGGTCGAAGTTGCCACCTGTCCTGAATAAATAAAGCAAGGTCTTCATTCTTGATGCTCGAGGCACCCGCGGCGTCTGTCGCCGGTCCCGTGCGGCCCGCGCCTTGAAGATAAAGTAACAGCGGACCACCAGTCGGAGTTGATCCCACGCAAGTGGCCGGCGCGGTCACGTAAGTTCCGTTTGAGCAAGCGACAGTGTTGGGCCCAAAACCGCCTGCTACCGCCGGCGAAGCGTATCGCAAAAAACCGGAGACACTGTCGAAAATGTAACGCCCTTCGAAGAAACCGCGGAAGATTTGATCATTGAACGAGTGCACCCACTCGCCGCCGAACTTTAAGTTGTGATTGCCGGAAATGATCGAGAAGTTATCTTTGATGTGTGTGCGCCAAAACAACTCGTCGACTGTTGGGCCCAGGAAAAACGGGTGGCCGAAACGGAAGGTGGTGGCGAATCCCATGGCCGTGTCCGCCGGCACATTCGACGTCACCGCCGAACGCGGTCGCTCCTCGCGCGTGTACGAAAAGTGAGCCTCGTTCAGCATGGTGTTTGAGACAGTGCTGAAGAGATTCAAGTTGAAGTTGTTGATCTTTGACGGGCCTTCAATGCCGTTCGCCGAGTTTCCATATGTGGGTACATCAAAGGTCTGGTTCTCGTTCCTTGAGTAGTCGAAGTTATACGAAGCAGCGAGTTTATTCGCTGAGTTAAGCTCCCAATCCAGTTTGCCCAGGAAAGCATTGTTGTTTATGTCATGCTCGATTGGCAGACCTTCTTCCTGATTACGCGCACTGCGGAAGAAATTCAGCAATGCCACGCGCTGACATTCTGCGCTGGCGTTGATGGCCGTTTCATGCGCGGGGTTGGTAATTACCGGATTGGTCACCGAACACGCCGCCCCCAGCGGCACGCTCAGGTTTTCGCGGGTGAGTTTCTCGCGGACACCTTCGAAGGAAAGGAAGAAGAAAGCCTTGTCTCTTTGGATGGGACCGCCGATGGTACCGCCGAATTGGGAGCGCATGAAGTCTTGCAGAGGTTTTCCATCTTCGGTGTTAGCGCTCAGATTCTCATGTCGCAGAAAATAGAAGGCGCTTCCGTGAACGTCGTTAGTTCCCGACTTTGAGATGACATTGATAATCCCGCCGGCGGTGCGGCCGAACTCTGCGGAAGCACCGGTTGCCACGACCTGAAATTCTTTAACCGCATCGAGAGGCACATCGATGGCCGCGCGTTGGCCGCCGAGCTGCTCTCCAAAAAAGCCATTGTTGTAATCGCCGCCATCAAGGCTCACGTTATTAAAAACGCCGCGCTGGCCGTTGAAGTTAATTTCATCGCCGTCCGGGCCCTGGGTGATGCTCACTCCCGGAGTCAGGGTCAGCAGGTCCTCAAATTTTCTTCCCAGAATCGGAGTGTTGTTGACCGCGGTCTCATTCAGAGTCGTACTCGACTCGGTTTTCACGGTATCCACAGTCGGCGTGGTAGAGATGATGACTTTGGCTTCGACCCCGGCAACCGGCATCTTCACCGGAAGATTGAGAGCCTGACCTACGTTTACTTCAATTCTTTCTGCGACAGAAGTCGCGAAGCCTTGCTTGGTGACGGTCACCGAATACGCGCCGGGCTGAAGCGCCAAGGCCACGTAGCGGCCATCCTCGTCGGTGATCAGTGTGCGCGTCGCGTTCGTCGCGAGATTCTTAATTTCAACCGTCGCGCCCGGGATCGCGGCTTCCTTTTCATCGGTGACCACGCCCTGGATCGTTCCGGTGGTAATTTGGGTTTGCGCGTAGCCGCCAATCGCTGATGCCATTACGAACAGACCGATGACGAAGGCTTTGGCCAGGTGGGCAAAGCCAGGGGTAACTGATTTGTGCATGTTCTTCTCCGTTTCCGAGTTAGGTTGGAACCGACATTCCCGATACCGACTTTTGCTGGGTCTAGCGACGAAGGCTCAGCGGTTAACTTTCAAACGTCGAAGCATGTTAGTTAATGCGCGTTCGTGGTGTCAATTCTTTGTTTCCGAAACATAGTGTCCTATCTATGAAGCAGGTGACGGTGTCAATTCCAAAAAAGCGCAGACTTCGCCCCTGCGCCGCTGGCGCCTAAGAGGTAGTTGCCAAATAACGAGCTTAAGAACAATCACAAAAAGTGGTTGGTGCCAGTTCCTCAACGTCGGCCGCATTCGTGCTGCGCTCAATTATCTATCCGAGCACAAAGGCCCATGAGGCAATGCGCACTCAGAGCCGCAACCATTAACTCAGCTGCGGCTCTGAGGCTAGTCGCTCAATCAATTTGCCAGGCACTTGAGGCCTATAGGACACTCGAGCCGACCGAACTACGACACCACGACGGACAAACTCTGCATAATCGATCTCGTCGCGCAGCATGATGTATGTGCGCACCAACAGATGGCGGGCTACGGCTACTTTGGCCTTCGCCTTTTCGCGCCGGTGCAATACCCGATGATAGAGCTGCTTCAACTGCGGATCCTTATTGATGGCTTTGTGACCTGCCTCCACCAACAACAACCGCAGCAAACGAGAGCCGGCTTTGCTGATGCCGCCAAAGTGCTGTCGCTCGCCGCTGGAATACTCACGGGGTTCGAGGCCCACGTAAGCCGCGACTTTGCGACTATTGGCGAAGCGACTTACCGGGGAAAGCGTGTGTACTAAAGCCAGCCCGGTCAGTAACCCCACTCCAGGATGAGTACGGACCAGTTGCACGCGTTCATCCGCTTCAGCTATCAACTCCAACTCTCTCTCCACTCGTTCAATGTAGCCGTTGAGCTGGGCTATCAAATCCAGCCATTCCTGACGCTGCCGGCCGTGAACCTCGGTCACCGATAACCCCAGCAGTCGCTCTTTGCCTTTGCGCGTCCTTAGTTTGGCTTTCAGCGAAACTCCCGCACTGAGCGCGATCGCTTGTAACGAGTTGTAGCTCCTGGTCCGTTGCTGCACCAGCCGATGGCGGTAACGCAACTGCCGTAGTACTTCCCGGCTTTCTGCGCTCACCCGGTGAATCCGTGGAAACTCGTTCTTTAACAGCAAATCCAGGATCAGTTCCGCATCGCGCCGATCCGCCTTCTGTCGCGACCGAGCCCGGCGTCGAATCTCGGTAGCGTGCCCTATCCAAACCTGATGACCAAGTTCCTCCAGCATCGCTTCAAACCACGAGCTGTAGCCGCTAGTCTCGAAGCCGACGATTACTTCCCCTTCGAATTGACTATAGAACTCTCGTACTTCCGGGATTGACTGATGCCCCAGTTGTCTTTCGTGGATCTCACCATCGTCACTGTTACACCACTTGACCAACTGTTGCCTCGCATGAAAATCAACGCCACAATATATCGGCATGGTGACTCCTTTCTTGTTCTTAAGCTCACCGCGAGCGTAATAGCCCGCGGCAAAGGAGTCACCTGCTTCATTACATCAATTTGGTTTTCTCTGTGCTGGCTCTGTGGTTCTGAAATTGGGACACTACCTTCCGAAAGCTGTCTTCCGTTGTCGTTCCATTTCCGGGGCACTCTGCAACTGGCTTAACTCCATATAAACCCAAGGCGCGCAAGTTCGTCCATTTGTAGCGTTCTCTATTCGGCTGTACCGATTTTTGGCAGTTACAAGGAGAGATCGCCACTATGAAACCGCATATCCGACCCGTCCGGACCTTCGCAATTTCCGCGACGTCATTTCTGTTCACTCTGGCCGCGACGCTGCTCGTGCTGACGGCGCTGGCCGCTTGTACCGGGACGCCGGGCAACAGTGCCGCGGCCGGCAGAAAAACCGACAAGAAGACGATGCGCGCGTTCGCGTCGGAAGAAGAGATGAAGGCTTACTTTCGAAAACTCGCGGAAGAGCGAAGGCAGGCCGGGCGCCGCAACCGCGGCGATTCCAGTGGCCTCGCGAACAACTCGCCGCCGCCCGCGCCGACGGTCCAAGCCGCAGCTGAATCAAACAAGGCCGGAGCCGCTAAAGACGAGGACTCTGTCACGAACACTCAGCACGCCGGCGTTGACGAAGGCGGCATTGTTAAGCTGCACGGCGATCACCTCGTCGTGCTGCGACGCGGCCGTTTGTTCACGGTCGCGGTCGGCGATAACGCTCTGAAGCCGATCTCGGCAGTTGACGCATTTGGTCCGGAGATCAATCCCCGCTCCACCTGGTACGACGAAATGCTCGTATCGGATGACACCGTCGTCGTAATTGGTTACAGCTACGAACGCGGCGGCACGGAAGTCGGTCTCTTCAACATCGATCGGACCGGAAATCTCTCGTATCGATCGACTTATCATCTGCGTTCGAACGATTACTACTCGTCGCGCAACTACGCGAGCCGCTTGATTGGCAGCAAGTTGATCTTCTACACGCCGCTCTACATGAATCCATACGCGGACGATCCAACCGTCACTTTTCCGGCCGTGCGCAAGTGGCATAAGGGCGCGACGCCGCAGGAATTCCAGCGGATCGTTTCCGCGACGCGCGTCTATCGTCCTGAACGTGAGATCAATCCGAATTCCGGGCTCGCGTTGCACACGGTAACGGTTTGTGATCTCGCGAGCGACTTTAAATGCGACGCGACCGCGGTGCTTGGACCTCCGGGACGCGTGTTCTACGTCTCGCCTGAATCGGTTTACGTGTGGACGACTGAGTGGTCGTACAACCGGCAACGCAATGTCGAGCGTTCGATGGTTTATCGCATGCCGCTCGACGGCACAGGGCCGAGTGCGCTCGGTGTTTCCGGCAGTCCGGTCGACCAGTTTTCATTTCTCGAAAGCAGCGACAAGCACCTGAACGTACTGGTGCGATCGAACGGCTCAGGCGACGGCATGTGGGGTGCCGAGCGAACCGCGGGCGACGTTGCTCTGCTGCGCGTGCCAGTTTCCAGTTTCAATGACGGCAGCGACAGCGCGTCTTCGTGGGATTATCACGGATTACCGAAGCCGGCCGGTTACACTTTCCAGAATCGTTTCGTCGGCGATTACCTTTTGTACGGCACGGGCAGTGGCTGGGGCGCGCCGCAGAACAAACCGCAATCGTACCTCTACGCAGTGCGTTGGGCGGATGGCGACCTGAGCGAATTGAAAGTCAATCACGGTGTCGATCGGATCGAAGCGCTCGGGTCAGACGCGATCGTCGTCGGCACCGACGGCAGCAACCTGCGCTTCTCAGCAATTCGCCTTGGCGGATCTCCGGAAGTCGCCGACGAGTACATTCGCAAAGGCGCTTCGCAAGGCGAGCTTCGCAGTCACGGTTTCTTCTACAAGCCTGATGGACCGAATTCGGGCGTGCTCGGTCTGCCCATCAGTGTGCCGGGACGTTCAGGTTACAAGCACCTGTTCCAGGACTCGGCGGCGATTCTCTTCCTGCGCAACAACGGTCTGCACTTCGAAGAGATCGGCGAACTCGGGGCGCAGTCAGAGAAAGCCGTGGACGATGCATGCCGCGCATCATGCGTCGATTGGTACGGCAACTCACGCCCGCTGTTTGTGCGTGGCCGCATCATCGCGATGCTCGGATACGAACTCGTCGAGGGCACAGTGAAAGAAGGCCGCATGCGCGAGTTGCGCCGGGTGAACTATTCACCGCAAGCAGTGAAGATCACCCAGCGGTAAGATTAGTGGCACAGACTTCAGTCTGTGGTCACTGACAAAAGGAAGTCACAGACTAAAGTCTGTGCCACTTCGGAGAAGGCTCGTCACGGTTTTCCGCGACGAGCCTTCTTGTTGTAACCTTCCGCGACCGGAATTTACGTGATGCAGACATTCGATTGTCCCAAGTGCGGCGCGCCAATTTCTTACGAACCGAATGCTTTCGGCTCTGGCAACATCAAGTGCGCGTACTGTCAAAGCCAACTATCGCTGCCCCACCACGGCCAACCGGCGCGCATAATCTCGCAAATTGATATCAACGTCGGTCCGCACGTTGCCGCCACCGCCAAGAGGGCCGTCTGGGTCATGGTGCTGATTCCGGTCTTGATCGTCGTGCTGGTCGTGGGCGGTATGCTCGCCGGAGTATTTGGCGCGCTGGTTTCCTTGTTCAGAACGACCAGGCCTACAAGCGCCCCGGTCGCTGGGCCGCGCAGTGGGCCCGTAGGTTCGAAGGCCGCCGATCCCGCAAACGCCTTCGCGCGCGAGGTCTTAAAGTTCGGCAGCGAAGGCATTGGCCCCGGCATGATGACCGACGCCCGCAGCATCGGGGTTGATGGGAGCGGCAACATTTACGTCGGTGAATATCTCGGCGGCCGCGTGCAGGTTTTCGACGCGAACGGAACTTTCGTCACGCAGTGGATGGTCGATCGAAAGATGCCTCTGCGCGGCATGGCCGTCGATCGCAAAGGGACTGTTTACATCGTGCAGCGGGGAACCATCACGCGTTACGAGGGCCAAACCGGCAACCCGCTCGGCGAACTGCAGTCCGAAAGCGCCGGCTTTGACGATGTGAACACGACGCCTGACGGCGGGTTGATTGCCGCCTCGTATCGATCCGGCTCAGACAATGTCGTGCGGTTTAACTCGAGCGGTAAGGCGACTCTCACTATCCCGAAAGCCATCAGCACGGTCGCCGATCGTTCTGAGTTGGACACGAGCGTCGCCGTTGACGGCCTCGGAAACATCTACGCACTGGGCAGTTTCACCAGCGCTGTTTTCAAGTTCAGCCCCGAAGGAAAGTTTCTTAACCGCTTTGGCGGCTCGGGCGACCAATCAGGACAATTCAGAGCCGCCCACGCGATTGCCGTTGACGGCAAAGGCCGAGTGTTCGTGAGCGACATTAAAGGAGTTCAGGTATTTGATTCGGACGGCCGCTATCTCACTGTCTTCAAGACTGACGGTTCTGCCTTTGGCATGGTTTTCAACGATAAGAACGAACTAGTCGTCGCTGCGCGGAACAAAGTCATCAAGCTTGCGTTGAATCAGTGAGTGACTTCATCGCGTAACGACGATTGACATAGACTTTGTGCGCTCGCCATGGCATAAGGCGTTCGGCTAAAACTCTCCCATGCACATCATCACTCGCAAGCGACTCAATGAGTTTGCGGAGAAGCACCCGGACGCAAAGTCAGCCCTAGCTCATTGGTATCGGGTAATGAAACGCAATAATTTTTCGAGCTTTGCTGAATTGCGCGAAGTGTTTCGCTGCCGACCAAGTCGGCAAACTCACGGTCTTCAATGTCGGCGGGAAACAAGGTTCGCCTAATTGCGGCGATCCACTATAATCGGCGCAAGGTTTATCTCCGCGCTGTGCTTACTCACGCAGACTATGACGAGCAGCGTTGGAAGGCATAGGAAGCATGCAAAACTTCGAGGTGAGCAAAACCGCCGCTGCCTGGGCTTCGATGGCTGGCAAAATCTACGTGCCTCATTCCGAGGGAGAGTACCGGCAACTGGTTGCGTTGCTCGATTCTCTTATCGATGAAGTCGGAGAGGACGAATCCCATCCTCTCGCCTCACTAATGGAGATTGTCGGAGTACTGATTGAGAAGTACGAGGACGAACACGTGCCGGAGTTAGCGGTAGAATAATTCTACTGTCTGGAACTTCCGCCACCACGCATGCGTGAAGAGCTTTCTGGGGCTTAAAATCCAAATCTCGCGATAATTCTTCTCAACGTTTCTCTCCCAACCCAGGTATATGAAATTAGGAAGGCGAATAATTCTGAATGTGCCGAACGGGACTGCTGACATGGCTTTGGCTCTAGAAATGCCGTTGCTGGGGAATGGGCCGACTTCAGATCAGTCTTCGCTTTCACTTCTGATTGAACGCGCTGCCAACGGTGACAAGGCGGCTTTTGAACAGGTGATGATTAATTCCGAACAGCGAGTGATGGCGATGACCTGGCGGATGTTAGGCAACGAAGCCGACGCGCGCGATGCTTCGCAGGAAGTGTTTCTGCGAGTTTACAAATACCTGGGACGCTTTCGCCGCGATCAGGATTTCTTCGCGTGGCTGTACGGCATCACGGTCAATGTCTGCCGGGACTTTCTGAAGAAGCGACAAAACCATACCAGCCGATTCGTATCGTTCGGCGAAGATGCAGGCGTGGCCTACGAAGTCGCCGACGAACACGCCGATGCCGAACAAGCGCTGGTTCAGACTCAACAACACGAGTTGATCGGAAAGGCGATGGGCACACTGCCTTTCAAAGAGCGCGCGTCGATCGTGCTGCGAGACGTCGAAGGGCTGTCAACCGACGAAGTAGCACGCATCATGAAGTCGAGTGCGACGACCGTGCGCTCGCAGATTAGTTCCGCACGAAAGAAGATCAGAATCTACTGTCAGCAGCATCAGCCGGGATTCGGCGAGGGGAGGGCGCGATGAATTGCAAGCAGCTTGAAGAATTACTGCCGCTGTACGCGGGACGCGACCTTGATGAAAAACGCGCGCGGCTGGTAGGCGAGCATCTCCAAATCTGTTCAGCTTGCGCGCGCGTCGCCGGCGAGTACCGGGGGGCGTTTGAGTTGACGCAACATTTTGCGCCGCCCGTCTTTTCCGACCATGTGTATGCGAGTGTGCGCCGGCAAGTGATGCAGCAGATCGAAGATGAACCAGCGGCGCCGCTGCTGCCGCAATTGTTGGCTACTTGGTTCCGGCCCCGGATGGCCTGGGCAGCCGCCAGCGCGCTGATAATCGCTTTGGGCTTCTTCGCCCTTTACTTAGTCGTCAACCGGGATGCGGACGTTCGGCCGGTTGCCGAAAACAATCCGACGGTAGACCGCACGCAACCAAATGCGGAGTCGATGGCGACTCCCCGGACAACTGATCCAGTGAGCCCGCCCAGCCCGGTGAAGCCTGCAGTCGAAAAACGCAGGCACATTCACCGCTTTGTGAATCGATCTCTGCTCGTCGCGGCGAAGGCGCCGAATTCTTCACGGGCGGCGGACAATTCACCGAAGCTGCGCGATCCTGAGGCAGCGAACAGTTTGCCGTCTGACGATTCCGTCCCAGGCAAAACACCTCTGCGAGTTGAAATGCAAACAAAGGATCCGAACATCCGCATCATCTGGTTTTCTCAATCGAACTCAAAACCGGCGTTACCAAATTCGAAAGGAATCTAGGAGGTTCTTATGACCAAAACTATTAAGCACACGGCGGCAACGCTAGCTCTAATCCTGTTTATTGTATCGGCGTCGTTTGCGCAGCAGCCAACGCCGAGCGCGTCACCCAGTCAACCCGACTCCATTACCGAAAGGAACTTTAAGAATAAAGTTTTTGAAGTTAGGTACCGGGATCCGAACAGCCTTTCGAACGCACTGCACGCGCTCGGAAGTGGATTCAAAGGTTCAATGATCTCGCACAACGCTGAGTTCAGGACCATCACCGTTCGGGATTTTCCCGAGAACCTGGCCATCATGGAAGAGGCGATTAAGCGTCTGGACACGCCGGCCGTACCGCGTCCCAACATTGAAATGCATTTTCATGTCCTGATCGCCTCCAACGCCGGCGCCAGCACACCCGACATGCCGGCCGAGCTCAAAGACGTCCTGACACAACTGCGGCAAACGTTGAATTATCGCAACTATGAGTTAGTGTCGTCGATCGTTCAGCGTCTTACAGAAACGCGCGAGATCTTGCAGGGATCGGGGGTCGCAGAATTTCCCGCGCTCAACCCAGGCACGCCCAACATCTCGACGCCGTACGAGTACTACCTCCGGAATGTCTCGCTGGTAGCGAATGTGGCGGGCGCTCCGACGGTGCAGATTAACGAATTCACATTTAAGACTCACACGCAGACCGAACAGTCGAGAATCCAGACGGCGCTCAACCTCAAAGACGGAGAAAAGGTCGTGGTCGGGACCGCCACGCTCAGGAACCGCGCGCTGGTCCTCGTGTTGACGGCGAAGGTCTTGAAGTAAAGAGTGAAGGACTTCTTTTGGTCGAGGCTCCGGCAGGGGCCAAATGTTTCTAGCCTAACGAAGCCTTTGATAACTACGCCGGCAGAAGCGAGATTGCCTCGTTTCTGCCGGCGCTAACATTTGGCGTTGCTATCTATAGACACTCATCCTGCTTACGCGGGCGATGCTGAATTCATTAATGAAGCAAACCTCGCCGGAGGAATATTGCCGCCCGTTAGAATCCCGACAACTTTCTTTCCTCTTAATTGATCACGGACTTTGATTGCGCCGGCGAGTGAGGCTGCGCCGGCGCCTTCGGCAATCTGTTTGGCGTTAACCGCAAGCAGCCGAATCGCGTCGTTGATCTCTTCATCGCTAACCAACAGAAAGTTGTCTAGCAGTTCCGACAGAATTCGGCTGGGCATTTCAAACGGGACGCGCGTGGCGAGTCCCTCGTGCTCAGTCTTCATCGTCGGATATTCGTCGAGCGAGCGGTTCTTCCAGGCATGCCACATCGCCGGGGCAGCGTCGGATTGAACGGCGATCACATGCACGTTCGGCTTCAGATGCTTGGCCACGATGCAGTTCCCCGACGCACAACTGCCGCCGCCGGCCGGCGCCAAAATGACGTCAACGTCAGGTAAGTCTTCGAAGATTTCCAGACCGATTGTGCCGACGCCTGAGATTAACTTTGGCTCGTTCGCAGAATGGACGTAGAGATAGCCTTCCGTTTTAGCTGCGCGTTCTGTCTCCAGGCGAGCTTCGTCAAAGTCGCGACCGTGCAGACGAACTTCAGCACCGAGCGCGCGCATCGCCTGCATCTTCGTTTCGTTAACGTTCTCAGCAGGCGCGTAAATGATCACAGGCACGCCGAACAAGCGACCCGCGTACGCGATCGACTGGCCGTGATTGCCGGTGCTGGCGGTGACTATGCCGGCGCGCTTTTTCTCTTCAGGGGTCGTGCCGACCAGATTTACTCCCCCACGCACTTTAAACGCGCCGATGGGTTGCACGTTCTCGCACTTCAGGTAGTAATCACAGTCGAGCAGCGCGGAGAGTTTCTCGCTGCGCACGAGCGGCGTTTTCGGCAGATACGGCGCGATGAATTCGCGCGCGGCCAGCACATCATCGAAGCTAACGGGCAGAGTTGATTCTGTCTTTGCTGCAGGTGTCATGATTTTTCAGGGTTCACTTGTCGTCGATTAGGTTATCGCTTCGGTTCGTCTCTTCGGTGAGACGTCTCAGTCTCGCCGCATGTTCAGCAGTAAAATTACCATCGGCAGAGTCGGTACGCACGCCTCCGGCGTGCTCAGCTGGCCAGCGGCCCGCGTACCGCCAACGCCAATTGCCATTCATCGTGTTCGGCGTGTTCATGCGCGCCTCGGACCCGAGCCCGAGCACGTCCTGAAGCGGAATGATCGTTGTGCCGGCGACTGATGCCAACACGGCGCGAATGAAGTCCCAGTTGATCTCGCGACCGTCGCTCTGCAAGTAATTGAGACAAAACTCTCGCGTTTTTTCGGCGTCCGTTGTGTTCGCCACGCGCAACTGATTGAACCAACCGACTGTGGTGTCGTTGTCATGCGTTCCCGTATAGGCCACGACATCCTGGTCGAAGTTCTCTGGCAAGTTAACGTTCTCTTTTTCTCTCTCACCGCTGAACGCAAATTGAAGCACGCGCATTCCCGGAAAGCCGAACTCTTTTCTCAGCTCGACCACGTCGGGCGTAATTACCCCTAGGTCTTCGGCGATGATGGCGACCTCGCCCAGCGCATTACGAACCGCAGTGAACAATTCCCTTCCCGGTGTTTCGACCCATTGGCCATTTTGCGCCGTCGTTTCGCCCGCGGGAATTTCCCAACATGCAGCAAACCCGCGAAAGTGATCGAGCCTTACCAGGTCGAATAGTTGAAAGCTCGCGCGGAGACGATCAATCCACCACGCGAAACCGTTTTCGCGCATGCGGTGCCAGTTGTAAAGCGGATTACCCCAGAACTGACCCGTGTCGCTGAAGTAATCCGGTGGCACGCCCGCGACGACCGTAGGGCGCCCATGTTCGTCGAGCTTGAACTGATCGCGGTTCGTCCAAACATCGGCAGAGTCATGCGCGACGAAGATCGGCACGTCGCCAATGATTCGAATGCCACGTTGATTACAAACCGTTTTCAGCGCATGCCACTGTTTGAAGAATAAGTACTGAAAGAACTTCTGGGCTTCGATCTCGGCGCGCAACTCGATATGCGCGCGTGACAGAGCTTCGGGTTCACGTCTCGCGAGTGGTCGATCCCATTCAAGCCAGGCCTTGCCGCCGTTCGCGTGCTTCAGCGCCTGAAACAGCGCGTAGTCATCGAGCCATGACGCGTTCTCTTGAGCGAAAGACTCAAGCGACTGGCGCAAAGCATTGTCGATCGCCTGAAATCGTTTGAATGCTCTTCTGAGAAACGCGTTCTTCGTTTTTCTTGCTTCGTCGAAATCAACGTGCTGAGTTTCGCGCATCGCGACGTCAACCAGATCGCTTTGCTCGAGCAATCCATCTTCAATTAACTTCTCCGGACT
Source organism: Pyrinomonadaceae bacterium (assembly GCA_049273695.1). Taxonomy (GTDB): domain Bacteria; phylum Acidobacteriota; class Blastocatellia; order Pyrinomonadales; family Pyrinomonadaceae; genus UBA11740. Next base: position 30,807 of record JBASRE010000033.1, read on the forward strand.
AATTAAGAGAGTGTTTCCGGCAAACGCGGAGTAGGAGGAATAAGGCGAGCCACCTTCATCAGTTGGCCCAAGCGGGAGCACCTGCCAAAGACTCTGACCGCTCGCGATGAGAAAATCCGCGAAGCGATAAGCCTCGTCCCCGAGATCGCCAATTCCGTAGCGTCCGGGCAGTGAGGTCGGATGCAGCAGAATGCCGCTGGATCTAGAGGGGTGCATATACGCGTGGCAGAAGCATAAACTTGAGAAGCGCTACGCACCAACACGTCGCGGATCCTTTAAGTCGCGCTTGTCCACCGAAAGCGGCAGCCCTTTCGCACTCTTTATCCTACGGTTTGTCTGGGACTACTTGAACACACCGACTCCGTATCTGCACGGCGCTTTGGTGCAGTTAGCCATGGTGACACGTATTGTGTACGTTCCTGTCCAGGCCGGTCGGAAAACGATGATCGGTTTATCATCCGGGAGGACGTCTTCCTTGACTTTCGTGCTCCCGCTCCACAACGCGAGGTCCAAGTCGCGACAATCCTCATCACACGCCCCGGTAAAGACGTAGACGACCCCCTCAACTAATCGGTAGGTGATATCCTGATATTGATTGTGCCTCATGGACCGGAGAAACGGTGCAAAGGCTTCTTCGACTTCTACATCAGCGATCTCGTTAATGGCCCCCGCTTGCGTTCTAAGCTGTCTCTTAACCTGAGCTTCCCATCTATCCTGAGCACTAACCGGGCTAAACATATTCCCCAGTACCAAGAGCGCGAGAAGGCTCATTCCTGAAAGTTTTTTCATTGTTCTCTCCTTTAGGGTTTCTGGCCTTGAATTCACAAAGTCAAGAGTGCCTTTGTTTAAGACCCGTAAGGTAATGCGTCACTCTGACCTTGGTAGTTGAGCTGTGAACTTCAGATGGTCTGGAGGAGTCCAGAAGAGCTGAGAAAGGAGGTAGCTGGGCTCAGTTCGATGCAACCATACGCTCGGTCTGTGCAATGTGTCAAAAGAAAGACATACCGCAGAAGCACAATTCAAGACGCTGGTGGTGGAAAGGATCGTTATCAACGATCGTTGCTCGTCATTTCAGCGCCGGGCCTTTGACTGTAACTTTGAAGCTGCACTCGGGACCTGCCTCGCTGTAGCAGGTGACAATCGTCTCTCCCAACGGGAAGAACGATCCAGAAGGCGGAACACATTTCACCCTGCCGCAGCCTTTTGCTTCCGGCATCTCGTACTTGACGATGGCGCCGCGCCTGCCTCTGTCACTCGGCACGGTAATGTTGTTGGGACAGCAGAGGTCGCAACGACTCTGACGCGGCTGACGTTCGAAAGCGCCGATGTCGGTTCCGTCGCTGGTTGGAGCGTTGGCGACACCAGGATCGTTGAACGTGCGCGGCAGGCCGCGCTGATCCGTGGTGGCGCTGGCCGCCACACCCGCATCGATAGCTGCGCTCCCGGCTTGAAGCGCCATCGTTTCAGTTGGACCACCGTTGTTGGCGAGGGCCGCCAGCATTGGGTTCGCGTTGATCTTGTCGCCGGCGCCGCCAAAGCCGCCGGCTTCCGTCGAAACGCCGAGCAGGTTGTGGCCGTTGCTGGTCACTGTTCCATCCACATTGGGACCGGGCGTCGGAGCACCGGCTGGATCACCGAGACCATTGGCCGCAGTGTTGTTGGCAATGATCGTGTTTTCTAGAGTCACGCTCGCTGTGCCAACGCGGATGCCGCCCCCGGTGCCTTCCGCCCGCAGACGCGGCGGGAGATTAGCTCCGGCCTGGTTGACGCCGGTGTTGCCGGCCCTGGCTTCGTTCAAGCTGATCGTCGCGTGAATGATATTGACCGTGGCCGCATTGTTGTTGGTAATCGCGCCGCCATGAGCCAGACCGCCCGCACCATGTGAGGTCTGAGCGCAGGGCGAGCCGCCGTTGGTTTTGCCGCCATCACCACCATGGCCGCCCTTGGCAGAATTGCCGGCAAAGGTTGCGGTGTTGATGATTAGACTGCCGCCGTCGGCCAGGATAGCGCCTCCGCGAGCAGCGCCGCCATCGCCGGACATATGAGCTCCGAAGCAGTCTGGGCCAAAGGAATCGCCCGAGTTACCGCCGGTTGCGGTATTCAGAGCGAACGTTGAGTTCGTAACTTTGACGTTGCCAAGACTGAAGAGCGCGCCGCCCCCACTATCCGCACCGTTGTTCGTACCGTTTTGGCCGGTGCCCGAATTGCCACCAATAGCTGAACAACTCTTGAAAGTTGAATCATTGATACTGACGCTGCCACCACCGATGTAAGCGCAGCCACCCTGCGACATCCCACCCATGCCGCCGTTTTGTTGGTTGCCTGGACCGTTGCCTCCGTTACCACCGATGGCGTTGCTTAGTAGGATTCGCGATCCATCGATGCTCAGTGTGCCGCCTTCGAAGTAAATCGAGCCACCCTTCACATTGGATCCCGCGCCGTTGTTAAAGTTGCCACCGTTGCCGCCTGAGGCAGTGTTGCCGGTGAAAGTGCTGTCGGTAATGGTCACATTGCCGTTCGCGGCAACACTGGCGAGACCGCCGCCAAAAGCGTCAAGAGTAGTGTGTTCATTTACGATGCTATCGCCCTTGCCTATCGCCTGGCACGATTGGACGGTCACCTTCTCAAGGGTGAGTCTTCCGCTGTTGTTAAGAATGCCACCGCCGATTCGAGTGGTGTTTTGGGCTGTCGGGTTGGTGCTGGTTCCGGCTGTACCATCGTCGCCGGCCTGGCCGTTTCGGATCGTCAGGTTACGCAGGATGGCCGTCACGTTCGAACCCGTGACATGAAATACGCGGTCACGTCTGGCGCCGCCATTCAATCCGGTCGCATCGATAATCGTCGACGCGCCGCCTCCTTCGATAGTCACTGAGTGCTGGCTGGTCGTGATGTCGAGATCGCCGGTTGCCGCGGCGTTTTCCTGGTTAGCGTTGCTCAGCGTCAGGTTGTACGTCGTCGCCGGCAGCAAGTTGATAACTACCGGATCCGGGCCCGGCGTCGTATTCGCTTTCCTGACTGCACCGCGCAAACTGCAATCGTTGGCTGCGGCAGTGCAAGCTGATGCGGCCGCCACATCGTCGGTACGATCCACACTCAAGGTCGTGACGAAAACCGGCGCCAGGTTGTTAGTCACCGCCGCGTCACGCAGGATTTCTGCTACGTGGTTAGTTGAGTTCGAAGATGCGTTTGGCGTGTACTGCGACGACGCACTAACCAAAGCGATGACGGTTAATGATAAGAGGGCGAGTTTGGTTTTCATCGTTAGGCTCCAACCTGGCTAGACATCGTGCGACCGTGCATGAACAGCGGTTTCGGAACGCGACGTTGGCTGAACGGCGCACACTAATACACCTTTTCCAACCAGGCGGCAAGCAAAACTCTCCACCTTAGCGTGGGCCAAGTAGTGCGGTTCTAGGTTGGCTTGGAAAGTCTTAGGTTGGTTTGGGAAATATTTGGTAGCGGGGCGCGGGATCGAACCGCCGACCTTCCCCGTTATAAATCCCAGACCGCGAATTCACTTAACTTCACACAAGTTCCAATGTTGTTGTGACTCCAACCACGTGCGGTTCGGTGAGATCGCCCCGGTTATCGGCCGTATCGGCGCCAAACGCCACGCCGGCGTTTGACGACCGATACGCCTGAGTTGAAAAGCAGCTCGTACCGTTCACGCTCCCGCGGCAGTTATTGGAATCTTGAACGATATTCCGGGGACTCGATAAAGTGCCCGATCAAGGTGGTGTAGCCACCGGGATAAGTATTGATGAAGGTCATGTGATAATCGAACCCCCCTGGATCTGCCTCTCTCTGTAACGCGCAGCGATAGAGTTGCCTGATGAACTCTTCATTATAGGCCTGTGAGCCGACAGGATTATCCCTCAGTATCGGGTGAGCATCGCGAAACTCGGGGGATTCCATGAACCCTCTCACCGTAGTCATGCGACGCTCCGCGATGCATCCTGTGTCAGCACCGCACACATTGATGAAGTTCGTATGGTAATCCCACCCGCCCGGATCCGGCACTCGCCTCAAGAAGTCATAATACTGCTGTCGCGTGAAGAAGCGCGTATCGTCAACCGGATTCGTGGCGGGCGCAGCCATGAAGAGGGAATAGAGCAAGAGGTTCGTCGAGTTTGGCGTACAAACGAACTCATCTAAATATGGGTTGTAGAAGCAACTCTCCAGCCCGCTGATGCGATCCGGCGTGGCATTACTCGTAATGACGCTGCTTACACTGGCCGGGCTCGTCGCTGGATCATTCGGGCTATAGAGGGAGTACTGCTCCAGATAGAGAGCTACAGCGCCTGTCACGTGCGGGGTGGCGGCAGATGTGCCCACGAATCCTTCGCTAACATTATTGGCGCCTCCGTAGGTCCAGCCGCTCGCGGGGACAGGAATGTAATGATCCGGAGCTTCACCGCCCGGAGCAAATACGTCTATGCCGAAGCCATAGTTTGAGTAAAAGGCCTTAGTGTCCGTTCTCGTCGTCGCCCCCACGGTAATCGCCTCTGAGACGCGCGCGGGAGAGTAGCCGCTGACATTCGCATTGTTGTTACCGGCTCCCACTACAACAGTGACGCCTGCGGCGACCGTGTTCCTCACTGCATTATCCAGGTTGGACGACGCAGAACTAGCGATACTCATGTTGACCACGGCCGGCTTGGTGTGGTGGGAGATCACCCAGTTCAAACCGGCGATTATATTTGAGGTGGGGCAGACGGGTGGGTTATCGTCGGTACAGACTTTGACAGAGTGAAGTTGGACATTTTTAGCTACACCGTAAGTCTTTCCGCCGATTATCCCGGCGACAAATGTTCCATGGTTGTGGCGGTCAATCCCGTCTCCACCAAACGAGTCGTAACCCCCATCAAGAGAATCAACAGTGAGAGCGTGGGTTCCAAAGTCTTGATGAGTAACCCAGATACCAGTGTCGAGAACATAGGCGTGTACGCCTGAGCCCACTCGGTTGTAATTGTAGGTATCGTTCAGCGGTAGATCACGCTGGTCAATGCGGTCAAGTCCCCAAAAGGTGGTGGGGCCCTGTGGCGTCGTTTCTGTTCCGGTGACGGTGCAATAGCTGTTCTCAGCAACAGACTCAACCAGTGGGTTATTGCTGAGAGCAACCGCCGCATGTTCTGGCATCTCGACGGCAAAGCCCTTGATCGCATCTTCGTATATGAACATGATTCTGCCGCCATGCAGTCTGGTTAGACTTCTGGCTTTCGAAGCAATCCGGGTGCGATCAAAATCATCGTTGAAGACGACGATGTATTGTCCGGCGATCGGACGAGAAGATTGGCGAAATTTGGTTGGGAACTGATTTACGGGAGGTGCTGGTGCGTTGCTTCTGCCGTAAGTTACAGATGGATGGGGCAGAGCGAGCGCGAACAGCACGATCGCCGCGAATGGGATAAGGAATCTCTTCATAATAATCTCCTATGTGAGTCGACTTTTGGTTAAGGATTGACAGAGAGAGCGTATTCAGCGCCACGAAAGCTGTCGTGGGGAGGCTTGACCAACAAGGGTGGGCCGACTCGTGTAGTCAGCTAGACCTTCAAATACGCCCTCTGGACAACATAGAATCTCTGCACTTTTCGGTTCAACACCACTCGACCTGTTCGACAATTAGCAAGGACCTCAATCGAGCTACGGGCACGCTGGGGAGTACAGCAATCGGTTCGGCGAATTGGCGCCCAGGCTGGTTATTCTGCCAACAGTAGCGAAACCGGTAATGATTGAGTGCAGTTCAGCCGGCGTTAACGTTGGATACCTCTCCAGATACAGCGCCATGACGCCGGTCACATGCGCAGCTGACGCAGACGTCCCTGAGAGGGTTGCCGTCGCGTTGCTGCCCCCTATCGTTGACGAGGTGATATTCACGCCCGGCGCAAATACATCCAGAACCGAGCCGAAGTTGGAAAAGGAAGGCATCGCATCTGAAATATTTGTTGCGCCCACGGTAATTAACTCCGTCACGCGCGCTGGAGATCTATTGATGGCATCAAAACCATTATTACCAGCGCATGCCGAGTACTGCAGACCAGTGGCAATAGAATTCCTGAATGCGGTGTCGAGTGTGTCGCTAACCCCGCCGCTCGCGCTGTAGTTAACTACCGCAGGTGAGATACGGTTACTGGTTACCCAGTCAATGCCTGCCACCACAGTGGCGACAGTGCCTGACTTATTGCAGTTCAGAACGCGCACGGCGTAAATTCTCACGCCCTTAGCCACGCCGTAGTCAGTTCCGCCGAGGATGCCAGCCACATACGTGCCATGCCCGTTACAATCAATGCCCTCCTGACCGGGAGCTGCGTCACTATTGCTGTCGGTCGCGGGGTTGTTGTCGTCGTCTATCGTGTCGAAGTTGGCGGTCGCGCGTCCGCCGGAAAATTGCTGGTGACTGGGGAGGATGCCCGAGTCGAGGACATAAACATTTACGCCTGTGCCCGTAGCGTCATACGTGTAGGCACTGCTCAGCGGCAGGTCTTTCTGGTCAATGCGATCCAATCCCCACGACTCAGGGTTGAACTGTGTGGTAGCTCCCTGGACTTCAGAATCTTCTTCTACGTACTCGACGCGCGGGTCATGGCTAAGTGCTTCGGCATCACTTTCAGGTATCTGGATCGAGAATCCTTTGAGAGCACTCTTGTAGATGTGTTTGCGTTTTCCGCCGTGGCGGCGAACAAGCTCATCAGTTACCGATTCGACGCTTAAACTATCGGTGTCGTCTTTGAGCACCACAATGTATTGATTGGGGATACGCTTCTCGGCCTTACGGAGCTTGGGTTTGTCTTTCCCGGGCTGGCCTCGGCCCTCAACGGTTGAAGTCGAATACGCTGCAAGGCACAGTGCGATACCGAATAGTAAAGCTAGAACTTTCTTCATGATTATTGGCTCCTTTGCGCTTTGAGGTTGAAAAGAGCGCCCCCGAACGCTGCACACTTGGTAGCCAAGTGTCAGGAAGAGCAAGGTCATCTGAAGCACAGCAGATGATCCTGCGTGGCTAGCGGGTCGGTCCTTAAGTCGAGCCTCTGCCGCACTCTGCGAAAGATGCGTGCTGCTGAGCCATGCATCCAAGGAAATGAGGCGGAAGTTTGTTCCAAGGAAAAGCTCCGTCGTCACCGCGTGGTGTGGATGGAGTTGATCACTTGAGATTCCCTGATAGCAGTTAAGGGTTGCACCTCGATTCGCTGCTCAGACGCACTTCGGTCTGGAAGGCTGGGAATTCCCGTTTCCCGGGTGACAGAGTTGTCACAGTTCAGCCTGGATATTCTTTTTCGCTCACCAGCCAAACAGCGCGGCTGTTACCTGCCGCCGTAAACTATTGATTTGATTGGTAGCGGGGGGCGGGATCGAACCGCCGACCTTGGGGTTATGAATCCCACGCTCTAACCATCTGAGCTACCCCGCCGTGCTTTATATTTCAACAACTTACAGCGGCTAGCGCAAGTGGCCGTGGTGGGCGTGTGGCCAATTTGTGGACAACTTCTCTGGAGTCGAGCATCGCCGCCTCGACCGCTGCGCGTTTGTTTCTCTCCGTCGCACGAACGTAACGAGCCGTCGTGTGAATGTCAGAGTGTCCCATCAGCGCGGCGATTGTAAAGGCATCGAAGCCGGCTTCACCAAGTCGGGTCCCGAAGGTAGCACGCAGATCGTGCCAAACCAGACCTTCGATTCCCGCCATCTTCAACGCGGTCTTGAATCCCTTCTTGATCTCCTTCACCCGTTCTCCCGTATGAGGATTTATGAACACGTATCCTCGTCCGGTTGATTGTTTGCGGAGAGCACTTAGGATTTCAAAGACTTCGGGATTCATCGGGACTTCACGATCCTTGCCGCTCTTCGTCCCTGTCAAAATCAAGACTCCTCGTGACAAGTCCACTCTCTCCCAACAGAGACGAAGTTGCTCGCCAAGCCGCATTCCGGTTCCCAACGCTATCTTCACCATCGCCTTCAGATGTGCCCGTGGCCCTTCAAGAGCGGCCATCAGCGCTGGCTCTTCTTCCGGCAAGAGGTAACGATAACGTTTGTTGTCCAACGTGTACTTCTTTACTTTCATGGCAGGGGTTCGTGTCCGTCACCTTGTAATCAATCGCTAGATTAAAAATCTTACTTAGTAGATTAAGCTCGAGATTGACTGAGGCTAAGCTACGAACCGTCTGCCGCGCCGTGATCGATTCGCGTCGGTCACGTTTGAATTTCTCAACCAAAAGCGGCGAAATCTCGCGAAAGGTTTTGCCGCCGAAATACTCGCGGATGGTACGAGCTCGAAACTCATCATGTCTCCACGAGCGTTTATTCGCTTTGGACCAAGGCACAAAGACCTTTTCGATGAAGTCAGCTAATTTCTCGCTGCCTAAATCGATTTGGCCGAAACGACCTTCAAAGATCTCTCGCTTGATCTTGGTCTCTGCTTGTTCTGCTTCCCATTTCGTGCGCGCCTCGGAAATTACCCCTCGGTAACGCACGCCACGCACCCGGAAGTAGTAATGCCAGTGCGTGCCTTTCTCACCTCGTTTGTAAACCGACATATGTTCTCCTTGACGTTGCAGCCACCAAGAGAGAACGAGCACATGGTAGCAACAACTAAGGCTGAAGTCATTTGTTATTTTCGCCGCGCGTCCACGCCAAAATCTCATCGAGATCGAATCGCAAAATGTTTGTGCCTGGCGGCTTGAGATAGGGAATGCGATGCTGCGCAACCATTTCGTAGATCGTACGCGGCTTGACGTTCAATAGCAGGGCAACCTCAGGGACCTTTAGAAGCTGGGGTCGGTTGACTGATGTGGCGGATTGTAAGTTTGTACTCATTTCTCAACCTCAAAAACCTTGAAAAGTTCCTACGCTAATTCAAATGCCATTTCTTCGATCTCAATCGCTTCGGCGGCGCGATTGCTCGACTGATCGTTCGCGTCTTGTTCATAACCTCGATCTAGTTCAAGCGTTTCGCGACGCTCGGCATCGTAAGGGTTCGACTGATCGTCTAATTCCTTTCGGTGTTGTGTTGACTGCGCTACAGCTTCAACAGCCATTTCCTTATCGACCCTTCGATCAAGCGCGCCTCTGAGTTCTTCAATTGAGTTCGTGTAGATGATCGCGTCTTCTCGGGCTCGCGAGACGGCGACGTAGCCCATGCGGTCATTTAACAAGATACGGGACTCGCTCGTGTCCGCGTTGATTAGGACTCGATCAACGGTCGTTCCCTGCGACGAGTGACTGGTGACAGCATAACCGTGATCTAGGTGACGAAACTTCTCCGTCTCGAAACCGACTTCTCGGCCACTATCGAGCTTTACCGTCATTTCTTCGTCGCCGATCTTCGCGATAGTTGCTAACTCACCATTAGCGATTCGCTTTTCGGTAAATGGCGCTCGAAATTGAATGCGGTCGCCCTCCGCGAATTCACGTTCGGCTTCGCGATAGACGCTCACACCTGAAAGCCGCTGCGGGTTGTAAGTGAGTTCGCGTCCGTTTTCGAAGTGAACTGTGATCTCATTCTCTTGGTGATTCTTCGCGGTTACGAGGGCATATTCGCCAACTTCGACGCCGTACACCTTGCTCGCCCGGTTGTATCGGATGATGTCTTCACCCGGCACATAGGCATTCGCAAAGGTGCGCTCCGTTCCTGTCATGTCAGGACGATTCACATAGACCGTCATTTGGTGATCGTCGCGGCTGACTCTCCCCTCACGCTGAAGCTGGCGATGAATGAGCGAGTTAAGTTGAACGCGCTCCCGATTACGCGGCGAGACTACCAGCGTGTTGTCGGGATTTTCGCAGAATGCGCTGGCGATTGTTGTCAATCTCTGCTTTGCATTGACGATCTCAACGATCCGTCCTTGTCGTTCAAGACTGTCGATCGCTTCGCGCATTTCCCTGGCTGAGAGTTTCTCAACAGTGCGCTTCAATTCTGGCTTGCGTTGGCGAACGATCTCACTAAGTTTGACCGTCGCCATTCCATGCTTTTGAAACTGCTCGAAGGGTGTTCCTGCTTCGACCGCTTGATGTTGTCGGCTGTCGCCAACAAGTAACACTTTGTCCTGGGTCTCAAGGCGAGCGAAGAACTTGTGAAGGTTCCTTGTGCTGGCGAGTGAACTCTCATCTAACACGAAAAGACGATTGTTATTCTTGGGTGCTTCCGGTCGCCGGCGGATGAATTTCTGTAGCGTCTCGGACTGGATGCCGCTTTCCGCGAGTTGCTTGGTCGCGCGCGTCGTCGGCGCAAACCCGCGCACTTCGTATCCTTCCTTCTCTGCTGCTTCTCTCAGAACCGATAGGCCTGTGGTCTTGCCTGTGCCCGCGCCTCCTTGCAAACCAATGATTTGATCTCGACTCGTGAGGATCTGCTCAACTGCTGCGCGTTGGTTGTCATTCAATCTGAGTTGTTGTCTTTCGGCGATAGCGTCAACCGTCTGCCGTGCCTCGTTGCCAACGATCGGGAGGTGTCGCCCTTGACCGTCCAGCATGGCTTGAATGTTGGACTTTTCCATTTCCAACATTCGCTGCGTTGTTGCCTCGCGTGGTTTCCGTTCGCGGATGATCTCAACGAATTCGCCCCGCTCGATGCGTTGGTGAAGCTCGCTTGCGACTGCTTCGTATGTGGTTAACCCTATGTTGCGCCGCAGCGCATCGGCCATCACTTTGCGCATATCAGTGACGGCCTCGCGCTCGGTTGCGTTGTCACGACCAAACGTTACGGCTTCTTGCGCCCGTTTCGTGATCTCATCCTGAGAGAGACGCATACCGCCACGCTCGATAGCTTCCCGCACAATTCGTTTGGCCTGGTTGTCATAACGAGCATCCATCTCTAACGCTCGCTGTCTCATTTCTGCGTGGTCGTATCGTTTGCTGGCTCGGTTCGTTCTGGCTGCAGCTTGATTGAGCCCTGCGCCTTCTTTCACGGTGGCGCCCTCCTGCTCAAGTCGCTCTTTCATCTGCTGAGCTTCTTTGCGAACTTCTTCACGTCGCGGACTAGCCTCTTGCAGATACTCCTTGCTGAAGCCCTTTATCTCCGGCGCTCCGGTGCGTTGATCTACTCCGATTTGATAACCGAGACCCTGTAACTTCTCAGCTAAATGGGTTCTATAGATCGCGGTGGCAAACTGCTGAGTTCGATAAAGCTCAAGCGGCTGAACTGATCTGATCTTTCCTTCGTCAGTCTTCGTCAGATTCATAATCACGACATGAGTATGAAGCTGCGGCGCAGCATAGCCGGTTTCGTGATCTGGCCGCGCCGCCGTATGTTCGAATTGGGCGGCAATCATCTTGCCGGTAGTGATCGCCGGTTTGTTCCCGCCGCCTCGGGCTTGTATGTATCCCTCAAAAACTTCCAAGGCCTTTTCTACGCTTTCTCGATGCGCAATTCTTACTCGTTCGTCGTCGCCAACCAACGCCGCAAGAGAAACGGATTTGGGCGCGCTGAAGGTCGCATCCCAACCGGCTCGGTGTTCGCTCGTAGTGATCTCTTCGCCGTAGTTGTTGACTGACTCCCTAGAGGGAACAAAGCGAATAAGTTGCTCGCCAGTGTGCGGGTCCTGACCGGCCACGAGCCGCGCATACTGTTCGCTCGTCACTTCGCCGGTCAGACCCCACTCCTCAGCCAAGCGGCCAATCCAGTTACCGTTTACCTCACCGTGTTCGCTGTAATAGTTCTCCTTCTTGTTGGCATAGTCCTGCTGGTAGTAGGTCTGGGCTTGGCCCGCTGACAGCGCATTACTCATCGTCATCATGGCGATTCACCTTAGAAGCCGATATCAAGGTCATCGATCATTTCCGATGTGATCTCAGTAATGTGTTTGCCGTTTCCATTTCCATTTGCGCCAACGATCGAAGCGCTACCCACAAGCTTGGGCGGCTGCTTCTTGAGTTCCTTCTGAATAACGGGCTTGCGCGGGCGCGGAATGAATGACGGTGCAACCTGTGGGCGATCTATTGGCTCGATTTGAAAAGGGACTACTGAGTCCGCATATTTCCAATAGCCGTGCAGATTCGGCAACGCCATGATCTGCTCTTTACTAACAACTAATCGACGCTCAGTGAATGTCGAGTAGTTGATTGAGTCTCTACCGTTGGCCTGCACCGTTGCCGTCGTGCCGACTCGTGGTCGCTCTTTCTCTTCTTCACCAATCAGTTCTGAGACCCAGCGAGCCGAATCCGGCTCGTTACAGCGAAACAAACCCTTGGTGTGAGACGAAGCGAGCATTGTGGCCGAGCCACGGCCATAGTGTTCCTCGAACTGCGCCTTGTTCTGCGTTCCGAGCACTATCTTGACGCGATACTTCCGCGCTTCGACCAACGTGGTTTTGAGAATCGGCAGATGCTTCAGGGAATGGACTTCATCAATCAGCATCCAACAAGCGCGGCGTCCAGAAACGCTGTAGGAAGATCCAAGTAGGTTTGCTAATAGGATGTTTATCCAGGCCGCGTGTAATCGGCGTAACGATTCACGTGTGCCATGGGTAGAGGTTATGAAGATGCAACCTTCGCGGCGTCTGGCCCACTTGTACAAACTCAGCCAGCGTTTGGGATTCTCTTCCGAAGGCGGCAGTAGCTTGAAGGACTCGCCTACTTCTGAGAGTGTCGCTAGCACTCCACCTCTTTGTGCCTTGGCATCTCTGCCGATCAGGTGCGCGTGTTCGGTTCCCGCAACACAGTAGTCAATGAGTTCCTCATCAGTCAGCATTTCCACTAATCGCTCGGGCGTGGGGTTGAATTTCAGCGTCTGGGCGAAGATGCTGCGCGCGCCTTTGATAAAGAATTGAGTATTTGGCGCGAGATGATCGGGATAGGGGAAAAAGCTTTCGGCGATGAACTGGCGCTCTGGGGCGTTGGTCTCGGCATCTGCGCCGCCGATTTCATATGCAGGCATCCAGAACGGACAGCGAGCGTCAAGCGGATTCAGAACAATATCTGTCCGTGGATTGAAGTGCGCTGCAATGAACTCGCCTGCGGGGTCGTAACAAAGAACTCCTTCTCCGGAATGACGTTCCTTGATCTGGTCTAATAGCTGGTGAATAACCTGGCTCTTCCCCGTTCCGGGATCGCCAAGCAGTAGCAGCCCTTCGTTTTCTTCCGTGAGCGGTACAGTTAACTTGCAACTGCGCCGTTTCCCTTGAAAGACGGTTAGTCCGTAACCGAGATGTTTGCGATGTTCGCGAGCGTAGGCTCTAGGTAGAAGCTCGCGGGTCCCTCTGAGTGGCTCGCCTTTCAGGTAGCGCTGCTGGGCGAACGTATCGAGTGCGAGCAAGGCTAGAAGTCCGCTGATGAAAATTACGGTCGCGCCTAACCATGCCGAACGCCAGATAGCGGGAATGCTTTGGTCGTCGTAGATGGTCGTCTTTAGCCACTCATACGCCTGCTTATCTTCGGCTATCGATTCTTCCCAGAAGAGTCTCTTCGCCGGTATGCCCTCTCTGGTTTGAAAGAGCGGGTAATGACGAGCATCAAATTTAATCCGCCGATTCTCGTCCAAAACCGGTTCTACTATCAGATCGGTTGCGGCAGACTTTTGTTCTTTGCCGTTTGGATTGATGAGAATTGCGGATAGCGTTGTGTAGCGCGACTTGGCATTCGGCAGGTAACTTCGGTACGTGCTCTTCAGATATTGCTTGAAGTAAACACGCTGAAGCGGTGTTAGATTGGGACTGACCCAATATCGATGAATCGCATAGCTGCTCGCGCCAGCGACCGCAAACATAAGCGCTGCATAAACACAGATTCTTCGTACCGCATTTTTTCTGAGAGTGCGGCCTTCTTCGGTTAGAAATCCAAGGGTCGTTTTCATGACAGACTAACTCCTTCCTCCAAACGAGGATTTTTCGATGTGTTCAGTTGGCGGCGTAGAGGGATTTTGGCGGACCAAATACTCTCGCCGGTGGGACCGGAGACTTTCTCCGGCGTTTAAGAAGACGGCAGAGCCGTCGCGAAATTCCAGTCGGGCTGGAACTTCTATTGAAGAGATTAGGGACTTAAAGTCATAGTTTTTTCTGAGACTGTTTAGTTAACCTCACCTACTCGACAACAATATTTTTGATAAAGAAACCCCTATAGGTATTGACGGCACAAATCGCGTTTTCCTCGTAATAGACTGCAAATAATTGGTTTTTGGCACGCCGAAAGCTCGTCTTTCCTTGCTTCTGGTCCTCCCTGTCTAGCGTCATGCAGCTTCGTTACCGTCCTTGTCCGCGTTCCTCAAGAATATGCCTTACAAATCTCGTTCCCTTACTATCGGTAGACGGGAGACTCGTGCTGAAATTCCAGTCACACCAGAATTCATTTTCAAAGGCTGTTGCCATCTACTAAAGACGCGACAATTCGACAGAAATTCCGGGTCAACGAATTTATTTTCACAGCACTCCTGGCGACTTGCGATTCGCTGATTCGCTTCTGGAATGATCATTCGATTCTGCATCGTCAGACTCCATACCATTTGTTTCGCGCAACGCTTTCAAGCCCTCGTTAGTTGCGCTGTTTACCTTCTGAGCAAGGACTAGGCCACAAGGCAAACCTCAATAAAACATCGCTTCCGACGATGCGTAAGGGTGCCGCCGCGTGGTTGGGTGGCAACACTCACTACCTAATCTGCTTGACTTCGAATCGATGAGCAGCCCACCGTCATCGGCGTGGACTTTAGGGGCCAGTGCCCTTGGACTTTTGTCCTCGACTTCATGATCATCATCAAATCTCTGACTTGGCCTTTCCTTCGGGCTACCTACCTTAATCCTCTCGTTCGGGGCGCTCCTTTTAGCCGCTTTGCAAAGAATGGGCCAGACGATCCTGCGGCGGCGGTTTCTAATAAAACCCCTACCTTTCGCAACGCTTTTATCCTCCTCAATGAGGGCTACGTCGTAGTTCGACAACAAACATCTATTGGATCGCCTGACCTTGGGGGGCGCTCCTGTCTCCGCGAGAAGGCCTTCTGTATGTAATATCCAACAGCCCTGCTACCGCCCACGGCTAGAGCCAACGTCGGGATTCCGATGCTAGGTTGAATGATCGGTTCGGAGAACCAGTTCGGGTTTAGCGAGCGGGCGTGTGGACTCTCGCTGTCAGCCTTCGGGGTGAGCAAATGATCGCAGGACTGTCCGTTACTCTGTGGCTCACGCGTCGAGAAAGGGACACTTCGTTCCACCAGTCTCTTTCTTGAGAGTGTCCGAACTTCCACCCTTGTGGTGTCCGAACCTCGGGGGTTCCGGGCTGCCTGGTTGGCGCGGTGTTCCAAAAAGGCACTCCCTTTTTACAAGAAGCCACTGGTCCAAATTCAACAAAACGGCGAATCGGATTAAATATAATGTTGAAAATGGACCACGAGATCTTTTTAAGAATCATCGAGCTTCGGGCCGACGGCACGAAAGAAGGATTTCTTAAACTCCCAGCGGGCCTTTCGTTCTGCGAGCGTCTTCAGTTAGGCTAATTTCGTCGACAGGCAGTTTGCTCCCATATTTGGCCATCGGTATTTATGATTGAGGAGTCAGGCCATGAGAGTTACACCAAAGAACCTTACACTTGAAATGATCGAGGACTCTCCCGAAATCCAGAACTGGCTCAATCAGTTTCCAGACAGCGATCGCCTTACGGCTATCGATCTCCTCCTGAAACTCGAATTCGTCACGAGAGATGCTTATTCAGAGTGGCTTAAGACAACTCTTTCAGGGCTAACGGAAGAAAAATGTGCTCTATTGGCCGTTCGCAAATTTAGCAAACTGGAAGACCGTTGCTTATGGGACTCCAGCGGAGAGATGGTAAACCGACCGAGCTCATCACTCGGAAGCGAAGATTTAGTGCGCTCGGTTATCGCCGGTCTAATGAAATCGAACAAAACACACTTTCTCGATCACCCAAGCTTGAATGAACTACGCCATGGTGAAGTCCACGAAGTAGCGCTGATCGACGATTCAATAGGAAGTGGTAAGCGCGTTTCTGATTACATCAAGATCATGCTGACTAACAAGACCTTTCTTAGTTGGTGGAGCTTTGGCTGGCTTCGTTTCCATATCGTAGCATTCGCCCGAACGAACGAGGCTACACAGATGATTACTGACGAGACGCCTGGCTCCGATCACCCAATCCGCAAACATCCAAAATCGGGAAAGCTTAGTTTTCGGAGTAAATCAATCTATCCGTTAAGCCGACTTGAACTTCGGTGGGGCAACGAATTTCAACGGATCGTGGACCTATGTTCATCTTACAAAGCAATACCTAAAGCTTGGCGGCTGGGTTTTCGCGGTACAATGGCGAACACGGTTTTCTATCACAGTGTTCCCAACAATATTCCCGGTGTGCTCTGGTATGAATCCGAGAGTTGGGCTCCTCTATTCCCAAGGAGGTCGGTTCCTGAGTGGCTTCCTACTTTGCTGGAAAGAGCAATATCGCCGCCGTTAATGGGTAAGAAAGTATCTGCGCCATTGCTCGACTTGCTGCGACTAATCAAAAGAGGAATTAGGAATCAAAATAGTCTAGCGCGCTCGTTGGGCGTTGATATCACTTTTTTGCAACAGCTTCTCATGTCTGGAAGGGAGTCGGGTTTTTTGACATTGGGTAATCGACTAACAAAGGCAGGTGCACAAGTCATTTGGGCAATGCAACAAGGATCTGAGACTGATAAGTTCGACAGGTCATTGTACGTGCCCGAAAAATGGTGTGTTGATCGGAGGACTATTTAGCCGTCTGAAACCAGCGGGACAACCGCCGGAATCAGACAGATTCCACGGATGGTTCGCCATCCATGGATGGGGAAGTCGTACAGACTTCTCTGGAAAGAACTGACGCGAAGACGGCTTTGCCGTCCTTGAGCGTCACGCCCCATTAACCTTCGGGTGTCTCGGGAGGGCCGCGACGCTCATGGTCCCTTCGGGCCCTAGAAGGCGAGGTAAATGGAAACCTGGTCAACACACCAGCTTTATCAAAACGCGGTCGCGTCGTTGGGATTGGATGCTGCTGCCGACCTAAGACTGTACTCTCAAAAGCTCAGCGCCAAAGGAGTGGCCGTTGTATTTACGCTGGGGCACTTGGCGAGAATAACTGATGTTAACTATCAATCGCTTCGCGAGTCTGTTAATCGAAGAAGAGAATCTGCTAACTACAGAATGTATGCAGTGAAGAAACGGTCTGGCGGACGTAGATTCATACATTCCGTTTGCAGTGATTTGTTCAAGGTTCAGCGCTTTATCAATCAAGAGATCCTGCAAAAGTGCATGCCGCATCCTGCTTCGTTTGCCTTTCACAATTCTGGTGGAATTAGGAAATGTGCGGCAATGCACTGCGGCGCGAAGTGGCTCTTTCAGTCAG
This sequence comes from Pyrinomonadaceae bacterium, assembly GCA_049273695.1. Taxonomy (GTDB): domain Bacteria; phylum Acidobacteriota; class Blastocatellia; order Pyrinomonadales; family Pyrinomonadaceae; genus UBA11740. The sequence continues at coordinate 48,090 of JBASRE010000033.1, forward strand.
ATCTAACGGACTTCTTCTACAATGTAACTGAAATCGACGCGTATCGGATATTCTCAGAGATAGGGTACAGGCATGTGTTGGCTTTTGAACACGCGAGACTATGCACAACCACGCATTTGCCACGATCGCAGATGCGGCGCCTCTACATTGAAGAGTGGGCTTACTTCAGCAAGCATGCTCGCAGGCAGAACGGTGAGGGCCAGGATGACGATGTGACAATGCCTTACCCAGCTCGATTCGGCGTCGCTGGTGTATTGCCACAAGGAGCGCCAACGAGTCCAATGCTAAGCAATCTAGCTGCCTCAAAACTTGACGAGTCGTTACAGAACTTCGCATCGGAGAATGGCTTTGTCTACACACGATATGCTGATGACATTACGTTTTCCGCTAGCGATCCTCCGAAGTGTGTTGGCAGCATTCACAGAAGCATTGTCCATATCATCAGGAAAAGCGGATTCAAAGAGAACCGCAAGAAGACTCGAATCGCCGGACCGGGATCGAAGAAGGTCGTGTTGGGCTTGTTGGTCGATGGTGACGAGCCAAGAATCAGCAAAGAAACTTACCGCCGCATTGATCGTCACCTTTACGCCTGCTCAAAGTACGGCTTAGTTGAAACAGCATCGCATGAGGGTTTTGATTCAGCCTTTGGATTTCACAACCATCTTTCTGGACTCGTAGCCTTCGTCAAAGATGTAGATCACAAACGCTCAGAGGAGTTCTCTTTACGCCTGAGGCAAATATCAACGCCCTGGTCATAAGGTCAATGGGCGAGCTTCGGGTTTTCCCTTAAGTCCGTCCCCGATAGGCGGTGCACGCGTTGATTATTAGACACCTCAGGATCGAAAACTTTAGGGGAATACGTTCTTTGGACTGGCATTTAGCAGGCAGGGTTCTCTGCCTAGTCGGACCAAATGATTCTACAAAAACCGCGATTCTCGACGCTATTGAGTTAGTACTCTTGCCGCGCGGGTACGTCGCTTTGACTGACGCCGACTTTTATAAAGCTGACGTTACAAATCCCATCACCATTGAGGTAACCGTAGGTGAGGTTCCTACCGAGTTGCTCGTAGAGCCTGAAAAGTTTGGACTCTACCTTCGTGGATATGAATCCGACAAAAATATCCACGACGATCCCGCCACGGGCTGTGAATCAGTGCTGACAGTTCGGTTCTCCATGGACAAGGAGCTTGACCCAATCTGGACGGTATTCAAGCTCAGCCAAGAGTCCCCGAAGCCAATTCGGTGGCGTGATCGTGAGCGGCTCGGTTTGGCACGGCTGGGTGTGGACGCTGATCGCCACCTCAGTTGGGGAAGAGGCTCAGCCTTGTCGAAATTGACGGAGGAGAACACGACAGCTGGACAAACATTCGTTGAGGTTGCGCGCGCAGCGAAACAGGTGGTCGCAAATGCGGATCTGCAACAGCTTGCCGACGCCGCGTCGAAAGCGAAAGAGTCCGCAAAAGATTTGGGTGCGGAATTTGGAAATCTGAGGCCGGGGCTCGACATATCAAGTTTATCGCTCGGCGGATCAGTGCTTGGTTTGCATGAGTCCGACATTCCTGCCCGGCTGTGGGGGCTCGGAACTAGAAGACTTGCGGCTCTGGCAATTCAACAGCGAGGCGTAGGCCAACATTCCATTCTTGTGATCGATGAAATCGAACATGGACTCGAGCCCCACCGCATTCGGCATCTCCTCAGACGACTTTATCGCGGTCTGGACGGAAAGGAGAGAACGGTTGGGCAGGTCATCTTGTCAACACACTCGCCGACCGCAATCATCGAGCTGCCCATTCAGAACTTGCGCTTTGTGCGTTCCAATGACGGTCTTACCACGATCACTTGTGTAAGGGCTGATTGCCTCGACACTCTCCAGTCGATCGCGCGCTCGCACAGTCCTGCGTTTCTTGGGCGCAAGCTGCTCGTCTGCGAGGGTGCGACGGAGATAGGAGTGTGTCGGGGTTTGGAGGAGTACTGGGCCAAAGCAAACACTGACCGACATCCCGCGCATGTTGGCTTCGTCACAATTGATGGAAGCGGTCGAACGAAAGCCCCGGGGATTGCGTTGGAACTCAAGCGCATCGGCTACGAAGTTGCCGTCCTTGCGGATTCAGATGAGCCTCTCGATCCTGGAGCGGACCATCTCAACGTGGAAGGCATTCCTGTTTTCCAATGGCAGGACAACATGAGTACCGAGGAGCGGCTTACTAAGGATCTTCCACTACCATCAATTCAAGCTGTTCTTGATGCGGCTTACCGAGAATTCGATAGTGAGTCGATGTTAGGACAAGTTGGTCATTTCTGCGGCATTGCCAATTTGTTCACGAGGGGCACGAATTTCTCGGATTGGCTCACGACAGACCTGACAGCGGAACAAGCTCGTGGTGCCCTGGGAAAGGCCGCGAAGAAAGGAGGATGGTTCAAAAATGTAAGTCTTGGAATAACCCTAGGCGAGATCGTTGCAGACGCATTGCCGACAATTCCGAGCAGCCCCACTGCAGTCACGATTGATAGCTTAATGAAATGGATCTATGGCTGATGCTTTACCCAAGGACGTGGCGGCTTGCAACCGTAGCCTGGTCGTCGCGCCGGCCGGGTGTGGCAAGACTCACCTAATCACAGAAGCAGTTCAGTATTGTACGGGACGCCAACTAGTTCTCACGCATACTCACGCTGGTGTAAAAGCCATTCGCGACCGCATGGTTCGATTTTGCATTCCACGCGAGCGTTACTTGGTGTGCACGATCGATTCTTTTGCCCTGCGATACGCAACTGCTTTCCCAACTGTGTCCGGCTGGACGACGCAGCAACCACAGGGAGACGAGTGGGGCCGATTACAGCCTTCAGCCACAAAATTGTTGCAGGAGCACTTTGTTGAGGCGGTGGTACGGGCGTCTTATACAGGTATTTTCGTGGACGAGTATCAAGACTGCACCGTTGGACAACATGACCTTGTCCTACAACTTGCATCTGTGTTGCCTTGCCGGGTGTTTGGTGATCCTCTTCAGTCTGTATTCTGGGAGGTAAATAAGGATCAGACGCTTCCATGGAATCGAGTCGAGGACAGCTTCGAGCTTATCGGTGAACTCACCCACCCCCACCGTTGGACCGAAGCGAATGAACGGCTTGGATGGTGGCTCCTAGAGATTCGCCCAAGTCTATTGGCGGGAGAGGAGATCAATCTCGCTAATGTACCTGGTGTCACAATCCAACTGTGTGAACCCAATCAGCAACTCCAAATTGCTGCGTGTCAGAGCTTCCTGCAGCTAGACAGCGAGAGCATCATTGCATTCCGAAAATGGCGAGGTAACTGTCACTATCTTGCGGGTAGATTGAATAACGCGTTCACTACATTTGAGGACGCACAGTGTGAGGACCTGTTGGGTTGGGCGCAGAGGATCGAGAAAACAGCAGGTGTTGATCGCGTTCGGCTGCTCATCCAGTTTGCAGAGAAGTGGCTTGCGCGACTTCCCAAACAACCTATACGCGCTGTACTAGAAGCAGTTGTTAAGAGCCGCCGAAACCGAGCACGTCGACCCGACTTGATTCGTTTATTCGAAGGTCTTGTTGGCGTTAGAGACAGCGCGGACTACAGCTGCATAGTTCCTGTACTGGATGCATTCGAATCGCTGGAAGAAATTCCGGTGTTTAAGAGTCGTGAAGTCTGGTCTGGGCTGCGCCAAGCTGTGATGAATTCAAGCCCCTCTTCGGGACAATCTCTTTATGAAGCCGCATGGCACCACCGAGACATTGTACGCCGGAGCGGAAGACATCCTGCGCGACGTTGCCTCGCGACGCCGTTGCTTGTCAAAGGCTTGCAATGTGACCATGCACTCATATTGGACTCAAGAGATTTCCAAGATGCTGAGAGTCTTTATGTATGTCTTACACGCGCTTCTAAGACTGTGACAGTTCTTTCACCTTCTTCAATCTTAAAGGTTCATCGGGCTTCCTCGTTGCCCTAAGTCAGAAATAGGCGTCGGCCACATTTAGCGCGTAGTCAAAGCCGTCTGGACAAGACCTCGTCCATGATCTCCGTCGATCTCCGGTCGGCCTGGGCCGTGAGTTTTTTCCACGTCGCGGCCGTGGCCTCATTGCGACTAAAAAGCAGCTTGAATCCGTGACCCAGAAGGAAGCGTAACAAGGCGATCTCCTGATATATGAGTCGTTCGTTCTTGGTGAAAGTGTGACCTTCACTCAATTGGCCGAGGGTGGCTTTGCGGTACCAGTTATTGGCGTCGTCGCCAGCGGCGGTCGCCGCTTCCTCAATTCGTGCGTAGTCCTCATCGGTCACTCGAAATGCAATGTTCTTAGTCCTCTTAGTTTCGCTCATTTCATCAGTCCCCAATCGCAAAAAAATGGTCAGTGATCCCGTCGTGCGTCGCGTTAACAAACGTGAGCAATCTCGTTAACAAAGTTAACGTGAAGCTTCTAAGCATAATAAACACGTGCGTTAACAAAGTTAACGCGGCGTTTACAAACGTAAACGCCACAGCCCCGAAATTCGGGGGTGGCGTGTCCCTATTTTTTCAGGTGCGCAGCACCTTCGTGCCGTTGCTCAATCTAAAGTGACAAGAGCGTTGGCAAAGCAACGGCTGAGGTAGTGCTCGTACCGTTCGTTTCCGTATGGTTGTTGGGACAAAGATGAGGTTGAGAGGACGCTCATCCCCATCCGTGGCGATTCATACTGAGATAATAACTACCGCAATATGGACAATTTGTTGGGCATCCTTTAGCGCAGGGACATGCCTTCAAATGCTCGCTCGAAGGCGGACAATGCGAAGTGCTCTCGACCTGATTCTGACAAACTATTCCTTAGCGCCGGCCTTCTTTAGTATCTCTATCACATCAGCGTGATGTCTCTCCGCAGCGTACACTAAAGCACTTCTGCCCTGACTATCTTTTGAGTTCACATCAGCGCCTTTTGCCAGTAAGGCTTGCACCGCTTCCACGTGGCCATACTGTGCCGCGTACATCAATGCAGTCGCACCAAAGATATTTCCTACCCTTCCAAGGTAGCCCTTCGCATTGGGATCAGCTCCCCGATCAAGCAGAATTTGGACCGATGATAAGTCGCCATTTTTTGCAGCAAACATGAGCGCTGTTTCCTGTTTGACACCTGTGCTCGCGTTAATATTAGCGCCTTTTTCCAGAAGAGTTTCGATAGTAGCGGCATTGCCTTTTTTTGCCGCAACCATTAGAGCAGTTACTCCGGTGTCCGCTGGTTCTGGAAAAACAGACTCCATCTCGGCGTTGACATCAGAGCCTCTGGTTAGCAAGAGATTTACGATATCAACGTTGCCTCCACGCGCGGCAAATATTAGGGCCGTTCCTCCTTCAGCATTCGTTAGTTTCACGTTAGCACCCTTCTCTAATAGCAAGCGTACCATTGGAATATTTCCTTTTTCCGCTGCATACATAAGAGCAGTTGTTCCTCGTAGAAAACATCTTCCCTGATCAACAAGAGCACCTTTTGTCAGCAGTATGAGTATCAAATCAGTCTTGTTGGATTTCGCTGCAAGAGCCAAGGCCGTTTCGCCACTGTTGTCACACATATCCACGTCTTGGGCTTTTTCCAATAATGCTCCGACTGTGGTGATGTGTCCCTTTTCTGATGCCCATAGTAGTGCTGTCCTACCATGCCGATCTTTAGCATTCACATTAGCGCCACTCTTCATCAATTCCCGCACGGTGGCTAGGGAGCCTCCTTTAGCAGCCCAAATCAATGCAGTCTCGCCAAGATCATCTTGGGCTTCGAGTTTGGCGCCTTTGTTCAATAAAGACTGAACGCAAGAAACGTGATCGTGTTCTGCCGCAAACATTAATGCCGTGGCACCGTCTTTGGTCGCCTCGACGTTAGCACCGTTGTCCAAAAGAGCCTGCACTATAGCGGCGTTACACCTAAGGACCGCAGACATCAACGCTGTATAGCCGAGCATCCCTTTGTAATTTGCATCAGCACCCTTAGCCAAAAGGTCCCTTACGAGCGGTAAGCTCCCCTTATCAATAGCTTTTCCCAACTCTGAATTGAGCTGTTCTGAAGAGAGCGGTGCTGTCGTGCCATCAGCAGTTCGCTTGGCTTTTTGTGGTGTCTGATCTTCCGAGCGAGTCGGTTTGTTTCTTGTTCGCCCTTGCGGCTTACTCACCGAAAAAGGAATCGTGAGAAACAGAATAGCAGCCAATAGCCAAGCATTCCTGTTCATGGGCTTCCTCCTTCAAAAGATGCACTGATATAGGTTTGTTTACTTCTGAGACAAAGCTGTTTACCTGCGTACGTGAGGCTCCCAGTCGGGGTCGGGCTCGAACTCGAATAACTGCCGGGGCGTCACTTTCAACGCCATGCACAATCGGTTGATCGCTTCGACTCCAATTTGCCTTGGTTCGCTGTTCCAGTAGAGATGACACTGCGCATAGTTCAAGCCGGTCGCCTTCATCAATTGGTACGGATTCTGGATACCCTTCTTCTCGGCAATTTCCCTAATTTTGAGCTTGACCACAGTCCTGCCTCTCTCAACCGAAAGAAGTCAGCGGATTGAAGCATTTTCCCTTGACGTACTATCAAGGCCTTGATATACCCGGACGTGCTTGGACAATTCAGGTGCAAAGCCTGAAAGCATACAAGCGATGAGCTAAGTTCCAGCCTCGGGCGCACAAGGCTCCACCTCAGCCTAAGGCAGGAGTCCGAGCGGTCGGGCTAGTCTGCCTGGCTGACGCGATGCCACACCCTAAACTAGCGGCGAGTATACCAGAGAGTGAAGAAGCGGATAACGATGCTCGGTTGACCGAGAACTGGTCGGATGCTTTCGAGCCGGCCTTCTGTAAAGACTCAGCCGGTGCCGACTCTTTGGCGCATCTGCTGTTCTCGCTTAGAGAAACCGTTCAGACCGGCTCAGACGGGGTTAGTCAGGCTCTTGATGTGTTGTCAGTGGGTATTCGAACCATTTACCCATATACCGAAGAATACAAACTGAGCTTGCGCTTATATCAGCTTTACTTGACGGGCCATTTGAAGCCTGAGAATGAACCTCGGCAATTACTTGAGGGCGCGATCGAGCGGGGAGTGATCGAAATCAAGCGCGCGATTACGTTAGAGCAAAAGCGAAAGAAGCGCGGAACAAAAAAGGGACGCTGATTGGCCTTTTTCCAATTGAATGAAGTAGGCCTAGAACAAAGCAGCGCGAGTATTACCATACTCGCGCTGCGTGCATTTCTCACCTTCCTTGTAAGACGACTATTGGGCAATTTGTTCGTCTGTGTCTGCGTGGCCTGCTCGAATGATCCGATCGGCTGCCCGAAAGATCTTCTGAGCGGTCTTTTCAGGAATCGCATTCGCGTCGTAACCTACACCTTGATAGAGCCAGTTCTGCAAATAGCCGCGACAGTAATCCGCTCCTTCAAGACTCAACGCTTCACAGCATAGAAGTGCGACTGCTTCGGCTTCCACTTCGCGCAAGTTCCTCGGCGTCTTTTCGGTGTCGGCAAAATCGGATTCAAGAGTGTGGCCGATCGTAACGTGGGCCATTTCATGGAATAGCGTCTTGTGCGGAAGTTGGGCCACGGGATTGATCGCTATGCTGCGCTTGCGGGCGAAGCCTTGACAGTTCCCATCGATGCTGTCGAATGGGATCATTTCAATGCCGAGCGCCGCCAACGCTCGCTTCGCGTCCCACTCTGGCGTTACGTGCGGCTGAAGTTCTTCGCCTTCGGTCTGTGCCAGTACAAACCATCGGGCTCTATAAACAAAGCTGGTGAATGTGCCCGTGCTGTCTGATTCGTCGTCGTCCGTATCGTTCCTGCGCTTACACGTGATCGGCATGCACAAAGTTAATGCTCGCTCGCCGCGCTTCACGTGCCGTCCAAGGTCCTTCCACTTCGGAAACGTGTTGATTGGCCCAGGCTGCAATCCTCGCATCTGACATTGCACTAGTGCGAGCAATTGATTTCCCAAACTATACGAATGAAATGCGCTATACGCTTTCATGATCAGGCCGGGCTTGTTGACTGCTTCCACGAGTAACGCTGACCACTTCGGAATGTCTGCTGATTGTCTTTGCTGACTTTCCATTGTCGTGCTCCTTCTTTTGGTTTGGTGCTTTTGAAAGGGTGTTTCCCCCTCGCAGCGAAAGAAGGAACACGACGGGGCTGCCCACGCTGCACACCGCAGGGCGAAACGCAGAGGAGCACTCGAAGCGAAGCGTAGAGTTGTGCGGATGGGCTGTCGTGAGACGATATGAGCGAGAGGGGGACTTGAAGGATTGATGAAGTATGGCGATGCTGTAGCCAGTGCTGAGGCACAGCATTGTTCTCTTCAACCCAGTGTTAGGAGATCGTCGCCATGCCCGCGAGCTGTCTTAGCAGAAGACGTTCAGACTGAGTTCTTATGAAGGTTTGCGTCCACTCAACGCCGAGACACTTCTTGAAACTCCGGCAAATCTATTTCCACCACTAATGCCAAGGAGCTTCCAAGTTTAACCGGCGTAGTTTTAATTCCAACTCCTCGCGCTCTCGGTTCCGTCCTAGCTTCGCAGGACTTATGGGAATCAGGCCGCCGCTTTGGGCTATTTGACTAGCAAGTTCTTCATTACCGCTAGCTAGTGCCTTCACTATATCCAGTTCCAATCGCGACAGAATCAAAGCATTCCGCCGATAGTCCAAGAACGCCTCCCACGCAAGCGGGCACCACTTGCTTACAATGTCTTCACCAATGAGCGTCGCATAGCTCCTAATCTCATGCTGGGCATGATCATCCATCCTAAGATCGAGGAAGTGCAATAGGTTATGAAGATCGATTTTCCAGTAGGCTTCGGTGTACGTAGAAAGCGACAAATCTTTTCGAGCCTGTTCTCGCGCAACGTCAGAGGAAATACGCTTATCGTACACGCTGCGACCGTGGGCATGGAGTTCCGCTTCCTCTTGAGTAAGCAATTCTCCAATTTCAACGGGAAGCAACCCTTCACTGCCCTGTTTCCCCTGTTGAGACTGTCTTCTCCAAGCGTCGGGTGAGGTCCTTTGAGTGGCATCGATCGCGATCGAATAACGAGTAGAATACTCATTGACGTTCGCTGTTCTGTGTCGAATCCATTGCCGCCAGCAATCCATAGGAACGCGAACATGGAGCTTAATCTCGCACATCTCAAACGGCGTCGTATGACGGTGGCGCATTAGATATCGGATTAATGCGCGGTCTTCGCTTACCTTGCGAGTTCCTTTTCCATACGAGATTCGAGCGGCTTGCACAATGGATTCATCGGAACCCATATAATCGATTAGTCTTACGAACCCATCGTCAAGCACACGAAATGGAATTCCAAGCAGATCGTCCAGTTCGATCACCGCTGCTCTGACTATTTTAGGATCTGTCATCTCTCTATTGAATCACCAGCGGTAGCTCATATGCCCAAGAGTTCCATGAGGCATCCGAGTATTTGTCTTCGTACTTATTTGGGAGCGGATATACAACCCTCACATCGGGATTATGCAGAGCAAACAAACAGGCGCCGAGGGCCATTGGTTTCGTGCCTAAAGGGGCTACGTTCATAAATGACATACCATCTTTTAGTCGAATCTGCTCAAGAAGGTTGTAGACGTCGAAAGGGTTATTGGCCCGGGCAAATCTCACTTTTACCCTGTGGTCATCAATCAGCTTTTCGTTTGCTATTAAGCTAACATCCTTGAATTTGGGAACGTAAGAGGGAAAGCCATTTACCACGATCGTCTCTTCAGGTCCCACATCCTCATTTATTTCCTTTGATAGATCGCCATCAAAACCCAAAAGTATGATCAGTATTCGTTTGGAATCTCGAGATCCTTGGCCTGAATAACCGGGGATTTCTGTTATCGAAAGAGGTCCAGTACTCGTGCGAAAAGTATTGAACAGCCCGTTGGAAAACAGATAGGACTTTGGTTCCGTGTAGTAGGTCGTTAGCTTCGAGACAAGAAATCGCTGACTAAACAGCTTTATTAAGTAGTAAAAGTAAGGCTTTGTGAAGCACGAAATGTCGATTCCGATCTTACTCGAGTCCTCAAAAGTGTTTGCCTGAAGGCCAGAAAGGCAAGAGTCAGGATTCTGGATCGCGCAGTAAATATCCTGAACGTCTTTCACCTGAAGCTTTTTGTAATTAAAAAGATCGTCGCCAGGTGCTTTATTAAGAAGTCGCTCATTAAAATTTATGACGATCACTTTCGTGCTGCTTGTGTCTAAGTTGGCTAACACCTGATAGGCTCTGTAGTCAGAACCGCTCGCAAGGATAAAGTAGTCGAGTCCTGTGATTAATTCGCTCGGCCCTTTGAGGACTTCCATCTTATAGACTAGTTTATTCATCAGGAAATAAGCTCGGGTGCGCCTTGTCCGAAGACTCGCTCACGGGCGTTCTGCGTGGCATGTACTGCGAAGTGTCAACGTCTTCGCTCTCCATCAAATCGGCGATCATCTGTTCGGTCAGGGAAATGGACTTGCCGCCTCTGGTTCGGTAAGAGATCTGAAAACTGGGGGCAAATATACGATTAATCGTGTAGAGATCTTCAAGATGTTCACCAGGATTCTTACTTTGAAGGTTTGGCTTGCGTTGAATCACACTCCACTTTATGGCAGCCTTCATCGCCGCTCCTAGCTTGCGATCCTGAATTGAATCAAGGTCCATCGCGAACTGATTGGTCTCTGGGTACCGGAGTTTGGGATCCAAATGATAATCACGGAACACATTTCCAATATTCTTAACGAACCTTGAGATTTGGCCACCGTAGTCTTCAATGCGGCTGATTTGATGTAGCTGGTCAGTCGAAAAGTCTCGAGCCGCTTGAGATTGAAACGATTTCGAGACCCTACCTAAGGTCTCTAGTTGTTCATCTTCCCATCCCGCTATCGCGAATGCTCTGCGACATAGTTCAATGAAATTCCCAACAATACCTGACGAAAGAAAGGCGAAGGTGTTGAAGCTGTAATATTGTTTGGGTTTCTTATAGATTGAGCAAAGCAAGAACATGAGCGAGAGTTTGTATTTGTCGACGTAATCTAGGCGGTATTTTGCTGCGTCGTCCGTTCTTCTCTTACTTAGATAGTCTTGCATGGCCTTCAGCGTTTTCTCTGGGGCTACACCCCGTTCTAGCCAGATGAAGTTCAGCAATTCCATCAGAGGATTCTTTTGATACCTTACCAAGTCCATTCGATCACGCGGGACTCTTTTCAAGAACTCCTTATATGCCCTGTCGGGCTTGCCTTTTACTAATTCGACGGCCTCTTGTTCTAGATTCTCCTCTTGCGAAAAAATAGATCGTATCTCTGTGAAGCCCTTCTCTTTCAGAGTCGGGACCGCCTCCAATCGTTTTCTTGCAACTTCATCGAGGAACCGGTGATATCCAAGATCCTTGTTCAGAACTTCCTCAAATACTACTTTACGGTACTCACGGCCCTCCATTATGAAATCCTCTTCGTCGATTGTTCCGAACGTTCTAAAACCCTCAAGTCGCATTCCAATTCGGAACTTAATCTGTGGTCGAGTGAATTTCAAAAGCGTATTGATCACAACCTGTTGCTGTTTCAGAAAGTTTTCATATTCATCGAGCAGGAAGACAATATTGAGGTCTTTAAAGAATGGAAGAGTCTCAATCATCATTTCAGCGATGCCGAAACTTATGGATTGCGAAGCAAAAGCTCGTCCAATTGGCCTGAATGGCTCTTTGAAGAAGGCCACATTGCCTCGAAAACGATCTACCTCTTGAATGCGATCGTCAAACTCGTAAGCCAATTCTTCCAATGAACTCTTTACATCGAGATCGAGCTGAGTGCATACCCTCCGAACAAAATCGTGTTGTTTGATTTCATTTCTAATTGAGTCATTGGTTTGCAGGAGCTGTAGGACTTCAACAAATTGCCTTCCCACGATCAATTCAAAATAATGCGTGAATACAGACCGCCAATGTTCTTCCTCTAGGCCATAGCCCTGAAAAGATTTAAGCATGGGGCCATCAACCCTAAAGTAAAGGCCAATCCCTTTGTTTCGCTTGAAAACTTCCCTTAGAGTCAGATTTGCTCTTTCAGCCGCCCTCATCTGAACGCGATACGACCAATACCTGAGAAACATTGATTTACCCGTGCTACGCCCGCCCATGAAAACGATATTTATTCGATCTTCGAAAATATCCTCTTCCTTGATCTCAGAAAAGAGGTCATAACTGAATGGATTACACCAGTATTCGAGAATCGAGTCTGGATCGAGTTGGACAGCGTTAACTCCGCTAAACGGATTTCTATAGGAATCGTTCATGTCCGACAAAATTCTGAACGTTATAGTTCTTGTGGAAGCGCCCAATAATGGGTATCCACCCATTATCCTGGCACCAAAAAATCGGTAGAGTGTTGTCGGGTGTATTGTAGAAAAACCCGAATGCGCATTGCCCGTCTTGATATCCAAGAGGATCTTTATTAGCTATCTTCTTGCCGTAGTGTTCCGCAAGCGATTGTCCGCGAACGCGCAAGTGCTGATAAGTGCAAAACATGTCGGACTCCGGACTGAAGCATCTATCTCTAGAGTCGAGTGTCACTGCGCTGACTGCCTTAATCTTGAAAGTATTACGCAGGTAGTCAAGCGCTGACGAGCTTGAGACTAGGGTCAAAAGGTAGAAGCTCTTGTCACTGTGTTTTTTGACTTCACGTTCAAAGAATTTGTGCATTTGACCACTCTTCCCGGCGGTTAGCGTAACATCATCGATGATGATGATATTTTTTATGGACTTGCCGAGGTTATCAATCGACGGTTCAAATAGGGTCATCGGGAGATTGTTAGCGTGTCTAAAGAAGTAGGCGATAAAACCGCCGCTACCACTGGTTCTTTCAGACGTCGTAACGATCGCACTTCGGAAGAATGACTCGATCAGGTTTGAGGCCGAGTGCCCCGAGCTTGCCTGATTCTCAACAATCCTGTGGATCAAGTCCCTGTATACTACTCGACAAAGATGAGTAACTTCCTGCTGATTGTAAAAGGTGAAGTGACTAAGGAGCCACAGTGCCATCAAGCGCTCGTATTTCTTTTGAAAGACCTCTCCATTGAAATTTTCCAACCATTCCCGAACGTGTCGCTGTTTCAAATCATTCTTCCATACTGACGCAGACGTATGCATTATTACCTTTGTGAGGATTTTCTCATTTGGAAAATGTTTGAATGCTTTGCTAAGGGACGTCATTAAACTTAAACCTAGAATCGTCGTTATAGTCTCGGTTGGCTTCAACCGAAATCCATTTCCGTTTTAACAATTCGCTGACTTCTCCCGTGGTGTTGCTCCCGGCAAAGGGATCGAGTATTAAGTCGCCCTCTTCGGTAAGAAACTTAATAAAGAATTGCGCTAAGGCGGGAGGCATTCTCGCTGGATGTGGAGTTCTTCCATTTTTCTTACAGTGCTGGAGATAGCGGGAGTTCGATACTGTATTAGAGGCCACTATTACATTTGAAGGTATTGCGCCTCCGTTGTCACTCAGAAACGACCGCTCGCCAATCCTATGTTCCGATGGACGAAGACCGAAGTTATATTTTCCGCTCTTCAATAGCTTCTTCATTGAAAGACTATAATCCTCAAGTACGTTTTCATTGTTGGCCTTAGGCTCGGCAGATTGCGACATCCACCAAATGTGAGTGAATGAGTCCTTTACTCTCGTCCGCTTTATATTGACCCACTGAACCGGGCTTGGGAGCTTTGCCATATTAAACCAAACAAATTGCTGACACAGTTTGTACTCACCTTTCCTCTTTATGGCCAACAATGTCTCCAACGGAAGCGTAGACATGAGTGGACTACTTTCCTCCCAGCTGTTTCCAATTTCAATTACCAGTGAACCGTTCGGAGCGAGGTAATTCTTGAGATTTGTAGTTATTCCTGACAGCCAGTCAACATAGGCCGATCCGTTCAAATTCCCATATTTTTTCTTTCGATTGAGCGGAAAAGGCGGCGAGGTAAATATGAGGTTAAACTTACCTATATACTTGTGAAAGGAGTTTGTCTTTAAGACTTCTTCAATCTTGCCTCGATAGCAGACGCCAAATTTGGTCCGGTACGCTGCCCTCAGATTTTCCATCGCGGATGATATGCCTATCGCGGAGATTCAAGAATTAATGTCGTCGTAGCAGGAGGCGTCGCTCCTGAGAATTGCGAAGGGCTCCGACCTGCGGTTGAGAAGCTTTGGAAAAAGAGCCAGAGTCCTTCTATTGCGGCGAGACAATATTACATTAACTGACCTCTTTTCAAGTTTTAGACCCTCGTGCGGGCGTATTGCGCTTGAATTTCTGTTATTGAGTGAAATGGTGCCTCGCAGTATAATGTCAGAAAAAGAGATCGTTATTTCTGACAATAGAGCCGTGAATGTATCAAATCCCATTGCTGATAAAGTTCTCGACAGGCTTCAGTCCGCAAACGGACAGATCTTCTCGGTCGCAGACTTTCTCGACCTGGGCCCGCGCCCTACTGTCGATCAAGCCCTTTCGCGCCTAGCTCGGCAAGGCAAAATAAATCGCGTTCGTCGTGGCCTATATGAACTGCCACGGATGGGCAAATTGCTGAATCGACCTATCACGCAATCGCCAGATGCGCTCGCTCGCGCATGGGCTAGAAAGAATGGATTGAAAATTGTTCCGTCTGGTGCGTACGCTGCGAATCTGTTGGGACTCTCTACCCAAGTCCCGGCAAAGATTACGTATTACACAAACGGACGAACGAAGACGATTAAGTTAGGACAACACACTATCAAGCTCTTGAATCGCGGGCCGAAGACAATGGAGGTTCAAGGGAAAACGAGCCCGCTGGTATTTCAGGCGTTAAGCTATTTTGGCAAAGATGGAGTAACACAAGGAATGATATCGCGCCTGCGGTCATTACTCACCACGAAGGACAAGGCTGAACTTAAGGCCAATCTTCACCACGCACCCGCTTGGTTGCAAACGGTGGTAAAGCAGATTGTTGCCCAGGGGAAAGAATAGTGGACAGGATTGCCCAAGCTCCTGCGGAGGAACGAACTGACCTGTTCCAAAGAGCCGCCGCCGAAATCCAGCCGCAACGCGCACCCGCGATCATTGAGAAAGACTTTTGGGTTTGCTGGACACTACGACGAATTTTTGAAGTGCTTCGGTTCCAGCCGCGTCTCATTTTCAAGGGCGGCACCTCCCTTTCAAAAGCCTACAACGCAATCGAGAGCTTTTCGGAAGATGTTGACCTTTCACTAAGCCGCGCTGACCTAGGATTCGCGGACGCGCACGATCCAGAACAAGCCGGTATAAGCAAAGCCGAATCGAAGCGTCGGCTAGAACAACTGGTAATGGCTTGCACGGCGACGATCAAGGATCGATTGCTGCCCGACCTTCGCGCAGATTTCAAATACGTGCTTGGGGATTCGGGTTGGAATCTGGAACTTGATCCAATCGATCCGCAAACGATCATCTTCTCTTATCCCCAAGCCGTCCAATTAGTCGGTGTGCACGAATACATCAGACCGGCGATTCGTTTAGAGATGGGAGCGCGTTCTGACGATTGGCCGGCGGCCGAGCGAGAGATAGTTCCCTATGCCGGCTGAAGTTTTCCCGGAGGCTTTCACCATAGCAACATCGACTCGTATTCATACTTTGGAGGCCATCCGTACTTTTTGGGAGAAGGCTACACTGTTACATGCTGAGTACCATCGCTCAGCCGAATCGCGTTCGCCAAGTCGTTTCTCGCGTCACTACTACGATCTCTTCATGTTGTCGCAGATCGATATCGGCAACGATGCGCTAACCCGATTGGATTTGCTTGAGCGCGTTGTGAAACATAAGAGACTGTTCTTCGCTTCAGCGTGGGCAAGTTACGACACAGCGACGCCGGGCGGGTTTCACCTGCTCCCCGCGGATCATCGCATCGCCGATCTTCGTAGTGACTACAAAGAAATGAAGGCGATGATCTTTGGTGCTTATCCTGAATGGGACGAGATCATTGAGAGTCTGATCGGGCTGGAACGCCGCATCAATAATATGGCCTGAAAGCTACTCAAGGATGAGCGCTTAGCCGCAGGAGCATCCGCTTTATCTGAATGAAGCTATTCCCGAAAGTTGATTGTTGTTGGCTTACTCGGTTAAGGCAAAACGTGTAAAACAAATCGCCGAGGTGAGCTCAACCAACACACCTTACCGCACATCGACTTCTATTTGGGGTTTATGAGTTTCGAAATGATCCTTGATCCCGAAAAGGAGTTCGGCGTATTGTTCTGGCACGTGGCGACTCTGCGCCAGATAACAATATCGCTCTATTAGTAGCACTTCCACTCATTCTGATGTTAATGACGCCCTAAAGCGAAAGCTCGCAGAGAAAGCGCAGCGCCGCGCCTGATCCTTTGGGCAGCGAAGAGAAATGACAAATACTAAACCCGCACAAATTTTTATCAGCTACAAACGGAACTCACCCGACGAGAAAGTAGCCCGCGAAGTATACGAAGCATTAAGCCAGAACCATGCTGTTTTCATTGATCAGAGTGTAACGGTCGGCGCCAATTGGGCGATACGCATCGAAGCAGAGCTTCACCGGTCCGACTTTCTAATCGCCCTCTTGTCAGCAAAATCGGTTGATAGCGAAATGGTTCAGGCTGAGCTCGAAACTGCATTTCGTTTGAAGAAAGAATTCGGACGGCCAATAATTCTTCCTGTACGACTTGCCTATCTAGAGCCTTACCAATACCCACTGAGTGCGTATCTAAATCACGTGAGTTGGGCATTCTGGAAAGGCCCCGACGATACTGAAAGACTGATCGAAGAACTTGAGCGCGGCATATCCGGTGGTGAGATAACAATCGGAGAGGCTGATACAAATACTGGATTGATTCAAATTAGTTCGCCTAAGACATCCCAACGACCCTTACCATCTGCGCAGCCTAGGTTTCTGGAAATGCCCGAGGGAACGATGGCTAGTGACTCACAGTTTTATGTGCCCCGCACCTCTGATTCACTTGCGGCAGAGAACATAAAACAGGAAGGGGTCACTATCACGATCAAAGGTCCACGGCAAATGGGAAAGAGCTCCCTGCTGATTCGAACGATCAGCGCCGCGCGGGAAATCAACAAGCATCCTGTCTTCCTCGATTTTCAATTATTTGACACCGCTGACTTGATGGATCCTAACCTTTTCTTCCGCCGATTCTGTTCATCTATAACGGCAGAGTTGATGATGGAGGATCGAGTTGACGAATATTGGAAGAAGCCCTTGGGGAATCCTCAGCTGAGCACAATGTATATGAGTCAGTATCTCTTAAAGGGAAGTGAGAAGAGGATCACATTGGCGATGGATGAAGTCGATAATATTTTTAATACGAGCTTTCGCACCAACTTCTTTGGCATGCTGCGAAGCTGGCATAACATACGTGCGAAAGATCCCACTTGGAACCGACTTGATTTGGTGCTGGTTACGTCAACCGAACCATACCAACTGATTGAAGATCTTAATCAATCTCCTTTCAATGTTGGCCTGGTTCTCGATCTGGACGATTTCACCGCAGAGCAGGTTAATGATCTCAACCACGTTATGACTCTCAACTCGATCCCGGTTACGAGAAACGGCTAATGAACCTACTAAATGGACACCCTTATCTGGTTCGCAGGGGGCGCTCTACCTGATTGCGAATCGCCGCCTTTCCGCAAACGAACTGTTCACCAAGGCAACCGAAGATCGTGGTCCGTTTGGAGATCACCTGCGTTATCACTTCTTCCGCTTGCATCGCAAGAAAGAGTTAGTTGTTGGACTTCGCAATGTGATCTCCTACAGCACCTGCCATGATCCACAAGTCTTCTTCGCGTTGCGCGGGGCCGGGTTAATCCGCAGCGAAGGAGCGGACGTAGTTGTACCACGGTGTCAATTGTACGCTGACTATTTCAGGGAGAGACTCAATGCCTAATGAAGATATTTATACAGTCGGTGGCACTGTACGACTTGACCGTGGCGTTTACATTCCCCGTCAGACCGATGAAGAGTTGCTGGCATACTGCCGCGCCGGACTCTTCGCCTACGTCTTAACTTCAAGGCAGTTGGGTAAGTCAAGTCTGATGGTCCACACTGCCCGGCGACTGACTGCCGAAGGGAAGCGCACAGCGATAATTGATCTGGGGCAAATTGGCACGGCCACACCAGAACAGTGGTACTTGGGCGTGATGACAAATATCGCAGAGGAGTTGAGGCTTAAGATAGATGTGGTTAGTTGGTGGTCCGAGAATCCGGGCTTGAGCGTTACCAACCGACTGACGGCGTTCTTTGAGTACGTCCTGCGTGAGGAGGTTTCGGAACCGGTCATCATATTCATGGATGAAATTGACACTACGCTCAATCTCGAATTTAGAGATGATTTCTTCGCCGCCATCCGATACTTCTACAACGCACGGGCTCATAAGCCTGAATTCAATCGGCTCACTTTTGTTCTCATTGGCACGGCGACCCCGGGAGACTTGATCGATGACCCGTTGCGGACGCCTTTCAACATCGGTCACTGGGTAGTCTTGTCGGACTTCACGCTCGAGGAAGCCATGCCTTTGGCAAAAGGCCTGGGTCTGCCGAACGGAGAGTCAGAGAAAGTGATGCGCTGGATTTTGGAATGGACCGGCGGCCATCCGTATTTAACTCAGCGTATCTGCCAGGTTATTGCTGACCACAAATCGAAAGTCTCTTCCAAAGAGGCGGTAGATTCCGTGGTAGCTAACATCTTTCTCGGAGAAAAAGGTAAGTACGAGGGAAACCTCGAATTTGTCCGCGACATGCTAACCAGGAGGATGCGCCGCACCATAGAACCGAGCAAATTGCTGCGCGCCTACGGCAAAATCCTTCGCGGAAGATTTGTGCCGGATGAAGAGCATTCTCTTATAAAAGAACCATCTAAAACTTTCAGGTGTCGTACGCCGAGAAGGGACGGCATTGCGGGTCCGTAATCCAATTTATGGAACAGTCTTTAATAAAGTTTGGGTGAATAGGGTTAGTGCGGAACTGCCTACTAATTGGAGACGCCGACTAACCTGGATAGCGGCCACTCTAATTGTGCTGGTACTGATCACATTGATTCCGCTTTCGGGATTAGCTATCAACCGGGCGAGAGCAGCGGAGCAGGCATTGGCGGATGCAACAAGAGCAACGGAGAACGAAAAACTGGCTAACCAAAACGCGCAAATGGCTCTACAACGTGAACGGGAAGCCAGAAAAGAACTGGAACAGGTCCTAAAGAGAGAGCAGGTTGCCAAGAGCGAAGTGCAAGAATCCCTGGACCGGGAGACCATCGCCAAGGGAGAAGCCGTACGGCAACGCTCAATCGCTGAAGAGCAGCGTGAGAAGGCAGACAACCTGAGTCAGATTGCTCTTTCAAGAGAGATCGCCGCCAACGCCCTATCGCGGTTGCCGGCAAACCCCGAATTAAGTGTCCTCTTAGCGACCGAGGCTCTGCGGTTGAGTGAAACATCTGAGGCGAAGGATTCGCTTAGGCAAGCGTTGCTCGGCTATCGCTTGACAACCACCTTCCGTAGCCACAAATCACCGGTGAGACTAGTGGAGTACAGTCCGGACGGAAAGTCGATAGTATCTGTAAGTGATGATAAAGCGGTGGTTTGGGATGCTGCGACGAAAGATATTCTCTTTGAGTTAAAGGGCGAAAACGGTCGAGTAAATAGCGCGGCCTTCAGTCCGGATAGTAAGCGCATCATCACTGTTGCGGAGGATGGTACGGCGCGCCTGTGGAATGCCACAACCGGTCTAAGCATTCTCCTGCTTCAGGGCCATCGCCAAAGCGTAGTGAGCGGCACTTTCAGTCCGGATAGCAAGCTCGTCGTGACCGCAAGTCTTGATAACACGCAAAGGGTATGGGAGGTTGGCTCCGGACGGTGCATTTTCGTTCTCTCAACACCGGTGCCCGCAGTATCCGTCCCATCGTCGCAACCCAAACCAACCGCGACGACAGGCTCGATCGAGGGGACGGTCACTGACCCGAACGGAGTCGCCGTAAGACGCGCCACCGTGACGGTCACGAGCCCGAACTTGATCAGTCCGCAATCAGCGACGACCGATGACAATGGTCGTTTCCAGATCCTCAATTTGCCGCCGGGACTCTACAAGGTGTCTATCGAAGGCACCGGCTTCAGCAAATTTGAGAAAGAAAATGTGGCAGTGAATCTCGGCACGAGTTCAACCGCCGATGCGTCGCTCTCGCTGGCTACGGCGACCGCAACCGTGACCGTTACGGGCGGCGCCGGAGTCGACACTGCGCAGAGCACCACCGCTTCAAACGTGTCAATCGAGCAGTTTTCGAACTTCCCGACCCAGCGAACGGTGCAGAGCCTCTACGCGATCGCTCCGACCGTGACTCGCTCAGGTCTAGGTGATGCGACCGGCCGGGCGGCTAATACGAATGACGTTCTTAACGAGGAGAAGGAGCCATTGGAGAAAGAGGTTGCGCCTACAACTGCAAGATTTAGTGCGGATGGAAAGCTCATTCTTGCTCAAGACATGAATGCCAAGGCAACACTCTGGAGCGTCGAAACGGGTCAAATCGTACATGTGTTGAAAGGATATAGATGGGTCAGAAGCCCGGTTCTCACGCCGGATGGCAAATACATCGTTGCCAGCGTCAGTCCTGACGGACGTACAAGTCGGGGCGAAACTGGAGTACTAAGTGTCTGGAACGCTTCGAACGGTGAAAGCATCTTTGAAATTTCAGACTATTCAGATCCTGGCTTCGAACCGACCGTTAGTCCTGATGGCAAGTACATCGTGGCTGGTGGAAATAACAATATCGTTGTATTGCGTGACATCGAAACCAGAGTCGACACCCTCCTGCAGGGGCATGGGTCCCCTATCCAAAGCGCAACCTTTAGCCCGAACGGAAACTATTTGGCGACTACCGATGCTTCCAATACTGTTCGTGTTTGGGACATCATTTCGGGGCGAGGTTTGTTCATCCTACAAGGTCATACGAACACAATCCTAAAAGCCGCCTTTAGTCCCGATAGTAGGAGCATCGTGACTGCGGGCGGAGATCACACCGTAAAACTTTGGAACATTAACGACGATCTTAAGTCGGTTCGGCTGAGCGATGTTGAGGGGGTAGGCGGCGACCACGGTGTTTTCAGCTCTAATGCCGAGTCTGTTGCTGTTAGCGCAAGGGGCGCCTCGGTTACGCGCGTCTACGAAACTGCCACTGGCAAACTATCGTTCGAGCTGGAAGGAAAGGTTCGATCAAATCTACAACCAGCCTTTAGTCGAGATGGCAACTATCTCGTGCATACCGGCGACAACAATGCTCCTCAAGTAACAAATGCGAAAACTGGCACGCGGATGTTTTTCCTTCGAGGACATACAGCCGAAGTTCTTAGCGCGGCATTTAGCGCTGACAGTCAATCGATTGTTACAGCCAGTGATGACAAGACCGCCCGAGTGTGGGACGCAACAAACGGCCAGAACACCATAGCCCTGACCGGACACCGAAACAAAGTTAACAGCGCCGAGTTCAGTTCTGATGGTGCGCGTGTTGTTACAGCCAGCAACGACAATACAGCCCGTCTGTGGGACCGATCCACCGGAAAACAATTAATGGTTTTCGTTCATGTACACAATGTATCAAGCGCAACGTTCAGTCCGAACGGCAAGTTCATTGTGACGGTAGATGAGGTAGGGTGGACCCAGGTTTGGAATGTCTTAACCTACCAGCATTCAAGCATGCCGGGATTGAGTTTTCCCGATAGTGGGGCAATTCTAAGTCCGGATGGCTTGTCCATTGCCACATTGGGACCGCAAAACACCGTACTAATCTCGAGTATTGCCACCGGTAATCGCCTGATGGTTTTGGAAGGACACACCGACACCGTCTCAAGCATATCATTCAGTCCGAATAGCGAAGTTATTGTGACGACCGGTGAAGATCACACGATGCGTATCTGGAATGCGAAGCGCGGTACTCAACTAGGTGCAACAGAAATAGATAGGGACCTGGATCCTGCGGAGAAGTTTAGCAAAGAAGATCGCATGACCACTGCATTCAGCGCGGATAGCAGACTCATTGTCACACTCTACAAACTAACTATCCTGCAGACCTACGCGTGCGAAGTGTGTGATTCGCCAAACGGTTTGATCACCTCCGCTCAATCTCGCATCATGCGGCGCCTGGATCCCAGGGAGAGAGAAATCTATTTACACTTGACAGAGTCTAGATAAATGCAGATTAAATACGAAGAGATCAACAAACCCGTGCCGAAGCTTGCGCGCGACTCGAACGCAAAGGATCATCATGAAAAATCCGACATTCAAAGTGTTGAGTATTCTGTTCGTTTTTAGGTCTGCCCTGGCTCTCGTAATTGTGCTTCCAATTGTTCGACTTTCGCCGGCCCTTGTTGTCCAAGGACAAACGCAGGTTCGTAATTTTCGCGGCAAGGTCGTCGACTACCAAACAAACACCCCGATTCCAAAAGCGACCGTCAATGTTGTTGACTCATCAAACATCGTATTGGTCTCGGACAAAACAGATGAAAGCGGGGTCTTCTATCTTGGCTCCTTGAGCCCTGGCAGGTACTTAATTCGCGTAATAGCAGCAGGCTATGACACCTATTTACAGGCATATCTTCTTCCTCGTCCTCGGATTGACACCGTTCTTGAAATTCCGACTATCGCGCTCACGAAACGGGCCGCAAATGACGTGAGGCGCTACTCGATTTTGCCCTCGTACCCTCCGGGACGCACAAGTGCCCTGATAAATCCCAGGATGCCCAATCCTAATCTGGTCGAGGTCAGATTTACTGTCACCGACCGCTATGGTCGCTTCGTCAGCGGGCTTAACAAAAATGTTTTCACGTTAATTGAAGGTGGCAGCCTCAAAACGATCGATTACTTTAGCGATGACGCCGAGCCGTTTACGGTTGGCCTGGTCTTTGCCCTGTCGGATGCTGCAAGCATTGACATGGTGAACGCTGCACAAGTGGCTGTTTCTAATTTTGTAGACCTAATGGGGCGCGATTTTCACGACTTCATCGTAGTCAGGTATAACTCCCGAACCGATGCAATACTCAAGAATACGGTCCCGGCCGGGCGCCAAGCCGCAAGCCGCTCAGTTGTTTTCCTGGAAACAAAATCTAAGATGGGAGTTTTTGAGGCTTGCTCTTTGGCACTTGTATCGATCGAGAAGCGAAGTGCAACTACCGGCAAGGTCTTAGTTCTCGTGACGGATATGCTGGATAATAACTCGTTGGGAAATCCCGATGATCTCTATCGCCGGCTAAGACAGTCTGACGTCAAATTCTTTGCCGTTGGCATCTCCGGAAAAAAGCATCTGGTTAGCGCAGCTAAGGATGATAACAGTCCGGTTGTGAGCTTTGATGAACTCGCTTCCGTTTCGGGAGGGCAGGCAAGTTTCTTTTCGGGAGGTGAGGAACTAAATGATTATTTCGAAAAAGTGGCCCTTTGGTTAGAACACATGTATACCATTGGATTCAGGCCTTCATCACCTGAAAGGGAAGACAATCTTTATCGGATATACATCAAGATAAATCCTCCGAGGGGACTCCCGCGTCTGACCGTGGGGAGCGACGAGGGTTTCTTTTGGGGACATAAACCGTTGATTGTGGTGGACCGTTAAATTAAGGCAAGCGTGTATGTCTGAAAATAACCAGTGAAGACGGCGCGAGTCGAAACACACCGCAGCCTGTTTCAAATATGCGCAAGCTTCAACGACCCGACTGTCCCTCAAGAATTGGAGGCATGCTCATAATGGCGCATCATCCCCCGCTGATCACCGTCTGGGAATGCCCCATTTCAGAGCCGCGTGGGTTCGTGGGAAGTTGTCCGGGCACGATGGCGTTTACTCGCTTCCTCTTGAGTTTGCCATTGATAAAGTGTGCTGCGTTGCACACCGATCAGTCTTGCGGCTTCTGAATAGTTTTGGTTAGTTAGTCGCAAAGATTGTGCGAGCAGCCAGCGTCGCAATTTGGCAACATTGTCAGAGTAACTCCACTTGTGATGGTCATAAGCTGAAATGGTAAAATCCATTGACGGCTTATCGATCTCCGCTCTCACTCTTTCACTTAGCTGGCGCACCCACTCATGTTCGACATGCGGCTCAAGCCGCAACCACGTTGCGAAGTGTTTCTTGGCATTCGTTTGGTTTCCTGCCCTTGCGTAACACTGTGCAATCCGTAGACTACAGACAGCCGCAATCTTAGGATTGGAGAAATAGTCAGTGTTTTCGGCCTCAAGTTTCCGTTCCAACATGCATTGCATGGCACTTTCAAAATTGCGGCGAGCTGTTAAATAATGAGTTTCAGACGTGGTTGTGTTAGAGAGTGACAAGTATGCCTCCCCTCGAGTTATGTATGCGTCCATCAACGCCAAAATGGACTTGCAATCAGGCGACTTTGCTTTATCCACGGCAGCTTCTGCGAGGGCTAATGCATCCTCAATTCTTGCTTGCCGTAGATAAATACGACTTTGAAGGATCTGCACATTCACCTGCCACTTTTGGTTTGAAGTCCGATCCGCATGAAGGGCCACGAATTGTAGGTCCTTCTGAGCTCCGGCAATGTCACCGGCCAACGCTTTGGCTAAAGCTAACTCCCAGCATGTCCGGGCTTGGTATCGTGGGTGGTCCATAAAAGCGCGTCGAATGAGCCGAAGCTGAGAAATCACTGTATCGAGCTTAGTCTTATCGCTGCCTGCCCGACATCTCTGGATTGTCCAGAAGAGTAGTTCTACACAAGAAGAGAGCAGCGGATCATTGACAGAAGCCAGCATCGACCTAGCTGTAGTCAACGCATGTTCAGCTCGAGCGAGAAATCCTCTTGTCATGTTTATCCAGCCAAATCCTAAACCAACAACCATTGCCTGTTTGCGCGTGACATACAAATGATCCGAAGCCCCGAGTTTGTTTGCCAGAGAATATAAATGGTCCAGCGCCTCAGAATGCATTGCTTCGGCACGATCGTGTTGTTCCATGGCTTGGAGCGTGTCCCCCATGTAATAAGAAAGGGTCGCTCTTGTGCCGTAGCAAGGAAACGTTGCCGTTCTAAGTTTGTTGGCCGTAAAATCCATTAACCATTCAAATAGATTAAGTGCCAAGGTTGTTTCACCCGACCGTTTCAACTCATTGCCGCGGTATGCGCATAGCAATACTTTTTCTCGAAGTATCTTGCGATAAGAGAGCGTGAGGTCATTCCCTCTACCCCATCTGACCGAACGCAACCGCAATTCTTCAAGAATCCTCTGACCATCAATTACGGTTCTTTCATTGATCTCATGGCTTATGTGGAAGACATCATTCAACTCATAGAGCAAGCTGCGCGCTTTCCAATATTCATAGGTCTCTTGTTCATCGATTTGTCGAACGTAATCATGAACGTGGCAGGCAGCGCTTCTCAAGTAGGAATCAAAACGCGTTTCCTTATAAGCGCGTTCCATTTGACGTAGCCTAGCAGCGAAATCATTTTTGGTGACTACTGCCGATTTCAGGTCCCTCCGTTCTTGTTCAATAAGGGCAGCCTGAATCGCCTCTAACTCAAGACGGAGATCATCTGCGGTCTGGGTTGTACGATTAATACTTCGACTCGGTGAGCGTTGATGGTCCCTTTGACCAACCGGGGGAGACATATTCGATCCTCCTAAAAACTGAGCCGTAACATGTTCGGGACGGAACTTCCTATAGTGGATAAACGGACACTCTAGAGTTTTTACTACAAAATCTCAAGGAAAACCTCCTCACGGTCTGTTCAGCCAGCAATCCACACTACAGTGCGTCAACACTAAGTCTTGACACTGAGGAGTACAACTGAGATCGGATTAAGTAGCTAGGTCTAGAGTCCATGTTAATGGAGGATGGAATAGCGAACAGAAGGCTCGTGGCGCGCGGGAGGTCTATGCGATGTCGTTCGATTACCTGAAACACTTCTTTAGCGAGGCCCATGTTCTCATGTTTGAGATAGGAGCATTCATTGCAGGAGTCTTAACCCTCCTTCGTTGGATTCGAAGGGATCTTGACGACATGAAGGGACCTAAGAAAAAGGAGTAGCTATGTCTCGTAACTTTCAGCTTCTGCTAAGGTGTGCTTCTCCTGGGAGTTCTCCACCCGTCGTGTCGACGTACTCTTGATTGCGACGCCATTGGGTGACGGGAATCTTGATAAGAGCATCGATACCGCAATATTACTCAATATAGAAACATCTAAAATGTTAAAAAAGAACACGCCGTGCCAGTGGCCAATTATTCATGTTACGTTCATGAATTCGAAGTTATCGGAGATTCATAGTCCCAAGCACACACACACTTGGCCAAAAACGTGTGGCCAATTTGTGGACAGAATTTACAGCATTCGACTGATACGCGATGTGAGGGGATGGGAAGGAATGCAAAAACCTTAGGAAATCCTTGGTGGCTGCAACTTTTGAAAAGTCAAAAACTTACGTTTTTGACGGGTTTGGGGTTATGAATCCCACGCTCTAACCATCTGAGCTACCCCGCCAAACGAACAGCCAGTTTAAAGTTTCAGGTTTCAAGTCTCAAGTCGGACGCGAAGTCCAAGGTCCAATGTCCAATGCCCAAAGTCGCAACCGGAAGGTCCAGTCGATCATCGTATTTCGAGAACTTGAACGCGAACCTTGGACTTTGGACTTTGGACTTTGGACTTTGGACTTTGGACCTTGGACTTTGGACTTTGGACTTTGGACTTTGGACTTTGGACTTTGGACTTTGGACTTTGGACTTTGGACTTTGGACTTTGGACGGACTTAGACATTCGGCCGGCCCAGCTCCATCGCTTTCAGAAGCTGATCGACGAGTTCGATCTCTTCGTCGCCGGGCTCGAGTTCTTTGTAACGGTGCAGCGCCTGGCGCGCCCCGACGACGTTCGCCAGACGGTGATAGACGAGCGCGAGGTTGTAGTAAACCAACGAAAAGTTCGGCTCGATTTGTGTCGCCGCTTCGTAGTGCAGTCGCGCGAGCGGAAAGTCACCGGCGTCGTAATAGAGGTTGGCCAGATTGTAGTGCGCTTCGACGTGACGCGGGTCGTGCTTCAGTGACTGTGTGAAGTTGTCGAGGGCGCCGACCATGTTGCCGCGATCCAGGTCGATGATGCCGAGGTTGCAATACGCCTCAGCGATATTGTCCCCAGCAGCGATCGCTTCCCGGTAAAACTCGACGGCCTGCGTGTCGCCCTGCTCGTGAAGCAGCAGAGCCTCTTCGAACGGCGTCAACAGCCGCGAGACCTGCACTTGCCCCACTTCGGCGCGAAACAAGCTGAGTTGTCCCTGCAGCTCAGCCTCGATCTGCTTGATCGTCAGACCGTGCGTGCGCATGTCGCGAACGCGACGGAAGAGCGTCAGCGCCTGAAAGTCGTAGGTTACTTCCTCGACACTGGCCGACGCTGCCGTCTGAATAATTCCGGTTTCAGTCCAACGCCGAATCGTGCGCTCGCTCAAGCCAAACATCTGCTTGATTTCACGAATCGAGTAATTTGATTTGACGCGTTGGTAATCCGCCTTGGCGGGGACTGGTTGAGGAAATGAGAGGACCTTGCGACTCTTGTCGGCCATTCAGGGCCTAAGCGTACACGAAAATCCAAGAGTTTGGGTAAAGTTTTTGAATAAAACAACGGGCACAGTCAGTGGTCAGTTGTTCGTGGTCAGTTGTCGATTCCGGTTATTCACGCGCCTTTTCGAAATTTGCAAGTCAAAGGGCAAACAGACCGGCGACTGACTACTGACAAAGGACTACTGACCCGCCATCAACAGTTCACGTATCCCAGCAGCCAAAACACGATGATGAAGATCAAAATCATTGAGAACAAGCCGCCGCCAAACTTCCAGGCGACCGCGCCAGCCAAACATCCTCTAAGTGGTCCTTCCATACGCTACGCTGCCTTTGCTTTAGTTCAGTTGCGGTCGATGAGCTTTGAGAAACAGTTTCTCACCGTGTGAACAAGAGCAACCAACGTGCCCTCATCGGAATTCCCGTTAATTACCCATGAATCGTTCAAAACCACCGCGGGCGAGTTAAGTACTTAGCTTCCGCTCAAAGACCGTGTACGCGTCCGGTACATCCCAACTCGGATTCTGTTTAGTTTTCGAAACCGGCATGCACGTGTGGTCCGCGCATATTGTCGCTTCGTTTGCATCGCGAGCGCTGTGCAAAGAGGGTGCAGCGGTTGCATGTCCCATCGACAAGAGGAGGCGGACTGATGCCTAGAGGAGACAAAGGTGCATACACCGACAAGCAGAAACGCAAAGCTGAACACATCGAAGAAAGTTATGAAGAGCGTGGGGTCTCGTCAAAGGAAGCCGCGAAGCGCGCTTGGGCAACTGTGAACAAAAAGTCGGGCGGAGGCAAGAAGAGCGGCTCAGGTCGGGGCAAGAAAGAAAACCGTTCGGCCTCGAAGAAAGGTGGCAAGAAGGGCGGGAAGAAAGCTGCTAAGAAAGTTGGAAAGAAGAAAAGCGGAAAGCGAAAGGGCGGAAGGAAGAAGAGTTCCTAGTATCGGATCCGAGAATCATCATGGCACGACAAACAAAAGGCCGAACCTCAGCGCGCGCGACGGCGCGCAAGTCATCAACAAAGAAATCCGTCACGCGCAGCCCGCGCTCCGTGTCCACGCGGACGCGACGCAGCGCGGAAGTTCATCAACGGCCCGAGCCGAAGTCTCCCATGCCCAAACAGCATCAGGAAAAGCCGGGACTCGAATCGAAAGTTACGCCACGTCCGCGTTATGAAGCGCCGAATTACAGGGGCTCTGACAAACTCGCCGGCAAAGTCGCGCTGATAACTGGCGGCGACTCCGGCATTGGCCGCGCAGTCGCGGTGCTCTTCGCGCGCGAAGGCGCCGATGTCGCGTTCACTTACCTTAAAGAAGAGGAAAGCGATGCTCGGGAAACGAAAGAAGCGATCGAACGTGAAGGCCGACGCGGGTTGATGATGACGATGGAAGCGCGCGATTCGGATTCATGCCGAAAAGCCGTCGCGACGACGATCAATAACTTCGGCAAACTCAGCATCCTCGTCAACAACGCAGCCTACCAGGAGAGTCAGGATTCGATCGAGGAACTTACCGAGGATCAATGGGACCGCACGTTCAAGACAAACATCTACGGATATTTCTACCTGGTGAAAGCCGCTTTGCCGCACATGAAAAAGGGTTCGGCGATTATCAACACAGGTTCAATCACGGGTCTCGAAGGCAGCAAGCATTTGCTGGACTACGCATCGACCAAAGGTGCGATTCACGCGTTCACGAAATCGCTGGCGCAGAACCTGGTCGAGAAAGGCATTCGCGTGAACTGCGTTTCGCCGGGGCCGGTCTGGACGCCGCTAAATCCTTCTGACAAGCCGCCGGAAAAAGTCGCGCAATTCGGCGCCGACACTCCGATGAAACGTCCCGCCCAACCGGAAGAGATCGCGCCGGCTTACGTTTACTTCGCGTCAGATGTGGATTCGAGTTACGTGACCGGCGAGGTCCTGACGCTGCTGGGCGGCGAAACCACGGCGGGCTGACCAATCTATTGACAGACTACGCAGATTGCACAGAAGGCAGAGGACCGGGAGAAGAAACAACAAGTACCGATTTTTTAGCTGTGGAAACATCTGCCCCATATTGCCATAACCGAATAGTTCCGGAGGTACATAATGTTTATAGACGGCCGGGCTACAAGATTTGCCCAGCGGCCCACCAAACAGCACTAACGCTTTATTCGTGATTTTTCGTGTTATTTCGTGGATCGGCTTTTACTCAGGCGGCACTAAACCTACATTTCCAGCATCCGGAGCTACCGCGCTCGGTTCTGTAACAGTCGTCCTGATTGACAACTTCTCTGCAAGTGCTATCGTGCGCCCGCTACACACATTCTTCACCTTCTTCAAAGAAGGCGACTTTCAATAACCGCCCGCTCTTACCAAACACAGAGCGGCCTCAACCTATCGGAGGATTTATGGCTAAAAGGCAATCAACCTCGGACAGTGGGATCAAGATTAAAGTTGGAGCTGTGGAAACAGCTGGGCCGCTGGTCGAGTTGTTCGGCCACGTTACGCTCGTGGAAGGGTATGCGCTCACTGGCTTCAATGGCTGCCTCCGTTCGCGAAACACTCATGAAATCTGAATCTTTTGAAGGCGGCGTGGAGGCGCGCATAGCGAACGTGGGCTCCGATCCGGTGTGCGAGTTCTATACTAGTCACCCCTACCCGCCTCCGGTAGAAAATCTGGATCGTGCTCGTGACATGTGGCAGGACGAGAATGTCCATCGTGCCGAGTACCATCTGCTGTGGCCTGACAAGGAATACCGCCCCGATCTGGATGTCCTCGTGGCCGGATGTGGAACCTGGCAAGCCGCAAAGTACGCGCTCTGTCATCCCGCCGCGCGCGTGGTTGGCATTGATCTCAGCCCGACAAGTCTCAAGCACACTGAGACGCTGAAGCGGAAGTACAACTTGACGAATCTCGAAACGCGTCAGATGCCTATAGAGAACGCCGACGACTTGGACCAGCGCTTCGACCACGTCGTTTGTACTGGCGTACTGCATCATCTCGTCGATCCCAATGCGGGGTTGCGCGCGCTCCGGTCTGTGTTGAGATCCGAGGGCGCGATGTACTTGATGTTGTACGCGCCTTACGGTCGAACCGGCGTTCATATGCTTCAGGAATACTGCCGGAGACTTGGCATCGGAACCTCGAAACAAGAGATTAACGATCTCACTGAGGTGCTGAAGGAGCTGCCTCAACATCATCCGTTGTTGTCTATGCTGCGCGGCTCAAGGGATTCCCTGGACGCCGATGCTCTGACTGATGCAGTACTGAATCCACGCAACACGGCCTACTCAGTGCCGCAGCTGTTTGACTTCATCGAACGTAATGACTTGATGCTGGGACGCTGGTACTGGCAGGCGCATTACTTACCTCAATGCGGCTCGATCGCGGCGACACCACATGCGAAGAGGTTGGCCGCACTTCCCGAACGTGAGCAGTATATGGCGATGGAACTGTGGCGAGGCTTGATTACAAACCACGATCTCGTGGTCCATCGAAACAACGATGGATGGAAGGTTCGCTTCGATGACGACCACTATTTGCGCTATGTGCCAATTCGCCGCGCGTGGACCGTGTGCGTCGAAGAACGGCTTCCTCCTGGCGCCGCGGGTGCATTATTGAACCAGACCCATCTGTTTCCCGATCTTTTTCTTCTGATCGATGCGCAGGAGAAGCGGATGTTTGAGGCAATCGACGGACGTCGCAGCATTTCAGAGATCGTTGACAAAGTGAAAGAAAAAGGAGCCTCGCCGCTCTTTTTCGAGAAGCTCTGGTGGTACGACCAGGTGGTATTTGATACGTCGAAGGCTCAGTGACGAAACAGTTTCCAGTTGTCGAATGTCGATAGGAAACATATCGAAGTGAAGTTCAACGCTAGTGGAAAGGTGTTGAAGGTTGAATGAAAGTTCGACGCTGCTCCAGAATTAGGCCACCACCCACATTGAGTCTTCGTTGACATTTGCCTGGCGCTGCCATATCGTGCGCCCGCTACACACTTTCTTCACCTTCCTCAAAGAAGGCGCCTCTCAACAACCGCCCGCAAATGACGACGCTTCCAGACTCGGGACGTCTTTTGCTCATCGTCAAGGGCAGAAGCAATTGAAGGTGGTGGTCGCCCCCGCCGACTCGTTACCGGCCGTGTCTATTGCTATGACAGTGATGGTATTGAGGCCGTTGACAACGTAAAGATGGCTTCGGCCCGAACCCACGCTGATGTCCTCCAGGACGCCGTTTACGTAAACGTCGTAACGGATTAGCGACTGCGGATCAAGGTCGTCGGTGGACTGGTCCCAGACCAAAACGATCTCGTTCCCACCCCAATCCTCTACCCACCGGATCGTCGGCATCGTGGGTGGTGTCGTGTCATTGGGGTTTCTAGGTTCAGTGGTCACCGTGAGGGGATTGCTCATCGGCGACCAGTTTGCCCCCTGCTTGGCTTGAACCGTAAAGGTGTGGGTGGTTTCCGGCTCCAGCAAGTAGAAGGTGCCAGACGTATCGGGCGTCGGCTGCCTGTCCAGGTTGCCGTCCTTGTAAACGAAATAGCGAAGGGTCGACCCGCCACCCGTTGAAACCCAAGCCAGCGAAATATGCGTCGGCCCAACGTCGATTACGGAGACCTCAGGGGTCGACAACTGCGGCGTCGGCGTTGGCGTCGGCGTCGGCGTTGGCGTTGGCGTTGGCGTTGGCGTCGGCGTCGGCGTCGGCGTAGGTGTTGGCGTTGGCGTAGGTGTTGGCGTTGGCGTTGGCGTTGGCGTCGGCGTCGGGTTGGCAGCGGGAAGGGTCACGGAGACTGTGTTGCTGTTCTGCGATTTGTTCCCCGCGGCATCGATTGCGTAGACATTGAACTCATAAGTCTTGCCCGCGGACAGATTGGAGGTCCAGGTCAAACTTGTCTGCGTCTGGGGTGCCGAAATTTCGAGGCCTCCACTGCGGCGTATCCTATAGGAGAAGTTTCCCGAGTTATCGGTCGAAGGGTTCCATGCCAGCGAGACGCTGGATGTAGTTTTCCCCGTAACCCGGAGGTTCGAGGGCGCGGTGGGAGGCGTACGGTCTCGAGCTGCTGCTGAGACGGTAAACGCTCTGAGGAAAGGGAAGAGTTGCTCTGTGCGCATCGAGCCTGCTAGGCCGACCAGGATGACTGCTAAAACCAGAAGCGCGGTCACCGAAAATCGCCCGATGCTCCGGGCAAACTTCTTCTGAATTTCACGAGTTGTGTAGTTTGGACCAGTAGTTTTTCCCATCGCGCAAGTCCCCTTTCAGATCATTTCTTAGACTCTGCTTGTTTGGTTCGCAGGCCGACGTTTGGGCGTCTGGCTTTTTAGACGTGAGATGCAAACAGCTAAGAGTGTTATCCAAACATTTTGTTGGCACTCTCTGTTCCTCTTTCCGCGCCTGATTCGTATCGAGGGGGACGTAGCGAGGGTTTGAACTTAATTTACTATCACAAGTGACAATGATTTTTTCAATTGTAGCGAGAACTACTCAGAATCGAAATGAAATCCGAACAAGAGTGTAGTGCCGCAGCAAGATCGGCCAATACTACTGGCTACAAGAGTGCCCACTCTTTCCTTTATGGCTTTCGTCAACAGAAGCTCTAGCGTTCCTTTCGGGAAGCGTGCATTGATTGATTCGGTCCTTTTGTGCTCTTCAAAAACTCAGCCTCAAACCAAACTGTAGTTGTCTCGAATCAGCGGCTCCGGTGGCTTGGCCGAAGCCTGACACAGGTATCAGTCCAGGGCCGAAAACGTTATTAGGCAATTGCAGGTTTGCGCGGTTGAATATGTTGAAGCCCTCTATCAGACTCTCCAGACTTAGTTTTTCTCTCAGCTGAAAGCGACGACTGAGTCGAATATCCAACGAGGCAAAGTCAAAACCCTTGCCTGAATTTCTGGCCACGCCTACCGGCCGATCGTTTGTGTTCGTATCGAAATTCCGATCCGTTCCCGTCACAATGTTGAAAGGCAGCGCCGACCCGTAACTGAAGATATAGCTCAACTGAAATCCTTGGAACGTGCGCCGCGCGGTCGAATCAGAATCGCCTTTTGGAACTTCAAACGTACCGCTCAAAGCCAGCCGATGTCGCTGGTCATTATCTGAAGGACCACGTTCATCTCGCAGGTTGAAATTATCCTGTGGCGTAAAGAAGAACGCGTTGCCGGCATTATCCACTCCCTTCGAAAGTGTGTAGGCCAGCCTGAAGCCGAACCATTTCTCAAACCGCCGGTTGAGGGCAACGGTCAATCCACGATAAGACGATTCACCCGAACTCTCGAAGCGGCTGACATTCGCGAAGCGCGGATCGGGGCGTCCAAGATTCGGCACGCCGGATGAAGCAGGAAACTGCGGCACGTTTACGTTGCGCGACAGTATCAGGTGGATTCCGCGCGTGCGCTGATAGCCGACGGAAAAAGAAGTTGACGGAGACAGTTCCCTTTCGATTTGCACGCCTGCCTGTTGGTTGTAACTGCTTTTGATATTCGGATCGACGGTCGTGATGCTGATCAAGAGATCCGAGGGAAATGCAGCGAGAGCGTTCGGAAATACCGGCGCGCCGGCCTGGCCGAAAGAGAGCACGGCGACCTTGTACTTCGAGCCATCGCGTTGCAACGCGTTCGACGTTGCCCGCAATGGAAGCCTATCGAAGTAAATGCCGAAGCTTGCACGAACGACCGTCCGGCGATCGCCGGGAGCGTAGGCGAGACCGAGTCGCGGCGAAAAATTGTTCGCATCAGTCGTGATCGGATGCGGCAGAAACTGCGCGTCATATCGCAGCCCTGCGTTTATGGTCAAACTTCGGTGGGCCCGCCATTCGTCCTGAACAAAAACACCAAAGTTTGGATTCGATTGAAACTGCTGCGTTGCCCCAAACGCCTGCTGAAACGTGGTGTAACGATTTGCGAGAAAGTTGGCTAGAGATGAGAACGTATAGACGCCCTGGATCGCGCCGGGGAACGTGATGTTCACCTTATTGTGCAGGTAGTTGGCGCCAAACTTTAGAGAGTGTGAGCCGTGCTGCGTGGTTAAGTTATCCACCAGCTCATAAGTATCGAGGTCGCGTTCCGTTGGGGAAAAGGTTGCCGTGCCGAAGTTTGCAACACCGGAAATGTTAACTGCCGGACCAGCCAGATCATTCACCGGAGCGCTCAGCCTGCTGCGGGTATATTGGAAACGCGCTTCGTTTATTGTCCGCGACGACAGTGTCGCAACGTCGCTTACAGCGATCGTCTGGTCGAGATTTTTGAGAGCTGTGCCACGACTGACTGCATTGAGTCCGCCAACGCTCCGCGCGTTCGGGCTGCCGATATCATAAAGGCTGTATCGAGCCGTCATCTGATTGCTGCCGGTCAGTTGATGGTCGACTCGCAAAAGAAAGTTACTGGATTTGTAGCCGGTGGGAACCACCCCGGTCGAAACTCCCGGGCCATTAAATCCAAGCGCGTCAAGCTTTCTATTTATCGCGGCCACGTTGGCTGGGCTGATCGTGATCACAGACGCGTTGTGCAATCTCGTCTGTTCGAAGTTGGAAAAGAAGAAGCTGCGATTGCGCGCCATTGGCCCACCCAGGCTGGCTCCATACTGACCTTGCGTCAGAGGATCTTTGGCCGGTGCCAGCGGATTGCGAGCATCAAATCGCTGATTACGAAAGAAGCCATAGAGACGTCCGCGAAATTGATTAGTGCCTGATTGTGTAACGATGCTGACGAAACCTCCTGACGCACGCCCAAATTCAGCGATGCCTCCTGAAGTAATGACCTCAAACTCGCGCACAACTTCCTGACTGTAAAACGTTCCCGGCAAATCTGCGGCATCGTCGTTCGCTGACAATCCGTCGACCACAAAACCATTGTTGATGAAGCGTTGTCCAGTAATCGACAAACCTGTGCCTGGTACCGCTGATGTTTCCGGAAAGCGCTGATTAGCCACCGGATTACTCCGCGTCACACCAGGAGTCAGTGCTGCAAGATCCAGATAGTTTCGCCCATTTAGGGGCAGTGAATCGATCTCACGGGGCAAAAGTGTCTCTGCCAATTGCGTGCGCATTGTTTCCACCAAAGGCAGGTCCGCGGGCACGTTTACATTTTCGGCTACGTTAGCCACGGTGAGTT
The DNA here is from genome assembly GCA_049273695.1 of Pyrinomonadaceae bacterium. GTDB lineage: Bacteria > Acidobacteriota > Blastocatellia > Pyrinomonadales > Pyrinomonadaceae > UBA11740. Next base: position 83,703 of record JBASRE010000033.1, read on the forward strand.
TTAGTTGAAGATCCAGAGCCTGACCCACCGTCAGCGTGAGCTGTCGGGTTAGACTGGCAAAACCCGACTTCTCCAGGACAATCTCGTGTCTGCCGACGTTTAGATACGGAAAGCGAAAACGTCCTTCACCATCGCTCACCATCGTCTGCGTCGCATTCGTCTCCACATTCCTGATTGTCACCGAGGCGCCCTGGATTACTGCGCCGCTCGAATCCTCCGCCCGCCCACTGAGCGTCGCGGATGTAACAGTTTGTTGGGACTGAGCCGTCAAGCTCCCGGCGAAAACCAGCAGCAGGACGAGACTCAGCCTGTCACCAAATCGCTTGTATTTCCTGGATGAGCGCATTGCACACCTACCTTGAAGGACACGCCCGACGTACGCGACTCCAGCCGCGTTGACAACACAACGGGCGCGCCGAAGTCGAGTGCATGGGCGAACGTTCGCTTAACACAGTTCGGTTAAGCGCGGACACCTTTTTCGGATTGGATTAGTGTGCTTCTACGCGGGAGGTGCGCGAGGTCGGAAATGCAACCACTTCCTGTTGAGTGGTCTGATTTGCAGATCATTGATTGGTGATAGTCTACGAGCTGAAGGTGTGAGCGACCTCGCCGCAAATGAAAGAGCTGATTGCTCACGCGGCCGACGCGTGATGCTTGTCGAGCAGGCGCTGCAATTCTCCGTGCAGGGCTGACTGACACTGTGAACGCTGGTGAACTCGGATTCCGCAGTTGGAGCAGCAGTCGCCTCGACGGTAACCGGACCTAATTCGAGCTCGGTAGTCGTTGGCGTCGCCTCGGGGCCGGCAAACACTGTGCTGGTGGAAGTCGGGGCGGCTGCGGCATGACAATGTTCGCCTGCGCCAGCACCGGCAACGACGGCGATCGAAAAGTCTGATGTTGATGAAGGATCGCGGTCAAACGAGGACGGAGCTGTGGGTTGCGACGTTTTCGCGGACTCAAGCAGCCCAGTGGCGCAGGATCCCGCCTCGTGTGCAGGCTTACCATCGCAGCAGTCCATCGTGCACGCGGCTGCGGATGATGAAGTGCCAAGGGGCGCGACGGTAATCAGGCACGACGCTGTTAAAACCAGCGCTACAAGTCGCTGGGCCACAGCGAGCAGCCGTACTGTCATCCAGGACTGTTTCTGATCTGACGTCACTGATCAGTGCCTTTGGAAACGTGCAATGTCGGGCGGCCTCCAGGCTCAATTGCCTAAAGCGTCATCCCTCATCCGAGGTCTTGGGAAGGCGCTTCTTCACCAACTTCATCTTGCACTTATGACACGTCCCGCGTTTCTTTGACGTGACATTTTCGTGCATCGGGCACACAAAGTGAAACTGGGTTGGCTTTTTCGAGTGCGCCGATCGCTCTTTCTGTTGTGCAGAGACGCCGGGAGTGTACCCGCTCGCAGTTGTCACGATCATTGCTGCCGCAAGCAGCGGTAGAAGCAGAAGCTTTCGGAAGTTCATTTCGTACCCCTTGATGCAAAGGCATCTCCCTGCTCAGGTCAAATTAGCGCGAGCAGGAAGGTGCTTTGAATAGTGCCCGACTGACCGGGTTAGGTGGGTCTGTTTTCTTAGGCCGTTCCGGCAGCAACCTTGACGGCGGTGAATTCCGTCTTTTCGCCGTCTGTGGCTAATGTGAGATGCGACCAAGTACACTTCTTTGTGCCGTTCCCACCCGGGAAGTACCCGAATGCGTCGCCCGCTTTGAAATTTACGATAAACTCAATTTTACCGTCAGTCGCTTTGTAAAAGCCGGTTTTCAGGCAGAGAGTGCCCGTACCGCCGCCAGTGCTGCCGCTGCCGCCCTTATCTTGGGTCATTGCTGTTCTCCTTCAGGATGAAAGTTCGTAACTTGCTTCCTTATGCAGGAAGCGCTAGTGAATTTATTGCCGGCCGCGTTGGCAGAGAGCCTCAGAGCAACTCCCATCGCAGCGTCACCGATTCTTCAGGACGATACGCAATCACCATCAGCTTAACGAGCTGCTGGAAACTTGTGTCTTTCTTGTCCGCGATACGCACGAGGTAAATGTGGCCCAACTTGATTGGCGCGGTGGCAGATGGAGTAACCTCCGTAAAGAGTTTGGGCCCCTCTTGCAGTGGTTGGTATTCTGGCTTACCAAGATCTTGCTTCAGGATCATGATCTTGTCGCCGTTAAGATGTAGAGAAGCGAACCCGGTGGCGCCGCCCCGCGCGTCCTCGAAGCCATAACGCCGACGAAGCTCGTCCGGCGGGCCGAGATCGACGATCGCCGCCACTCGGTTGACCTCGATACCGCTGGCAAGACTGCCATTACTCTCCAGAATGTAACTAAGATCACTGCAACGGTTACGGTACTCATTATTAACAAACGCAAACCCTTCTTTCCCGTCACTAAAACACATCGTACGGGCAAGCGGATCCACGACATACATGGTGAAGATTCCACCACGTTTTTTTGGTTGAGGCGCGCGCTTCTCATCAGGCGCCGACGGCGTTTGAGCGCTCATCAGCTGCTGGGAAGCGACTCCGATGAACACCACCATTACGATGAAGAGTAAGCGTTTCATAACCGTTTGTCTCTGACTGTCAAACCTCAAGTTCATATCCCTCCCTTTGGTCTTGGACTCTTGGGGAGACCGGCTTTACTTGAGACTAGCCACGTTCGGCACCGGCACGAGTTCCTGAAACTTTTTGTCGTCAATATGTAGCTCTTCGTTCCGCCGCCGGAGTTCCTTGAAGTAATAGAACGGAACAAACGCGGACCCAAACTTGTCGCTGATCCAGTCGTCCTTATGGATGTAGTTAAGCGGGTACAGATCGACCTCTTCCGAGCACTGGTTGAGCGTTTCCGTTACCGCCTTAACGACCAGAATGTTATTGAGATAGGTAGCATCATCTAAAGTCTCGGCAGCGGTGGTGTACAAAAGCGCACCTTCGCGGTCCCGCCGTTCCCACTCCTTAATGATCTTCAAGGCCCTTTCATACTGCCGGGAGTGGATTTCCAGACGCAGTGTTGTTTCCGAGTCGTTGCGTGCCTCTCGAAGATACTTCTTGTATACGTCGGGAGGGACGGTGCCCAAGGCCCTTCTGTCTTTCGCTAAATAGACCCCGAAGGCGTCGATTGTGGGAACTCCTCCAGCCAGTTTGATAACCATGGGAAACGCCGAGCCACTCGTATCGTAGAACTCTCCCTTGCGTGCCGCGAGCACAATGAAATACCGGTCGGGATCGACCCTGGTCCAATAGGTAGTCCCTATCCCCGGAATTGCGCAAGCAATGGAAGAGTCGTCATAGTTAACGACCGTCATCGTTTTTTTGACGGCCCCGAATATCCGGTTCTTGCCGGTTGCGGTAAACGAAATCGACTTCGGTGCGTCGGGTTCAGTGATTACTTCGTAACTGGCAGTCGCGGTCTGGCGCGGCGCCTCAGTGCCGGAAACCGACAGTACGGTTACCCCACCCTTGGCATCGAATTGATAGAGTACTGCCTGAGTGGGTGAGAGCTGCGCTTTCCAGGTTCCAACGAGGTCGAATGAACAACCCTTCTTTTCCTGGGCGAACGCGGTTGCGGTTGAGCCCAAGAGCATAACAGCCAGTAGCGAGATTATGGCGGTAAGTTTCATGATGTATTTCACCAGGTGCGGTCTACCCCGCGCTACCGCGCTCGGTTCTGTTAGCCGGCGCTAACGCGCTGGGTGTGTTGGGGCAGGAATAGAAGCCACTTTCAGCAGCTTCTATTCCTGGTCTGATTTCGACCGTGCAAGGTCGGTTTTTTACTTAGCCTTGACGGCCCGGTGCCGCAAATTAAACTGCGTCTCGGCGTAAGTAGCCGTGTTTCTTGACAACCTTGTCGATTCGAGCCTGACGAGCCCGGATCACCGCGTCCCATTCCGCGGGTGACTTAAACGGATCGGCCCAGGAGATACGCTTCAGAATATTCTTCTGACTGGCAAACGCCTGAGCGTGGCCCCAGTAGTTGGTGGCATCGTTGATAATACGGAATGAGCCGGAGTGCATAGCGAAATCAAGGTCGACCCCTATATGGCCCATATTAAAGAGCCTGTAGCGGATCGTCTCGATATCGTAGGGATCTCCGGTCAGGAAATACCAGCCAGGCAGATCAGCATTCCGCATCTTGGCATAGTGCTTCAACGCGGCCGGCGTATCGTCCTGTGGTTTTACTGAGATTGAGTAAAAGAAGACGTCCTTACCCATGCGATCTTTCAGGTCGCGATAAGTCCGCTTCAGGACCGTAGTCACCAGAGGACAAGCGCCGTGACAATCTGCGTACATCATATTGATCACGCATTGCCTGCCTCTGATCAGATCGTCATAGAACCTGACCTCTTTGTTGTCCTGTGTTCGAAGCACCGCATTTGTGAACTTCGCAGCGCCCTGCGATCCGGGATGCGGCGTGAACCTTCCTCTGGTAAATAGTGATCTTCTGGTTAGTAGTGATTTTTCGTCCATCACGCCACCTCCTCACCGTTCAGTTTGGCTTCGAACTCCTTGTTGGCCCGGGCAATCTCTGCGTCGCATAGTGCCTTGGCCGCCGCATCAGGAACAATGACCCAATGCACCATCATGAACGCATCTTCGTGGCCCATGTTGTGACAGTGGATCAGGTAATCTCCGAGATAGTCCCGGAATTGCATCCTGATCAGTGCGCCCTCTCCCGCCTCCACCTTGGTTACGTCTTTCCTGCCGTCCGCTAGCGCAGGCACCGGAACTTCCACAGATACGCCGGCCGAGTTGCGCGCAAATCGCTTCAGAATTTGAAATTCCTCAAAGTGAATATGCACGGGGTGGGCCCAGTTGGTAGGGCCGTCTGCGTTAGGGGTGTTATTGTTGATGAGCCACTCTTCACAGGTTCCCTTGATGATGCAATGCTGCGGTACATCGGGATCGAAGACACGGTCGTTGATCCTGAAGAATCGTGGATTCGCATTCGCAGGATCGCGAGTAAAGTTCCACGTGAACGTAGTGTCCGGCGCACATTGTGGCGGATATGTACAGAGGGTCTGCGGAATAGGCGGTGTATCTTGCGGGAACCACCACTCTCGCTCAACCACGTCGAACCGCATTAAGACGTTTCCGATGTTGAAGGTTGACGGTAATCCCGGAAACACGTTTCCTGGGTTGACACTCTGGCTCCTAACATCTGTGAGATACAGCTTATCGTTCGCGTTGTAGTTCGTGAAGTCGATGATCACGTCGTAGCGCTCAGCGACGTTCACTCGAATGGCGCCCGGAGTTTCAATCACGGTTCCCTCGATGGCGTTGGTATTACCTGCATTCGCGCCATCATCGACCGGAACCGGATGCTCGAGGAAATTGGCATCAGTGGCGATGCACGTCATCGTTTCAACAGCGCCTGTCGTGCCGTGGCGGAGCCTAAGGTCCCACTGGGCCGTTGTCGGTCCGGTAGAGAGAATGCGGAACCGGTACTTTCTTCTCCTGACAGTCATCCTCGGCTGAATCTTGCCGTTGACGACCCACTTGTCGCCACCGGCCGCATTGACCATTTCATTTCGGCCTTGCGCATCCAGGGCACAGAACCTCTTCTCGGTAAGGATCAAAGGAATGTCAGTGATACCATAATATCCAGGCAATCGCAGCGAGCCACTGGTGTTGAACTCATGGCCCGGATCCGTCCGGTCATAAACGATGTACATGCCGTTCAGACCCAGGACGTTGCTGTTGAGGGTTTTCTCTTGACGGTGATCGTGGTACCAGAAAGTGCCCATCTTTTCCCTTGCGTCACCGACCCCGTCCCCATTCGGGTTCTGGTTCGGAAAAGCTTCGATGCCGGCGTAGACATTCGGGTAGAGATTGTCTTTCCATTTGCCGCTTGGGAAAAAGTCGGCTGCGAAACCGTCGCTCTCTGAACCATGGTGACCGTTATGCAAGTGGATCGTTATCTCGGGGACGCCAAACGTGTTATCGCCGTTCGGCGGCAAACTGTTCCGGAACCGAACGATGCTAGATTGGCCATATTTATTCAGGATCATTGGGCCAGGATACCTACCATTGAACCCCCAGATATATGTCTCACCAAAATCCGAGTGAAACCGATGCGTGCTGGGCCGGGCTTCCAATTCGTAGGTCAAGGCGCTTGGCCCGAACTGAGCCCAGCGCTGATGTGGCGCTCGGTCGGCCTCATCCTCGTTTGTGTTAGCATTCTGAGTTGGATCCGGGTCCAGGTCATGGGGTATCGCTGGAAACGGAATCGGTAGCGAATCCGCAAAAGGTGTATGTGCCGGACTCCCGGGGCTTGCGTTGCATTGAACCAGCGGCGGTGCCACTGGACCGCCTTGAAGGGGGCTGGCGAACGCCTTCCCCGCGTTAAGGATGTTTGGAGCCAGGACAGTCACGGCTCCCGCGGCCGCCCCCACTTTGAGCACAGTACGCCGGCTTAGCGTGCTCTCGGATGTATTTTTCCCAGCTCCCTTTCCGCGCTTTGCCTTTTTCCTGGGCATAGAATCTCCTTTTCACCCCTCAAGGGGTTTAGCTTCGAGAATCTTCCACCGAAGAATCTGTTTCTGGTTGTTACCTGAGTTTGTCGTCTACGGAGACGTTACTGAGACGGTCTCCTGAAACCGGTTTACAGGAGTTTCTCGCAAGCCTCGGCTCCCGTCGTAGGGAGCTTGACTATATACGTTAAAACGATCAACGCAGGCAAGATACTTCCCTTAGCAGCTTTTGCTATTCGTTGGCGAATCTTGCTCTGTGGATCATTCGAGTGGGGTGATTCGTTTTGATGTTCATCCTTGCGCAGCATGCGATAACGAGTGGGAGTTGCGCCGTAGATTATCTTAAAATCCCGCACGAAGTGACTCTCGTCATTTATCCCAACCGCATGCGCGATTTCCTTGACGCTGAGGAAACTCGTCTCCAGCAGATGGCCTGCTCTTTCCATCCTAAGGGACCTTAAATAGTGAATCGGCGCCAGACCGGTTTCGGACTTGAAGATATGGCTAAGCCGCCAGACCGAGAGATTCACAGATTGCGCCAATTCATCCAAAGACAGTTCTTTGTGCAAACTATCTCGCATGAGTTGTACGGTTTTTTGAACTCGATGGTCCACGTTAAGCTCCTCTAAGCTGCACGCAGCTTCCGCGTAAGGAGAGTCGGATCTATTGATTATTCTTGCTAACCCGCCGGCGTTGTGGACACTGAATTACTGGCAAAGTTCGGCACCCACACTCTCCTGCCGTCGAAGGCGACCGCAAAAGGGCGCTGACCAGTCTCATAAGTCGCGAGCACAGCGCCGAGTGTAGTTATTTTCATGAGGGTGTTATCGCCGTTGTTGACGACCCAAAGATTCGCGCCATCGAAAATAATGCCGGCCGCCCCGTCGCCTACCGGCACTGTTCCCAAATCAATTCCATCGGCTGCCCGAAGTCGCGTCAAAGACTTGCTGAAGTAATTCGTCACCCAAATGCTATGTCCATCGTAAGCTAGGCCAAACGGACCGCGGCCGACCTTGTATGTTCCGACCACGGTGCCGCTCGAATTCAAGCGAGTGACGGAGTTGCCGAAGTTGTTTGTCACCCAAATGGTGCTGCCGTCCGAAACTAGGCTGATGGGACGTTTGCCGACAGCAAACGTGCCGAGCTTCGCGCCATCCTTTGCGCTCAACTTGGTGACATTGTTGCTATTGCGGTTCGCCACCCAGATGTTACTGCCGTCGTAAGCCAGACCACCCGGCCCATTTCCAACTCCGAATTTCCCCACGACCGCGCCGGTAGATGGATTGATCTTCATCACATTATTGCTTAGCAGATTCGCAACCCACAGGTGCGAATCGGCATACAGCAGCGCCACCGGACGGTTGCCGACTGTGAAGGTGCCGGCGACAGATCGGTCGCTGGCGCGGATTCGCGTTAGTCGATTGTTGAACTGCGTCGCGATCCAAATGTAAGTGCCGTCGAAAGCCACCGCCTCGGGACCGGTGTTCTCATTGGTGGAAGAGCTGTCTGCATTTCCATCAACCACTGCCCCGGTCGACGCCGCGCTTGTCGAAGCGGCGCCGAGCGGAATCTCTTCCATCGTTTGAGCTTGCGCCACCACCGACCACGCCACCAGCAGCAGCGCGGTCAGATAACTTTTGGAAATACTCTTCATTTGGCGAGACTGTTCTTCATATCCTTCGGCCAATCAACCCAGCTCAATGTCTTAACGATCCAGGTCGGTTTTGACATTGCCGGGCAGCCGCCCCAGCGTTCGAACGGCTCGTTGCCGTATTTGATCACGCCGATGTGATTCGATTTCACCTTGTCTACTTCGGGATCCGGATCGACGTATCCCAGTTTGCGACGCAGCAGTTCCAGATCCTCGGGCTTGCCGGTCAGGAACTTCCAGCCGGGGCCGATCTTGTGCATGTGGACGTAGTGGGCCAGTTTCATCGGCGAGTCTTCTTCCGGCTTTAGCGTCAGCGAGTACATGTGAATGTCGCGACCGATGCGATCACCGAGCAGCTTCTGCACCTTCACGAGGTTGTTCGTGATTGGCATGCAGATGCCTTCGCACTTCGCGTACATGAAGTTGAAGATGACGATCTTGTCCTTAACCAGATCGTCATAGAACTTAACTTTCTTTCCCTCGTGAGTCGTCAGCATCACGTTCGGAAAATACCGCTGGGCGATCCGGTCACGTGACGAGATCGCCTTGAATTGCCGAGCGACACTTTGCGTTTGGGCCTGAGCGATCAACGCGCCGGCCGGGGCCATGGCCAGTGACGCCAGCACGCTTCTTCTATTCATGGTCATAGTTAGTTCCTTCTTCGTCGTCCATCACGGTAGTTCGCCGTGCTGAGTGGTGCGCCATTTACGGCTGCGTTTTGTTGTCACCGTCGAGGTTAATCTGGCCCAGCACCATCATGGCGTGATCTTCGTGAACCACGTTATGACAGTGCAAAGGAAACTTGCCGACGAAGTCGCGGAAGCGGAAGTAGACCTTCGCCTCCATGTTGTGTTCCAGGCGGAAGACGTCTTTCCGACCTTTCGTGATCAAGCCGGACCCTGACGGCGCATTGCCGTTAATCGTCAGCGTCTGAAACTCTTCAAAGTGCATATGGATTGGGTGTTGCCAACCTCCGGAGTTGTTTTGGAAGACCCACTTCTCCACGCTGTTTTTCTTAATTGCGAAGCGGATGTCGTTCGGGTCCTCACAATCGCCGACCAGTTGGCCGTTGATCTGCCACTGACCGTTACCCCTCTCAAACCGGAACGTGCGGGTGATCCGCGCCGCGTCGTTCGTGTTCGGGAAGCCATAGAAGTAAATCGGTTGATTCGCCGGAATGGTTGCCGGGTCGATGCTGTGGTCAGCCACCTGCGGACCATCGACTACTATCTTCAGAATCTTGTCGCCCTGGCCCGCCCCGGCAACGTCGCCGTCGGGACCGCGACCGTCGTCCTGCTCAAGACGATTCTCCAGATAAAACGTCTTGCCGGCCTGGCCTGTGAAATCGACGATTACATCCACGCGTTCGGCGACTGAGAAGCGTGCGCTGTTAACCTCCACCGGCTTCTCTATGAAGTTGCCGTCAGTCGAGATTTGCCAGAAAGACTTGGTCGAATTGTTTGGGCCCAGCACGAACATCTGGTAGAAGCGCGAAGGCCCCGTGTTCAACCAACGGAACCTGTAGCGGCGGGGGCTAACGTGGAACACAGGTTGGATCTTGCCGTTGACGAGGAACCTGTCGCCGAGAATGCCGTCGGTATTGAACGTATCAAACCTCAGCAAACCTGTCTGGTTATCAAAGACTTTGTCGTTGAATACCATGTAGACGTCGAAGTTGGTAAGCGGATTTTGACCGTCGCCAAAGCTCGGGAGACGAAAACCGGTTGTTTCGTCGCCCGTGTCATGTTCATTGAAAAGAATGTACGTGCCGGCAAGTCCTTTGTAGGTGTTCTCGGCGGTGTGGTCGATGCGATGGTCGTGATACCAGAGCGTGTGCATGGCCTCCTGAATGTCGCCGCCCTGCGGAATGTGCGTTGACTTCACTCCCGCCAGCACGTTCGGGTAGTGGTGATCGTAGAACTGGCCGCTCTCCTTAAAGAAGCAAGGAAAGCCGTCGCTCTCCAACGGCGTGTGGCCATTGTGCAAGTGGGTGGTTGTTGAAGGCAGACCAAATCCACCGTTGTTCTGCGGCAGCTCGTTCTTGATTCGCACCAGCACCGAGCCGTTTTGCGGTTGGCCCTGCAGGCCGTACCGCTCGACGATCATCGGACCGGGCGTAATGCCGTTGAATCCCCAAATCGGTTGTGGCGGAAGTTGTGTCACGTCGGGAGTCATCATGACGTTCGCCGCCTGCTCCCTGAGCAGGTAATACCTGAGCGGCGGGAAGTCATCCCAAGCCTGGTGGGGAACTGTGCGTGCCTCGCCGGGTTGAGGGTTTTTCCCCGGCAGCGGCGCGCCGAGGGCCGCGACCGGGACCGGTTGCAGCACCGTCAACCTCGGCATGTCCTGCGAGAACGGTATCGTGGTGTCCGGGCTATTTGGTTCGTCGTCGTCCATCGGGAAACCGGATCTGGTCATTGGGTGCGCGCTTAAGCCTTTCTTCGGAATGAGCATGCCGGCACTCGTCAGCAAGCCCATCTTCAAAAGGTCACGCCGCTTGAATCCGGCGGCAATCAGCTCGCTCCGATTGTCTGCGGCTGTCTGTCTCTCGCGCTCTTTTCGTTTGTTGCGTTTAGAAATGTAGGCCACGCGGGGACTCCTCCTTTTAGTTGAGAACCTTCTCGCTTTCCAACGCGGTGTTTGGAACGAGTTTCCGAAATAGGGCTGAGGGGGGTGGCAAAAAAGCTGAGACTAAACCATTAATACACGTACGCTTAACAATGCCAGCGTAAAAGCGCTCTTAACGCGGCGCACTCTATATCGGCGTCAATTTTCTGTCAAGACTTTTTGTGAGGTTTTTGGCAGGAAGATTCTTCCCGGTTTCTTTGCAACAACTTAGCTGTTGAAGCTCGCGATGTGAGCTTCAAGTCGGTCTCCGTTGAAGTCGTCACGTCGGCTTTCAAAACTCGCTCCATGAATTTCAAAGCGCGCTGGTTTTCCGTTTCGTCCTGCGATGCCACGCAATCCGCCGGAATCACCAAACCATAATCACGCATGTATGCGTCGTTCGCCGTGAACAGGATGCAGATGTCGGCCGTGAAGCCCGTCAAAATCAGAGTTTCAGCCCCCACGTGTTTCAGAAGGAGATCGAGCGTGGTGGAATAGAAGCCGGAATGTTTTGGCTTGAGCACGAAGTAGTCGTCGCGCGCGGGCTCAAGCAACTCCACTATCTCCCGGCCGCGCGTGTTGTCGTCCAGGCAATGTGAAATCAGCTTCTTAAAATCCGAACGCCACTTCCCGAAGTTGTCGTTGACGTAGATTGCGGGAATACCGGCGTCCATGCAGCTTTTCTTAAAAGCGGCGATTCGCCTGGCGGCGGGCAGAGCGTGACGCAACAACTTCTCGCCACCCTCGAATTCAAGATCATTAATTACGTCGATTAGAAGCAGCGCTACAGGCGAGTTGTCGGGTGCGTTGCCGTGCAGATCAGAGTTCTGGGTCATCGCTAACCGCGTTTTAACGACAAACGAGCGGCCTCAGCCGCTCGTCTCGCCGTCAATTAATTTGAGTTCAGAAACAGGCCAGCGGCTAACCGCCGGCGATCTTTTCGCCGATGTCTTCGACGGTTTCGCCGATCACCCGACGAGCTTTGCCTGCCTTCTCTTGCACCTCGCCTTCGACTCGATCAGCGCTGCCTTCATCGTGCAACGCGGGATCGTCGATCAACTTACCAAGTTTCTCTTTGGCAGTGCCTTTGACCTGCTTAGCTTTACCTTTTAGTTCGCCTTCATATCGCATGTCACTTCTCCGTCGTTTTAGGAGGCAGGCTAAGGCCCGCCTCATGGGAGGGCCGAGCCCTCCGCTGAAACCTAAATTTTAACGCAGCGTCACACGGCGGCGCGTCGTCCGGTAATCAACTGCAGAATCAAAATCACCAAAGCCACGGCTAGAAGCAGGTGTATCAAGCCTCCGCCAATGCCGCCGATAAAGCCCAGCAGCCACAAAACCAAAAGCACCATTAATATTGTCCACAACATGAGTTCTTAATCCGTCCTTTCTTCAACGCTAAGACTCCTTGCGTAACTTGACTCGGCAAAGGCCATGCCAACTCAAAGTGCTGTGTTTACTGAAAGAGTACGCTGGTTTTTGAACCAAAAGAGAACGACGGATGCATCGTTCTGAAACTGGTCAAGGCGAGGCTAGAGGTTAGAGACTAGAGACTAAAGGCTAGTCAAACGTTGGAGATTAGATTTGGGGCCTTGGGGTTAGTAGAGCTTAGACTTAAGAGAGCTGATCTCCTGAGGTCCCGGGCGAGCAAACGACCTCAGAGTTTAGAACTTCATCTAACCTCCAGCCTCCAGCCTCCATCTCTAGCCTCTATTTAACGAGTGTAAACGTCCGGTGCCAGCGAGTATTTGAGAAGAAGTCAATTGGGCTTGAGAACGATTGCGTCTCGTCGTAGGACCAGTAAACAAACATGGCGCGACCGAGGATCAGATCGCGCGGGACATAGCCCCACGCGCGGCTATCGAGACTATTGTCCCGATCGTCGCCCATGACGAAGTAGGAATTGGCGGGAACCTTGACCGGTTTGCCATCCACGGCGTAATGAAAATCGGGACTGACGCCGGCGCGATCTCCGGAGCGGGCGGCTTCAACAGTCCGGTCGAAATAATAAACGTTATAGAGTTCGTTTCCCTGGCGCGGCTCTTCTTCAATGATCCGCAAAGGCGCTTTCTGATTGCCATCGGCAAAATCGCCGTCGACCACAATGACATGTTCGGGTAAGGGCTGCCCATTCACGTATACCTTAAGCCCTCGCACTTCCACTTCTTCACCCGGCAGGCCGATGACGCGTTTCACGTAATTTACTTTGAATGGAATGTTGTCTTCCTGTTGATCTCTCGCGGTGTTATGAGGATTGCCAGGGTATTTGAAAACGATAATGTCGCCGCGCCGAATCTCGCGTTGCGGCAATACCGGAAGCCCCGGGCCGGGAGCAAAGATGAATTTATTAACCAGCAGATGATCGCCGACGACGATCGTGTTCTGCATCGATCCAGTCGGGACTTTGACGGCCTGGACGATGAACGTCATGCCGAACAAAGCCATGATTACAGTCACCACCGCTGATTCGAAGTACTCGCGGATGATCGTCTTCTTAGGGCCGACTTGCTCGGCTTCCTTCTTCTCGGTTGCCCGCTCTCGCCCGTTCGGATTCACTTCGCGCGCCGAGTAGGTTTCCTTTTTCTTTTCCGTGGTAACTGCTGTTTCACTCATGCGAAAACATCGTAGAGGTTGCCAACTTGTTGCGCAAGCTGCCCCAGCTTTCACTTTGCTTCCATCTGCTGCAAAGCTAGTTGTGCGGCCGCAGCTTCCGCGGCTTTTATAGTTCGCCCTTCACCGCGGGCCGAGCCCCCGTCCCATTTCAGCTCCACATGAAACGTCCGATGATGCGGCGGCCCCAGCGTTTCGATTACCGTGTATTGCGGCGCGGTTTCGTGATTCGCCTGCAGACGCTCCTGCAACATCGTCTTCGGATCCGCGGCCGCGGCGGCAACCGGGTCGGCGCGCCGCAACTCTTCACCGAGTGTTCGGGTCACAAAGTCATTAGCCGCCGACAACCCGCCGTCCATAAAAATCGCGCCGATGACAGCCTCGAGAACGTCGGCGAGCAGGGCCGCCTTGCGCCGGCCGCCACTCTTTTCTTCGCCGCGCCCAAACCGCAGAAATTCGCCGAGCCCAAGCTCCTTCGAAGCTTTGGCGAGTGTCGGCGCGCTTACCAAACGGTGCTTCATTCGCGACAACTCGCCTTCGGTAGCGTGCGGATACGCGCGAAACAAGTAGTCTGCGACCAGCAGTCCCAACACCGAGTCACCGAGAAATTCGAGCGCTTCGTTGTGCAGGCGACGCGCCTGCGTTGCGGCGCGCGGGGACACCTGCTCGTGTGCCCACGAACGATGCGTCATCGCCTGGGTGAGCAAGTCGCGATCTCGAAAGTGATATCCGACGATGTCTTCGAGGTGGTCGAGGTTTTCCAAGCAGCGTGATTCTAGCAAAACGCCGAACGCAGCGTCGAAGTGACTTTGCGTTCGGCGTGAACGAAACGGAGGCTTGCTTACTTTAGAGAGCCGGGCGATGTTTCTAGCGACGCTGTTTTGGCTTCGGCGTGGCTGTCGGTTTGGCAGGCTGCGTAGTCGGTGTAGCCGTGCCGGTCGGAGGCTTGGTCGTGCTCGACGCCGCACCGTTATTCCCAGCGCCGGCTGACGAAGGCACCCCACCCGTAGGCGCCGCGCCGGTGCCAACCGGTGCCGGACCTGCCGGCGTCGGCAACGTCGTTATCGGCGTCGGCGCATCGGGTAAAGGCTTCGTAAGAGCCGATGCGACCAAATTGTTCAACTCAGCCTCAGCCGGATCCTTCTTATTGCGATCCTTATAGACAGCAGCGAGCACGTCCATGAACGCCTTTTTGTCGGCTGGGCTCGCGGCCGCTGCGGCACGGGCAAATGCATCGATTTGACGATCGAGCACTTGATTCATATTCGCTACTACCAGCTTGGTCTCCGGGCTGTCTACGGATTTTCCTGCGTCAGCCAGGGCCTTGTACTCCTTGGCCAGCTTGTCCAACGGACCTTCGCCATAAGCGGTCGCGAGTTCGTTGTAGACCACCGGACTCTTTTGCAGGTCGCTCTGGTATTTCGCTGCTTTAATGTAGAAAGGAATCGCGTCGGTCGGCGACGTCTTCATCGTCGCTTTCGCAATCAGATAGTTCATCGCTGCCAGCGCCTGATCCTTCGTTGTATAGCCAGACTTATCGAACGTCTTGCCGGCTTCAAGCAACTCAATCGCTTTCTTCGCCGCCTGCGCCGACTCTGACAAGAGGTTCGGATCGCCCAATCCCGCGCCCGCCATCAGCAGGTAAATCACCGCGTTGTCCGCGTAAGCTGGCATGGCCACCAATTGTTTGCCCAGCCGATTCTGTTCGGCATAGTTCTTTGCCTTAACCGCAGCGTCAAAATCCGTCGTGAGTTTTTGACTTGAGAGATTCTTCTCATAAGCGTCGACGAATTTCTTCAGCACCGCCGAGTACTGGTCTTCGGTAGTACAAACCGTTAAGTACTCTTTGGCGGCTTCGTACGCTACGTCCTGTTTGTCCTTGCGGTTGTCATACCACTTGGAATACGTGGCCGTCTTAAATTCGTCAGTGCATTCTTTTGCCTGCGCCCACGCGGAAACCGCAGACAAGATAAGCACCACTGTGAGTGCCGTTGCTCGATTGATGAATTTCATTGAAGTATCTAAAGCCTCCGATCGATCCTTTTCAATCCGTTTTGAACCTGTCGAAACTTATCCGCGCAAGTGTCGGCCAATAAGATGCGCCTTTCGACTTGCTCGTTGTAACGAAGAGCAACTGCGGTGCCACGCAGCGCGATGAATCAGGGAAGATTCATTGGAACGAGCGGCAATAATCCTGCAACAAGCGAGCGGTGTCAAGCGGGAAAACGCGCAGATTGGCGATGCCTTCGAACTGCATGAAAAATGCCGAACTCTCGCAAAAAACGTGAGTTCGGCATCGTCTTGTCGACTTGGTAGTTATGTTAAGGCTTCGGCTGCGGCTGAGGTTCGGCGCGGCGCGTCCGACCGTCCGTGGCTTCTTTCGGGGTGGTCTTCGCCGGAGTACCCGTTTTCGGTTTGTTCTCAACCGGCATGGTCGTGACCTTCACCCTAATGCCGGCGCCCGTCGGATTCGGCACGTCCGTCTTCGGGCTGCCGTTGGCGTCAAGTTCCTCGCCGGCTTCTTCTGCTTCGGCGGCTGCCTTTGTCTCGGCAGCTTCTTCGTTCAGAACACCGGCGTTCGTATTCGGATTGGTCGCCTCGTCATCAGCCTCCGCAACCTGGAATTCGATGTTCGTTCCGAACCGCGGGCTCAAAGCGCGATAGATGCTTCCGGCGATGGCGGCCGCATACTTGCTCCGCCCCGCTGACCCGCGCGTGATCACCACGACTGCGAGCTTCGGATTAACAACCGGCGCGTAAGAGGTAAACAGGCCTACCCACACTCCGTTTCCAATGCACGTTCCGGTCTTGCCGGCAACGGTTTGCTCCGGACGATAGGACCGGTGACCGGTACCATAGTTCACCGCGCCGATCATTCCGGGCAGCAGCCTATTCCATGCTTCCTTGTCCACGCCCACCTTGCGACGAACTTCAGTTTTGAATTGGCCATTCTCCTCGACTGAGCGCGGCAGGTGCGGCACAAGCAACTTCCCGCCGTTCGCGACAGCCGACACCATGGTTCCCAACTGGATCGCCGTGACTTCGAAATCATCGCCGTGTGAGCTCATGCGATTGACCGCCCAGCCCGACTTAAACAACGGCACTTTGCCCGGCGACTCGTTGGTGTAATTAACGCCCGTCTTTTCTCCCAAACCCATTTCCCGGGCATAAGAGATCATTTTGTCGAACCCAATCTGACCACCGACTTGTTGGAAATAGGTGTTGTTCGAATAAGCCAGGGCACTGGTCAGGTCCAGCCGGTGACGGCTACCGTCGCTAACGGTTTCCGTTGGCGCAATGACTTTCTCACTAATGCCGGCGACGCCCGTGACGAGTTTGATAGTCGAGCACGGCTTAAATCCGCGACGCAGGCCCCACTCTTGATTGACCACCGTGTACACGCGGCCCGTCTTCGGATCCATCACGACTACTGTTCCAGCGGTATTGCCGAGTGCCGAAACAGCTGCGGCGCGGACTTCCATATCCTCGCCAATTGATGTGTCGTTCGCGATGTTCGCCTGCGTCTCGCGACGGAAGCCTTCATCGATCGCGCGCTGGCGAGCGATGGCGGCCTGGCGAGCAGCTTCCGCGCGGCGACGCGCTTCTTCAAGCGCGCGACGGCGGCTGCCACCCAAGCGCCGCGACTCAGCGGCCAACTCGCGCCGGGTCAGTTTGCGGCCCAGTCGCCGCTGCAACTTGGCGATATGCGCGGCTTGCTCACGTGCAGCTCGTGCTCGTTCAGCGCGCACCTCGCGCCGCGAGAGCTGAACTCGCCCGCGCCGGCGACTCGAACGCGCCACCTGCACGCGACCGCGCCGATTTCGCGATGTCCGTGCACTGGCGCGCGCGCGTGTGCTGTTGGACGAGCGCGCGGCTTTCCCTTTACTGCGTTTTCCTTTGGCGGATGTTTCTACTGAAACAGAAAGAATGAAGGCGAGAAAAATGAAAAAGATGAAAGATACCCGTGCGGCCCGGGGGAAACCCATTTGATTCATCAGCAACTCCTCGTGAAAACTTACAAAGTCCAGTTCCGCTCGAGGCGAACCCAGTAAAACTTCGTTGCTTGATTGCACGCCGAGGGGCGACGTGCGCGTCTTTTATGAACTAGAAACTATGAAGGGCGACTAAGTTCCCGTTCAGCTGTCAAACTCTACTCACTCGCGCCAACTGAGGTGCCGGCTCCACTTAAGACCCCGAGTGGAGAGTTTGCCTTGAGGTCGGGCCAACTATAACATCAGCCCACAACAAACGGCAACACAAAAAGGACATGAATATTGTCGCACTTTTGCGACGCCCCTGGCTTGCATGTTGCTAGAAAGCGTTGGCTCTGTCGAGATTACTTAATAGTTTCCGTGTTCGGCTGCTTTTGCTGCTCGCTCTGCTGCTGGTCGTAACCGTAAGCGTGCAGTACTACGTCAATTTGCGCGCGGTCCGGAGCAACAAGCAGTTCATGGTCCAACAACAACAGGCGATCATGGCTGGTGTCGCGCTCGGCGTGAACAGCATTTCCAGTGGCGAATACCTCGTCGACATGCGTCGAGAAGCTAACTCACCACTTTTTGGCGACCGCGCCGATCGCGTCCAAAACGTCCTAATTGTGGATGAACACGGCTTTGTGAAGGACAGCCTGGATTTAAATCAAACACCCCAGGAGAATCCCGATAAGTCGCTTCGACACGTCAATGTGAAGGACATTGGCCTTCCGCCGCTAAAAAGCGCGGTGGACCTGCGTGAATCCCATACGCCTTTGCCGGAAGGTTTGAAACGCGCGAGTCCGGGCACAGGCATGGATCAACCGGCCTTCTACTTTTCGGTTGGCACAACCAGTGGCACACGCTACGTCATTGTGGTGCTTGGGTCGGCGAACAATATGGCTGCCGCTTTGCAGCAACAGTCGCGACGTTCCTTGCTCTGGACAGTCGCCGTGCTGCTTGTCATGACTGCGTTGACGGCCGTGGTCGTTTGGCAGTTCACACGCCCGGTGAAATCACTTTCGACCGCGGCGCGCCGCGTTGCCGGCGGCGATCTCTCTTTTCGAGTGCCGTCGAGTGGTCGCCGGGACGAGATGGGCGAGCTGACGGAATTGTTTAATGACATGACCGTGCAGTTGGGGCGCACGCGCGAACTTGAGGCGCAACTGTACAGCGCTGAGAAAGCCGTCGTCGTCAGCCGTCTGGCGTCAGCCATCGCGCACGAGATCCGGAACCCTTTGAACTACATCAACCTGACGCTCGATCACTTGCGCACGAGCTTTGCGCCGGCCGATCCGCAGAAGCAGCAAAAGTTCGACAGCCTGACGAGCCAACTGAAAATTGAAGTTGCACGGATCAATCAGCGCATCACAGAGTTTCTAAACTACTCGCGGCCGCCGAAGCTGGAGCCGCGGCAACTGGACCTCGGTGATCTCGCGCACGATGCCTTGCGCACTGTCGAAGTTCAGGCCTCCGAAAACAACGTCGAACTGGTGGTGGAAGAGGTTGGCGGAAAGCAGTCAATCATGGCCGACGCCGACTCGCTGCGATCAGCACTAACGAACCTGGTCATCAATAGTCTGCAGGCTATCGATGGAGAGGGCGGCAGGATTTCGATTGTTATCTCGCGCGAAGTTGACGACCCCAGTGTGCGGATTGACGTTACGGACACCGGCCGCGGCATCAGCGCCGACGACATCTCGAAAATTTTCGAGCCGTACTATTCGACGAAGGAGACCGGGACCGGGTTGGGCCTCGCGATTGTCCGCAAGGCCATCGACGATCACGGCGGATCGATCTCCGTAAAATCCAAAGAAGACGAAGGAACGACGTTCACGATCATGTTGCCGTCAGAATCCCGGCAGCTCGGGATAGCGACCGGATCTTAGGGACAGCTTGTAGAAAACCATGCCACGCAAATCAATACTCGTCGTTGATGACGACAAACCACAACGCGACATCCTCCACGACATTTTGACCGAGGCCGGCTACGACGTTACGTCCGCGGCTTCCGGCGAAGCCGCGCTGAAGTTTGCGAAAGAGCGCGACTTCGACCTGGCCTTGACCGATTTGAAGATGACCGGCATGGACGGCATTGAGCTGTTGCAGCACCTGCTGACGATGGACAAGTCGATCATTGTCATTCTGCTGACGGCGCATGGCACGATCGAATCGGCGAAGGAAGCTCTACGGCGCGGCGCCTTCGATTACCTGCAGAAGCCTTTCGATCGCGATGCGCTGCTGGCAACGATTAAGCGCGCGCTCGGGACGCTCGATCAAATCGACGTCGAAATTCTTTCCGCTGATCCCAAGATGGAAGCGGTGAAGAAAATGATTCTGAAAGTCGCGCGGTCCAGCTCGACCGTCTTGATTCGCGGCGAATCCGGCACCGGCAAAGAGCTGATCGCCCGCGCGATTCACAATCAATCCCCGCGCGCGTCGGAAATGTTTCAGGCCGTGAACTGCGCGGCCATCAATGAAAACCTGCTTGAGTCGGAATTGTTCGGCCACGAGAAAGGCTCATTCACCGGCGCGCACGCCGACAAGAAAGGCTTGTTCGAAGTTGCCGATCAGGGAACGTTATTCCTCGACGAAATCGCCGAACTGGACATCAGCATGCAGGCGAAGCTCTTGCGCGCTTTACAGGAACGCCGGATTCGTCGCGTCGGGGCCACGTTTGAAATCCCGGTTGACGTGCGCGTCGTCGCCGCCACTAACCGCGATTTGCGCGCGATGACTGGCGACGGTCGTTTCCGCGACGACTTGTACTATCGCATCAACGTGCTTTCGATTGATGTGCCACCTTTGCGCGAACGGCGCGAAGACATTCCGGTCCTGCTGGACTATTTCATCAAGAAGCATACGAAGAACACTTCGCGTTTGGTGCGCGGTCTGACGCCGGAAACACGGCGGATGCTTCTCGATTACGGCTGGCCGGGCAACGTGCGGCAGCTCGAATCGGCCATCGAACGCGCGATCCTTCTGTGCGAAGGCGACATGATTACGCCGGACGATCTGCCCTCGGAACTGCGACAGGAATCACAAACTGCAGCAACCGGCGGCTTCAAGTTGCCGCCCGAAGGCATCAGTTTCGAAGACGTAGAAAAGAACCTGATTCTTCAGGCAATGGATCAGACCGACTACAACATCACGAAAGCGGCGAAGCTTCTCGGTCTGACGTTCCGGACGTTGCAGTATCGTCTCGAGAAGTTTGGAATCAAGAAGCCTGAAGGCAAAGACGGCGGAAAAGAGGAGGACGAGGAATAACGGATGGGGAAACTTTCGATTTCTGTAATCGGCGTTGTCGCACTCGTGCTGCCGCTTTTGAGCGCCTGTTCGAAGCCTGCGACGAACCAGGGACCGGCTGCCTCTCAAACCGGTCAACGCGAGGTCCGATCCTCGGCTAACGTGGTGAGCTTCGGAGGAACCGGCACTGCGATCTCCGACGGCAATAAGGGCGAAGTGCTCGTGATGCTGAATATCGAGCCGGGGTATCACGTTAATGCAAATCCGGCCACGTATCCTTACTTAATCGCAACGGAAGTGACCGGAGATAAGGTCGACGGAATTGAGGTTGGGAAGGCAATCTACCCGCCGGCGAAAAAACAGAAGTTTCAATTCGCGGATGAAGCCCTAGCCGTCTATGAAGGTCAGGTCGAGGTTAGACTTCCGATAAAAATCGCCGGCAAGGGGTCGCGCTCTTTGCCTCTCAACGTGCGCGTTCAAGCCTGCGATCATGAGAAATGTTTTCCGCCGGACACTCTCAAAACGAGCGTATCAGTCGAAGTGAAGTGATGACGGCAGAGCGCGTGTTCACAATTCTCTCCGGCTTGTTTCTACTCTCGGCCGCCCTGCTGCTTTGGTGGAACAATCTAACGGCGGCATTCGTTACTGCGACTTTGGGGATTGCGGCATGGTTTCTCAGCTTCCGGGCGCAGACGCGCGCCAGGGTGGCAGCAGAAACACCGATTGAAAGAGATGAAGACATTGAAGAAGATTAACCCGGCGTTCGTTGCTCTGCTTTTGGCATTCGTCGTCATTTGGGCGACGGCTCAACCAGCCGCAGCCGTGATATCCGATGAAAGCGACGCGCGCGCGACAATCCAGAGCGTGTTCGATCAGTTGAAATCAGGTAATTACGCGGCGCTTTACGACTCGCTGCCGTCATCCTCGCGCTCTCGCATCACGAAGGATCGCTTTGTCAGCGGCCTGCAACGAACAAGCGATCTCTATCAGCTCCAGCGAATCGAAATCGGCGCCGTCCGCGTATCCGGGAACCTGGCGGTGGCCGACACAACGATGTACGCACGCGTGAACAAACCGCTCAACGCCGACGGCAAGCTTGTCGTCCAGCAGTACCTGGTTCGCGAAGATGGTCAATGGCGCGTGGCGACGGGCGACAATGCGACGATCAATCGCTTTTTGAAAGCGAACCCTTCGTTTGCGCGGCGGTTTCCCATCCGGAGCCCGAAGGCCTACATCAATCAGAACGGGAAATGGGTTGAGATCCCGATGGGCCGGCGGTGAATGTGGCATCGTTTAGAGGCGGGCTACCGCCCGCCCGTGGGGCAGTAGCCCCACTCTAAACGACTGATTCACCCGTCGAATTCACAGACTAAAGTCTGTGCCACGCGCTTAGTTCGACATTAAATCTTCAAACGACAATTGGGCGTCGTCAGTTTTGCCGCTCGGCCGCGACACACGCGGCACGTCCAGCGCCTCACGAACAGCATCGAGATGAAAGCGAATGATGCGCGGCGTCAGTCGCACGGAAGGAATACGCCGCTTCTGGGCCATGCGACGCACGGTGGTTTCGCTGACTTGAAGAATCTCAGCGAGCTGCTTGGCAGTCAGAAACTCTTCGCGATCGGACATCGTCAGGTTTCAGGTATCAGGTGACGGGTATCGGGTATCGGGTGTCGCTCGTCGGCACCTGATACCCGACACCTGAAACCTGATACCCGCTAGGGTTTCGGCTTGTAAACAAGGGCCACCCGATAAACGAGGGCGGCATCGACGTCGACATCTCTCGACGCCGGCTCAGCGCCGTCCGCTTTAAGTGTCAGCCGATACTTGGCGGCGTCAGGCGGGACGCGAAAAACGAATTCACCGGTCTCACCTGTGTTCCGCGCATCAAGCCTCTCAACGGACGACTCTGAGATCACGCGCGAGAGTTCCACACGAACACCGGGAACGCTGCGGCCCCCTTCCGTAAAAACACTTCCACGAAGAAACGTAATCGAACCTTCGTCAACAGCCAGGATAAGATCTTTAAGAGAACGCGTACTGCCCGCCTTGATTTCCAGTTTCTCGATTGACGCAACGGCCAGGCCCGGCTTGCGAATCGTGAGGCCGTACATTCCCGGCGGAACTCGGGCAATCGTAAATTCGCCCTTGCGATCGGTTTCGACGCGCCGAACTTCCTCATCACCGCGGCGCAGAATCACGGCAACGCCGGCGGGTGAGCCTCTTTCGACGCGCACTTTGCCTTTTAAGGCGCCGGTGGTTTTGTCCTTCTCCTGAGCTGACGCCGCAAGCGCAAGAAGCGCGAGCAACGCTATGGCCGTGGCTGTGCGAACAATATTCATCTTTTAGAGGCCCTCAACTTATCATGGAGGTGCTGCGGTAACCAGTCCAACACATACGAAGCGAAAATCGTGAGTTCGCGTTGCCTCACTCTTGGTACGCACGCCTCTGGCGTGCAAGAGCATGCCGGGATTCTCGGTGCGCACGCCTCTGGCGTGCCATAGCATGCCGGAGGCATGCGTACCAATGGCGGCCTTATCAGCGCCAGCGTATAATCGGCAAACGCTAATGTTATTCGGCAAGCGGTTCCAGGTTTTCAATCTCACGCTCATGATGTTCGGTCTGGCGTTCGCATTAGCCGCGCCTGGCAGCGCCTGCGCCCAAGATCCTCCTCCACAAGAACGTCCGCGCCGCGTGATGCCCACGGAAGAGGCGCCGCAAGAGGTGCTGCGGATCGATACCGACCTGGTCCCGATCAACGCGGTCGTGACTGATGCGAAAGGCCGCCTGGTTCGCAATCTCAAAAAGGAAGATTTCAAATTATTCGAAGACGGGATTGAACGAAAGATTGAGTCGTTCAATCTCGAGAAAGTCGCGGGCGAGCCGCGGCCACTCGCCGTCGTGTTCGCGCTCGACGTTTCCGGCAGCATGACCGCGGAAGAAGTTCAACGCGTCACTGCGGCCATGCGCGAATTCTCTCGCCGCCTGTCCGGTCATCCGGCAGTCTTTGGCGTGATGACCTTTGGCATGCGCGTCAAGACCCTGCAAACGCTGACCGCCGATCCTGAAAAGCTCGAACGCGCCTACCGACGTTTGGGCCACGACCCGGACGGCTTGTCCACGCACGCCTACGACGCGATTGATGACGCCGTGCGCATGCTAACGCGCCACGCACCTTTGACGCGACAGAATCAAATGGTCAAACGCGCCGTTATCGTGATCACTGACGGCTTCCCGGTCGGCGACACAGTCTCTCCTGAAACCGTCATTGAGCGCGCGAACGCCGCCGACACGAGTGTCTATGTCGTGACCATGCCCTCTTATTCACAAATGCTTGCCGCGGTGAAAGTCACACCGTTGCCCACGCCTTTGGACGTGAGCGGTATCGTCGAGCTGACCGGTGGTCGCAGCATATACGCAAACGAACCCGATCTCGGGCCGCTTTTCCGCGCAGTCGCCGAAGAAGTTTCGTCAGCCTACGTTTTAGGTTTTTATCCGCCGCCGCAGAATCGCAGCGACGGCAAGTTTCACACGATAAGAATTGAAGGGCCGCAGGGATTGACGGTGCGACAGAGCCGGCCTGGCTACCAAAGCCAAAAGAAGTGATGAGTAATGAGTACTGAGTGATGAGTGAAAGCGCGAAGCGCCCTCATAACTCATCACTTAGTATTCATCCTCGTCATCATCGTCGTCGTCATTTTCTTCTTCAACGATGTCCAGTTCGACAGGATCCAGTCCTACAATTTCGAGCTGGACTCCACAGTCGTCGCAATCCACATACTCGCCCTTGTCCGCGTCTGTATCGACGTGAACATCGGCTTCACATTCAGGGCACGTTCCGGTCGGCACTTAATTACCTCCAGTTATCAGCGGCATTAGCCGCTCCCGTCTATAAACGTCAAACCGCAAATCTAACCGCACGCATTCTGTTTTTGCAACACCCTTGTAGCCTTATATTCCATTGCTTCAATCTTTCAATCGAAAAGCAAAGCTTTACGAACATGTTGGGTACGCACGCCTCCGGGCGTGCTGCACGCCAGAGGCGTGCGTACCGACATTGGGCTCCTACGGAGCCTTTTTTGGCCTCCTGAAGCCGCGATAACCAACAGCGAGAATGCCAAAACCGAATGCTAATCCAAGTAATAGTCGCGAGGCCGAGGCGCCGTGCGCCGCCCGCGGTTCAGTCGGCGGTTCATCGCTAACGGAAAAGTATTCGCCTTTGCCACCATTCGTTCGCAGCATCCTTTGCATCTCCTCCGAAGTAAACGGCCGTGCGCCGCGGCGCCCGAAGACGGCGATCTGATTGCCGCTCTCGTCCACTGCGCGGTCTCGATCCAGACCTTTCGAAACAGCCAGCGCCTGGCCTTTTGTCTTGAACGTCGCAATCAACTGAGGCTGCGGACGCGGACTGAAGCCGGCGTACGTCGGCATCGTTTCAGGCGAAGTCAGTTGCAGAATGCGCAGGCCGTTCTTTCCGTCGGCGACGTAGGCAAAAAGGCTCGCATTGGTCATCGCGACTTTCACCTGGTGCGTATCGTTGAGCTTCCCTTCGGCGTCATACATCTGATCGAGCCGCGGCTGTTCGGGGTTCTTCACATCGATGATGGCGACGCCTTCTTTGCCGTTGGCGACGTACGCGTAAGTGCGCGCGACGTAAACATCGTGCGCGTCGGACAGAGGAACAAAGGCTTCGCCGGAGCGGATAACCTCTGGCGAAGTGACATCGATCACCTTCAACCCATCGGCATCTACAACGAAGCCATACCGGAACTGAAT
Organism: Pyrinomonadaceae bacterium; assembly: GCA_049273695.1. Taxonomy (GTDB): domain Bacteria; phylum Acidobacteriota; class Blastocatellia; order Pyrinomonadales; family Pyrinomonadaceae; genus UBA11740. Next base: position 109,022 of record JBASRE010000033.1, read on the forward strand.
GGCAATCGCGCGTGGCTGTTTGAACTGAACACGGTTGATTAACACTGGATTCAGCGGGTCATCGATCCTAACCACAACCAATTCCCGGTCAGTGGTGATGTAGGCATTCGTCCCGGCGATCGTAATGTTGTTAGCGCCAGTCAACATGCCGTTGGGATTGTATGCGCCGTTTGGGTATTTCGATTCGTCGAGTTGCCGCTTCAAATAGTTGTTCAGCGGATCGCCATCGAGCAACGTTGCCGCATTCACGACGATCAATCCTTCGTGCTTATCCGCGACGTAAAGATAGGCATACAACGGATGAATCGGCTGCTCTTCATTCAATAGTTTATCGGTAGGCAGTCGTCGCGCTTCATCGGGTGAAACCATTCGACCGTCCGTCGTCATTCGCCAGCGGGCCGGATCAACCGCAAGTGTGGAAGGCGCAGCGACTGCCGTTGCGTACTTCGTCTTCACCCAAAACTTCTGACCGAAACGGGAAACGGGCGCAGTAACGATGCGCTCCGAAAATCCCTTCTGATCGATCTGCGCAACATCGTAAACGCGCAGGCCGCCTTCGCCGGCGGCGACGTATGCGTACTCGCCACGCAACTGCACCTGCAAGACGCGGGGATTGCCTTTGTGCTCGTAAAACTCTTTGAGTTCGCGTCCGCGATTGACGAAACTCTCATAGTTCCTCGGAAATGCGACCTTATGAAGGGTGCTGCCAAAGACCGCCTGCGGCTCATTACGCTCGGTGGCGACTACCGCTTCGAGTGAATGATCGGCGGCCACGTAAACGAACCGCCCCATGAAGTTGACGAAGTTAGTACCCTGCAACAGCACCTGCGCCATCCACGCGTTGTTATCGTTCGCCTTCGCCACGTGACAGTCGCTGCAGCTCTTCGTCTCTTTTCCGCGCACGGTGTGCGGCACGTGGGTATTGAAAGTTTGTCCCGAGTATCCTTCCGCAGAAACCGTCTGTTGCTGCGAATAGATCCACTCGCGATTTTGATTTTGCGAGCTGACCAACACCGCGCTTGATGAACGCACCGGCGCAATGCGGTTGCCGGTCACCGTTCCGTCGCGTCCGAGCATGAAAATGTCGTCGCGCAGGACTTGATAGTTGTAGGTCGTGAAGTTACGCGAGTTGCCGCCTTCGTTGTGACGGTTCGGCATCTTCCGGTTCGCGGTCATCGAAAGGTGACAGCCGAAACAACTCGTCACCCAGGACGAATGACATGCGAAGCAGGTCATGTTCTCGTCGCGATGCGCCAGCAGGTTGTTGTCGGCCGGGACATCGCCCCACGTTGAGTTGTCGGTGCGCATCGTCTTCGCATAACGCGACTTCAGACTGTAGTCCTCGGGGTGGGGTGCGCTCGGATTAATCGTGTCGGTGGTTTGCGACACGCGCCACCAACGGCCGGGCACAACCATCGAGTTCTGCACGATGTCGCCCGCCTTTAACTGGATTTCATTGCCCTTTTCGTCTTTGCGTTTTCTGTCGTTGCGCATGCGCTCGAACAGGAACATGCGGCCGCCATCGGGATCGCGAAAGCGAATCGTCGCCAGATTGCGTTTCGGACCGTCCGTGAATTTGCCATCTTTAACTCCTGCTCCAGCCGCAAACCCGGAAGCCACCAGCGTCGCCCGTTCGCGGATCGTGCCATGACAGTCGATGCAGCTAATCTGAATCGCGGCGCGCGGTTCGTTGTAGAGGATGCCGTTGCCGTGCGAGTCCTCCCGAAAGTGACAGTCGATGCAATGCATCCCTTTTTCGAGATGGATGTCGTTCAGATGGACGGCTTTTTTGAATCGATCCGGATCGTTCGGCGTCACGATTGAGTTATTTGCGTCGAGCAAGTTGCCTTCGCGATCGCGCTTGAACACCTGCCGAAACATCCAGCCGTGACCGTGAAAATCTGCGAAGCGCGTGTTCTTCAATTGTGAGTTGAACTCCGGCGTGCCTGTCTTCTGAAGAAACTCGGGGTCGGACCAAAGCCCGCGCAGGCTTGCCGCTTCGGGATTGCGATCAAGTTTTCGATCCTCTTCTGACTGCGACGGGTCGTGTTGCTCGGCCGGATACATCTTGTCGCCATCGGTTTCGTTGTCCCACCAGGTCAAACCGAGGTACGACGCGACCATGTTCTCGCCCGGATGCATGTGACAGACCATGCATTGTGAAGTCGGAATGCGGCTGGTGAACTGATGTTTGATGGCGTGACCCGACTCGTCTTTCGGAATGTTCACGTCCGCGGATTGCGACTTGCCCTGATTGCCGGCCGAACCGTAAAACGCCGAATGATTCGGATCGCGGTCGTTTGCGTAGATGACGTGGCAGGCCGTGCAGCCCGACGAACGATAGTCACCGGGATGATCGTTCGTGCCGAGAAAATTCAGAGTCGGATCGAGCAAACGTGTTTTTTGCAGTCCGAGATAAACCGGATCCGTTCGCTGTGCCGTTCCGAATCCACGCGCGCTCAAGCCCTTGTCAGGCTTGCCCGGCTCTTCTTCTTTGTCGGGCAAAGCAGTTTCCAGACGGCGCCGGCCCCCGCGCTCAAACACGCGCAGAACGTTCCCCGGTTGCGAGATTTCCCAACGCGGCAAAGGATCGAGAAACGACAGAATGCCTTTCTGTCTCTTCTGTTCGGCATTCGGCTGTGGCACTTGAATCAGACGTTGCGGCCCGCCGCTCGCGCTGTAGCTTTCCCCGAACTGCGAGTCCTTAATCGGATAACCGCCGTTGTTATAGAGCGCTGCGCCCCAGAGCATCGCGCCGTGCGTCATCATGCTTTTGCTGACGGCGTTCGTTTGCACACTGTGACATTCCGAGCTGCCACAGGTTTTCGCCGCGACGCGCAGGTCACCGGGATTCAGGAAGCGCACAAACTCCAAACTCTCACGCGCGAGCAGCGGCCCGGATCTTTCCGGAATGCGAAACTTGCCGTTCTTAATCCACTCGTTCGGGTAGCGCGGCCGGACGTGCGCTTCTTCTTTCGTCGCCGCCGCAGGATTGCCGCCATGACACCCAGTGCACGTCAGGCCGAGCGCGTCTTTGCCGTTATCTAGTTTGTCGAGCGTCGCCGTGGGACCGTAGCGATGCATCGGCTCAATCTTGTCGTGGCACTTGAGGCAGCCTTCGAGTGGGGCTGTAGACGCAGTCGGCGGCTGTTGCGCGCTCGTCGAGGTAAGAAGCTCCGCTCCGTTTAGAGGCGGGCTACTGCCCGCCATTTCGGATGCGCGCATCAACACTGCGAGCGCAAGAGATCCCAAAAGGACAATGATTGATACTAAGACTGCGTTCCGACGTCTCATCCTTAAAAACCGTTTAGAGGCGGGCTACTGCCCGCCAGCTTTCGCGGTCAACTCTGCTTCTCTCCAATGAGTCTGCCAATCTATTTCAATCGGAACATCGCCAATGTCATGTGGCAGGTACGCTCTATAACTCGACCATTTCCAATCAGCAGGATGTTGACACAATCCCGCCCGCACGGGATTCAGATGAAGATAATTCAATTTCTGTCGAACGAACTTCGCACTCCAGAGATCTATTACTGAAGGATCTTTCTGCCAGACTGCATGAGTGTGCTGCCTCTTCTGTGGAGGGTTCAGCTCAAGTTTCTTAAGCGAGAGTAAGTGTTCTTCTGCCCGCAACCACGCCAGAATGTTTCTCGCCGAGTTCCCGCGTCCACGCCGCAGCCAATTGCTGATTGTATCGACCGAACGATTAACAATCGCATGTACGTGATCGGGCATGATGACATAGCCGATGAGTTTGTACGGGTATCTTCGTCGGACCTCGTCGAGCGTAGCAACGAAGATTTCGGAGGCCCGATCGCTCCGAAACACCGGGACTCGGTTATACGTCAAAAGCGTCACGTAGTGGATTGTATTCGGCTCGTTTGATTTGAAGAGCTTCATTTTAAGAGTGGCGGGCAGTAGCCCGCCTCTAAACGGTCCGGGATTGTATAGCGACATCGTTCATAAACTAGAAAACAAACTTCACCTGCGCGAACAGATTGAACAACGGTTTCTTCGGATCGATGATCACATCATCCGGCGTGCAGAACTCGATCAAATTCGGCGGGCAGTTACGCGAAGCATCAGTGTAGATGTCGCGAAAGCCACTCCCCGGTTTCAAGGTCGCCGCGCCGAACGTCATCGTTAGGTTGTTGATAAGCAGCGGCCGGTAAGCGACCCCGAGACTCAGGTCCCAACCGATATCGTGACGAATCCGGTTTTGAAACAGAATGTATTCGAGCGGCTCAGTTCGATGAAACCGCAGATAGTTCGCATTGAATACGGCCTTGATCCGCTGCGTCAACTCCACATCGACACCCGCGTTGTAAATGAAGATTCCCGGATTTACAAAGTTGGCCTGTCCTTCGGTTTTGCTGCTGCGAAGCGACGGCAGCAGGCTGTTCGGCTGCACCAGGCCCACACCTGTTTGCGTCAGTCGAATTCCGTTGCGGTTCCAAAACGAAAACTGACCACCGACAAAGTTCGGGTCGTCGAGAATGGCGTCGAATCCGTTGGCTTGATCGTCCGTCGGATTCTTATCGCCTTGCGCCCAGAAGACCGATCCGCGAAAACGCAGGTAGTCGAAATCGATCGACGTCTCAACTGCGGCCATCTGCGAACTGACATGCACCGGCCGTCCGGCAATCGGATTCCGATCATCGCGACCAAACGCGTAGTAGTAGCTGTTCGTTAGATTCAAACGGCCAAGATGCCCATCACCATTAACGCCGATGTAGCCGACTTTGATCGCGTGCGGGCGCACATCCCCAATCAGCGCCGGGCGGACAAGAAAACCGTTGCGGTCGTACTGGATGCCGCGGCGATCATCGTTAAAGAGCGCGCTGGCCTGAATCGTGTAGCCCTTGCGGATAAAGTCCTGCCGAAAAATATTCGCCACGTAAACGTTCTGCTGCCGCCGGTCGAAACGATTGAGGCCGCTATTCGTGTCCTTCTCGAGTTGCGCGAAATAGGCCGCATTGAATTGGAAACGATTATTATCAAAGGACCCAAACACGCGCGCTCCCAAATTGTTATCGGAAAAAATGAAGCCGCGAAAATCGGAAACGAACGGCTGAATGCCGACCCGTGCCGAGACGAAATCAAAGTTTTCGTTGACGTCCGTCAACTTCACTTCCGCGAATGCTTCTTCCAGCGAAAAGTGCGTGTCGGTGCGATTGGTTCCGCGACGGACGTCGATATTCACCACACCCGTTTCACGCGCATTCAGATAATTCGGCAGGCTAAAGGTCGGTGAAATCTTGATCGCCCAGTCGCGCGGCCTAAACGTCGAGTCGCCGTGGAACATCTCAAAGCTGAATTGGAAAACTTGATTCACGGCAAGTTGTTCGGGCTTGCCGAAAAACTCCGCACTCCCGGGACGCGCACTGCTCGCGTCGGAAGGTTTCGGCGTGCGGCTTAACTCGACGAAACTCGAACTGACAGCAGACAGAATCATGAACACTTTGTTGCCAATGATCGGATAGTCGCCCTTCAGCCAGTTCAAGTTGTAAGGGTCGTACCAGCGTCCCCTGGTGAACGGAATGTCGCGCCCGCGTGCGCCTTTGTCGCCGTAGCGATCATATTCGGGAAAGCCTATGCGCCAGCGATCGCGCACCTCGCGATGGTCGGCGTCGCTCTGCGGCTCAGACGCGACGCTGGGGTCACCGGCCGCGCCCGTCGGTTCTTGATCGGGAACATTTACCAGGGGCTTCTCTTCCCGCTTCTCGACAGCGAAATCTATTTTCGTCTCCTGACCTTCGCGAACGATGACATTCTCCAGCGAGTCGTCGCGAATCAACGCATGCTCGCCGTAACTCTTCGTGTTATCGAATTTTGCTAAATGAGGAGGGGCAACACTCAAACGATACGCGCCCGGACGCACGCTGATTGAATACTGACCATCTGACCCGGCGCGCGTGCGCGTCACTCTGCTGGTGACCTGGTTCGTCGCGATGACGATTACGTCAGCGGCCGGCGTGACTTTGCCTGTTATCGTGCCGCGTTTCTGCGCTGACACTCCCATCACCCCAGTCAACAAACAACCGGCGACTATTACTAGTCGCAAGCCGCTGTGCAGGTGACCGGTCATGGTTTTATTGAGCTTGATTGGGGGACACGGACTTGTAGCACACGCCCGCGTTGCGTATCAATAGAATTCGCTTGCGCGTGCGATTTGAGAAAAGGCTTCGCAGTAAATGCGATTGGTGGTAGATTCACGAAGCTTCCCAATTAACCATTGTTGCAGCGGCGCATGGCAGTTCGGATAACAAAAAGGTTATTCACCAAACGCTGGCGCGGCGTGATCACAGCTCTGGTTTGTGCGCTGCTCGCCGCGACACAGTTGCCGCTGTTCACACATTCCGAAGCGCAAGCAACGCGTCCAACCTTAATCAGCGAAGAGACTTCAACGCGCGCGCTCGCAGTCGAATCGATTACGCGGAAGCGCGAGCCGTTTTCCCCGACCACCGAAGTCAGTTGGGGCAACGACAATCGCACGCGGATCATGCTGTTCGCGATGGGAATCGATCCGACTACCTCGATCGCCGAAGTAACCGTTTCAGCCGAAGATGGATCACATCAGGTTTACTCGCTTCCAGTTGAACACGTCGGGCGTGTGCCACAGCAGGAATGGATCACTTCAATCATTGTTCGGTTACCGGAAGATTTGACGGATCTCGGGGACGTGCTGGTTGGGATTTCATATCGGGGCTCGGCGAGCAATCGAGTGCGCATGGGCATCGGACAAGTTGGCGGCGGGCCGCCTGATGACCCAGGCTCAGTACCAACTCCAGCGGCACTCACACAACCGCTGCCGCCGGCAGCGACTGCGGGTTCGCTCACGACCAGCGAAGTGCAAACTGTGATCGCGCAAGCGGTGTCGGCGGCGTCCGCGCTGAACCGCGCCGTCACGGTTGCGGTAACGGACAAAGAAGGCAACGTCCTTGGCGTCTTCACGATGACGGGCGCGCCGGCGACAACGCAGTTTCGGGGTGGCGGCCCGGGACCGACGTTGACGCCAAATCCGATGACCGGATTTGTCTCGACTGGCTTGGACGGGACCGTTGTGCCCGCGAGGCTCGCCGCAATTTCCAAAGCCGGTACGGCTGCGCTGTTCAGCACACGCGGCAACGCGTTCACCACGCGCACCGCGAGCTTCATCATCCAGGAACACTTTCCTCCCGGCGTGAACAATCGCCCCGGCGGGCCTTTGTTTGGCGTTCAGTTCTCTTCACTGCCGTGTTCAGACATCAAATTGCCGGGACTGCCGCTTGGCCTCAGCGGCGATTCGGGCAGCGCTCCCATTTACAGAAACGGTGAAGCTGTTGGCGGCGTCGGGATCGAAGGCGACGGCGTTTACACAATCGATCGCGACCCTGCAGATTTCGATCAGCCTTTTGAAGAAGCCATCGCCGTTTCCGCGACGCGCGGATTCGAAGCGCCGTCCACGGTTCGCGGCGATAACATCCTGGTTGACGGAATTCGGCTGACCTACTTGAATGTCACGAACGCGCCGAGCCCGGCGACGATTCCGTTCGGAAGTTTGCCGGGAACGGTTACTTCTCCCATTCTCGGCGCGCAAACATCTCAATTCACTACGGCCGTTGTCGGAGGAATCGCCGGAGAAGTTGACACGCGCTTCTTTCCGTTTATCGCCAGTCTTCCGGTGACGGCGAATTCTTTGACGGCCACCGACGTCAACACGATCATCTCGCACGCCGCGCAGCAGGCAAACATCACGCGTGCAGCAATCCGTCAGCCCCTGGGCAGCAACGCACGCGTCACGATCGCAGTGACTGATGCCAGCGGCGTCGTGCTCGGCGTGTTTCGTCAACAGGACGCGCCTGTCTTTGGATTCGACGTGTCCGTGCAGAAAGCGCGCAGTGCCGCGTTCGTCTCGCGTTCAAATACCGCAGCATTGCTGACTAGTGCGGGTTTCGGTTCGTACGTGAGTCGGGCCTCAGCCGAAGGACTTCAGCTTAACGGATCGATTGCGTTCAGCGATCGCGCGATTGGATTTCTGCATCGGCCGCTTTTCCCGGACGGAATTGACAACACTGCTGCCGGACCGTTTAGCCGGGAATTGAACGAATGGAGTGTTTTCAACGTGGGGCTGCAACTCGACCTGGTTAAGACGAACTTGCAGGCCGTGCTCGGCGGCGCGGCGTTGCCTTGCACGTCGATTCCGAATCTGCCGAATGGCTTGCAAATTTTTGCGGGCAGCATCCCGCTCTACAAAAATGGTGAGTTGGTTGGCGCGATTGGCATCAGCGGCGATGGGATCGATCAAGACGATCTGATTGCGGCCGCAGGCGCCGCCGGTTACGCGCCCCCCGTCGGTATGCGCTCGGATCAGTCTTTTGTGCGCCAGGTGCGGCTACCGTTTGTGAAGTTTCCAAGGAGCCCTAATTTGTAGTTTGCGGCGGGCAGTAGCCCGCCTCTAAACCAAACCATGTCTCTGTCGTTTAGAGGCGGGCTACCGCCCGCCACCCGCTCCGCGATACGGTGCGCGGCTGCAGTCGTCGCCACGGTCTTTTTGGCTGTCTTCATCACTGGCGCCAATTCTCAAAATCCGCAGGCCAACCGTGGTGTGGTCCGTCTGAAAGTCCGATACAAATCTGCGGCCGGAACCAAAGACCTGCCACGCAAACGTTTCTTTCTGATCAAGGGCTCACTCGATGAAAACAAATCGCTGATCGAAAAGGCGAAGCAGACAGAGCTCATGTCGCGTGATTGTTATTACCGTGCGAAGGGCGCAAGTACCGGGCTGATTAAATGGTTGAAAGACAACGATTGCGAATCGCCGTTTTGCCGTGACGTCGAGGAGAAATATCTCAACGGCGCTGACGCGGTGACGGAATTTCAGGCGGCATTTGAACAGGCCAATCGCGAGGTGAAAGATCGGGAAGTCGCGCGTCGTTGGCTGGCCAATTACCTGAGTCCGGAGCTGCGCTTCGGATTTTACGAACAGAAGCAGAAAGCGCTTCAGGCATTGATGCCCGAGGCCGAAGCGCCCACGAAAGCGCCGGTGATGTCGATCATGACTGATCGCAAAGGCACGGCTTATCTGACCAACATCGAGCCCGGCATCTACACGATTTCAAATCTGATCGGAAGCGAGACTGAAAAGACGAGCATCCTTTGGATCTGCGAACGCGAAGTTAAGGCGACGGATTTGGGAATTGCCATGACGCGCCCATTCATGTTGTCGAACGAAAAAGATCCGAGGGTGAAGTGCGAGATCGTCGAGCGGCCTTTGCCGGTTTGCAACTGATTTGGAGTGCGGCGGCTTGACGCCGCTTTCGCCCTATCCCAAAAGGAGAGGGAGGGGTGAGGGTTTTAGGGCGCGTACTTACGCCCTCACCCTAACCCTCTCCCAAAGGGAGAGGGAACAAATCCAAAGCGCCGTCGCCGCTTCAACCGGGGTCCCCAGCGTGGCAGCCACGCTGGGGTGGTCAGTCTGCCGGCGCACTCCAAATCGAAGCGCTCAATGAAACTACGAATCATCCTTTTGCTTGTGTTTGGGGTCGCCCTCGCCGCCATTGTCGCGGCGCAAACTCGCCGTCGCCCTACCACGCGAAGACCTCCGGCGCAGCAGCAAGCGCCGCGCGGCTCAGCCGCAAAGTACTCGGCCTTTCTACACTCGTCCGCCAAGCACAAAAGTCTCGAGTGCAATGCCTGTCACAAGATTCCGACGACATGGACTGCCGGTCGTGCATTTCCGGACGCTGCTGATTTTCCGGATCATGACGCATGCGTGCGTTGCCACCGGCCACAGTTCTTCACCCGTCAGGCGACGATCGGCACTGGCCCGGCAATCTGTACGGTATGTCACCTGCGCGCCGCGCCGCGCGAAGACCGCCGTTTCGCTTTTGGTAAACCGAATAGCGCGAATCAAACTGCGAAGCCGAAAGACGAGCGGCAATTCAAGATCGAATTCCCGCACGACAAGCATCAGAACGTGATTGCCAGGTTCATCTCTGGGGGTGGGGTTGCAACCCGCGGCAACCTCTCCCCTAACCCCTCTCCGCAAACGGAGAGGGGAATAATGTCCCACCGTGGGCCTGCTTGGCTTCGCCTTGCATCACCGTCGTTAAGATCGCATCACAAACTGAAGTCTGTTACCCAGGACCAGAGGCTCGATTACAACAACTGCTCGCTCTGCCACGTGACCGACAAATCTTTGGCGATCGTGGCGCTGCCTCCGCCGAATTCCGATCCGGCTCTGCTTCATCCTTTCAAGTCGATGCCGCGCACGCACGACGCTTGTTTCGAATGTCATTGGAAAGCGCAGGAACCGATCGGCGCGAATTGCGCCGGTTGTCACAAACCTGCTGAGACGTTTGTTGCATCTCTCGCGGTGAAACGCATCTCGGCAAAGTTCGCGCACGAAGGTGGCAAGGGTGCGCACATCGATGAATGCACGACTTGCCACATCAACATTACGCGGGCAAGCACACTGAGCAGCCTGACGCCCGACGTGCCGATCAACGCCTGCGCGGCATGCCATCGCGACAGCAAGCGCACGACTTATCCAACAGCTGTGACGATCGAAACTGAGCTGGCGCAATTTAAGAAGACGGGAAATTGCGCCTATTGCCACACTGAGGATGTCGGCAAGAAGAAGCCGCCGCCGAGCCACGAATCATCGGTGCAGTAGATATGCGAAGAGCTAAGGGCAAAGAGCAAAGCGGGTCACGGCACAGATTTTCTCTGTGCCTCAGTGGTTCTCGGTGTCTCTGTGGTGAAGTTCAGGGCGAAAGTATATTCACCACAAAGACACAGAGTAAGCACAGAGTCACCGAGAGTCTTCACCCCAAAAGGTTTAGGTCATCCATTGGGGTGGGGCTCCTCACTTTTTCCATTTTCCTTTTTCCTTTTGCCTTCCCCTCAGTCGCTTCCGCTCAGGACTATTCCAGGTTCTTACACAACAGCTCCACGCACGCGTCGCTGAGTTGTAACGACTGCCATCGGCGCGCCGACAATTCAGCGCGACCGAGTTTTCCCGGTCACAAAGCCTGCTTCGGGTGTCACCAGGGACAATACACGACGGCGAATACTCCGATGTGCGCGATCTGTCACCAGAACGTGAACGGCACCGATCCGCCGCGCAAGGCTTTTCCGGATCGCTTCAACGAAAGCTTCAACGTCAAATTTGATCATGCACAACACATGACTGGCGCCGCGCGGCCGCGGAATGGTTGCGTCTCATGCCACAGCGGAACGTTGCGGCGAGGAGCCGCCCTATCGATTCCCGTTGGACTTTCCGCGCACAATGGTTGTTACAGTTGTCACACTCCGAACTCGCAAGCCAACGGGCGTGACCTGGCGGGATGCGGCGTCTGCCACGATCAGAAGCCCTACTCGCGGACCTCCACGAACTCAATCGCGTTCAGTTACTCGTTTCGCCACAATAATCACTCGACGCGCCAGCGCTTGAACTGTTCTGACTGTCACAGCTACACGCGTGGGCTGCCGCAAAAACGCCAAGTCAGCTCGACGCGCGCGCAAGAACACTTTCCGACCGGCAACAACACCTGTGCGACTTGTCACAACGGCCGTAGATCTTTCGGCGGTGATTTGGATTTCAAGGGATGCCGGCGCTGCCATACGGGAACGAGTTTTCGGCTGGGATGAGGCGGGAAAGAGCAAGGGGCAAAGCGGTAAGTGTCGTGGAGAAGCCAGATGACTGGTGTGAGCGCTAAGCCTTTGGCCCTTTCCGATGCCCTTTGCCCTCAGCTCTTTGCTCGCTTCGCAATTGACATGACGGCGCGCGTCTACCTAACATGCCCCGCAGCTTTCGGCGAACCGGGAGGGTAATTCGATGAAGCGATTATTAATTGGAATTGTGATGCTCAGCGCGACGGCGCTCTTCGTTTTCGCCGGTTCGGCGGGGACCTCAAATTACATCTCGCAAGACATCCCCAAAGAAAGCAAAGAGCAACCGAAGAAGGTGGTGCTCAGTAAAGACAGTCTCGACGACAAATGGGGCGACGTCGCTTTCGATCACGAGACGCACTCGCTGAAGAATTATAATCCTGACGGCAAGAGCGTCACCTCATGCGTCTATTGCCATCACACCGACCAGCCGAAAGAGAGCCTCAAGCCACCACTGGTCACTTCTGAACGCACTGTCGTGCTTACCGCTGAAGTCCTGAAGGACGCCGCCGCGGGGCCGGTGAAATCCTGCCGGTCATGTCATCTGCAAGCAGGCGACGACAGCAAGCCGCTACCCGTTATCACGAAAAACGAGAAGCAGCTGAAGCTCGACAACGAAAACGCGTATCACATCAACTGCTTCGAATGTCACGACGCGGCCATCAAGAACAAGCCTGAATTAGCGGCAAAGATTTCGGGATCGGATCCGAAGGGCTGTGTGAAGTGTCACGTCGCTAAGTAGTGGGCTGTGTCAGCGTCTCTCCCTCTCCCTTTGGGAGAGGGCTGGGGTGAGGGAGCGAAG
>JBASRE010000039.1:0-25981 GCA_049273695.1 Pyrinomonadaceae bacterium
GATTGAAGCTTTCTTCGCGAGATCTCCAAGCACGATTGCTTGCAGCAGCCAGACGATCCAAAGCGCCGTCGCCGCTTCGCTCTGCCGGCGCACTCCAAACCGGCGCACTCCAAACCGGCGCACTCCAAAACGGTAGCCATCGCGGAGAGAAGATTTGGCATCTACGCATCAGATCAACTGCAAGTCTCCCCTCCGTTATGCGTTCTAGTCCCAGGACGACTGGGACTCAGAGACTGAAAGTTAGTCTCTAGTCAGCAGTACCACAGCTCGACGTTCACTAATCCTGACCGGCCTTGCCCGAGTCACGCGGAGGAGCCTATGCGCGCAAAGTACTTTCCCAAATCGCTTTTACTAACCTGTCTCTCGTTGCTCACGTTCGTTGCTTACAACTCGCTGAGGACGTCAGGATCAATCGCGTCCGCCCAGGATGCGAACAAGGTCACCCAGGGCACTCTTCAGGTGCTGAATCCGGGTGGCACGCTTAAGGCCGTTTGTCCGCTCAAACACACTGAGGTGAAAGCCCAAATCAGCGGCTTTCTGTCACGCGTAACGGTGACGCAGCAATTCGAAAATCCTTTCACCGAAAAGATCGAAGCGGTCTACACGTTTCCCTTGCCGCAGAACGCCGCCGTCGATGACATGACGATGTTGATCGGCGACAAGACGGTGCGCGGAAAGATTCTCAAGCGTGAAGAAGCGCAGGCGGTTTACGCAGCAGCCAAAGCCGGCGGCCAACGCGCGAGTCTGCTCGAGCAGGAGCGGGCGAACATTTTCACGCAATCGGTCGCGAACATTCTTCCCGGTGAACAGATCAAAATCACCATCAGCTATGTCGAGACGCTGAAGTACGAAGACGGTTCTTACGAGTTTGTGTTTCCGATGGTCGTGGGCCCGCGTTACGTTCCGGGCAATGCGACCGGCGCGCAAAGCACGGGCCTGGCGCCCGACACGGACAAAGTGCCGGACGCCTCGCGCATCACGCCGCCACCGCCGCCCGCCGGCATGCGCGCGGGTCACGATATTTCGGTGGAGGTTTCGCTCGACGCCGGGGTGCCGATTGACGCGCTCAATTCAAAGACGCACCGAGTGATTGTTGAGCGGCCCAACGATCGGCGCGCGCGGGTGACCCTGCAGGAGTTCGCGACGATCCCGAACAAGGATTTCATCCTGCGCTACGACGTTGCGGGCAAGAAAATCAATGACGCGCTGCTAACGCACTACACCGGCGCGAGCGGCTTTTTCACGCTGATTGTTCAGCCGCCTGAGCGCGTAACAGCCGAAGACGTAACGCCGAAAGAGCTGGTGTTCGTGCTCGACACGTCGGGCTCGATGTCCGGCTTTCCGATCGATAAGGCGAAAGAGACGATGAAGATGGCGCTCGACAATCTTTATCCGCACGACACTTTCAATCTGATTACTTTCGCCGGTGATACTCACATCCTGTTTCCCGAACCCGTGTCCGCGACGAAAGAGAATCTGGCGAAGGCGCAGGCTTTTCTGGAATCGCGTCAGGGCGGTGGCGGCACCGAGATGATGAAGGCGATTAAGGCGTCGCTTGACCCGTCGGACGCGCAAGGACATGTGCGAATCGTTTGCTTTATGACCGACGGCTATGTCGGCAACGACATGGAGATCATCGGTGAGGTCCAGAAACATCCGAACGCGCGCGTTTTCGCGTTTGGCATTGGCGGCAGCGTGAATCGTTATCTGCTCGACAACATGGCGAAGCACGGTCGCGGTGAAGTCGAATACGTCGCGCTGAATGATGACGGCTCAGCCGCCGCGCGCCGTTTTCACGAGCGCGTGCGCAATCCTTTATTGACCGACATCTCGATCGATTGGAACGGCATGCCGGTGAGCGATGTCTATCCAAAAGTCATTCCCGATTTGTTCGGTGCTAAACCGGTGATCTTGACGGGCAAGTACGGCGGTAACGGTCGTGGCGTGATTCGCTTGAAAGGCAAAATGTCGGGCCGCGATTTTGTGCGCGAGATACCCGTCGATTTTTCTGCGACGGACAAACGTGACGTGCTGGCGACGCTTTGGGCGCGCACGCGCGTCGATGAGTTGATGGATCAGGACTTAAACGGCGCGCAAGCAGGAACGATGAAGGAAGACCTGAAACAGGCGATCACCCAACTTGGTTTGGATTATCGTCTGATGACGAAGTTCACTTCGTTCGTCGCAGTTGAAGAAATGGTCGTGACCGACGGTGGACAGCCGCGCCGCATCGACGTTCCGGTTGAAATACCTGAGGGCGTTAATCGCGAGGCCGTGATTAACGAGCAACACTCGAGCTTGGGCTCGGCGTTCAATAGTCGGCAGATCCAAAGCCTTCCCCTTGTTTCGAGAGGGACCGTAAACCAGACGGTAACTGTTACAAGTCCAGCTCCAGCGACAATCGACACCGCGAGTTCGGGGCTGAAGACTGTCGATGGGCGCGGGATGGATCCTGGTGCGACGAAAAATCGTGCGCCGCGGCCTAAACCTAAAGCTCAGGCCGGTGGCGGTGGCAGCGGCGGTAGCGGGATTGGTTACGGTGTCGGTGGCTCAGTCGGAGGCGCGCCTTCGCCGACACCTGGACCGGATGCTAATTTTATTCGGAAAGTCTCAGCCGATGAACAGAAGAAGATCGACTTGCAGTCGAAACTTCATCCGTCACTGCTGGCGGTCGTCGACCGGCTGAAGGATCCGAAGCAGGCGGCAGGCGCGGACGAAGCGAAATTCATTCGCGACGGCAAAGCCGAGGTGCAAATCTGGTTGACCGAAAAATCAGAGGCAACCCTGGCGAAGCTGAAGGCGCTAGGGTTCGAAGTGGTGTTGGATCCGAAGAGTGCAAAGCTCGTCATCGGTCGTCTGACCATCGAAAAACTGGCGGCGCTCACGGAGATTGCGGAAGTGCGCTATGTCGCGCCGCAGACGATGAAGTGAGTAGGACGGCCTCTGAGTAACTCTGTTCTTTGTGTCTCTGTGGTGTCGGCCCTTAAACGAGGAGTTCACCACAGAGGCACGGAGGGCGGACAGAGCACCACAGAGATCTGTCGTACAATGCGGGCCGATGAAACTCGCGCACGGCCTCGCAATCCGCAAGTCTGCGATCAACGGCAAGGGCTGCTTTGCCACTACTCATTTCAAACGCCGGCGGAAGATAGCTGAGTACGCCGGCGAGCGGATCTCAGACCTTGAAGCTCGCCACCGCGCACGCAATCGTCAGGTCTTGCGCATCTGCGATATCGATGGGCGGTTCAGTCTGGACGGCGCGCGGGGCGGCAACGGCACGCACTACATCAATCACTCCTGCCAACCAAATGCCTTCATGAGAACTTTGTACGGTCATGTCTTGTTCTTTGCTTTGCGAGACATCCGGCCCGGCGAAGAAATCACGATCGACTACGAGCAGACGCTTCATCCTGATTCGAAGCGCTGCGCGTGTCGCGCGCCCACTTGCCGCGGGAAGATCAATAAGCAGTAACTGGAGCGTTAAGTTTCTCTCCTACTCCATTGCATTTTCTGTAGCCGAGGCGTTTACGCCCGGGAGTGAAGGCATTTATCTCGTCAGCCCATTCATGGGCTTTTGGGTATGAAAGCCTCCTGAAGGAGGCTCAAAATAACTATCTTATCTCGATGTCCCAGGCGTGAACGCCTGGGCTACAGAAGTGAATACTGCAAGCGAAAGAGTCCTGTGCTCCAGTTGCGGAGAATTTCGTTGACTTCTGGGGACTGGTTGGGATAGTAGCCAGCGACTATGGCGGAAAAGAAAACTGAATCGAACAAACTCGTCCGCGGCCTGGGTCTACTCGACGGCACGATGATTGTGATCGGCTCGATGATCGGCTCAGGTATTTTCATCACTTCAGCCGAGTCGTCGCGATTGATAGGCGCGCCGGGCTGGTTGTTAGTCGCGTGGGCGCTGGCCGGATTCATGACGATTACCGGCGCTTTATGCTGTGCCGAGCTGGCAGCGATGATGCCACGCGCGGGCGGGCCCTACGTTTTTCTGCGGCAGGCATACAGCCCCGGCACCGGATTTCTTTTCGGCTGGTCGCTCTTCCTCGTCATTCAAACCGGGACGATTGCGGCCGTCGCCGTCGCCTTCGCGAACTTCACCGGCGTTCTGATCAAAGGCATCGACGCGAACAACTATCTGATCGCGCCGCGGCGTTTAGGCGGGTACGCGCTCAGTCTTTCGACCGCACAACTTATCGCGATCGCGATGATTGCCGTCCTCACGCTTACGAACATGCGCGGCCTGAAGACAGGCAAGTTCATTCAAAACACTTTCACGTTCACCAAGACTGCGGCGCTAATTGGCTTGATCGTTCTTGGCCTGCTTGTGGGGTGGAACAGCGGGAGCGCAGCGTACACATCTTCGTGGTGGGATTCGTGGGCCAACGGTTGGAATCCACAAGTCGCGCAACCGGGACTGGCCATCGCCGGCGGATTCGCACTGGTGATGATGTTGGGGCGAGCGATGACCGGGCCGCTGTTCGCGCAATCAGCCTGGAACAATGTGACGTTTACCGGCGGCGAGATCGAGAATCCGGGCCGCAACCTGCCTCTGTCGCTTTTCATCGGCTGTGGTGTCGTCGTCGTTCTTTATCTACTGGCGAATCTGGCATACGTCGTCACCTTGCCGCTCGCGGCAATTCAAGGTGCGCCGCAGAATCGCGTTGCGGCCGCAACTATGCAGGCGATCTTCGGTCCGCCCGGCGCCACGATCATGGCCGCGGCGATCATGATCTCGACGTTCGGATGCAACAACGGTTTGATCCTCGCCGGCGCGCGCGTGTACTACGCGATGGCGCGTGACGGTTTGTTCTTCAACCGTGTCGGGACACTCAACAAACATCATGTTCCGGCAGTCGCATTGATCGCGCAGGGAATCTGGGCGTGCCTGCTGACGCTGCCGCGCACCGTCACAACCGATCCGAACACAGGCGTAGTGACGTACGGCAACGTCTACACGCAGCTGCTCGAATACATCATCTCAGCCGACCTGATTTTCTACGCGTTAATGGTTGGCGCGGTGATTTTGATGCGAAGGAAAGCGCCTGGACTCAACCGGCCCTATCGCACGTTCGGTTATCCACTCGTGCCGATCGTCTACATCGTCCTTGCGCTATTGATCGTGCTCGACCTGGCGTATCTCGCGCCGTGGACTTCCGGGATTGGTTACTTGATTGTGCTGACGGGAATTCCGGCGTACTTCATTTGGAAACGAAGTGCGGCGACGCAAACTGCAACAGCTACAGATGTGCTCACGTCGGAAGAAGACTAGATTGGCATTACTGCTTGACGCAACGTGAACGCCGAAGGCGTTCGCAAATGTCAGCTCAGGGTTGCGCTTTGGCAACCCTGAGAACATTGATGAACTATGAAATCCGCAACTCTGAAGGAGTTGCGTGGTGGTTCTGCATTACAAACCCTCGCAACTCCTTCAGAGTTGCGACCACATATCGTCACCTTTGCCCAGGGTTTCAAAGCAAACCCTGGGCTCTAGTTAGCTAACGCCTCCGGCGTTAACGAATTTCCAACCAGTTACAGTCCGCAAACGTCTTAGTCTTTGTTCGTCTTAAGAGCGGAGGTAGTGACGATGAAGCACTTAATCTGGACGGTGGTTGCGATTCTTTGTGTGATACCTGCGGCCCTCGCGCAAAAACCTGACATCCCTAATCCCGCAATCGATATGGAAGGCTACCTGCGGACGGCTAATGAGGCTGCCCAACACAGAGAATCGCGCCGGCTCACTGAAGACGAATTCATTCGGATTAGTCGTGAACCGAGAACGATTATTCTGGACGCCCGGAGCCGCGAGAAGTTTGACGAGCTTCATATCAACCGAGCGATCAATCTAAGTTTTCCCGACATCACCGTTGAGAGTTTGAATCGCCTGCTTCCAGACAAAAATGCCCGCATTCTGATCTACTGCAACAACAACTTTACGGGCGCTGAGCAAACATTCCCCACTAAGAAGCTGACTGCTTCACTCAACCTTTCGACTTACATCGCGCTCTACACGTACGGCTACCGGAATGTGTACGAGCTGGGCCCACTACTCGACATCACTAAAACTAAACTCGAATTTGCTGGATCGCTGAGCGGACAGATTGCGGATGCATCCGCGGAGACCCGACCGTAAGGGATGGTGCGAGCCTGTCCAACCTAAATCTTAAGAGGCCCTGCTTAAGACGAACTTAATGAATCGGAAACAATAGCCTCCGACGAGCGCGTAGCCTAACATGCCGAGCGGAACGCCATACATGACCGGCGCAATCATGTTTGCGCAGCCGACGAAATTGCCGGCAGACTGCACGAGCAGGATGACAGGCAAATAGAAACTGAAAGTCGCCTCGAGCGGGAGATCGGAAAAAGGCGCAACCAGGATTGCGGAGGAGATCATTCCTACTTGAAACGCGACTACCAGACCCGCAAATTTTAGGAGGTGTGACATTTTGAGTGTTACAACCCCAGCACAAAACTAATTAGTCCCCTCTGACCGCGCGGACCATTTCATCTACAAAATTAATGTCTACGCATTCCCATCGGCCGTATTGTTTCTGCAGTTTCGCGTGACCGGCATACTCGTCACGACTATTCAGTCCGAAATTCTTTGCGGCTAGTTGTGCTTTCGCCGGTAACGAGTTGAAACTCGCGCTGAGCGGATCGAAATTCTGCCCAAGCTTGTTGGGGCGCCAACGCCAGCGAAAGATTACTTGTACGGTCTCAAATTGAGATTCTGCCGGTTCCGGCGTTGCGGAATCGATCCTCACGATTTCTCGTTCACCAACTGGAATAATCCACCACGGGACGGTGTATTCTCAGCGCGAAGTCTTGAGGGGCTGATCCGCTTCCTTCCAATTCAACGCCTCTTGACGACCGCTTTCGGTAAGCTCAATAACCAATCTTTCCGATTCGACGTCAACCAGCTTGGTCATGCTGCCCGGGCCCCGAATCATTCTGCGCTGACGTCAAACTGGGCGAGCGATGGCTGAGCCATCATGCTCACGGTGCTCACGCTCGTTTCGATCGACATCGTCAATAGGCCGAGGGCCTCAAGCACTTCCGCCGCTTTGACTGCAGATCCGGCTTTGCTTCCTTTTCCCAGCAACGATAGATCCGTTCCGCCGGCGGGCAATTGTTTCCGATTGACTCTTACGGTGAGAGGCTCCCTGAACCTCTCCGAATTACTAATCGCGGCAAGATAGAGAGGAGTTTTGTCGAAGTACTTCGTGAGTTTGAAATGCGCGACCACCACTCCGGCGGCAATTGCTATGAAAGCGAAAAGCGCGACCGCCAGCTTAAATTTGAATCCGAAACGGTTGCTTCGTTTCTCGGCTTTGGCCGCTGCCAGCATTGTCGTTTGATCGTTGAAGTCCTTAGACCATCCACAACTTTTGCAGAAACCTTCTTCTGCAAAACCGACAAAACCGCATTTTGAACATTTAAGAGCTTTCATTTCCATCTCTCCGACTTCACGATTAGTCACGCTGTGAGGGCTCGTTCATAAAAACGATTTGCGTGGCTTCCCAAAAAGGGCCGACTCGCCGCAAGGTCGCGTAAGCTGAATAATCGGTCTGGCTATTCCATCCAAGAGATAGCACCGCGTCGCGAGCCTTGTCCGGCATCGATTGAAAAGCGGCGCCACTGCAATCAAAATACTCACCCAACTTGCTGGGCACCCAACGCCAACGAAACGCAACGTTCACAGTGTTCTGGTCGGTCTCGGTCGCAGATTCGATGCGAGTGACTAGACGTGCTCCTATCGGAATGCGCCACCAGGATACTGGGATCAGACGCTCGCTCCGTTCGGCCTGATAAGGTTCATCTGTTTCTCTCCAATTAATCGCTTCCTCACGGCCTTTATGAGTGAGTGCGATAATCAGGCGCTCGTGCTTGAGATCAAATGTCTCTATGTGCCGCGGGTTGCCGCCAGAATACGGATCGTTTCTCGTTTCGGTTGTGGTTTCGGTCGACATTTGGAGGAGACCGAGCGCCTCGAAAATGTACGCCGTTTTCACGGCTTTTCCTGCTTTTCGGCCGCTCTGATAGTTGAACTCTTTGGGAAGTTGAAACGGTTCGATCTCGTTTTGATTGACTCTCACTGTGACGGGCTGGGTAAATTCAAGCGAGTTACTGATGCCAGCCATGTATCCGGGTGTTTTGTCGAGATATTTGTTCAGTTTCGCTCGTATTACAACCACACCTGCGATTCCGCTTCCAATTACTGCCAGAATGGCAACCAGCGCGAATCCTTTACGCAGGCGTCTCATTCGAGTCCCATTCAAATCAGGTTGGCGCGGCGCGTGTCCGGAAGTCGGCGATTCCAAAGTGTGGCCGCAGCGCTTGCAGCAGCTCTTATCGGCGAAACCGGTAAAACCACAGTTGGAACATTTAATAGCTTGCATGTTGAGATTTGAGGCCGTCGTTCAGCGGGGCAAACTTGGCGGAAGATTAAGGGTTCCAGTAGCGGGCTGGCATTTTCATATCCCACTTAATCGATTTAACTTCCCAAGCAGAGCCGGTTAGGCTGAGTTCCGCAGTCCCCTTGAAGGGAAATTCGCAGCTCAGTACGGGACTGCTCTTAAGCCTCCCGTGCGGATCCTTTTGTCTTGCTTTCTCGCAAGAGTCGAAGTGCTGTCCAACCTCATTCGGGTTCCAGTACCAGGTGAAATGCACTCGGGCAGTAACTGTGTCGGGTTTTTCGACGGACGTAATTTTGTCTAGTTGTCTGACGCCAACGGGTACGATAAAGCCGCTCCGGTCGTCGTTTGGATCCTCAAATGATGTCCAATCGCGAGTGGCATCAACGTCTTTTGGGATCAAACGTCGCTTGGTCAAAGGATTTGGAACTTGCACAAAGTTCAGCTCCGGCGGGGGAGCGAAGGGATCTGCCGCGGCTGAGCGCGGGTATGCGGATGTCGGTTGTTCGCGGCTGAGGACAGAAATAGTGCCGTCCGGCTCGTCGCGAACGATCAGCAGACCGGCCATGTAAAGTGTCTCGGCTTCGGGATTGAGTCTGAAGCGCTCAGTTTTGGCAGCTTCCACAGTCACAGGTTTGGTGAAGAGAGGCGAGCTTTGAATCGCCTCGGAGAATTCGCTATGTCTGGTCTCCCATTTCGCAAGACGAAAAGAGTGGCGAACGGCGCAGCGACCACAAAAAGTATGAGAAGCACTTTCTTCCATGGTGAGCTGGACGATTTTTCATTTGCCGCGGTTTGGGATCCACTGACACTCGAAAGCAAGGAGCCGCATTTCTTACAAACTTCCTCGCTCGACCAGTTCACCAGTCCGCAGTCGGGACACTTGATGCTGTGCATGGTTCTTTTCCGTCCGGTGGGTGTGAGTATTAAAGCCTGGGCAGTGCGAAACTAAATTTCGAGCCGCGTCCAACTTCCGATTCCACGGCGACTGACCCAGCGTGCTGTTCGATGACTTCTTTTACGAAAGACAATCCGAGACCGGTGGACTCTTCGTCCTTCTCCTGTCCATCGCGCGCGACGCGATAGAACTTTTCCCAAATCCGATCCATTGAATCCTGCGGTACGCCATAGCCTCGATCTTCGACGATAACGCGCACGGCTTCCGCTTCGAGCACGGTTGAAACGGTGACCGTGGTGCGTTCCGGGCTGTACCTGATTGCGTTGTCGAGAAGTTTCGTCAGCGCTTGCGTAATCAGACTCTTGTCTGCCGACACCGGAGGAATTGAGCCGTTGCTCTGTTCAACCAGCCGAATGCGCTTCTTCTTCGCGATGGGCTGCATAACGGTCACAGTCTCGTTGACGACTTCGTCGAGCCGCAGGGCAATCTTGGTCACTTCCTGTTTGTCCGCGCGCTCAAGCTGCGTCACGGTCAGAAACGTGTCGATCATGCGCGACATGCGCTGTGATTCGTTCGAGATGATTTGCAGGAACTCACGCGACTCTGCGGGAATGTTGTCGTCGATGACGAGCAACTCTGCGAAGCCGTTGATGCTGGTGAGGGGAGTGCGTAGCTCGTGCGACATCAATGAGATCATGTCGCTTTTCAGCTTTTCAAACTCTTTCATGCGTGTGACGTCGCGCACTCGAATCGCAAAGCAGAGCGGCTTCGCGCCATTCCCATTTAAGCCATTCCCATTGCCATTACCGTTACGCTCTTTTGCCAGTCCGATCCGTATCTCGAGCGTCTGATTGCGGTCAGGAAACTTGAGCTCACGTTCGTAGGGCTCGCCCGATTGCAGAACGCGACGAACGGCGATGGCCGGCTCGTCAAAAACTCCTGATTTGAATCTATCCAACAGGCCAAACAGATCGGTCTTGGGCGCGTCGTGGTTGTTCATGCGCGCGGCCCAAAGCATCGCCGGATTTACATACGCGATGGTCCCGTCGAGGTAAGCGATCGCGTATCCGTCCGACGCCTCGGCCAGCACCTGCGCGCCAAATCGATGTTCGGTCAGCACGCCGCTGATCAGATCGAACGCATGCAGGCGGTGACCGGAAGTGCGCGCCGACACAAACGCCGGCAAATTGCTGTCGAGCTTTTTGCGCTGCGCATCTTCGCGCTGAAGATCGCGCGCGAGTTGTCCGCCCACGGCGGCCAATAGTCGGCGATCACTCTGATCAAAACTTTCGCGTAGGCGCAGCAGCAACGTGCCGACGGTGCGACCGCCATGCTGAAGCGGCATCGCAACGTTTTCGAGCGTGTCGATCTCACCAATGGGTGCGAGCGCGATCTCATGTTTTGTGGCGGCCTTGTCGCAGAGTTGCACGAGTTTCCGCCAGACAGAATTACGGCCGCCTTGCAGCGAACCGCTCGCTTGTGCGCGCAGCCTCGCGCACGGTACGAGTGCGCCATCTTCATTCGGTTGAAAAACGAAGGCCTCTTCCAAAGGTAGGATCGTCTGGAGCAGCTTGAGCCCGCTGGTCAAACGATTCTCGGCGATGCTGACATCCTGCGCATCGGTCCGCGAAATCGTTTCGTTCACGCGCCGGGTCAGCAGAGTATCAATCAGCCACAGCCGGTGCAGTTGCACGAGGAACACCGCAGCCGTTGAACCCACCGCCATCGGCGCAAACAGAATGTCGATCTTTAAGTAGCGCGAGACGAGCAGGCTGGCGGTGCACGTGGCCAGAAAACCGAGGCCCAAAAATAAGAACGATCGACGGGCGCCGACGCGGCCAACAAAAAATCCCGCACTCGTGCTGATGGTGACGATTAGCAAAAGGGCGAGCCAGGCCTGTGGCTCCTGGAGTGGCTCGTCACCGCGCGCAACACTTACGACGAAGGCTGACTGGAGTGAATCGATTAGACCGGCGCGCCAGATGGCACACGCAGCCGCGCCGGCCAAAAAGGCCAGACCCAGCGATAGCAGCAGAGATTTCCACGAGAACGTCTTTAACACTTGATTGGTTGACTGGAGCGCAAGCATCTCGCTTGCTGTTGTTAATTCAGGAGTCGCACTTTGGATTGAATCGTGAGGCAGGACGGCCACATTTCGTGGCTAATCGATTATACACATCCGACTAAGGTTTTGGGCGAGCAGATTTTAGCCACTTTTCCGAGGAAAAACAGCAATTTGGAGTGCGCCGGCGGACGGGGTCCCCGCGCGAGCATCTCGCGTGGGGTGCTCTTGACGGCGCTTTGGATGTGAGTCGCGCGGATTGCGTCGTTTCGAGATCCACAGCGGCGTCGGCGCTTCGCTCTGCCGCACTCCAAATTTAGAGGTGTGCGTACCGCTCGAGAAACTAGGGGTGGAGAGACATAACCGCCGCGGCCAGGGTCGCTTCGTCCTCGGGCGTGACAGTTCGCAGATCGAGAAGCACACGATCGTTTTCGATACGGGCTATGACCGGCGGGTCGGATTGGCGAAGTCGCTCTTCGATTTGATTCGCCGAGAACTCCGCGTGACTGATCGAAACGAGCGGCGTCCGCAAACGCGACGTTGGTGCGGCGCCGCCGCCGATAGCCGATTCGCCTTCGACGATTTCCAGGTTGACGTCTGACGCGTTCGATCCACGGAGCTGTTCGATAAAGTTCGTCACACGCGAATTCAGATCATCGAAAGTCATCGAGATCATTTGGTGAGTGGGCAGTTCGTTTGTCGTCGCGTTGCGCGCGTAGGCCTCGAGCGTTGCTTCCAGTGCCGCGATGCGAAGTTTGTCCGCACGCAACGCGCGATAGAGCGAATGCTTACGCATGCGCTCGATGACTTCACCGCGGCCGACGAGCAAACCAGCCTGCGGGCCGCCCAGCAATTTATCGCCGCTGAACGAGATGACATCGACACCGGCGGCGAACGATTCGCGAATGACGGGTTCGCCGGTGATTCCAAATTGGCTGAAGTCGATGAGCGCGCCTGAGCCGGCGTCTTCGTAGAGCAACAAACTGTTCTCATGAGCCAGCGCCGCAAGTTCTTTGAGTGTCGGAGTATTGGTGAAGCCGACAATCCGATAGTTCGAGGTGTGCACGCGCATGACCAGGCGCGTGTTGGTCGTAATCGCTTTCTGATAATCCGCCAGCTTCGTTCGATTTGTAGTGCCGACTTCGACCATGCGCGTACCTGATTGCGCCATCACTTCGGGCACGCGAAAGTCTCCGCCGATCTCAACCAATTCGCCCCGCGATACGATCGTTTCGCCTTCGCGCGCCAGCACGGTTAAGACGAGCAGCGCTGCCGCCGCGCAATTGTTGACGACGAGGGCGGCTTCCGTTCCGGTCAACGTCGCGAGTAATTCTTCCGCGCGCGCGCCACGGCGGCCGCGATTGCCTGAGTTCAAATCGAATTCGAGATTACAGTAGGCCGAGGCTTCGGCGACGGCCCGCCGCGCTGCGCCCGACAACGGCGCGCGCCCAAGGTTCGTGTGAAGAATTACGCCCGTCGCGTTAATGACGCGCCGCACACCGCGCGTCGTTTGCTGCTCGTTCAATATGGCCAGTCTCTGTTCCGCTTCGGCGATCAGCGCCGAGGATGTGTTGCCGTCGTTTACCGCGAATGTGCCCGTCAGAATCTCCGCCCGTAACTTCTCGATTACTTCGCGCGCCAGGATGGTCTGTTGTTCAACGCCGGCAGTAGTCCTCACCGACTGGCCGACTTGGGTCCGCAGCAGCGCATCGACGGACGGCAGCGCGCGCAGCAATGCGGTGTTGTTGTTGGTTTTTGCGGCGCTCTTGGGCATGTTGGCTGAATGAAGAATATCTGGCAGGGGCAGACAAGGCAATCAATAGAACACTGAAGGCGACCCCAATAAGTTTAGCCTTGTGTTCTTCCTCCTGTGATTGCCCGGATCACTAATCCAATCAGCGGCCAAATCAAGAGAGAAAGCAAGAGGGGCATTACTTGCGCTGGGAGCGATCGCTGATTCCATGCAAGTCGATCCGAGTTCATTCCCAGTAGAACCAGCGCACCAAAACCACCGATGAGACCCGCGACAGCGAGCGTGACCAGGTTGCCGACCCGAACGAGCGCAAGGAATAAACCAAGAGCTAACCCAAAAACCGCGCCTCCTGCTGCCCCCACCATCGCAGCCAGAGGCCACCAGTTTCTGGTAAGCCCAATGAATGAAGAGCCGACGTCAAGTGAAGCATCCAGGCCAAAGGTCACGGCTCCCGCGAGCGCGCCTGTCAAAACGCCGACTACCACTGCTGCCAATATTCTCATTCTCGGTTACTTGCGGCAGAGTCAGACGACTTTTGTGGGTACGTCAACGGTAGGATTTAAGCTGACAGCCATTTGATTCTTTTACGTATGAGCGTTGAAAGAAAGCCTGTTGCCGATCCGATGATGCCGCCCGTTATGAAAATCCAGTAGAGCGCTGAATTGAGGCTGGTGTCGCTGGCGGTGAAAAAGATATAAGCGGCGATTAGAGCTCCAATGGCAAGACCGGCAACACAACCTCGGGCAGTACCGAGACCGGCTAACCCGACGATACTTCCCACCATAGCCCCGTACAGTGCTCCCAAAATGGCGCCAATCATGGCTGAAAACCCAACCGGATCTGTGATGGTCCCGATGCCCCCAAGGGACCTATTGCCGCCGCCGGTGACCAAGACCATCGCCGCGAACGCTAGTCCACATATAAGCGCTCCGGCAAGGATTCCGACAACCAACCCCAAAAGTCCCCGAACAACAACTTTGGCAATTTGCGTTAACACTTTGCGCAGAATCCATTGAAACGTCCGAAGCGCGCGGAGCTTATGCGAGTTACAAAAGTCTCGTCAAGACATTGTTCGCGTCCGAAAAGAAGTTATTGACAGTGTTTCTTCCGAACTCCTACACTCGAATCTATTGTCGGCGACCCCGCTTGCGCCGCTCATCAAGGGAGACTTTCAGTTGGCAATCAACAACAACAGGCTGGCCAGACTCGAGGCCGAACGCCGTCAGAGAAGCAAGAACGTCCTGGTCGAACATGTTTCGGTCGAAGATCGCCTGGCACGATTGGAAGAAGACATTCGCCGGCTGAAGGTTGAATACGATATCTATTTCAGCGGCGGCTCAAAGCGGCCGCCTTACGACACAAAGCTGCGCGTCGAAACGCAGCTCAAACGATTAGCCGACGACCGGGCTTTGAGTTTTGCGCAACGCTTTCATTACAACTCGCTGGCGACACGCTACAACGCTTTCCGCGAAGTCTGGCGGCGCACGATGAAGGGCCGCGAGGAAGGCCGCGACGCTTTCACGGTCCAGCGCGCTGAAAGGGAAGCGAAGCAGAAAGAGACGCCGTTCAAAGCCTCGACTTTTGCGTGTACCGACGTGCGTCACGACGTGCAGACAATCAAAGGTGTGTACGATGCTTTGATGGTTGCGAAGCGGGCGTGCGGAGAGTCCGCCCAGGATTTGTCGTTCGCGAAATTTCATCGGCTGGTGGTCGAACGTACCGAAGCGATGAAAGAAAAAGTTGGAACAGATCGGGTCGTGTTCTCAGTTGATGTTGAAGGTGGACACGTGAGTTTCAAAGCGAAGGCGGAATAGTGGCACAGACTTCAGTCTGTGTTCCTACGCAATTACTCGCTCCATAAAACGCACAGACTAAAGTCTGTGCCACAAATTAAAAGGCGATCTCGGAATTCCGAGATCGCCTTTTTTCTTGCGCGTTCCGGGACTACCGGAAGCGGCCAGTGGCTTTGCTTGAAAGCAAGCCGGGGAGATCTACGCCTTTGTGACTTTTTCAGCCTGTGGTCCTTTGGGGCCCTGCGTCACTTCGAACTCGACTTCCTGACCTTCTTCGAGGGTCTTGAAGCCATCGCCCTGAATGGCGCTGTAGTGCACAAAGATGTCCGAAGAGCCTGGCTGCTCAATGAAGCCGTAGCCCTTCGAGTTGTTAAACCACTTGACCTTACCGGTTATTCTAGACATACAAACGAATCCTCCTAACGATTCGGCAAAATTGGGCGGCGGCGAGACTGAAGGTTGCGCCACCGTCCAACAGGTTAATGCTGTGAGCCGGACGCGCTATTGTCTGGGGCGCTACACGGAAACACACTAGCTAAAAAGCGCCCAGGTAATCGCACACGGCGGTGCGATAGATGGGCGCAACTTACAAAACAAGAACTCATTTCACTTTTAGCGCTTGCAAATCGAAATGCCTTGGCAGGTGTAAATCCCGGGGCCGGCACTGATTGAAACGTCGGCGCATCCTAACGGAAGCCGTTTTGGGCTGTCAAGAACAAATTCATTGAATTATTCATTGACAGGAATCAGGCAAGCGGTTATAAGCCGACCATTGAACCTTCTGCGGCCCTTGTGACTGCTCCCCGATGGTCGGCGTCAATTTTGAAGGTAGAGTCCCCATGTTGTCCCCCAAAATCAGACTAGCTCTAGCGATAATGCTCGCGGGAGCATCGCTTACATTCCTGGCGGTCACACTTAACGCGGCGAAAACACGCGAGGGCGTCTTGCCGACCGCACCTCCTCTGAAAGCAAAGATCCTTCGTTCTAAGGACAAGCTGAAGGTCAAACCAGATTCAGCCGAAACGGCGGCGCTGCGAAAACAGGCAAAGGGTCAGGAAACACCCGAAGAACGACAGTTTGAAGACACGACGCCCAAGCACGTTCCCATCAAGGTGAAGATCAGGGCAGAGAAAGAGACGTCGTTTAAGGATCTAGCCAATGACAAGTGGCTGCGCGAATTGGAAATCGAAGTCAAGAATACCGGCACAAAGCCGATCTATTTTTTGGCATTCGTCATGACACTGCCTGACGTGAAGGGCCCTAGCGGAAACCCCATGGGTCATGATTTGCTGTACGGCCGAGGAGGCCTCATCTCTATTACCGAGCCGATACGTCCAAGCGATATTCCAATAGCGCAAGGCGAGACTCACGTGTTCACAATGCCAGAACGGTATGTGCGCGGGTGGACCAGAGCCATGCGTGATCATAACCTACGCCAACCTAAGAAAGTTCAAATTGTCTTTCAGTTTATTAATTTCGGCGATGGAACCGGATATTGGGGCGGGACGGCTGCGCCGTTGCCAAACCCTTCTAAGAAAGCCTCTCAGCAAACGTGTCCCGATCCGAATGACAAGAGTCGGAAGGAGCGATGGCCATTAGTGGCCTTCAACGGTTCGATGCCAACAAGATGGTTGAAAGATTTGCCGGCGTTTCTGCCGGCAAATTTTTTGCCTTTTGGCGGGACCGCTCGGATCACATTCGGCCCAACCGCTGAGCCTGATGTTTGTTGTCCTGGCACTTCCTGCATCGCTGCCAAGCAGACTGAGTCGTTGTCAGTGCTCGGATATCAACAATCCCGAAGTTAACGACAAGCGGGATGTCCAGTTTACGGCATGTAGCGATCCCACTGGTGCGTGTTCAACAATTTCCTGGAGCGATGACTGGTGTGATTTTCCAATGGCGGACGGCACGACTTTCCCTCTATCGTGTCGAATACCTCTGGTGATGTCATGCCTCGATAATGTTCCATCGCCGCCGCCAGCACCGTCTCCGACAGCGTCACCCTCACCGCCGTCAGAAACGCCATCGCCATCGCCCGAGCCGACGTGCGATCCGGCTACGAAACCGAACAACAGTAACTGTATTTGCGACACCACACCTCATACTATCGCAGGCGCGCCGCCGCGGTGGCAGTGCGGAATTGGATGTAATGGCGCGACGGGTGCGGATTACCGCCAAGCTCCCGGCACGCAAGGCTACGCCGGTTGCCCTCCCAATAAGTACAACGATGGGTCAGACTGCTGCCGTTGTATTGTTACGACATGTCTCGATGGTCAAGCGGCTAATGTCACCACTTGTGAATGTCCATCCCCCACGCCAACGCCCCTGCCACCACCAACAGGCGGTGGCGGAGAGCCTATGTATTACTACTCTTGCACGAATTATTATTGGGTCTGGTACATTTCTTTTGACGGCGGGGACACGTGGTGGCCAACAGGTGCAGTCGAATACGCGGGATGTTGGTAACTAATTCCTGATTCAGTTTTGTGGTCGCCGACAATGAAAAAAGCCGCTCGCGATCGCCAGCGGCTTTATCGGAGACAATTAAAGCCTTCCGCTAGATCTTCTTAATGCTGTTCAGCAGTTGTTCGTAGGCCGACGCGTGCTTTTCGAAAAGATTTGGCGCCGCAAACGTCAGAATTATCAGCGGCTTCTTCGCGCCGAGCACATCTACTGACCAGACGATCGTGGTTCCATCGACGTCACCGGTACCGGTCTCGCCGTAATGCGGCATGTCGTTCAGGACGTCTTCCGACGGCTTGCCCACGGTCTTTATGTTCTTAATCGTCTTACCGAGTTCCGTGCCCAGCTCTTTCACTGCGGCCTCAAAATTAGCCTCATCCGGAATCCAAAACACCACCTGGAGCGCGTCATCCGCGGACGAAGCAGTAATCACTTCACCGTCGGGCTTTGCTTTCCAACCCTTTGGCAGTTGGAAGCGAACACCGGCCTCTTGATGGGTGAACACGCTCGGGTCTTGCGTCGCAACCGTTGCCGAGGGACCGCTTGTTCTGGCTGACATCACCGGCGCTAAGGTCGAGCCCAATAAGACGAGACCCAGAATGACAGTTAGTTTTTTCAATTGAGTTCTCCTTGCAGCTGATAGTGGCACAGACTTTCAGTCTGTGAATTGGAGACACAGACTAAAGTCTGTGCCCCTCTCCGTTCTGACTCACGCCGCTTTCTTCAACGCCGCCGGCGCATTCTTAATGTCCATCTCATTTAAAAGATATCCAGCGCCGCCGAACTTCTCGGTCAGAAAAAGCACGTAACGAATGTCCACGGAAATCGTGCGGTTCTTCGGCGGATCGTAGAAGAAGTCGTTGCCGAGGCCTTCATAGTTTCCGTCGAAGACGATGCCGATCTGTTCCCCACGGCCGTTCAGGATCGGCGAGCCGGAGTTGCCGCCGATGATGTCCGTCGTCGAGATGAAATTCACCGGGACGTCCTGGCCTTCGGCGTAAATACCAAAGTCGCGGGCGCGAAAAAGCTGCTTCAGCTTGGCCGGCACATCGAAAGGTTCGCTGCCAGTGTCTTTTTCAACGACGCCCGACAGGTGCGTGAATGGCGTATAGATCGCGGCGTCTTTCGGGACATAGCCCTTGACGTCGCCGTAGGTGAATCGGAGCGTCGCGTTCGCGTCTGGATAGGGCTTGGCGCCGCGCATCTCGGTCATACCGTGAATTAACAGGGGCCGCCAACGGGCGACGATCGCATTGAAGCTGCGCGTGCGCGGTTGCGTCTCAGCGAAGAGCGTAGCGATTTCGGCAGAGAAATCGAGGAGGGGCTCGTTCATCTCTTTCAACTGCGCCGGGGTCCTGTCGAACAAAGCGGCGAAGGCTTCCGGCGTCGAAAGGTTCTTACTATCAACGATCGCGCGAGCGAAATCTTCTTCCGCGCGAATGCGGGCTTCGTCCTTAAGGCTGCCGAACCGTTTTTCGACGGCTTCGATCTTTTGCGAAGCGGGAAGCTCCGCGGCTTTACGAAGGAAGAAGCTGAGCATCTCGCGCTCGAGCGTCGGATTGCGCCCGGCGAGAATCTCAGACAGCGCCGCGCGCGCACGTGCCGCGATTAGCGCGAGATTCGGATTGCGTTCACCCTCAGGTTTTTCTTTATTGGCGGCGAAGGTGCTGATAAAACCGGCGATCTCAAAGACATCGCTGAGCGAAGCGATTTCCTGAACGATCCGGTCCCGTGGTTGAGACTTCTGCAGCTCTTCGTAGGCCTTTGCGAGCGACGGCAACACTTCGCCGTACTTCTTTTGCCGCTCAGGATTCTCGCTGATCCATTTCGTGAACGCAGCTTCCTGTACGCGCTTCTGATCGACGATTCCAGCCCGGCGCATCGCGAGGACTGAGCCGTCGTTGTTCTTCAGCTCGTTCGAGATGCCGAAGATGACCGATTGAAGTTTGACGCGCATCGATGGGTTCGCTCGGCCCATGATGGTCAAGACTTCGATTTGCTTCTGCTGCATTTCGACCGAAAACGGAATGAACACGTCCTGGTTGTAAGCGACTGAGTAGCTCTCGCGGTAACGGCGGGTCGAGCCGGGATAGCCCATCACCATCACGAATTCGTTGTCTTTGACGCCGCCCATCGAGAGCGACAGAAACTTCTTTGGCTTGTAAGGCACGTTGCTCGACGCGTAGTCCGAAGGTTTGCCGTCGGGGGCCGCGTACGCGCGCAGAAAAGTGAAGTCGCCAACGTGGCGCGGCCATTCAAAGTTGTCCGGGTCGCCGCCAAAGTACCCAATATTTTTGGGCGGCGCGTACACGACGCGTACGTCGCGCAAAACCTGCGTGACGAACAGGTAGTACGTCAGGCCTTCGTTCATCGCCATCACCCGTGCGGAAATCCCATCAGCCGGTTTGGAGTTCGCGGTTTCGAGCGCGCTCGACTTTGACTGAATTGACGCCGCGCGTTCGGCCGGCGGCGTCGCGTCGCTCACGCCGGCCAGCACATCAGCGGTCACATCTTTCAAGTCCTGCGTCATCGTGATCGTGTAACCGGTGAGCGGCAGTTCTTCGCCGCGATTCTTCGCTACGAATCCGGCTGTGCCGTAATCTTTTGCGGCGTCTGATGCCGCCACCAACCCGTCGAAAGCAACGTGGTGATTGGTCAACACCAGGCCCTCAGCCGACACGAACTCGCCGGTACCGTAGCCTGACCCGAAACCTACTCTGACAACAGCATCCTTAATGCTCGGTCCCGCCGGGTTGTAGATATCGGTGATCGGAATCTTGAGTCCGCGCTGTTTGAGTTTCGCCAGCGGAAGCTGACTCAAAGTGTCCGGCAGGAACATTCCTTCGTCGCCCAGAACAGAGACGGGAACAAAGCTGACAAGCAGTAACGAAGAGAGCACAAGCGCGAGCGCGCGCGGGTATTTAGAGGTCATTTACAATTTTCCTTCGTGATTGATGACGGTCCGGGTGTGGAGGGATATTAGCAGAAGCCCTCAGCGATCCTGAAACAAAGATCGTGAGGGCTTCGTGCGGTGATTCTAGTGCGCAGCACCGGGCAGATACCGTTTTGGATCGACGGGCTGATTGTTGACTCTGACTTCGTAGTGCAGGTGCGGTCCGGTTGATCGACCAGTTGAGCCAACCAACCCAATCTTCTGTCCACGCGCCACGGTTTGGCCGACCGCCACGTTGATTTGCGACAAGTGGCCGTAGCGCGTTGAGAGGCCGGCGCCGTGATCGATGTAAATGACGTTGCCGTAGCCGCGCTGGCGTCCCGCGATGGTTACGCGGCCGCTGCCGGTCGCCAACACCTGGTCGCCATGTTCAGCGTCGATGTCCTGGCCTTCGTGATACTCGAAGCCCCGTCCGCCAAACGGATTGCGCCGGCCACCAAACCCGCCTTCCAGCGTTCCGTCAACGGGCCAAAGGGACGGAATCATTCCGCCGGCGCGGACCATCTCCTGATAAACCCACATGCGACGCTCAAGGCGCGCCGTCTTCGATTCAAGTTCGGCGAGCGCAGCTTCGCTATCGATGGGTCGCGCCGGACCGCCCTGGCCACGCGGCGCTGTCTGTTCTGCTGGTGGAATTCCCGACAGCTCCTCGAGCTTGCGCGAAGTGTCCTCAACCGCGTTGACTCGATTATTGAGCCTGAGCAGTTCTTGCTTCTGCTTCTCGTTCTGGGCGCGAAGACGCGCGTTGTCGTGTTCAATCCGCAGATGCTCAGCCTGCTGAATCAGGCCGTAGAAACCGTACATCAACGCGGCGCCGACGACAGCCAGCCCCAGCACTGAGACTTTCAACCAGCGTTTATGAACGCTTATGCGACGGATATGAGCGCGAGATCTTGAAGTACGGGCGATGATAAAAGCGTAGAAACGGTCGTCTCTAGTCATTCATTCTGCTCCTGTCGGGCGTCAAGCGCGTTTGTAAAACGGGGCCGCTTGCCGACCGGTGAAGTAACAGACGCCGAGGGCGACTGAAAACCTAAATTGTGCGAGGCCTTAAAATTAAGAACCCTGCCGAAGATCGAACCCTGCTTGAGAAGGCAGCCGATTTGCGCGCCTGAGTCGCCGAGTAAACGTGGCTTTTAGACTCGAGCTAACGGATCCTGGATGCTGCCAGAGCGTCAGACCCTAACACACGAGGATGGGCAGGTCAAACTGAGGTGAGCACTTTTGGATAGTCTCGTCGATTGACTTGACCGTTGCCGCGCAGCCCGCCTCAAGGCGAATGTCTTCTCTTCTGAGTTAATTGAAAGCGGCCAGAATTGCGGCACGGAAAAAATTATTGACTTTTGCAAAATCCGGCACTAATGTGCGCCGCAAGAAAACTTGCTAAGCGAGGCTGAATCCCCCGACCCTGCACCCGGCGCACTCTCGCTGAATCCAGCCTTTCATGTTTTCCGACTCGGAAAACGTGCCTTGAGCGCTGCAGGATTGTCCGGATCCTGTGCCGATGAAAAGAGGATTAACCTTGAAAACTGAAGTCACAACAACACGTGCCCTCTTGGGCGTTGCCACTCGATGTGTCTCTACGGTGGGTTTAATCGCAATTTTCGCGTTTGGCGCGGCGGCGCAAACAAATACGTTCCCGAGTAGCGGCAACGCCGGTGTCGGGACGACTACGCCGACGCTGCAAAGCGGGACTACAAACACGATGGTCGAAGTGAAGGGAACTGTTAACCCGGGCGTCGGATTAACTTCAACGGCCACCGGCGGTCGGCAATATTTCGTCTATTCGTCGCAAACAAATCCAGGTTATTTCAGTATTTTCGATGCGACGGCGGGCGCCGATCGATTTGTTATTAACAATAGTGGCAGTGTAGGTATTGGCACGGCCACTCCAGGATTCGGCGGCATTAGTTCCAGTAACTATCTGACGCTCGCGTCTTCTGGCTCCAATCGGCCGGCGTTTGAGTTCGTCAGTAATCTTCCGGATGGGGTTGGGCAGGAGGCCGGGTTTCTTGAGTTCGTCTTTAACACCAACTCCGCCGGCCACAAAAGAATCGGCAACATCAGCGTCGATACTCAAGGCGCAACCGCGAACCAGCGTGGAGGCGTTATGCGGTTCTTTACGAAACCGGATGCGGCCGCGACCATGCTCGAGCGCATGCGGATCGACTCGGTGGGCAACGTCGGCATCGGCACGAGTGCGCCGTCTTTTCCTCTGGAAGTTTCAAAGTCCCAGCCGTCGCCGACCTACTTTCAGGTTACGAACTCTAATACGAGCACCGGCAACTCCGCCGGCGTGCGAATGTTCACCTCACAAAACAATGCGCTCACCTTAACTGCGTCTGGCAACGCGGGCGCAGGAGGCTACGCCGCGATTATTCAGGAGGCAAATCTGCCTTTGCTGTTTCAGACTAACCTCACGGAACGAATGAGAATTACAGGCGCCGGCAACGTCGGCGTAGGCACTCCAACTCCGAGCTACACACTCGACGTCAACGGCGAGATCAACGCGACGGGCATTCGCATTAACGGAACTCCGATTTCCACTGGAGGAAGTTCGCAATGGACCGGCTCAAGTTCGATCTATTACAACGCCGGCAACGTCGGCATCGGTACCGCAACACCGGGAACAGGCGGCTATGGTCAGGGCAAACTTGATGTCGTGGGAAGAGTGCGCGTCCGCTCCGATGGGACTCTGTCAGCAGGCGTCTGGCTGAACGACAGTCCCAGCGCCAGCGGCTCTGCCGATCAAGCATTCGTCGGTCGCTCCGGGTCCGCAACCTCCGGGTTCTGGAATGCGACGGGTTGGGCTTTCAATGTGCATGACAACGGCAACGTTGGAATTGGCACCACCAACCCGTCAACGAAGCTTGAGTTGGCTTCCAACTCGGCCATCAAACTCGGCAACGCTTATTTCAGCTCGGGAGGCGATTACGTCCACCTGGCTAACAACGAGTGGTACAACGGCACTTCGTGGACAGCCAGCGCCCCGGGCGCGCTCATACAAATTAGCGGTCAAGACGTCAACTTTTACCGGCATGACGCCGCCGGATCTCATACCGCATCTATGAATATCAATTCGTCCGGCAACGTGGGCATCGGCACACCGGCGCCGACTGCTGATAAGTTGGAAATTAATGGCAATCTCAAACTATCGGGCACGGGCAATCTCAACGCCACCGGCACAATCGAAGCCGGCAACATCAAGGCCAAGTATCAGGACTTGGCCGAGTGGGTGCCATCTGCGGAACAACTTGCGCCGGGCACAGTCGTAGTTCTCGACACCACCAAATCCAACCAGGTGACTTCCTCAGCCGCGGCGTACGACACGCGCGTCGCCGGCGTGATCTCGGCTCAGCCCGGCATCACTCTGGGTGAAAGCGGTGAAGGGAAGGTGCTGGTCGCGACGACGGGTCGAGTACGGGTGAAGGTCGATGCTTCGCGCGGAGCAATTCAGATTGGAGACCTGCTCGTCACGAGCGAGATCTCCGGCCTGGCGATGAAATCAGAGGCTGTCAATCTTGGTGGCGTTCAAATTCATCGGCCAGGCACAATCATTGGCAAAGCACTCGAGCCGCTGGCCAAAGGCCGAGGCGAAATTTTGGTGCTACTGAGTTTGCAATAGCCCTTCGCGACTTTTCGAAATCTCGACTGTCAAAGGATCAGGTCTATGATCTGGACAAAACGAATTCAATGCCGATCGGTGGTCGGGGCTGGCTTCATCAGTCTCGTAGTCGTCATATCAGTTAATTTCACCACGGGCGTGAACGCTCAGACCCCGAATATTACGCTGGTCGGCTCCGAAGCGAGATCGGTAACCGATGGCGTCGACGTATTTTCAGGACAGTTGGAACAAGTGCTACCGCTGATCACCATTCGCGGACGGGGCACGGCGAATGTCGGTCTCTATTTGCCGCTACGAAACACGCAGTGGAGGGTCATGGAAACGTGGTCCGGTTACAATTACGGCGCCGAGCGCGCTTATTACGGGTACCGCGCCGATCACAGCTACTTCTTTAATAACCAAATGACGCGGGCCCGCGCCGGCTACTCGTCGTTAGCAAAGCTGGAAATTGAAACGAAGTTCATCGGTTGGTTCATGGGGCAAACGCAAAGCGTGACGGAATTGCGATTCACTTCGAACGACGGCTCGATTATTAAGTTCCGAGATGTTCTCACGAACGGTCAGCCGTACGACAGTCAAAATCGCGGGTGCATCTTCTCGGCGTATCAAGTGCCCAATCCGCCCCCGACGTGCTCGCGCGGCAGAATATTTCGTTCCGTTGATGGTTCGAATATCACTTTCGTCGCCGAGGAAGACATCCACGACATGATTTTTCAGAATTGGTTCGGCCCCCCAAGTGGTAATTCCACCCAAAATAACGTCGCCGGTACTTTTTATCTTCCTGATGGAAGACGTGTCCGCGTTCAAAACAACTTCAACAACATCACGCGGATCACTGATCAAAACGGTAACTTTACCAGTTTCGAATACGTCACCGAGCCGGGCTACACCCATTACTTTCTGAAGAAGATAACGGACTCTCTCAATCGCGAAGTCAACATCATTTATGGCGATGCCATGCAGCCGAGTTTCTTCGACGAAATTGTTATCAAAGGCTTTGGCGGATCGGAGAGACGAGTCCGCATCAACTACACCGCGATTGAAAATGCAATGCTGCCCGGTCACTCACTCGGAGTTCCTCTTTTTCCGGGCGTGACAACTCGCTGTTACATTGTGAACAGCGGTCAACCGTGCGATCCCACCCCGGGAGGTCCCTCGGGGCCGCACTATGCCAGCTCTGAGCAGGTACCATCGTCAATCGTTCTGCCCAACGGCCAGCAGTACCAGTTTTATTACAACAAGTATCTCGAACTGGCC
Organism: Pyrinomonadaceae bacterium; assembly: GCA_049273695.1. GTDB lineage: Bacteria > Acidobacteriota > Blastocatellia > Pyrinomonadales > Pyrinomonadaceae > UBA11740. Next base: position 25,225 of record JBASRE010000039.1, read on the forward strand.
CGGCTCAAGAACCCCGCTGGCTCGTTCTTCGACTACGGTTATTCGGGAGGGCTCGAAGGCTGGGAGGACGGGTTCGAGCCGCCGGTTTACTCCGGAGGCGGCACCATTTTCCGCCGCATTGCGTCAGTGAAACAGTTTGATGATGCGGGCGCGCTGGTGAGTGAAAAGACTTTCAGCAACGTCCCACAATGGGTCAGTCAATCGAACCCTTCGTTTCCGATCGTTGACAACGTCACCGTCAACATCAAGGACGCCGGCGGAACTAACTTATCAAGTCACAAACGCTATTTTCACTTTGATTTATTATTCAGTATGAGACACGGCCGGGAATATAAGTCTGAGATTTTAGATCCGATAACTCAGGCGGTGCTGAGACGAACCGAAACCAAATGGGAACAACGGGAACCCTTTCCCTGGTGTTCCACCGACTTCCTGACGTTGTACTTTTGCGACAACTCAGTTGATCCCAATGGAGGTCCTCCCGTTGATCCGCGAATTACGGAAATCAAAACCACTTTGGAAACGGCGGAAGTTACGAAAAAAACGTTGAGTTATGATCAATACAATAACGTTATCGACACCTATGAATATGATTTTGGAGAGGGCCAACCCGGCCCATTTCTGCGAAGGTCGCATGCCGATTATGTGACCGATGCAAATTACACGAGTCATACCGGGGCCTACTTGTTGAGGTTGAAATCGCAAACCTGGGTTTCCTCAGACATAAATGGAAACAGCAAGGCTGCGCTAATTCAGT
>JBASRE010000047.1:0-5862 GCA_049273695.1 Pyrinomonadaceae bacterium
CTGCTTCTCAAGATACTCAGGCGATTGGCTGCGAAGGACTTGCCCTCCAAACGACACTGAGAAACCGTTGAAACGGTTCCTATGATTCTCACGGTCTGTTCATCACCGGGCTGAAGCCCGGTGTGAACGAGAGTAAGACTCTCAGACTTTTGAGGCAAAGCACCTATTTACAACTTCTGTTCGAGGATATTTGCGGGCTAAGAATCGGGAAATGGAAATGGTGAATGGAAAAGGGTATCGGGTGTTGGGTGTCGGGTGTCAGCGACAAGGAGACGCCGAGCGACGGCAGATATTTGGAGTGCGGTGGCAAGCACCGGGGTCCCCGGCGCGGCAGCCGCGCTGGGGTGGTCGGAGCGCGACACCGCTTTGGATATTTGCCAATAGGTGATCCAAAGCGCCGTCGACGTCCCGACGAGTCGAGACTCTGCCGGCGCACTCCAAATTATTGCGCCCCTTCAGGGCGCGAACCTTTTTGCTCGCGATCCAGGGTGGCGTCCCGACAAGTCGGGACCTACCCCAGGCTACCTTCTGCAACCGCTCCGCGGTTCGCAATAAGTAAACCTCTCCGCACTCTTGTGCGTACAAGTACCACTGCACAAATCGTCGGAACCGGGTAGGATTCTGAATCGTGAAAGAACCAAGTTCATCAGGAGCGTAATTGATGTCAACCAGTCGAAGAAGTTTTCTTGAACTCTTAACCATGGCCGGCGGCGGTATCGGCTTTGCAATGATCGCTGGCCCACCCGCTATGCTTCGCACCCTCACCCAACCTCTCCCAGAGGGAGAGGAGGAAGAAGCAGGTGGTTCTGACATCGCGCAAAAGAATCCGAAGAGTCTACGCATCTTGATCCTCGGCGGGACAGGGTTTACCGGTCCGTTCCAAGTTAAATACGCACTCAGTCGCGGCCACAAGGTCACCGTGTTCAATCGCGGCCGCACGCATCCCGGCGAATTGCCGAAAGAGGCCGAGCAGTTAATCGGCGACCGTAACGGCCAGCTCGACGCGCTGAAGGGCCGAACCTGGGACGTCGTGATCGATAATCCGGCGACCCTTCCCGTCTGGGTGCGCGACGCGGCGCAGATTCTGAAAGGTAATGCCGACCGCTACGTCTACATTTCTTCCACCGCTGTTTATGCCGACACCAGCAAGCAGGGCATGGACGAGACCGCGCCGCTCACAAAATACACGGGCGCGGATGCGTTGAAAGAAACGAGTGCGACCATGCGCGCCAGCAACTTCGCTCTGTTCGGGCCTTTGAAAGCTCAGTCGGAAGCGGAAGCCGAAAAGTGGTTTCCCGGCAAGACCCTCGTCATTCGTCCCGGATATATCGTTGGTCCGGGCGATGAATCCGATCGGTGGACCTACTGGCCCGTGCGCGTCGAACGTGGCGGCGAAGTGCTGGCGCCGGGCAGTCCGTCGGATCCAATTCAGATCATCGACGCGCGCGATTTGGCGGAATGGACTATTCGGATGGTTGAGCAGGGCACGGTTGGCGCTTTTAACGCCACTGGACCTAAATCAAGACTGAGCATGGGTCGAATGCTCAACGATATAAAAAAGACGACGAGGTCAGACGCTCGATTTACCTGGGTTGACGACGAATTCCTGAAAGCGCAAAAGGCCATCGACGAGTTTCCGATTTGGACTTCAAGCAAGGGGCCGTATATCAGCTACCTAACAACGAACGTCGATAAGGCGCTCAAGCACGGACTGACGTTCCGATCGTTGTCAGACACGACGAGGGCCACACTCGAGTGGTTTAGAAAACAGACACCTGCGCGACAGTTGAGAATGCGCGCCGGAATGAAACCCCAACGCGAATCCGAACTCCTGGCGGCCTGGCATGCGAGCAAGAAGAAATCAGGTAGTGCGCGAAGCGCACGAGAGCATAAAGCCTGGGGCGCAAGCCCCAGGATAACAAACCCAAAATAATTATTAGCCCGCGAAGCGGGCGACAGACAATCGAAGGATCGTCTGCCGCCCGCTCCGCGGGCTTGTTTGGATTCACACTATCTATTCCTGGGGTTTCACCCCAGGCTTTATGCCGTCACCCGCTCCGCGGGTTGCTCCGACGAGGACGGTTGGCCTCATTTCTCGTCCTCGCTTCCGTTTGAAACCGCTATGGTTCCCGATTGCCACGCTCGCGACTTTTTACCATCGGGCGGGGTTTGTGATAGTTCGGATACGCCGGCCGCTTTACCTTCGATGGCGGGTTCTTCTGAAGCGCCGTCATAACTACCTCGACCGCCCTTTCAAGTTGCGGGTCGCGTCCCTCTCGCCAGGCCTTCGGATCCATTTCAACCTCGATGTCGGGCGAGACGCCGCGATTTTCAACTTCCCACTCACCTTCGGGACTGTAGAAGGCAAAGTGCGGCGCAGTCACCGAGCCACCGTCAATCAACACCGGGTAACCACCGATGCCAACCAGTCCGCCCCAGGTTCGTTTTCCGATGAGTGGGCCGATCCCATGCCGGCGAAACATCCAGGGCATGTAATCGCCGCCGCTGCCGGCATACTCGTTGATGATCATCGCCTTCGGGCCCGGCATAGTGCCAAACGGTTGGCGAAAGTCCTCGCCGTCGCGGACTGCCCAATAGCTGTTGAGCGGCTTTTTCAGGTAATCGATGATGTAGTCGGCCGCATGACCGCCGCCATTGAAGCGCTCATCAATTACCGCTCCCTGTTTGTGAAGCTGCGCAAAGTAGTAACGGTTGAAGTTGGTGTACCCGCCGCCGGCCGTGTCGGGCAGCCAGACATAGGCGAGCTTGCCGCCGGTCATCTGGTCCACCTTGCGGCGGTTGCCTTCGATCCAAGCCAAAGTTCGCAAACCGCCTTCGTTCGGAACCGGCACGACCGTGACTTCGCGAGAGCCGGCGCCGTCCGGGTTGGCCCCGACGCGAATCACAATCTGTTTGTTTGAGGTGTTCTGAAAGAAGCTGTGGATGTTGTCGTTAGCTGTTAGATTACGGCCGTTCACGGCGAGCAAATACTCGCCTACCTGCACGTTCACTCCCGGTTGCGTGAGCGGAGCGCGCAGTTGCGGGTTCCAATTCTCGCCGTCAAATATTTTGGCGAAGCGATAGCGCCCGTTTTCAATCGCGTAGTTTGCGCCCAGCAATCCGCCCGGCACACGCTTCGGGTCGGGCACGTCGCCGCCCTGCACGTAGAGGTGGCCCACGGTCAGCTCGCCGAACATTTCCTGGAAGAGATAACTCAGGTCAGCGCGGTGAGTGAGCGCATTCAGGTACGGCTCATACTTCTTCGCCGTTGCCTTCAGATCGAGGCCGTGGTAATTCGGGTCATAGAAAAAGTCGCGTTGAATGCGCCAGGCCTCGCGATACATCTGTTGCCACTCGGCCTTCGGGTCAACATAGACCTCGATGTCCTCGGTCTTGATCTTTCCTTCGCCGGGTTTGATCGGCTGCGTGGTGGAAGCGATGAACCAGTTGTCGGCTTGACCGGCGGTTTGACGGAAAAGCATCTTTTCGCCGTTGGCCGAGAGGTCAAAGCTGCGCACGCCGTCCAGAACCTTTTCGAACTTGCGCTTCTCCATGTCGAACTTGTGCAGCGTGACACCCGTCACACCGGGAGCAGGCGGCAGAGCTTCGAGAAGGAAGATCGTATTCGCTTTGGCCGTGGCCAGTCCCACGAAGTTGCGGGCCGGGATTGGCAATGCAAGGATGCGCTGGTCGGCACGCTCAAAATCGATTGTGACTTTCGGCGGCGCTTTCTTGTCATCGGGTTTAGGGCCGGGTTTGGCTGCGGCCGCAGCCGGATCGGCTTTCTGCTCGCTCTCTGCCGGCTTGTCACTCGGTGCTTCAGGCTTTTTCTCTTCGGCTGTTTTCTCTTCATCGCTTTCAGGCGCGAGCGGTGAAGGGTCGGTCTTTTTCAGGACGACCACGTAGGCGCTGCGCGTCGGCTGATGCGGATAGCTCGACATATCGAAGCCGGAAAGTTTCGGCCCGATGTCGGTGCTGGCCATGAAGTAGAGGTGCTTGCCATTCTTGTCGAACGTGGGCGAACTCGCATCACTCAAACCGTCTGTCACTTGCCGGGTCTTCGCTTCCTCCAACGAATAGATGAAGACCGCGCTGTACCACGACTCGACCGGCCTGGTGTAAGCCAACCAGCGGCTATCCGGCGACCAACTGGCATTGAATCCTGCGCCACGCCGCGAAGAGTCAACCTTGATCGGCGTTCCTTTGTCGAGATCCACGTACCAGAGGTTGAGCCGCTTGTCCGTGAACGCGATCTTCTTGCTGTCGGGCGACCAGTTTGGCGCGTAGAAGAACGACGGCGGGTTCCCAAGGCTGATCTTTTTGACCTCGCCCATCCCGCTCTGCTGTCTGAGGTGGAGCGCGTACTCGCCCGACTCATCGGAGAAGTAGGCGATCCACTTACCGTCCGGCGACCAGGCGGGGTCGCGGTCAGCGACGCCCGTGGTGTTGGTCAGGTTGCGTACGTCACCCTTCTCAGCGGGTACGGTGATGATTTCGCCGCGCGCTTCAAAGAGAGCGCGCGCCCCAGTCGGAGAAAGCGAGGCATTCAGGATGCGGTCGGCAACCTTCTCGTACTTCGCCCGCACTGACGGGATGTCGGCGTTGATCGTGACGGGGACACGCTTAGTCTTACCCGACTTGAGATCGTAAAGATTGATCGAGCCAAACTGCTCGTAGACGATCGCATCAGCGGATGCCGACGCCGACTTAATATCTAAGCCGTCGTTCTCAATTGCTTCCGATATTCTTTTCGAGACCGTGTCGTACGCAAAGAGCGTAATAGTTCCTTCGCGGTCAGACAGGAAGTAGACCTTGCGCGAATCTCCCGACGGCCACATAGGATTAAAGTCGTTGGAATCAGTCCGAGGTATTCTCTCAACGCTCGAATCGCTCAGGTTAGCAATGTAAACGGGAGTGGCCGTGCCGCCACGATAACGCTTCCACGCCTGGAACGAGCGCGGCAGTGGCACATAAGCGATGCGCGCACCGTCCGGGGAATAGGAGCCTTCGTAAGCCATTGGCAGCGGCACGAGCGTCGGGTTCACGCCGTCAATCGCCATGGTGAAGAGCTGGCCCGTGCGGCCGCTTTCGGCCTGGCGGCCAGAGACAAAGAGCACGGATTTTCCATCCGGCGTCCAGCCCGAGAGTTGATCCCCGCCGGGATGGTAGGTCAACCGCCTGGGCACACCGCCCGCGGCGGGCATGACATAAATGTCTACGTTCCCGTCATATTCACCGGTGAAAGCTATCCACTGCCCGTCGGGCGAGAATAGCGGGCTGAATTCCCGGCCAACTCCCGTCGTCAGGCGGCTGGCTTCGCCGCCATCGCGCCCCACCGTCCACAAATCGCCGGCGTAGGAAAACACGATGTGCGTTTTGTTGAGCGTCGGCGTGCGCATTAACAGCGGATTGCTCTGCGCCCAAACGAACGATGTCGAGCTGAGTACTAGTGCAAAAATCAGGGTTAGTTTTTTCATTTCAACTCCTTGTTTAGAACGAGAGATTGTTAGCCTGTCCGGGGTGAAAGCTAAGCGCGGGAATTCAGTTGATGTCCTTCCTGGAAAAAACTCGACCGTCCGGGTCCGACGTTGACGAGGATTCATGCTTCCTCGGAAGCGTGGTGCGCCCAGCCCGACTCCACCTCCGACTCCACTGGTGAAAAAGCCGCTGCCCCACGAACTATTGCGCCGTCATCCCGGAGAGACGACATGTTTATAGTCCAATGCGCCCGAAAAATCTATCGCCCCGCGGACGAGACAACTGCCACTTCCGAGCGGCGACCTTTCTGTTGACTTCGCGGTGCTATAAACACTTCGCTCCTCCGGAGCGACAGGGCAGTAGCCCGACCGTGAGGGAGGGCGT